>DATCSW010000026.1:0-12226 GCA_036568265.1 Thiobacillus sp.
GGAATACTCGCCTCGGTGTTCCTGCACCATGCGCACCGCGCGTTCACGTACTTCAGGGGAATATTTGTTCGTCTTGGATTTCTTCATCATGGCTCCATTCTCTCGGGAAAAGGAGCCTCCTCAAAACCCGGGGCGGTTCAGGCCGATACTGAAACCCTGATGAAGCTTGTGCAGACAGTAGAAAGTCACTGTCCGGTGTTGGATTCACTGGTGCGCGCCATTGAGGTTAAAGGTCGGGTCACCATTAATGGCAAGCTCATGCAAGCTGAAGCTGAAGCTGAAGCTCAAGCTGCTGCGGCCTGACTGGAGAAACGTGTTCGCCTGGTGATAAATGGCTAGGCGAACATTTAACTTCAATCCCGGAAGTTCATTTTACATAATATACATTATGTGCATATTAACGGGTCTTGATAAAGCCCCAAAGGGGCATCCGCGCTGCTCAAGTAGACTCGTCTGGCCACATCCCTGACCCTACTAGGCCTCCATCAAACCTAAATTCTTTCAATTTGTCAATATCTCCGCGTACATACGAACTCGAAATCAAATCATTCGGCAAGCACCCCAGGCTTTACTGGAGATATCAGTACAGCGGTCAAGCGACAGCAATCACTAAATGTCCAAGAGGTTCGGCGGCAGGCTTCACCTTGATTTCGATGTCGTAGCCCAACCGATTCAAGCAGTCCATCAACTTGCGTTCGGACAGATTTGAAAAGTCGCCGCGCAGCATTCCGGACACCTTCGGCTGTGTGATGCCCATGCGACGAGCCGCCTCATCTTGGGTGAGCCCGAGTTTGCGCACGGCTTTGGTGATCTCAATCACCAAACCGGATTTGATTTTGAGTTTTTCGGCGTCGGGCAGACCGAGATCGGCAAAGACATTCCCCGAGCCCATTTCGACCTCAATGCCATCAATGATTCGTTTTGCCATTTCGTAGCTCCTTTGCAAGCACCTCGGCAACCTTCGGCCTGGCGCGGATGATGTCCATGTCCTCTTTCGGTGTGGCGATCCCGCTCTTGCTCTTCTTCTGAAAGCAATGCAGGACGAACACGGCATCCTCGAACTTGACGGTATAGACAGCGCGGTACGTGCCGCCGATGTCGTTTTCGACCACTTCCAGGACGCCGGCCCCGCCGAATCCCTTCATCACCTTCGCCGCGTCGTGCTGGTCACCGCGCTGCGCGAAATCAAGGGCGTGACCGAAGAACTTCCGCACATCGGCAGGAAGGGCCATCAAGTCTTTTTTGCACCCTCCGACCCAGACGAGCGATTTTCCTTGTGTTGCCATGTATGCATTATACCTGTAATGGAATAAATGGTAAGCGCCCATCTGGCGCCACCCAAACCCATCTCGCACAGGTGGCGGGTTTGGGAGCTGGTTCTCACTTAAAAATACTTCTTGTAAAACTGCCACTGAACCCGTGTAGCCACGGTAAAAACCAGCGCCAGCGGCGCAATGATCCAGAACGGACTCATTGCGACCGGCAGGCAAAGATATAGCGTGACCCCGGACGCGAAGAACATCAACTTCGCGAGTCGCCCAATTTTGTGAAGATCCGCCGATTCGCGTCCTGCGCACGCGCGGCGGATATAACGCTCGGTCAGGCCGTCTACGCCAGCCAAGACATACAACAGGAAAAACAAAGGGGTCGCAGCCAGGACGAAGCCAATCCTGATCCCGTAGACCTGAATCACGTTCATTGCCAGGTAGATTTCCCGCGCATTGCGCGCAACGAACTGGCTGAGGTACATCCGATCAACCTCGTTGACCTGATACCCAGAGAAATAGGCATAGGTGGCTTCATGAAGTGATGTTGCCTTGAAAAAAAGCCAGTAAGTCCACTGCTGGGTCAGCTCGGTCAGCGTGGAAAGGCCGGCGGCGTGGCTTCCAGGTCTTACAAGCTCTTTGACGCGTGCGGTTTCCGACTGGAACAAAACGTCGGCAGCTTGCACAGGATCCAGCCATTGATATTTGGCAAACAGGAAAGAAGCGGTGAGGGCGATCAGCCCAAGCATGACATATAGCAAGAGCGTCCCAAAAAGCCATTTCAATGGCCACAGAAAGGCGACTGCCACATTGCTGTCATAGAGACCGGAATTCCTAGAAGCCACTGCCCTTCCCTTCAACGACCAGATTTTCCGTCTCGGTGCCGTGCGTGTCGTATTTCTGACGCATGCTCGCGGCAATGTCTTCCAACGATGCAGGAATGGGGTGCGCTTCGTCGGGGTCGAACAGAGGGAGTCTGATTTTGTAGAGCTGGCCGCCTTCGATAAGCGCAAAAGCCTGCCCCTTGGGTAACTGCACCAGATCAGCCGGCGACAACATGGGGGCTTCCTGGGTGCTGATCCGGTCTTCGTTCCGTGTGGTGAACGACAACACCTCACGATCATCTGAACTGTCCGTGGCAGCACTGGCCTGAATCGAGGTGACCAGCTGCACATCCGGGAGCTGGTCGGTGAGAATTTCGGCGGTTTCCTTGTTCTTGACCCGTAGCATGATCAGGGTATTGAGGTTGCCGCCAATCTGGGATGCCTTCGCCTTGTTGCCAATGCGGGCTTCCACGTCGGCCCAGGTCTGGGTATAGACCGCTACTTGGAATCCCGCACCGCCGGCCTTGTTGAGAAGCGGAATGAATTCGTCGCCGATCAGCTCGTTGAACTCGTCCGCATGGATGGACAGTTTGCGCTTGGGGATGGCCGTGGACAGCCCGTATCCCTGCTCGAACTTGTAGGTTTGGCCAGCGATCGAGGTCAGGTCGGCGAACATGGCGTTGCCCACTGCGCCAGCCACTTCGTAATCAGAGAGCGAATCGAGCCCGACATAGACCACCGCGCCGCGTTCGATGACGCTCATCCAGTCGAAGATCGGCCTTGGATCAGTCGGGTCGTCGTATTGCGGAGACAGTATCTGCGCGGTTTTGCCGGTGGTGAGCTTTTCCAGCAAGGGATAGAGACTGGACACCAGTTTCTCGAAATAGCTGCGGTCGTTCGACAGGATGGATGCCAGGCCGTCCGCTATCGGGTCATGCAAATTATTCTCGCGGACGAACAGCAGGATTTTCATGGCATCCATCGTCCGCCCGGATTTCATTGCCTGCTGAATCTGGGTCTTATCCATCTCGATGGCATCAACCGCCTCATTCCAGCCAGGCTGTTCCCGGTCAAGCCAGAAGCGTAAGTATTCCAGCGCCAAGGCATCGATATTGACCGCATCCTCATAAATCATGCGGTAATCCGGACGGTAACCGAGGGTGGTGCGCGCGCGTGCGATCACGTTCACGAAGCGCCAGACAAATTCCTTGAACGCGGCAGACTGTCCTTCGCCCGGGAGCTGACCAGCGATACGGGTGCTGACCTCGGTGGTTCGGGCAAAATTTCCAATCGGGTTATAACGTGCAGACTGGTCGGGGTAGCCCAAGTGAAACATGAAGAACTCGCGCCCGGCCATGGCCGCCTCGATGTAGCAGCGGGTCATCAGACCGGCATCGCCCTTGGGATCGAATACGATCACCACGTCGCCTCGCCGAATGTCCTGTGTGATGAGCACCTCGGCGAGGCGTGATTTGCCAACCCGTGTGGTACCCAGCACAACCATGTGTCCGGGCCGCTCGACCAGATCCATGCTGATTTCCGTTTCGTCCGGATCAAGGCCGTGAATGATCGGATCGCCGCCGACAGGCGGCAATGGCGTAACCGGATTCCACCAGGCTTCCTTCCTGGTCTGTCGCGCCATCCAGCCCGAGGTGCCGCCGCGCCCTTCGTGGCGGAATTCGAAGCGACGCGCCCAGGTATACAGGCCGGATTGAGTGATGTAGCGACGGTTCTTGGGATCGCGCGCCAGCGCCAGGCGCTGGGTATGGCGTTGATCCCATTTGAACCCAAGGCCGAGGAAAAGGCGGCTTTTCGATACGGGAATTTCGTTGGTGGGAATTACATATTTAGGCAGTCGGGTAAGGTTGCGCTGAAATCTGGATACCCGAATACCCTGTCTCAGTCGCACGCCGGCATGCAGGACCATGCCGGCAGCGGCTGTCACGATCAGCTCCTTTGGCAGAAAAAACCACTCATGAGCACTCATCAGGAGAATGGCACCGGACAACGAAGCAAAGGCCGGCACGTATTCGACCGCGGGCCTGAACAGATTTTCGATGGGATAGCTCATGTCAGACGTGTTCGATGGGCTTGTCGAACCTGACAATGCAGGGATTATTCGGCGGAAGTGGATTCACGAATCGAACAGGATCCAGTATGACCACGCCAGAGATCAGTTTCTTGCCCTCGCCATCGGCGCCGATCACCATGTAACGCTGGATGTTGCTCTTCTTCTCTCCGGTAACCAGATTCCAGCCAGCATTGGTAACTTGGCGCTGGATGCCGGTCCCCAGCTTGCTCCCCGCTCGATCCGATGGCGTGCCATCGCCCTCCTCCCCGAACAGTTCGGCGAACTTGCGAAAGATCACAGGGGAAACCAGCATCATTCCTTCGTCAACGAAGTGAATCATTGCGTCCGCGCGGTTGTACGGCATGCTGCCTTCCGAGAGGCCTTCCTGAACCCAGCGCATGAACCGCATGGCTGCACCAGAGGGTTCCTTCTTTTTCGAGCCAGGCTTGGGCCTGGCCGCTGTCTGCCCTGCAGGTGCAATCGGCTTCAATGCTGCTGCAGTAGGGGGCTTGGGTTTTGGTGAATGTTTGATCGCGGCGTCATCTTCATCGAGAAAGCCTGCGTCCTCAGCCGCGTCCCCAGGTTCAGATAGAGCGGCCGTTCTGGGCTGTGCCGGCGGACGAATAGGAGGGAGAGCCGTGCTGGCTCGCTTCGGCTGTTCTTCGGAGTTCGGCGAGGGGGTAGGATCTGGCTGCGGTATGACGAGCGACAGCTGGTTGGCTGGATCCTCTAATGGGTTGGTGGCTGGCTCAACGCCAGAATCACTCATGGAACCAATAGTTAGGTCGGATTCCGAATCGAGCGGCTGGATGTATGAGGCATCCTGTTTTCCGGCAATGATCTTGCCTCTCATGATTTCCGGGTAAAGAACCGGGGACTGGAACAGTTTGTCGAGCGAGAAGCACAGTACGGTCAGCTTTTGTTCCCACCCTTCATCGAGACTGACCATGACCTGCCACACAGCACGGTTCTCACCGGTGGGGATCAAGGCACCGTACTCTTGCCAGGTATCGAAAAGGCGATCGTTCTTATCCTTGCCAGGTATGCCCTCCCCGCTTTCGCGTTCAGTCAGGAACTGGCGTACCTCGTCGGCCAGCCGTTTGGACACGAACCAGATTTTTCCGTCGTAAACCCAGCCATGGGAGCCCGCCCTATTCAGGCTCAGTCGCCCTTCTTCCAGCATCAGGCGCAAGGCCTGCATCAGGCGTTCGATCAGTGGCACCGACCGGGCGGAAGCAAAGCGGGTGCGCGGTCCTTGCATCAGGTTGTTCTTGACCGACTCGGAGTCGGCGCGTGTGACGATTTCTCGCAGCACACCCTTGTCTTGATCGTCCCCCGAAAGGTAGCTCGTCAAATCGCCCATGAGCTGTACGTCATCGGCAAGCCAAGCGAGAACATGGGAAGGGACGAGCCGCTGGAACAGCACGATGGGCAGTTTCTTGTGCAGATCGTAATCCCGCGTGATCTCGAAATTCAACGTGTAATGCGTCAACCCCTGATCCAGCATCGAGCCCGCAAGAGGCTGCCACTTGCCAGAGGGTTTTCTCGATCGGAAAACTTGGACATTGATATCGGCCATAGGCCTTCCAATGTCATGCAGTAGCGCGGCAAGGAACACCGCGTAAGTCCAGCGATGCTTGCGAGCCGGGATTTCCTCGGGGGCGGCGCCGACCGGAAGCAGATAGCCCTGCCGGAAGCGTAGCGCGTGTGCTGCAGACTCCATCATATGGGTCATCAGACCACCGGGCTGCGCGTGATGGTGTGATTCCGAGGCTGGTAGCAGTTGAGTCCATTCCGCAGCCCGCTCGATAACGGGCATACAGTCTTGATGGAACAGGGTGTAGTCGAATCCCATGCGGTCACGACATCCGTCGACCAGGGCTTGAAGGTTGAGTTGATCCAGGACGGCTTTGCCAGGTAGAACCTTAATATGGTTGGCTGCCCTTGAATCGCTACCGGATGGCGTTGAATGGTCGGGAGCCGCGTGGTCGGTGTGGCGGGAAATACGCCAAACGACCCATACGCCGCCTACTCCCAAGGCTCCAGCGGCAATGAGCAGCCAATCACCGGACATCAGCGCTGTGGGAACTGTTCGATGAGCCATGAGGCAATTACGGATGAAGACGGGAAAGCGCCTTCCCATTTCCAGCAATTGGGCGATAAGTCCCCGCCGATGAAATTACTGAGGGATAGTGAGAGCGGATCCCAGCGCTCCGCGGTTTCGGGATGGCGGACACGCCAAGTAAGGAATTTAAGATGAGATAGCGCGTGGGCTACTTCGTCGTCTGTAGTCCCATGCTCCAGTTCGGTGATGCAGTGAAGCACCTCATGGGCCGGGGATTCCTCTTCGTCTTCCAAATAGCATCGACCGATCCCGTCATAACGGGCAAGCCATGCAAACACAACGGCCGTCCAGTGGTGCAGTTCGATTTGTTCGAATCGTGCCGCAATGTGTGCGAAGAGCGTGACAGGATGATCCTGATTGTTGGATTCTTCTATGGAAGTCACGGGCACTCTTTGCGCGAGGAGTGAAAATGCCCGTGATGCTATGGACTCGGCCTTGGCTATGCAGCAGATAATTCAAACAAAGTTTTTTTGATTGATTGCTGAAGTGTATTTTGTTTTGTGGTACGCGTTTTTATGACGGAGACGCTTGAAATGTGGAAGACATGGCCTTACAGCATGTGTCGAATTTTGTAGTGTTTTATGGTCTCAAATCGACCCGGGCCGTTCGGCCTTCGGTGCCATCAAGGTCAGTTATCTGTGGTGGAGCCGCCGTTCGCAAGTTGGCCGTGGACTTCTGCTCCTCGGCCGATGCGGTCAGCCAAGATGCTTAAGTGCATAGACCATGCGAGTCAGGCAACCGACGGGAGCGGAGTTGATTCGTATGTCAATTCACATCCCCCGTGTAATTTAGACCTATGCAAAGGCAGTAAAAAAAGCGTCGGAATTTCTTACAGATTGCTCAAGATACTGAGCCACGGTAAGCGTCGCTCTGTCATAACCCGTTGATTTATATCCGATGCCGATAAGTGGCGCATTCCTTGCTCTTCCTTGCAATAGAGCCAATATGTCAGACCTATATGTAGATAGTCACCTCGGCTCGCTCCGCACAAACCAATAAGGAGAACCAGTATGAACTCTTTAAAAGTATTTATGCGTGGTTGGCTTTATAACCTCAGGCGCAGTACACGCAACAACATTCGAATCCAACAAGCAAAGATGAGTAGCCTCGTTCGGCAGAGGGTACCCGGCTTCAACCGTCGCAGGAAAGTGTAATCTCAGCAGCACCCACATAGACCTCGCTTCGGCGGGGTTTTCTTTTTCTGCGCAACAGGCAGCATCGGGTCATGTCCTGCCGCAGAGGAAATCAGAAAGCTATTATTCGGTGAGAGTTCCCTTCCGTGCATGGTAGGCACACACAAGTTCGGACAGCACGGCCTCCATGCGCGCCAGGTTGTTCATCTTTTCGCGCACGTCCTAGAGATTGTGCTCGTCCAGGTGACTGGCTTCGGCGCAATGGGTGCCATCGTCCAGTCTGAGTAGTTCGGTGATTTCGTCCAGGCCAAAGCCCTGTCGCTAGTCTGATTTCGCCAATTGAACTCGCTTCATGCGCCTCGTCATGTCAGCGAATACTGCCGTAAGACATGTCTGGCTCCAGCAATAAGCCCTTGCGCAGATAGGACCTTATTGTTTCTACGTTGACTCCGGCCGCCTTGACGAAGGTGCCTATGGCCAGATTCCAGATTGATCCCCATACCGCTTGACTCCGTACATGACTACGGAAGTACGGTGACGCTATTCATTCAAGATTCGAAAGGAGACATCATGATGTTGCAAGAGAAAGCCGGGCGCTTGCCGCTCATCGGCGGCGTCATCGCCGCCATTGCCGCCTCCCTGTGCTGCGTCGGCCCACTTGTACTGGTCATGCTCGGCATCGGTGGCGCTTGGGTAGGAAATCTCGCCGTACTGGAGCCATACCGTCCCTACTTTCTCGGGGCGGCCATCATTGCCCTGTTCTTCGCCTGGAAAAAGATCTACCACGACCCGGCGGCAGCCAGCACGCCGGGCTCCCTGTGCGCCATGCCGCAGACCAACCGCATCTACAAGGTACTGTTTTGGATTGTGGTCGTGCTCGTCGTTCTCGCCGTGGTTTTCCCCTATATCGCCCCGCTGTTCTACTAAAGGAGTCTCCCCATGAAAACGCTCGTTTCGGCGCAAGCCAAAAAACTGATTCTCGTCTCGATCCTCGGTTTTGCCTTCTCCGATGCTGCATTCGCCGCCGTGCGCACCGTCACGCTGTCCGTGCCCGGCATGTACTGCGCAGTCTGCCCGATCACCGTGAAGAAGGCGCTTGTCAAGGTGCCGGGTGTGTCCAAGGTCAACGTGTCTTTCGAGAAAAAGGAGGCCGCAGTGACCTTCGACGACGCCAAGACCAACATCCGGGCTTTAGAGGATGCCACCTTCGAGGCCGGCTACGAATCCAAGCTGAAAGAAGCGCCTGCCAAATGAGCGAGCAGACGCTTCACATCACCGGCATGACCTGCGACCACTGCGCCGCATCCGTGAAACAGGCACTGTTGACGGTAGCCGGTGTAACTCGGGCTGATGTGTCTTATCCCGATGCTACGGCCCGTGTGGAAATTAGCGCGGACACTTCCGTCAACTCGCTACTCGACGCCGTGCGCGCCAAGGGCTACGGCGCGGAAGTCGCGGGCGGCACCGTGCCCAAGACCGAAGCCAAACTCAGCGTCGCCATCATCGGCACAGGCTCAGGCGCCTTTGCGGCTGCCATCCGCGCTGTGGAAGAAGGCGCGGTGGTGACGGTGATCGAAGCTGGCGTCGTCGGCGGCACCTGCGTCAATGTCGGCTGCGTGCCGTCGAAGATTCTGATTCGTGCCGCTCACGTGGCGCATCTGCAAGCGCAGCACCCGTTTCTGGGTCTCGCCAAACACGCGCCCGTGGTGGATCGCAAGGCGCTGGTCGCGCAGCAGCAGGCGCGCGTGGAAGAACTGCGCCATGCCAAATACGAGCGCATTCTGGAAACCAACCCCGGCATCAATCTGCTGCGCGGCTTCGCGCGATTCGAGGATGCCAGGACACTTGTCGTGCGCCAAGCCGACGGTAGCGAACAGCGCCTCAAGCCCGACCGCATCCTGATTGCCTCTGGCCGATCACCGCAGATTCCGGACGTGCCAGGTCTTGCTGGCACGTCGTTCTGGACTTCGACCGAGGCATTGATCGCCGAGGAAACGCCGGCCCATTTGATCGTATACGGCGGCTCGGTGGTCGCACTGGAACTCGCGCAGGCGTATCTGCGCCTGGGCAGCCGGGTCACCCTCGTTGCCCGTGGCACATTGCTATCCAAAGTAGATCCGGCCATTGGCGAAGGGCTCAAGGTCGCACTGGAAGAAGAAGGCATGCGGATTCTCACGAACACCACCGTGAAATCCGTACGCTTCGTCGGCAAGGCATTTGAACTTGAAACAAGTACAGGCGCGCTCGGTGGCGACCGCCTGCTCATCGCCACCGGACGCAAACCCAATACGGCGGGGCTTGATCTCGCGCGCGCCGGCGTGACCACAGATGCCAGCGGCGCCATCGTCGTGGACGATCACCTGTGCACTTCCGTACCGCACATCTATGCAGCCGGCGACTGCACCAACGCACCGCAGTTCGTGTACGTTGCGGCCGCGGCGGGCACCCGCGCGGCCATCAACATGACCGGCGGCGATGCCGTGCTTGATCTCTCGGTGGTACCGGCGGTGGTGTTCACCGATCCGCAGGTGGCCACGGTGGGCCTCACCGAAGCGCAGGCAAACAAGCTTGGCATGGAAACCGACAGCCGCACACTCACGCTCGACAATGTGCCGCGCGCACTGGCCAATTTCGACACCAGCGGCTTCATCAAGCTGGTGGCGGACAAGCATTCCGGACGGCTCCTGGGCGCGCAGGTGCTGGCGGCCGAGGGCGGCGAAATCATCCAGACTGCCGCGTTGGCCATCAGGAACCGCATGAGCGTGGCCGATCTGGCAGGACAGTTGTTCCCCTACCTCACCACGGTGGAAGGGCTGAAGCTCTGTGCCCAGACCTTCACCAGGGACGTGAAGCAGTTGTCCTGCTGCGCGGGGTAACCCGCTCTGGCGCTCAGGGGTGCCAGTAGCGGTAGCCCTTCATTTGCAGCCGGACCATCTCCGGCGCGCCGGCGGGCACGAACTCCACCTCTAGCGGAAAATCGGCGTCAGTATAACCATGTCCGCGCATGCTGATGCGGCAGGCCTTGAAGCGCACGCCTTCGCGCGCCAGGGCGGCGATCAGGGTCGCGGTATCGTTGTTGTCGGCCAGCAGCGCGGCGATGCCGCCTTCGTAGGCGGCCACTTCGATTTTCACTTTTTGCGGCCCGACATCTTCCAACACCTTGGCGATCTGCAGGAACGCGCGCCGCTGCGCGTCGGAGTCGCCCACGGTCATCTGCATGACGAAGGGGACGGGATTCGGCTCGGCGGCCTGCGCGGCCATTCCCCACACACCCAGCAGCATCAAAAACCACGCATGCAATACGACTCTCATGAGCCCTCCTACGCCGCAAGCTCGGGGATGAAATAGAAATAGGCGTTCAGCATGTACAGCCCTGAGAGGATCAACAGCAGCGCGCCGACGAGTTCGAAGACGCGCTGTGCATGCTGGAGGGGCTTCAGGTTTTCTAGCCAGCCCACCGCCCAGGCGCCAAGGATGATAGGCACAGCGCGCCCCAGGGCAAAAGCGAGCAGCAGCGTCGCGCCGAACAAGGGCGAACCGATGCCGGTTGCCACGCCCAGCAGGATCACCAGCGCCGGTGTGCAGAATGGGCAGACCGCTACCGAAAACGGGATGCCGAGCATGAAGGCTCCCCAGCCATTCTGGGCGCGCTTTGCCCGCAAGCGGATGACCGGCAGCGGCAGCCTGATCCAGCCCGGCCACATCAGGCCCAGCAGGATCAGGAGCGGCCCCAGCACCAGCCCCCATTCGCGGCCAATTATTTTTTGCACCCACTGACCGCCGAGCCCGGCAATGAATCCCATGAGCACGTGTACAACGATCATGCCAGCGATGAACATGGCACCGAAGCGCACCGTACGCCTAGTCTCATGGGCCTTGGTCACATAGGCCAGCGACACCGGGATCGCGGCCAGCGCCACCGGGTTGAAACTGAATATGAAACCTGCGGTAAACCCTACCCCCAGGGAGGCCAGGCTTGCCTGTTCCAGTGTGGTTTTAAGTGCGTCCAAGTCCATGTTTCAGATTCCTGTTTTCCAAATCAGAAAAGCGCCGCTCCACAGGAGCAACGCGGTCACGTAGGGGCTGGCATGAGCTGCTTTACCCAAAAAAGCGCGGTGCGCGGCGCTCAGTCCGCGCATGCTGTCCCATACTGTGGGCAGCGAGAACATCGCGGCGAAGGCGAGACCCGCGAGCATCGCCATATCGGGCCGGCGGGTTAGGGCGGAGAGGACGCCCACCACCGCCACCAGCGGCAACGTGCAGGCAGGCAAGGTCAAACCCAGCTTGAGCGCCTGCGGCAGGTGGCCATGTTGGGGAATCAACCGAAAGAATTCGATATGCGGAACCGGCAGATAAACCTTGCGGCTGACCAGATAGATCGCGCCGATTACACTGAGCATGGACGTCGCCGTGTTCACCGGGATACTTTCCAGCCCGAGCCAGGCCGCGATGCCAAACAGCGCCGCCAGCAAGGCGGTGCGCGACAGCACCAGTTGCGCCAAGCCGAGCCAGCGACGTCGGGCCGCGTCATGACTGGCGCGTACAGCAAACAGGGTGTGTGTAGCGATGGTGCAGGGCTCGAAAAAAGCCAACAAGCCAAGCCCTGCCGCCGTCACGAGCAATAGCGCATTCATGATGCGTGGCCTCCCGCTTCTCCCAGTCGCCTGCTCTGAACCGCCCCGGGTTTTGAGGAGGCTCCTTTTCCCGAGAGAATGGAGCCATGATGAAGAAATCCAAGACGAACAAATATTCCCCTGAAGTACGTGAACGCGCGGTGCGCATGGTGCAGGAACACCGAGGCGAGTATT
>DATCSW010000027.1:0-17772 GCA_036568265.1 Thiobacillus sp.
CGTGCAGCGCTACCTCGTCCCCGGCTGCCGTGTCGACGAAGGCTTACTGCACCGCGCGCAGCGCGGCGATCCGCTCTTCCAGCGGTGGATGCGTCATGAACAGGCGCTTGAAGCCGGATGCGCCGCCACCGGCGATACCAAACGCCGCCATCTTCTCTGGCAACGGCGCAGGATGCAGACTGTTCAAACGCTCCAGCGCGGCAATCATGTGCTGCTTGCCCGCCAGGCTGGCGCCGCCGCGGTCAGCACGGAACTCACGCTTGCGCGAAAACCACATGACGATAATCGAGGCGAGGAAGCCCAGTACCATTTGCGCAATAATCGTCGTGATGAAAAATGCCATGCCCTGGCCGCGTTCATTCTTGAATACGACCCGGTCGATGGTGTGGCCGATGATGCGCGAAAAGAAGATCACGAAGGTATTCACCACACCCTGAATCAGGGTCAGCGTGACCATGTCGCCGTTGGCGATGTGGGCAATTTCGTGCCCGAGCACGGCTTCGGCCTCTTCGCGCGTCATCTGCTGCAACAGCCCAGACGACACAGCGACCAGCGAGCTGTTTTTGGTCATGCCGGTGGCAAAAGCATTGACCTGCGGCGAGTCAAAAATACCGACCTCAGGCATGCCGATGCCGGCATCTGCTGCATACTTTTTGATGGTGTCGACCAGCCACACTTCAGATGAACTCGAAGGCGACTCGATTACCCGTACGCCCATCGATTTCTTGGCCATCCATTTGGAAATCGCCAACGAAATAAACGAACCGCCAAAGCCCATGACCGCGGCCATGAGCAGCAACGAAGTCAGGTTCAGGCCATTGGCTGTGAGATAAGGCTCAATGCCAAATACCCGCATGGCAATCGACAGCACCACCAGGATGGCCACGTTGGTGGCGAGAAATAAAGCAATTCGTGTCATGGTGTTCTCCAATATTGACCCGGTTCATGATGTGGGCGGTGGGCCCTCTCACAAGTACCCATCAGAATATAGATTGATGAAGAACAATAAAATTCGATTTTTATACTGCTATTGTTTGATATTATCGATCTGAAACTGCGCCATGCTCAACTACAAGCATTTGCACTACTTCCGTACAGTCGCTAAAACGGGTGCCATCAACAAGGCAGCTGAGAAACTCCATCTCGCGCCGCAGACGCTGTCCGGCCAGATCAGTACGTTTGAAGCCCGCATGGGCGTGGCGCTGTTCCGCCGCAGCGGTCGCCGGCTCGAGTTGACCGACGCCGGCCGCACGGCGCTGACCTACGCCGACGAAATCTTTCACGTCGGCGCCGAACTGGAAGAAGCCCTGCAAAATCGCCTGGCGACCCGCGTGCACCCGTTCCGGGTGGGTATCGCTGATGTGGTGCCCAAGACCATTGCCTATCAGCTGCTGGCCCCGGCCCTGACCTTGCCCGAACCGGTCAAGCTGGTGTGCAAGGAAGACCGCCTGGAACAACTCGCCGCCGAGCTTTCGATCCACCGGCTCGACATGGTGCTGGCTGACCGCCCCCTGCCCTCCAGCATGGATATCAAGGGTTATAGCCACCCGCTGGGCGAATGCGGCATTGCGTTTCTGGCCGCCCGGTCGATCGCGGCATTGCTGCCGCCGGGCTTCCCCGCCAACCTGCACGCCATTCCGCTTTTGATCCCGGGTGAGGACAGCGCGTTGCGGGTGCCCTTGCTGCGCTGGCTTGAGCGCAGCAACATCCAACCCACTATCGTGGGCGAATTTGACGACAGCGCGTTGATGAGCGCCTTTGGCCAGGCCGGTGCAGGGGTATTTCCGGTGCCGCTCACGACCGCCCAGGCGGTGATGCAGCAATACGACGTGCTTGAAGTCGGGCAAACGCTGGAGGTTCGTGAACGTTTCTTCGCCATCTCCGTTGAGCGGCGCTTGAGCCATCCCGCTGTGCTGGCTGTCAGCGAAGCCGCACGACTCAGATTTCAACCACTGAATTCGCGTTGAGGTCTTCCAGCCAACGAACCGCTCCGGCCGGTGTCATGATTTGAAAGTGCGGCGCACAGCGTCGTCGCAGTTTGAGTAATGCACGGTCCTTGCTCACCAGCATGCATGCCCGGGATGTAGCGGCCAGCTCAAGGAATTTCTGGTCGTCCGGGTCGCTGCACGTCGGCAATTCAACAGACGCAGACGCCATGTCGAACAGCCTCGCAAGACGCTGGTATCGGTCAAACAAGGTGGTTTGGCTGGCTGGCGCCAATCTGAATTCCGGATAGGCCAGCACGCGTCTGAATTCTTCGAGCGTGGCCTGGGTCACCACACTGACCACCTGCTGACTGTTAAGCGCCTCCAGAATCGGGCGGGCGATTCCATCTTCAAAGTGCAGCAGATCGAGCACCACATTGGTGTCGAGTACCAGGAGCGGTTTACTCAATACCGGTATGCTCGGCGATGAATTCGTGCACCCAGGATTCAGGTTTGGCGCTGACAAAGCGGCCCACGATTTCGCCCTTGACGAACAGCAGCACAGTGGGAAAACCGCGCAGCTCGTAGCGCCCGGCCAGTTTCATGTTGGCGCCTTCGTCGACCTCGACCTTGGCCATATGGAGTTTGCCGGCGTGTTTTGCGATCACGCGTTCGAGCACCGGTGTCAGCGCGCGGCAAGGCGGGCACCAGTCCGCCCAGAAGTCGACCAGGATGGGCCGGGCATGCGAAGCCTCGAGGACGTCACGGTCAAAATGCTCAAGGTGGGTATCAACGATCAAGCTCGCATTGGGGAGCGGATGCAAATCAGTCATGGTGTTGAAAGTCGGGTTGAGGACAAAAGGCGAAGCTTACTTCGAATCGATACCCAGTTTCTTCAGTTTGCGCCACAA
Organism: Thiobacillus sp.; assembly: GCA_036568265.1. GTDB lineage: Bacteria > Pseudomonadota > Gammaproteobacteria > Burkholderiales > Thiobacillaceae > Thiobacillus. The sequence goes on from DATCSW010000027.1 coordinate 2,837, forward strand.
AGATACGCGGTCAATCCCCAGCAGTTTTGCGGCCTGTGTTCGATTACCTTCAGCCAGCTTTAATACATGCTGGATATGTTCGGCTTCCTGCGATTCGAGCGTGACCGGGGTAGCGGCCATTTGCGGCTTGAACACCCGCACCGTGAGCGAACCCAGACTTTGGGGCAAATGCTCGACGCCCAGGCTATCGCCTTGCGCCAGCGCCACGCCACGCTCAACAAAATTGGATAACTCGCGCACATTGCCAGGGTAATCGTAATCAGCCAGGCGCTGCATTGCCTCGGGGGTGATTTCCTGCACATCGCGGTCCATCATGGCGGCATATTTACGCAACAGGTAATACGCCAGCAACGGAATGTCATCACGACGTTCGCGCAACGGCGGCAGCGTGAGCGTCACCACGTTCAGTCGAAAGTAGAGGTCATTCCGCATTTGCCCGTCTTCAACCGCTGCCTTCAAATCCCGATTGCTGGCCGCGACCACACGCACATTGATTTTGACCGGGCTGATCGACCCGACCCGCAACAGCTCACGCTCCTGCAATACACGCAACAGCTTGATCTGCATCGACAAGGGCAATTCGGCAACTTCATCGAGAAACAGCGTGCCGCCCTCGGCGGCCTCGAACAAGCCTATCTTGGTTGACTGCGCACCGGTAAACGCACCTTTCTCGTGGCCAAACAGTTCGCTGGCAGCCAGCTCTTCGTGCAACGCTCCGCAATTGAATGCCACGAACGGCGCTTTCGCACGCTGACTGTTCTGGTGGATAAAGCGCGCGAGCAACTCCTTGCCGGTACCCGATTCGCCATGGAGCACCACACTGCAATCGGTGCCGGCGATCTGGCGTGTCGTTTCCAGCAGACGCTGCATGCCCAGATCCTGCGTGATGATCGTAGTCTGACTGGAGAGTTGTTCAATACGCAGCTTGAGCTCGCTGTTTTCACGCTTGATGCGGCGCACTTCCAGCGCGCCGCGCACCACCTCGCGGGCTTCGGCCAAACGGAACGGCTTCGCGATGTAGTGATAGGCGCCTGCCTTCATCGCATCCACCGCCGAATCGAGCGTGGCATGACCGGTGATCATGATCACCGGTACCTCCGGCGTCGTGGCACGGATATGCGCGAGCACTTCCATGCCATCGATACCGGGCATGCGCAGATCGGTCAGCACCAGATCAAATTGCGTGGTCTGCATGGCCGCCAGGCCCGCATCGCCGCTTTTGCACGCGGTCACGGCATAGCCCTCGCGCTCGAACACATGACGCAGATTGGACAGTGCGATTGCCTCGTCGTCTATCAGCAGGATATGAGGAATCGTTTCAGTGTTCACTGTGCCTCCTGAGGTTGATCAAGTGGCAGCCAAATCGCAAATCGCGTGCCTTCTTTTTGACGGTTTTCAACTGCGATACACCCATGATGCTCACTGATGACTTCTTTAACCAGATACAGGCCGAGACCGGTTCCATCACCCGCAGAGTGCGTGGTGAAGAAGGGATTGAAGATATGCGCCAGATTTTCAGGCGCAATACCCGGGCCATTGTCATCAATCTGAACGTACAGCACGCGCTTCGATTTACTGACAAGCTCGAACTCACCCACCAGATGGTCTGTATTAGCCGGCATCGAGTCGGCCCAAGTGGTTTCCACCGCGCTGACGGCGATGTGGGTGGCGCCCGCATCCGCCGCATTTTTAAGCAGGTTGATGAACACCTGGTGTATCCGTTCACGATCGGCCCACAGCGCTTGCTCGGGCGCATAGCCCACGCATACTTCCACCCCTGCGGGCAACTGTCGATTCACGAGTGCGAGCGAAGCCTGGATCAGCTCAGCCACGCTGTGTGCCTGCCAGTTCAGCTTGGGTTGACGCACACTATCAAGCAACCGCCGCACGATTCGGCGCGCGCGTTCGGCCTCCCCATCGATTTGCGCCAGCCATTCGTCACGCAATTCCTGATCGACTGACTCACCATCTTCCACCAGCAACTGAACCGAGGTGGAAATATTGGACAGCGGATTATTCAGCTCATGCGCCACCCCTGAAACCAGCACCCCTAAAGCTGCGGCCTTCTCGTGGTGACGCAACTGGTTTTGTTGGTCGCGCAGGCGATTCAGCATGGTATTAAAGTGGTGGACGAACGACTGGATTTCCTTGTCGTTCGACGGCAGATTCAGCTGCTGATCATGGCCTTCTGCCAAACCATCCAGCTGAAACTCCAGCTCGCGTAGCGGGCGCACGACCTGCCGAACCAGAAAGAACGCGCTGCCAATACCCAGCAACAGTACCGTTATGAATACAGCCAGCAAAGTTAATCCGGCAACTTGTACGGCATCAGCCAGCACGGTACGTTCGCGTCGGCTGAAGCTTTCAGCCAGCGTCGACAAATCGTGTCCGGTCGCGCGAATTTTCTTCTGCTGGGCAGCACGCGCCCGCGTCGACATGGAGGGATACAGCGCGAGCTGGGCACGATAAAGCTCAAGCACGTCTCGCACTTGCTTGAGTTCTGCCGGCGAAGCAATTTCGGTGAACGCGTACTCGCCCTCACGCAACGCCCCCTCGGCTGTACTCAACTGAACTTTCAACTGTTCCAGACTAGCCAGATCGTCATACAGGAACAGGTTTTTTTCGTCGCGTCGTACTTCCTGGCTGGCTTCACGAAACGTGGTCACTGCCTCACCTGCAACAATGCGGGTCTTCAAAAAATACAAATCTGCAAATACCACCAGGGCGAAGATCAGTAAAACGACCTTGGAAAAAGCATAGGTGGTGATAATTTTCCCGCGCAGGCTGGGCATAGAGACTGGAAGCATTCGTAGGGTGTTGCACATTACAACACTGTTGCATACTCAAACGCAACGGATCGGCCTGAATCGTTGCGTCACGTAACGCACCACGTTCGAGCCGAATCTTTAAACCGTTGAATTTAAGGAACATATATGGCCTGGCACGCATGCTGCTTTACTGTAAGCATTCTGACTTGTCTCTGGAGCACACCATGATCAAACTGACCCAAGAACTCAAGCGCATGCTGAACGCACTGGCTTTTGCCGATGCGGGCGAATGCCTCACGCTGCGCCAGAAAACGGAATGCCTGGAGCAAAAGCCAGGCGCAAGCAACGCCATCCAGGCCACAACGCCCACACCTGTCCAGCCGACCAGCGAGCGCCAGCAAGTGGCGTTGTATATGGGCAGCGAACTGCCCGCCGACATGATGCATTACGTTGTACAAACCTGCGGTCGCCTCAAACATGGTCTGACCGTGTTGACATTTCAGACCGATGGCGCGGCACGTGCACTGTTGAGCCCCTACACAGATGAACTCACCGCCGCTGGCATCAGCATGAAAACCGTTCTCTTGACGGGCGATCCGGTTTCAGGTCTGGCTCGCTATCTGCGTCGCCATCCCGAAGTTGCGTTTCTGGCATGCAAGGAAACAGGTTACCTGGGACGCAGCTTTCTCAATGGCAGCCAGCCTCAGGACGTACTGCCGGTTCCTGTTGTATTGGTTGCCACTCATGAAGAAAGTGCCCAGCCCAGCACCATCAGCCAACCCGGTCAGGCCAACGACGCCGTACGCGCAGCGTGAGTTTCAACGACCAGCGAAGCCCCCGCCCTGCACCGGGCGGGGCTTCGTGCCTTTAAGCCACCCGGCCAGGCTTCTGCTCTGATGAAGCAGTGTCCCCAACGGCCTAAAGGCCGTTTTCAGTTCGCAATACTTTAAAATCCGGTGTCTGCCGTTTTCGGCTCCCCCACACTCTTTACGCATTCAGCATCATGTTGACTCGAATATTCCCATTCCTGCGCTGGTTTCCCCTGCAAAAAGACACCTTGCGGGCCGACCTCATTGCCGGCGTCACAGTGGCCATGATTCTGGTTCCGCAAAGCATGGCCTATGCCGCATTGGCAGGCTTACCTGTGGTGTATGGCCTTTACGCGTCATTCCTGCCGGTGATTGTGGCCTCGATGTGGGGCGCTTCGCGCTTCCTGCATACCGGGCCGGTCGCCATGCTTTCATTGATGTCGGCTGCGGCGATCGAGCCCCTGGCCAGCCGCGGGAGCGACGAATTCATCCAGCTATCCCTATTGCTGGCGCTGATGGTGGGCGTGTTGCGTTTGGCGTTGGGCTTGTTCCGCATGGGCGTGCTGATCAACCTTGCCTCGCACCCGGTGATACTCGGATTCACCAATGCAGCAGCCCTGATCATCGGTTCATCCCTGGTGAATACCTTCATCAACGTACCGATGCCGCGCTCGGACACTTTCCTTATCGACCTGTTTCATGTTGTGCAGCAAATACCGGTCGCACACTGGGAAACCCTGCTATATGGCCTCACCACACTCGCGGCGCTGTCCTGGCTACGCAAGCATTACCCGAAACTGCCCAACGTATTGATCGTGGTGCTACTGGGCACCATGGTCAGTGCAGCCACAGGATATGAAAAAACTGCTGTGGTCAGCGCCGAGCAAATCGACAGCGTGGCTGCGCGCGCAGTATTCGAACGCATGCAGTCCCATGAATCCTCGCTCAAGCAAGTCAAGGATGCGCAGAAAGTCATCGCTGACAATCTCAAGAACCAGTCAAAACTCGCCCGGACGGATTACTCCCTTAAGGCCGAATCCATGCGTCTGAAAGGCGAGGAAGAAAGCCTCAAACACAGCCTCTACAATGAGCGCGTCGAAGCCTTCCAGTTTGCGCTGACACCTGTCAAACAAGCCAATGGTCAGATCGTGTATCAAACCGACGTACAAACAGCCTGGTATGAACCGGTCTGGCGGTTATCCGGGTTTGACGCGGCAGGCAAGTTCAAGCTCTCAGGCGGTGGCAAGGTTGTCGGTAACATCCCGAGCGGCGTGCCTGGCTTCATCTTGCCGACTTTCGATCTGGGCGTGATGACAGGGCTGTTTGCCACCGCCTTCATCATGGCGATGATCGGCTTCATGGAGGCAACCTCGATCTCGCGTGCGCTGGCTGCCAAAACACGTGAAAAACTCGATCCCAACCAGGAATTGATTGGCCAGGGCCTGGCCAACATCGTCGGCAGTTTCTTCCAGTCCTACGTGGTCAGCGGGTCATTTTCACGCTCGGCGGTGGCCGCACGCGTGGGTGCCCGTTCCGGGTTCTACGCAATCATCAGTGCGCTGGGTGTGCTGCTGGTCATGCTGTTTTTTACCCAATACCTCTATCACCTGCCGCAGCCGGTGCTGGCCGCCATTGTGATGAGTGCCGTATTCAGCCTGATTGACTTCAAATCCATGGTGCACGCCTGGAATGTCCGCCCGGTCGATGGTGCTGTCGGCGTGGTGACCTTCGCCACCACGCTGATCATGGCACCCCAACTGGCTGACGGCGTACTGGTCGGCGTGGTACTGACCATCCTCATGTTCCTGGCGGGCACCATGAGTCCGCGTAGCGAAGTCATGGGCCGCACGTCCGATGGCATTCTCGCGGGCGCAGCCACCCACGACCTGGCACCGATCAGTGAAGACTACGTGGTGTTACGCTTTGACGCCTCGCTGGTTTTTATTAATGCGGCCTATTTTGAACAGGCAGTGTTGAAGGCGCTGAGCCAGTTTCCACAGGCTCAGGCGCTACTGGTACTCGGCAACAGCATCAACCGTATTGATGCCACTGGTGAGGAAAAATTACGCGCACTCACGCGTGACCTGAAGGCGGCGGGCGTCACGCTGATGCTGGCCGGACTGAAAAAACCGGTTCGTGAAGCAATCGACCGCGCGGGTCTCGATGCGGTGATTGGGGTGGAGAATATTTTCACCAGCAAGGGCATTGCGATACACACGCTTGACGCCCGATTCGCGGCCGCAGAAGAAAAACCTGCCGTTTGAACAGCGTTCTGTTCAAACATCCGCTCCGTCACGGAGCAGGTGTCTCAGCATGGCTGTATGGCGCGATAGCGCCATACAAAAAGCAGGCGCGGTGGCCTTACCGCATACACGCACCCTCGCCAGCCGCGCTTTAAAATCGACTCTTGATTGAAAGGGATCGGCATCCTCACAAATCATACATAGGCATCCTTTAGTATAATCATCTGCGTTGCTGACACCTATGGTTTGATTAATACATGATTGCCTTGCTGGAGGCGCATCGCGCGGGTTTGCTGAGCCGCAAACACTGGTTGCCCAACATCGTATCCGGGGCAATTGTCGGTGTGGTGGCCCTGCCACTCGCCATGGCTTTCGCCATCGCCAGCGGGGCCAAGCCCGAACAAGGACTCTACACGGCCATCGTGGCCGGGTTGCTGGTCTCGGTTCTGGGCGGCACCCGCCTGCAAATCGCAGGGCCGACGGGTGCGTTTATCGTCATCCTCGCCGGCGTGACAGCCCAGCACGGCATCGCGGGACTGCAACTTGCCAGCCTGATGGCTGGCGTGATTCTGCTGCTACTGGGCGTGGCGCGCCTCGGCACGATCATCAAGTACATTCCTGATCCGGTGATCGTTGGATTCACCGCTGGCATCGCGGTCATCATCTGGGTCAGCCAGTGGAAAGACTTCTTCGGCCTGTCCATGGTGACGACAGGCACCCATTTCCATGAAAAGGTCTGGTTTCTGCTAGAGGCGTTCCCCCACTTTCACCTCATGACCACGGCCCTGGCCGTGTTATCGCTGCTGTTGGCGCTGTACACCGCGAAAATTCCCGGGTTGAAAAGGGTACCGGGTCCACTGGCTGCCCTGATCGTGGCCACGCTTGTCCAGTTCAGCCTTGATCTCCCCGGCGTAGCCACCATCGGCAGCGCGTTCGGCAGCATTCCTGCCGGGCTCCCCAGCCTCCAGTTCCCGGAGTTCACAGCCAATCAGGTCATTCAGTTGATCGGCCCGGCGTTCACGATTGCCATGCTGGGGGCGATCGAATCTCTGCTCTCAGCCGTGGTGGCTGACGGTATGGCAGGAACACGGCACAACTCCAACCAGGAACTGATCGGGCAAGGTATCGCCAACATGGTCACCCCGCTGTTTGGCGGATTTGCGGCTACCGGAGCCATTGCACGCACGGCCACCAATATCCGCAACGGTGGCACCAGCCCGCTGGCCGGTATCGTCCATACGGCTACGCTGGTGCTGGTCGTGCTGCTACTGGCTCCGTTGGCGGCACACATTCCGCTGGCCGCACTTGCTGCCATTTTGTTTGTGGTGGCGTGGAACATGAGCGAGGCCCATCATTTCGTGCGCATGGTTCGGCGTGCTCCGCGTGCCGACGTGGTGATCCTGCTGGTGACATTTGCCCTCACCGTATTTGCCGACCTGGTGGTGGCGGTCAATATCGGTGTCATTCTGGCGACCCTGCATTTTCTGCGCCGCATGGCCGCCAGTGTGGAAGTCGCTCAAGTAGACGAACAGGAATTGCATCGCGAATATGCCCATCTCGGTTTTAATGCCTTGCCCCCTGGCGTCATGGTTTACGCAGTCGAGGGACCGTTCTTTTTCGGTGCGGTCGAAACCTTCGAACGTGCATTGGCCAGCACACACAGCGATCCCCGACTCCTCATCCTGCGTCTACGCCGCATGCCCTTCATCGATGCAACGGGGCTACAGGCGCTGGAAGATGCCATCAGAGGTTTCCAGGCACGCGGAGTCGAGGTGTTGTTATGCGGCGCCAATGCCAGGGTGAAAAACAAGCTGGACCGATCGGGCATCCTCGACCTGGTCGGCCCGACCCGTTATTTCAAAACCTGCGGGGAAGCCATCAACCGTGAAGCGCCCTAGATAGGTGTCCACCTGACTCCTGCATCACTCACGCATGACGTCCAGGAAACGCCACACAATGTCGGCCAGCCTGGCGGCGGCAATTGAGGTTAGGCACGATTGTATGGCCGATGCGGGCGGCTCGGCTGACGCGCCATACGGCGCCCGATACCGGATCAAACCCGCGCAGATCAGCTGATGCTTTACTGAAGCGGGCGTCAGATCCTGCTTTACGCAATGCCCCCAAAGACTCTGTTGTTGGCTCGATCAATGCGTTCCGGCAGTCGTGTGGTTTTGTTTTCCATTGGCTTTACCGCTTGTTGCGCGACAGATTGGAGTGGCAAGTACGCGCAAATCTCTGCTCATGCCGATCTGGCCACGCCCGAGCCTGCGGCCGCGCGCTTCAAGCGGTCATTCACAGCCATCCACTCTGTGCCATCTGGCGGGGTTTCGATCAGAATGCAGGCGGCCCCTTGGGCGTCGGCTTCACGTAGCCGCGCGTATAAATCGTGCCCATACGCTACTGCATCGCCTGCCAGTTGCACCCATCGGTAACGGACATTTGACTGCGGCGCCCTGCGTGCCAGCACGATAATCACACCGGTTGCCGCCAGTCCGGCGGCTTCGGCTTCAAGTTCGTGTGATGGCACCAGGCGAAGCGGTGTAGCGGGTGCATAGTGCGCGTCCAGGCTGCCTGGCGTCGGGGGAGACTTGGGAGAGGACACCTCATCCAGCCTACCGATGACGGCTGCCAGCATGTCAGCCGTCAACGTCCCCGGCCGCAACACCCGTGGACATGGCCCGCTCAAATCAAGAATGGTTGATTCCAGCCCAACCGAGCACACGCCGCCATCGATCACAGCGTCGATCCGGCCATCCAGTTCGGCCAGGACATGCTCGGCACAGGTCGGACTGATCCGGCCAAACCGATTGGCCGAAGGGGCGGCAATGCCGCCACCGAATGCGTGCAGCAAGGCCTGGGCAACAGGATGACCCGGCACCCGCAGGCCGATGGTATCCAGCCCGCCGCTGGCGGCTTCAGCCACGCCGCGCGCGCGTTTCAAAATCAAGGAAAGCGGGCCGGGCCAGAATTTCGCAGCTAATGCCCATGCGGTCTCGGGTATGTCGCGCGCCCACTGTGGCAGTGCGTCTGCGGATGCGATATGCACAATCAGCGGGTGGTCGACAGGCCGGCCCTTGGCGGCGAACACCCGCGCCACGGCCGCATCGTTGGTGGCATCTGCGCCTAATCCATACACGGTTTCGGTAGGCAGCGCGACCAGCCCACCTGCGCGCAGGATTTGGGCTGCGTGCGCGATATCGGCAGGCTCATCGCCAACAAGTCGACGCGTTGAGCCGGCGACATGCGAGGTCATGTCAGCCCTCCGTGATCCGGCGGGCTTGCTTGTTGAGACTTTCGATGGCTTGCACCGCCGCGCGTTGTGCCGTTTCGGCCTCGGCTTCAGAACCCATCATGGTCAAGCGGCCAAAGTTGCCGAACGGTTTAACGTCTACCAGCGTGATATGCGCAGCCTTTTCCGCTTCATTGGCGGCATAGACGGCGTAGCCCGCGGGCTCGACTTCGAGAATGAACATGGACTTGCCCGGCAAAATCATCGAGCCCTTGCGCAACTGGCGGTTGATGAGCGTGGTGTGATCCGGCGTCATGCCGCAGATGACCTCGTTCCAATGGATTTTGCAGGCCATGCGCGTGTCCATCGTCGTATTCAACTGCCGCAATATCGTGTTGCCGGCTTCCATGACTTCACTCTGGTTACGGTAGTGGATTTCCATTGAGCCGAAGGAGCGCTCCACCACCTGTTCACCCAGGTGAACATTGGTTTCCTTGAGTGCGATGTCGGACAGCCGGTGTACCGCCATACCAGGTGAAACCTCGACCCACAGGCAGGCATCGCCGGGTACCGGCAAAAACCCCTGCGAAGAAGTGGCGAGATAGGACGCGAGCTGCGGTTGCAGCGCATCCATGAAAACGAATGTGCGTAGACTGATATGCATGGCTCTGTCGCTCAACGGGTCAGACCCATGTACAGCATTGGTAGTTTTTCTGGCAGGCGCTCGACCTTGTCCAGCACGGTATAGTTCTTGGCGCCAAAAATGCGCTCCACGTATTGATCTGCATGTGGATCGAGGCTCAAGGCATAGACGGTGATGCCGTCACGCGCGAGCTCTTCGACCGCACGCTTGGTGTCGAAACGCAGATATTGCGGATCGCGCACATCATTATCAGCGGGCTCGCCGTCGGTGATGATGAACAGGACCTTCTTGTTTTTATGCTGCAGCTTGAGCTGCTCGCCAGCATGGCGCAATGCAGCGCCCATGCGGGTGGAATACGAGCCTTTCATGCCGGCCAGGCGCGCTTTCACCAGGTCGTTGTAGGGCTGATCAAAGTCCTTGAAGCGGTAGTAATGGACGTCGTGACGGCCATCCGAGCAAAAACCGTGCAGCGCAAACGGATCACCGATGCGATCAAGCGCATCAGACAGCAGCACTGTCGCCGAACGGGTCAGGTCCATGATGCTGTAATCCTGACCGCGCACCTTGTCGTTGGATGACTCCGACATATCGAGCAGCACCATCACCGCGAGGTCGCGCACGTTGCGCTTGTAGCGCATCATGATGCGCGGATCGGGCTGCAGGCCCATGCGGATGTCGATCATGCTCCGTACCGCCGCATTGATGTCGAGTTCGTCGCCATCTTCCTGTCGGCGGATGCGCTGCATCCCCTGCGGAATCATCGACTCGATCAGATACTTCAAATGTGAGATCACCGGCTTGTGGTCGGCGACGATTTTATCGATGACTTCAAGCTCGCCCAACGGGGGACGGCGCTCCAGCACGGTGGCCCAACTCGGTCGCTCAAGCTGGATCTGGTAATCCCACTCGTGGTAGTGGTAGGGGTCCGAAATCGGCGGACGTCCTTCCAGCTCGTTGATGGATACGCCTTCCTGATCGAGGTAAAAAGGCGTTTCGAGAATCCAGATTTCTTCCGCGTCATCGCCCGCGTATTCGTTATTGGTCTCGTTCACCATCTCCATCAGGGAGACTTTCTTGCGCACCTGGTTGCCCCCCCAGGTGACCTCCAGTGCCGCTTCGGCGTCGTATTCTTCTGATCCCCAGACGGTACGGTTGTCGTCGCGATAAATCGCGCGCAACACGTCGTTCCGGACGTTGAATTCCGGCAGCGGAATCTGCGCCAATGTATGCGCCAGTTCAACCCCGATGTTCCAGCTGATCTGATTGGACGACAAATCGGCTTCAGCGTGGAACAAGCGTACGCCTTGCTGCACCCACGGATGGGGGTCGGTCGACTCCAGATCCAGTAGCGCGCGTGCCAGGCGGTTCAGCAGATCGCCCACTGTCTTGGGTTCACTGGTATCCAGCGGCGGATGCAGGGCCAGCCATGAATCACGCATGCCGGGGAAATCACGGCATGCGAGCGTTTCCACACGTGCGTCTTCGATGGCTTCGATGATCGCCATTTGCGTGGTGTTGAGCATTTGCATCGACAGCGGCGCGCCGGTATGAACCAGATGCGCCGCACAATGATTGGCCGCGGCCCGGTAGACTTCCAGGCCTGAGATTTTGGCTTCGTCCGGGGTCTCGTCGCCAAACGGTTTGTAATCATCAAATGCATCGGCAATATAGATGACGAAGCGTTCGATGTATGGCTTCAGGCCATCACGGTTTTCGTAGTCACCCGACGTGGGACGCAGAAAAAAATCCCGTCCCCACATCGCGCGCAAATAAATGTTCAGCCTGCGTTGCACATCAACAAACAGGGTGCCTTTACGCTGCTGCTGCAGCACACCCATCGAGTCGGGCGTGCTCAGCGAAAAGTAACCGACCTGTCCCTCGAAATCCGCCTTGTAGGCTTGTGCGCCCCATTGCACCCAGCGACGCAGACCGCCCAGCGTTAATTGCGACAGCAAGCGCTCAAGGTTTTCCAGCATGGGGCGAAGACCACGCGGCGCTTGTGCCAGCACAATCTCCAGCACATTGAGATAGGCCCGAAACAGGTGTTCATCGCCCAACCGCTGCGCAGCCAGTGGGGCAGTGGCCACAATCAGTGTCAACACATGGCCCGAGGTTTTCGATGCCATGGCCATCAGAAAATTGACGATATCGGGCAGCACATCCTCGCCGATGGCACGACTGACTTCCGGCATTTCCTGAAGATAGGTAACGACGATCTCTTCGCCGCGACCCAGGTGATGCAGCGCAACCGCACCTTTCAGGTAATTGTCCAGGCCCCGCGCAGAGAACATCCGCGCTGCCTCGTTCCATGAGGCGCGCAACACGTCCTGCGCGTCTGTCGGCAGGTCATCGAGTACCTCTTGGTATTCTTCGAGATGGATGGCCATGGATATCGGTCCGGTTACACCACCCTGGTTTGGCCAGGGTGGTGTAACCGCTTAGAAGTACGTTGTAACAGCGGAATCGAGGGCGTCGCGCATGTCCGGATCATCCGTAATCGGACGTACCAGTGCCACGCGGCAAGCCGCCAGCGGTGCAACGCCTTTGGCAATCAATGAGCCCGCGTAAATCAGCATCCGTGTCGACAAACCTTCATCCAGCCCGTGGCCCTTGAGGTTGCGCGCGCGCTCACCGATGTGAACCAGATTCTTGGCCACATCAATCGAAACGCCCGATTCATGGGCCACGATTTCGGCCTCAACCTCATGCTCGGGATAGTTGAAATCCAATCCACCAAAACGCTGCTTGGTCGACTGTTTCAGATCTTTCATCAACGACTGATAACCAGGGTTGTACGAGATCACAACCTGGAAGTCAGGATGCGCTTCGATCTGCTCGCCTTTTTTCTCAAGCGGCAGTATGCGTCGTGCATCAGTCAACGGGTGGATCACCACGATGGTGTCCTGGCGCGCTTCGACCACTTCGTCGAGATAACAGATCGCGCCATGGCGGGCAGCCATGGCCAGCGGACCATCCTGCCAGCGCGTGCCATTGGCATCCAGCAGAAAACGACCAACCAGATCGGATGCGGTCATGTCTTCGTTACAGGCCACGGTGATCAAGGGCTTCTGCAACTTCCACGCCATGTATTCGACAAACCGGGTCTTGCCGCAGCCGGTAGGGCCTTTCAACATCATCGGCATCCGCACCGAATAGGCCGCTTCGTACATCTCGATTTCGTCAGCGACTGCACGGTAGTAGGGCTCCTCGTTCACCCGATACGGGTCGAGGATGTCGGAGGCCGATGCGGGTGCTGCGGTCGAAGCCGGACGCGTCATCGCTTCCTGCTGGGACTGGGCAGCACGCGCCATCGCTTCCTGGCGCGGGGAGTAAGTGCGGAAAAACGGGTCATTACGCATCACAATCTACCTGCAATATATGGGACTTAGTCCGGCCAGACGCGATCCGGAAACAAGGTGCTGCTGCTATCGGCAACACCGCCTGACATGGATTTGTCTGCAACGGGTTTAGCCGCTGCCGGCCTTTTAACGGTGGCCTTGGACGCAGCAGGTTTGGTCGCTTTTTTGGTCGTAGCCTTGCGCGTAGTTGTTTTTTTGGCCGGCGCTTTTTTCGCGGGCGCAGGCGTGGCAGGTTTGGCGGCTGCAGCAGGCTGCTGTTCAGCTTTGGCCTGACGTACGCTGGCGGACAGTTTGTCTTTCAAGTTGGTCATGATGCGATCACCTCATTAATGATGGCTTCGATTTCAGCGGCGGCCGGCGCACCCCGGCTGCCCAGCTGATATACCGATACGCCTTCGAGTGCGGCACTACGATAAATGGCGCGGCGGCGTATGCCTGTTTCCAGCACCGGAATGCCGAATTCAGCAATAGCGTCATGCATCGCCGCAGATAATGCGCTTTTGGGCTCCAGCTGGTTCAGTACCAGATAGGCTTTCAAACGCTTGTTGGTTTTTCTGGCTTCCTCGATCTCTTGTGGCAGCCTCAGACTGGCCCACAAATCAATCGGCGAAGGTAAAACAGGTATCAGCGCGACATCACAGGCACGCAACGCCTGTAAGGATGCGTGGCTTTCCAGCGAAGGCGGGCAATCCAGGACCAGATGGCGATAGGCCTTGTAGTTCTGGTGCAGGGTCTTCGCGTCCCATTTGCCATTGATCTGCTTAACTGTAGCAGGGAACGGTGCACTGCCCAGGCTGGCCCATTGCCGGGACGAGGCTTGCGGATCCAGATCGAGCACCAGCGTTTCATCACGCTCGGCCAAACCGGCTGCGAGGTTCATTGACAGCGTGGTTTTACCCGCGCCGCCCTTCTGGTTGATGACAGCAATGATGTGGGTTGCCATGCTCAGCCTTCCGGTTGTGAATAAATCGCATTAATCTGCTCGGCCAAATCAAGTTCTGTTTTACCCAGTTCGCCTTTTTCGTTTGCTTCCAGCGTGATATTCACGTAGGTGCTGGCGAAATTGATGTTCTGCGGATGCAGGCCAACTTTCTCGGACAACACGGCCACCGCATCCAGAAATGCACGGGTCGCACTGTAGCTTTCGAAACCAAAGCGCCGAAACATGGTAGGGGGCTTGCCTCGGGCTTCCCAGCCATCAGGGATCTCAGCCATGTGACTGATGCTCGCTTGCTATGCCGTCCAGCTCGCGCACATGCGCCAATTCTTCGGCCAGGATACCTTCCAGCAAAGTGACACTATCGGTGTCACGCATGCGCTTTGCATGGGCGACAGCTTCGTCATACAAACGAACCGCATCCACTTCCAACACCCGATCTGCTGCGAGCATATCCTGCACCGTACGGCCCAGTCGAGCCGGCGACAAGTTACCTGCTGACGGTGCGACCCCCAATACGATCAGGCGCTCCATCAAACGTTCAGCATGTTGCAACTCCTCAACCGCCTCACGGCGCAGCTGCGAGGCGAGTGCGTAGTCACCCCACAAGCGGGCCAACACACTTTGTGCCAGGTATTGCTGGACTGCACTCATCTCGTGCGTCAATGCACGCGACAACCAGCCCAGAGTACGCGGGTCAACGCTCATCCGTCGTCGACTTAGCTGCGGGTCGAGGTGATTTCAGCGTCGCGACCACCACCATCCGAGTCCGGCGAAGTCGGCAAAATACCTTCCACTTCGCCATGAACACGGGCGATGATGTGTGCGGCAACCAGGCCGTCACCTACACGCTCACATGCGTCAGCACCTGCGCGAACGGCAGCATTCACTGCACCGGTCTCGCCGCGCACCAGCACGGTCACATAACCACCACCCACGAACTGACGA
>DATCSW010000028.1:0-203068 GCA_036568265.1 Thiobacillus sp.
GAAAATGCGGGGAAATAGGGCTCAAAAGGTCGAAAACGAGCTCAAAGAGAGCAGAAATCCAATTCTGCGAGCGAACTGAATGAAAAATCGAACTTTTAGAGCAACGTGCCACGCATCGGCGTGGGGTATTTCAGCAGCCTGCTAAGGGTGTAAGGCCAGCGGGCAAGGAGAGACCTACAACAGGTCGCTTACTGCCAGTTCGCCGCAATCACCGGCGCAAGGCTCGTCTGGTAGTCCGTAGGCAAGGCGGTCTGACCGGCTGCCGGGGGAGCAAAGGCAGCCATAGCATTCACCAGATTCTGCACCTGGTTGGCAAGCACCGCCTGGCCGTTGCCGGCCTCGATACGCTCCACATGGTAAGCCGAGCCAAGATACCAATTGCTGATAGACACAGTGTCCTGGCTGCCGACCACGCTGACCGACAAGTCATTTCCCGTACGCGAAAACCATAACTGCTCAGAGCTGATGTCCGCGGCAAAGCGCAAAGTGTCGGTGTTGCCGCTCGTCAGATCGCAGTCAACGATGGTATCCGCGCCATCGCCGCGGCCGAACAGATACAGGTCGTTGCCCGTACCGCCAAGCAAACGATCGTTACCCTTTCCACCGATAAGGATGTCGTCCCCTCCCAGCCCGACCAACGTATTGGCTGCACTGGTACCGATAAGCACATTGTCCATTAAGTTGCCGGTGCCATTGAGGGCACCGCTTCCCGTCAGGGTAAGGTTCTCGACATACCACGGAAGTTGGTAACTGACACCCGCCTCCACGGTGTCCACGCCCCCGCCCGCAAATTCCATCACTTGATCCCACGGGTTATCGACAATGTAGAGGTCATCCCCGCCAAAACCTGCCATGAAGTCTGCGCTAGCCTTCCCGTCAATACGGTCGTTTCCGGCGGTGCCAATTAGAAAATCGCAGCCAGCAGTGCCGTTGATTTCTTTGTAACCGGGGCTAACAGAGAATGTAAAGCTATCTGCAACCTGTACCCCGGCCAGATCAGAAGCAGTCACTTTGACGCTGAAATTGCCAACATCCCCGCCGCCCGGCGTGCCGGCAAATGTCAAGGTGGTGGCGTCGAAGGATAGCCAAGTGGGCAGCGGATCGCCGTTATCCAAAGTGACTTCATAGCTCAGGTTGTCGCCCACATCCGGATCGGTAAAAGTATCCGCCGGCAGGGTGTATTCATATGCCAGACCCTGCTTGGCACTCTGATCCAGGATTGGTGCACTCACGACCGGCGCATCGTTGACGTTCAGAACGCTCAAATCGAACGCCGTCGCAACGCTCTCGCCAGCCAAGTCAGTCGCCGTCACCGATATCGCCAGGCTTCCCACTTCCGCATTGCCAGGCGTGCCGTTAAACGTACGCGTCGCCGCATCGAAGCTCAGCCAGGTTGGCAAGGCACTGCCATCCGTCAGCATGGCCGAATAGCTCAGGCTGTCTCCCGCATCCACGTCCAGGAACGTGCTTTCTGGCAAGGTATACGAGAAAGCTTCGTCTTCGAGCAAGGTCTGGGCGGGAAGCGCGGTCACAACTATCGGTGCGTCATTGGTGTTGACCACTTCCAGGGCGAACACCTGGACGGCCGTTGTACCCGCCAGATCGGTCGCGGTCACCGCAAGCCGAAGGTTGCCCACATCGCCGTTGGCAGGCAGGCCGGAGAAAGTGCCGGTCTGGGCGTCGAAACTCAGCCAGTCGGGCAGCGGGTCGCCGTTCTCCAGCGTGGCCGCGTAGGTGAGCACATCTCCCACATCGACATCGCGGAAGCTGTCGGCGGGCAGCGTGAAGCTGAAGACGCTGTCTTCCAGGGTGCTCAGGTCGGCCAGGGGCGTACCGGCTTCGGGAGCGTCGTTGGTGTTCTGCACGCTGATATTGAAGGTTGTGCTGGCGGCAGCGCCGAAATGATCCTTGCCTTCCACCACAACCGCGATGTCACCCACGTGATCGTTCGCGGGCCTACCATTCAAGGTTTGTGAGACAGGATCGAAGCTCAGCCATGTCGGCAGAGGTTCGCCGTTGGTCTGCCGCAGCACAACCTGTATCTCGTCGGATGCGTCTGGATCGCTGAACAGGTCGGCGGGCAAGATCAGGCTGAAATCCTGATCCTCCGTCGCCACAGCGTCTTCCAGTTGCATGGTTGCAACTGGAGCACGGTTCATCTGTTCTGTGAGCGACATCAGCGTGCCGTCTTCAAACAGGAGTGCCAGAATGACCGGATTGCCTTCTGGGCCGTGATAGTTATCGATCCGCACAGCATCCTCGTCGCTGTAATGCAGAACGAGGGTGCTACCGTCCCATTCACGGCGGATGTCCTCAGGGCGAATGTCGGTTCCGAAGCGGATGTAATTGAAATCGGTCGCGCCACTGTCGATGATCGTGTCGACGCCATCGCCTTTGTTGAAGACGTAAGCATCATCACCGGCGCCGCCGTAAAGCAGATCGTTGCCGATTCCACCATACAACTCGTCGCTACCTGCTCCTGCTTCCAGCACGTCGTCGCCCTCGTAGCCGTAGAGCCGGTCGCCAACATTTGTTCCTTCAAGCGCATTGCCGGCGTTGTCGCCCTCGACGACGAAGGTCCACGACACCAGCGTGGCGTAATCCACCGCCGTGCCATCGGCAAATTCAAAGCGATCGACCGCATGAGAACCCAGCACATCCTGCGGATCGAAGCCCATCAGCCGCACCACATCGCCGCCACCGCCGTAGGAGATGAGCAGCACGTGGCCGCCGTTGCCATCCGTCTCGAAGCGCAGGTTGTTGCGCAGCTCGTTCGGGTCGATGCCCGGCCCGAAGCGCAGCGCGTTGCCGGCATCCCCCCCGGCGACATCGTCGATGGTGACGATGCCATCGCCCAAGTTCACGTCATACGTGTCATTACCGCCTTCTCCCGCCAGCCAGTCACCGCCCGGCGTGGCTTCGATCAGGTCGTTGCCGTCGCCGCCCCGGATCTGGTCCGTCAGCGCCGTGCCCTTGAGAGCGTCCCCTTCCGCGGTGCCGACGATGTCGAATCCGCGTGCGAGCAATTCCTCGTAGCTGATCTCTTCGCCATCGATTCCGAAGCGGAAGCGCTCCACCGCACGCGGCCCCAGCGGGTTCTCCGAGTCGAAGCCCGACAGCCGCACACGGCTGCCGGTGTTGGTCAAGTCGAGGATCAGGAAGCCTTCGCCATCGTAAGAAAGGCGCACGTCATCCAGAGTCGTGCCTTCCGGCAATACCAGCGTGTTGGGCGCGTCACCCGACTCACTGTCGATGATGGTGTCTGTTCCACCGTCGGCATCGATGAGATAAAGGTCGCCGCCGGCCCCGCCGCTCATCGTGTCATCGCCCTCAAAGCCTTCGATCCAGTCGGCAAGTGCCGTGCCAGTCAGCACGTCATTCTCGGGCGTGCCGATAATGCGCACGCCCCGAGCCAGCAGTTCATCGAACGACATGCTGACACCCCACCAGGGCAAGCTGATTTCCGAAACCGGCGCCTGCATGCCCGGTGCGCGAGGATCGAACCCGGCAAAGCGGATCAGATCACCTTCATCGTTCAGGCTCAGCAGCAGATCGCGCCCGTCGAATTCCAGGCGCAGATTGTCAGCATTGATTTCACCAGTAATTTCGATGCGGTTCGTGTCCTGTTCGCGCCAGGTCTCGGCGATCAGGATTTCGGCGGGGCGGGAGCCCCATTCCTTGTGGATGATGTAGGTATCCGATCCCGCGCCGCCCACCAGTTTATCCGCGCCGCCCCGGCCATCCAGAACGTCATCGCCATCGCCGCCGATGAGAGTATCGGCAACTGGCGTGCCTTCAAGCCAGCCGCCTTCGTCACCGGCCAGCTCCGTCCTGCCCGTGGCTTCGATGGACTCGGCCACGATTTCCGTGCCGTCGGCAAAGCGGATGATGTCCACCGATCGGGTTTGCGTCGCGCGGTTCGGCTCATAGCCTCGCAGAATAACCCGGTCGCCGGGCTGATTTGCGAACTCAATTACCAGATCGCCGTTGAGCTCGGAATAACGCAAGTCCTCCGGCCGGATGCCGGGACCGAAACTGAGGATGTTGGGCGCGTCGTCGACGATGACGCCGCCGTAGCCCCCGTAGCCGCCGTAGCCCCCGCCATCTTCGCCGTGGCCCCAGCTGAGCACACGGTGGTCGTCGTCGATGATGACTTCGCCGTGGCCGAGCTGATACACATAGGTGTCGCCGCCCCATTCGCCGTAGAGTTCGTCGTTCCCCACGCCGCCCGCGAGCACATCGACACCCCAGCCACCGTAAATCACATCGTTGCCGGCGCCGCCATCGAGCACGTCATCGCCATCCCCGCCGAGAATCAGGTCGTTGTCGTCACCGCCGAAGATGACGTCGTTCCCTGCCAGGCCCAGCACGATGTCGCTGCCCGCGCCCGCATCCAGCGTGTCACCCGAGGGGGTGCCATAGAGCACGTCATCACCACCGGTGGGGGTGTTGCTGGCAAGGCTTGCCGGCGCGAAGAGATCGCCGGATTGCGCATAAGCCACCGTCTCCAGGCCGCCCGCCGGTGCCACCAGGCCGGTGAGTTCGAACCCGGTTCCGTCGAAGGCAATTGGCGCGTCCGCCGTGGCAGACAAGAGCGCCGCCGCGTTCGCGCGCAACCAGCCCGCGAGATCGAAGACGCTGGCCTTGCCATCGGCATCGATGAACTGGACGCGCTCAAGGCCATCGCCCCCCAGGCTGTCAGCATAGATCAGGCCGTCGGCATAAACGTCATCAAGCGTAATCGCACCGCCCATGCCGCCATCCACCAGCAGCACCACCACTTGCCCCACCGGATCGAGCGCCACCGACAGCATCGACGGCGTGACCGTGGCGCCGAAGGACAGGGTGTCTGTACCCCCACTCGCCCGCAGCGTGTCGTTGCCGTCACCGTAATTGAAAACAATCACGTCATCGCCATCGCTCGCGGAAATAGAGTCGTCACCGGCCTCGCCAGCGATCAGATCGTCGCCCTGGCCGGCATAGACGTTATCGTTGCCCGTACCAGCCGAGACGATGTCATTGCCGGCCGCCAGATAGATGTTATCGTCGTTACCGCGCGCCCGGACGGTGACCGATTGGCCCGTGTAATCGTAGATATCATCATCGGCCTGACTGCCGACGATGTTGGTCGAATCGCCCCAATAGCGCTCCTGCCAACCCATTTTGCCGCCGTCGGCGAGGGCCATCACATCGGCCAGCGTCCACTCGGTGCCGTTGTCAAAACGAAAGCTCTGGATAGCACCGCGCCCCAGGTCGTCCCAGTTCGCGCTGCGTACGATCAGGGCGTCGTTCCCGCCGATGCCGATGACCAGATTGGTAAAACCCACGTCGCCAGCCAGGCCGCTCCAGCTCTCGTCGCCCAGTTGCACCGACACGTCCTCGGGCCGGATGCCCGACGCAAACACCACCGTATCGTTGGCCACGCTGATACCCGTGCCCATCGAGTTGTCCAGGCCCATGCCCGGTGCCACGATATAGGTGTTGTTGCCGTCGCCGCCATAGAGCCAGTCGCGGTCAGCGCCGCCGTCGAGCGTGTCATCGCCGGCTTCACCAAAAAGTTGGTCGCTGCCCGCGCCCCCGGCGAGCACGTCGTTGCCTACGCGACCGTAGAGGGTGCTGTCCTTCTCGGTACCGGCCAGCATGTCATCGCCCGGCGAACCAAAGAGAACCTCAGCCCCTTCGCTCACATTGAGTATGGCGAGCACATCATTGAAACTGAGCTGTGCGCCGTTGTCGAAATCGAAACGGTCGATACGCTGCCAGTTGTTGAGCCAGTCCTTGACGCGCACCGAATCGCCGGATGCGTCGACAGTTGCGATCAGATCGTTGCCGTCGCGGCTGAAACTCACGTCGTTCTGACCGATGCCAGGCTTGAACTGGATGCGACCATAGGTGTCGGCAATCGTGTCCTGGCCGTCACTCACGCCAAAGCGGTAGGTGTCGTAACCGCCCAGATCCTGGGATTGGTCGTTGCCCGCGCCGCCGTCGAGGATGTCGTCCTGGTAACCGCCAACGATGGTGTCGTCGCCAGCGGTAGCCGCCAAGGCGCGCGAGGCCAGTTCTGCGCGATCCCACACCGTGCCGTCGGCAAAGCGCAGTTGCTCGATGCCGAGTTCGCTCGACCAGGGGTAGGCCTGGCCACTCACGGTGAGTTTGCTACCGTCCGGCAGGCTGATCGCCATGGCGCCTAGCAAGGTCCAGCGCACGGAGACATCGGCGGGTGTAATGCCGGCACCCAACTCCACCACGTCCTCGCCAGTGATCCAACCCTCGTTGATCACGTCCTGGCCATCGCCCAGGCCAAAGCGGTAGGTGTCGGAACCGGCGCCGCCTTCCAGCACGTCATTGCCCGCGCCGCCGATGAGCACATCGTTACCCTCGCCGCCGTAGAGTTCGTCGTTGCCGTCTCCTCCTTCCAGCACGTCGTCGCCTGTGAAGCCGTACAGCCTGTCGTTGCCCGCGCCGCCCTGAATGACGTCATCGCGGCCGTTGAAGCCCCGCAACGCGTCGTCGCCCGCCTCGCCCAGCAGGCTGCGGGACTTGATAGTCTCCACGTCCCACACGGTGCCGTCAGCAAAAGCTATTTCCTCGACTGCGAAGCGGTTGCTCTCGTTGAAGTGGTTCTTGACGGTCAGCGTCTCGCCGGTGTCGCGGATCGTGATCCTCAGATCTTCGCTGACCTGCCAGCCGTTGACCGTGCGCACCCGTTCCAGGCGCACGTCATCCGGGGCAAGCCCAGCCTTGAGCTCGATACGGTCGGTTTCACCCTGTTGCCACGAATCCTCGATGATGGTGTCGTTGCCATCGCCGCGGCCGAAGCGGTAGGTGTCACCTTCGCCGTATCCGTCGTTAATCTGGCTGTTCCAGCCAATGACGCCGCCGCCGCGCATCACGTCGTTGCCGGCGCCGCCGTCCAGCACGTCGCGCCCGGCACCGCCGAGCAGCACGTCATCGCCACCCTGGCCGGCCAGTACATCCGCTCCACGCGAACCGACGATGGTTTCCGCTTCTTCGCTGCCGGCAAAGAGAATGGCCTGCACGTCGGCGAAGGACAGCACGGTGCCATCGGCAAAGGCAATGCGTTCGATCAGATACGGTCCGTTGGCACCGTTCCAGGTTTCCTGGAAGTAATGCTTGAGCGTGACCTTGTCATCGCTGTCGCGGATGGCCAGCACCAGATCATCGCCCCCCCGGAGGAAGCGCACGTCCGCAGGCGCCACCCCCTCCTTGAACCGCAGGGTGTCGGTGTTGCCTACCGTGTAGTCGCCATCGATCACCGTGTCCTGCCCGTCGCCCTGGCCAAAGAGATAAGTGTCGTTGCCATTGGCCGAGATGTTGGGGGTGAGGCTGCGCTCTTGCCGCCACTGGCCGTTGTCGTAAATCCGATTCCAGCCTGTGGAGCCGATCAGGAGATCGTTGCCCGCGCCGCCGTCGATAACGTCATCGCCCCCGCCCCCGATCAGCGTGTCGTTGCCCGCCTGGCCGGCGATCGCGTCACCCGCGCTGGAGCCGTGGATCACGTCGTCGTTCTCGGTGGTCTTCGCCACCGTCGCGCTTAGCGCATCGTCGTGGCTCCATACCGTGCCATCGTCGAATACATACTGGCCCACGCCATTTCTGGCCGCCTCACTGCCGTCGGTCGGGATTGTGAGTGTTTCGTTGGTATCACGAATCCTGAAAAGCAGATTTTGTTGTCCATCCAGCGCCACCTCGATATCCGCTGGCATAAGCCCCGAGAAGCGCACCGTGTCGCGCTTGGCGCCAGCTTCCACTGTATCGCGCACAACATCGTCTCCATATCCCCGGCCAAAGACGTAAGTGTCCGCACCGGCGCCGCCGCGCAGGTCATCATTGCCCGCGCCGCCATCGAGCACGTCATTGCCCGCGCCGCCGATCAGGGTGTCGTCGCCGCCGCGCCCCAGCAAACGGTCATTGCCGCCCCGACCGTCCAGCAGGTCGTTCCATTCGGTCCCGCGCAGCACGTCGGCCCCCTCCGTGGGGCCGAAGGCCACCCACCCCGCCAGGGCGGCATCGAAGGTCTGGCCGACATCCGCACCAAGGGGCAGCATCATGGCCTTGAAGCCCGCCACGTCCATGCGGTTCAAGAGCCCCATGCCCTTTAGGGCGTGCAGAAAATCCCCCAACTGGCTCAACCCTGCCTCCCGGTCGTTCTGGATGCTCGTGGAGAGCACACTAGCCACGGGGGCGAGATCGCCCACCAGTTCGCCCAATTCTTCATCCCAGCTGAAGGCAATCGCCTCGAAGAGCCCTTTCGAATGGCTTTGCGCCAGAAGCTGGCCATGAATCATGGCTTTCAGTTCATCCCAGGCTTGCAGGAGCACCGGGGCAGCCCGGCCGTGGGGATTGGGGTCACGCGTTCCCCAGCACCAGACGCCCACCCACTCTTTGCCCATGAACTCTTCCAGCGCTTCGAGTTTGCGGGCATCGCCGATGGCGTTGCCATAAATCATGCGGGAGGCGCGACTGGCGGGATCGACGTCTTGCACACCGGTCCAGCGATAGATGATCTGTGTGACTAGCGCGTCCCGGTCTTCGGGGGTCGCGGCCTGTGTGAAAGCGGTGACCAGGGCTTTCAGTTCGCCCGTGGCGTCCAGGGCCATGGCTTGGTGCAGATCACGTACCTTGCCGTAGCCGGTGGCGTCGGGAAGGGCGACGATGTCTTCGGACACCTCGACCCAGTCGGTGGCGATGCTATAGGTTGCGTCAGTCTGGAACCAGACGTCGGTGGCACCCCGCGTTTGACCTTCTGCACTGGTATAGCTTCCCATCTGTTTGTGGGCATTGCCATTGGCGTCGACCGTTGCGCTGTTGGTGTAGCCGACGTTGATGGACTGCGCGCCCGCTTCTTCGAGGCTGAGGAGTTCGCCTTCATCGGTGTAGCCGTCGCCGTCAGTATCCTTCCAGATACGCAAGGTGGTGAAGGCGGTATCACTGCTGTCGACCACACCGTCCAGATTAGAATCGAGCTCGGCCAGGGCTTCAAAACCGTTGGCGGCTTTGCTGTCATTGGCCAGTAGCGTTTCAGAGCCGAAGAGTTCGGCACCGCTGTCGATCAGGCCGTTGCCGTCGAGGTCACGCACCAGAAGGCCGTCGTCCTTGCCTACCCAACCGGTTTGTTCGGCGAAGCCGTCGCTGGCGTGGTCGAACCAGATGCCCCTTGATAGTGCAACGGTCTCAACTCCGTCTCCATCAAGGTCCAGGATTATGGGGGAGGGAATTTTTTCTGCATTGCCAAGCTTGTCTTCCAAGCCTTTCATCAAATCATCCAGCGGGCGTAGCAATTTCCCTAGTTCATCTGAAAGCTTGATGAGGCTCTCAGGATCCAAGTCCTGAATAGAATCTCTAATATCTGACATTGCCGAGAAAGGACCATATAGCCCCGGCTCAAGCGCGGCTGTCATATCTGTCAGAAATCGCTCCCCGTTATTGTGCTGCTTGAAATCGTGAACAGCTTTGGCGACTCCGTATGTTGCAGCGGCGATTCCACCCGCTCGTACTATAGCGACGGCAGCAGGTATTAATAATGGCAACGGCATTAATCTCTCCCTTTATGAAATCCACAATGTGTACATGTCTGCTCTTTGATCACGTCAAACCTTACGAAATACCTGATAACAGCCCATATTAGGAAAAGAATCCCGCCGATCACCCCGGCTTGATCCCAAATTCCACCGATGTACCGGTATCCCCCTAATTCTTTAGCTCCGCCACTGAAAACGAGGTATGTCACTAGGATCAGTATTGGTACGGCAAGCAGCAGCGATACCCACCCAATTACCTTGATAAATAAAATTAGCAAAGCACCTAACATAATCACCAAAAACCCAGCGCCAATTACATCTGCAATCGAAAAGCTAATTCGGCTCGACTCGATTAAGTTGTTGCCGCAGACCGGGCATACTTGGTTGGGCTTTATCGGTCCTACCAATGATTGCTGAGATGTCATTTTTCTTGTTTGAGTAATTGAAGAATTGGGAGCACAAATGGGGGTCACGATATCGATCCTGATTGTCGATACCTATCGGCCACCGTGAAACATTTTGATCAGGACTGTACAACCTGCAGACATTGGCGGAGACTTTGATACGCCAGCAGCCACATCCCACCCGCGCGCAAATAGCGGCGGCAGACTCCGACGAGCCGCCCGCGCAGCGCTCACGCGGTGATCAAGTTTGTGATGCATGATGCCCCCCTGCTTTTTTTGATTCCCGGGTGTTGCGCCCAAGGTTTTTCGGACTGTGCGGGGAGGGCTTTGGGTTTGTCTATACAACTTTAGTTGTAGTCCGGCTCAACCAATTGTTTTATAAGTGAATTATTTTTGACTGCGCGGCGAACGGGGTAAATGAAGCGCTGAAAAAGCTGCTCGGGGCTCGGTTGAGCCCAATCGCCTCGGCGGATTGATCCCGGCGCTACAGGAGTGCCGCCAGCAATGCGTCCTGACTTTTCAACACCGAAGCTTGGTGAGTGGCCCGGATGAGGCGTGCGCCTGCCTTGCCAGTTTGCAGGCTGACGGCATCGGCAATTTGTCGGGCTGCGTCGTTGGGTGTTGCCCCTCTTGCAAGGGTGATGCCGGCATTGGCCGCTTCGACCCTTTTGGCCAGCATGGTTTGTTCCAGCGTGACGGGTGAATTGACTGAAGGGATGCCCTCGCTAGACGCCAGGGCAAGCGTGCCGTGGCCGGCATGGCACACGATCAGCTCTGCCCAACGCGACAAGGTGTTCAGGTCAATCGGCTGGCGGGTGATCGCCAGGTTTTTGTATTGCTGTTGAGTGGGGAGGTGGCCGGGCAGGTCGGGGACGACGGCAAGGGTTTTGAAGTCCGGAATATCGGCAAGTGCTTTGAGTAGATCAAGACTGCCGCGATGACGTGCCCAGAGGTAGCAGAATATCCAGCGCTCATCGCCTGTCTTTTCGAAAGGCTGACCTTGCCCGAGGCCGCCGATGGGGCCGATGTATTCACCGGCCACGCGCAATGGATAGTGGTCCAAGGGTGGAAAGGTGGTGAGTTTCTGCGCTGCTTCCCCGAAGATCTCCGGCAGATATTCCAGTGCGGGCATTCCCAGCCGCTGGGCCGCCAGGTTGCCATTGGCCATGGCCAACTGATGGCTGTTTTGGCGGTGTGCAATGTCGCTTTCTGTATCCGGCTGCCAATGGCGAAAGCGCGGGAAAGCCTCGCCGCCCGGCGGGATGGAAAATCCGGTATCCACGCATGTTTTTTTGAAGGGCCGTCCGCGTGCGGCAAACAAGGCAACGGGAGCGTGGTTGTAAATGACCCAATCGGGTTGCAGTTGGGCATAGAGGGCGCGCCAGGCCGAAACCAGCCCGCCCAGGGTGTCCGGATGATCAAAACCGGCATGGAGCAGAATATCGGCAAACGAATCGTAGCGGCGTGCGGCTTGTTTTGCATCGATTCGACGCGGTGACTGGAAATACGGATATCGCTCGCCGATCAGGGGATGGGCTTGGCTCAGGTCCCTGAGTGCGAATACGACTTCATGGCCGTCGGCCGCCAAGGCATCCGCAATGGGCAGCAAGGTTCCAAAGTGACCGAGCTGGCCGCCGAGCTCCCATACCAGCAGCACTTTCATGGCAGTCGCACCGGCTCGTCTGTGTTGAACGGGCGCCCGGGTGGGTCGATGTGGGCCACACGCTCATCCATAGGTTGAACGGCTGAGTGGAACTCTTGGTTTTCGTAGAGCCGAAGCAAATCCAGCATCGCTGTCGTCAATGCCGTACCCGAAACCTTGGTGTCAGCATCGCCTGCCGTGATATCCCCGTTACATGGGTGAATTTCGTCGATCCGGTCCACCGGAAGCCCTGCGTACAGAAGCTCGTCGGTTTGAATAACCAAAATCAGCGCTGCAACCTCCCGGTTCATCAACAAGACCAGTGCACGCCGAAACATTCCTGGCTGTGGCAAAGGCATCGGTTCCAGACGCCCGTTCAGCGTTTGCACATGGTTCGTCAGGTAGCAATTGACGCCCGTCTCCCGTAGCGCCAACTGCCTGGAAGCGCCTTGCTGCCATGCAGATTCGCCACCCACATAGGCAATGATCGGTATGCGGCCGTCGCCCACTATGAGCCCATCAAAGAAATCAGGCAGTTTTGCCTTGGCGATCGGGTTGACGAAATACGGCGCGTAGTTCACCTCGTTGATGATGGCCCCGTTTTTGTGCCATGGACGGCCGATATCTGCTGAAATGATATCGATGCCTGCATTGCGGAGCCCGAAGAGCCTGGCAGCGCGTACGGCGATATCAATGTTGTCCGGGTGCACCTGCGCAGTGGCATCGCCGAAATCGCCACCCCATTCCGACGATTCAATGTCACGTAGCGCGACTTGTTGGCCGGCATCCGGTATGGAGTCGGGCCCCAGTCCCTGGGTGCCGATGGCGGCCAGCGTCAGCGCATCCATTTTGATCACCTTGCCGCGACGCCAGGGCGGTTTGCTCAGGGTGTTGGCTTCTTCTAGTTGAAGCAGTTCGGTGAGGGTGTGCCGTCCGTCGCCGGCAATCGCCTTGGGTTTGCGAGAAAGGACATAGAGCAGCCTGCCGTTCGCGATCAGCAAGCGGTAGCAGATTCCCGGAACCTCTCTTTCGATCAGAATATTCCTGGACAACGCAGCCGCCGCGCTGAAACCTTCTCGCAGTTTCTCGATGGTGTTGATGCCGATGGTCACCCCTTCGCTACGGTCCCGGTCGGCTGGCTTGACAACGAGTGGCCAGCCCATTTCTGTTGCCGCGTGTTCGGCTTCCGCGCGGGTGCGTACCAGGTGATGCTCAGGTGCCGGCAACCCGGCCGTGCGGATGATCTGTGCGGTCCAGTGCTTGTTTTGGGTGAGCTTTGCACCGATGGCCGAATCGGCATCGACGGCACTCCTGTCGATCAAGTGTAAACGTGCGCCCCAGCCCAACTGGAACACGCTCGCGCCCAGATGGCGAAACGGGATGTTGTTTCGATAGGCACCGCCAAGAATAGGTACCGTGGAAACGCCAGCCGGCATGATGGACCGAAGGCTCGGAATGACTTTGTCCTGCAAAAGGCGATACAGGGCTTCCGGGCTCGGCGGGCTGGCATGGTGTGCTGCCGCCCAGTTGGCTATCTTGGTGGCGGCGTCAAACAGCACCGTCAACTTCTGGCGGGGATAATGATCGGTCAAAGGTACGGCGACCGTGACCCGGAAAAGCGAGGCGTCTTTGGCATCGCGCCCGATCTTCAGCACGCGTCCGGGTTCGAAGATGGGAATGCGCGCAGCCTGCTGCAGTGCGCGCGCCACCAGCAGGACGCGCCACGCGAGTGAGTACACCGGTGCTACGGCCTGACCCCAGGGACACGGCGGCTCGCTTTCGATTTCGACGCCGAAGGTTGTCTCCAGACAGCTATCCACGAGCGCATAGTCGATGCCACGGGACAAGGGGAGCAACAAGCTTGCGAGCGCTGCCGGTTGGTGGAGTGCGGCGCGGTACCCAAAAACGGCTGGGGGCGAGATCATTGTGGATTGGAAGCAGAACAGCTCATTGATTTGTGATATTGATGAGCTTACATTATTAAAAATTAACCGTTAACAAGGGAGGAACCCAATGAATAAAAAACTCGATCTCGATCAAAGCAGGCTGCTCGGCTTCAAGATGCTGAACAAGGCCAGCGTCGGCCCGGCCGTCATCGGTGCGAAAATCGGAAAAGGCCCCGCTACTGATCGAATGAAGATCGGCGCAAAGATCGGAAAAGGCGAAAAGTCCGGAAAAAGCGGAACCTGACTCAGGACCGCATGACCACAAGTGCCGGCCTGCTTGACTGCGGCCGGCCTTTTTTCGCCCGGCAGCAAGCCCGCCATGGACATTCCTCTCGATTTTTTCCCCAACGCTGCACGCGCGCATCGAATTGATCGGCGCATGCGCGGCCAACTCGCCGACAGTCTTGGCTATCTGGCGCGTTCGATGACGGAGCAACTGGGTGAATCCCATCCGGAACTGGACCGGCTGGTTGCAGCCCTGCAGGCCGGCGCAATCTATCCGCCATCGACTTTCGGCTTGTATTACGAACTCGCCGCCGCCTTGATGGACGAGGACGAAGCCGCTGCCGCTTCGCTCCTCGATGAATTGTCCCGGGAAAGGGTCATGGCTGCATGTGAGGTAAACGTGCTTCCGCTCGACCGGATATATCCGGAAGCCAGTCGAGCTCGCTATCAACGGCTGATGGATACCGACCCGGACACCCCGTTCCGTATCGTTTCGCCGCCCGCCGTCCATGTCGATCTCGCGATTCAGCAATTTCGCTCCGGAATGACCCGCCTGCGCCAAACCCTGCCCGAACTGGCAGGCGAATTCGAAGCACTCATTCGCCAAGTCGTGCTGGTCGCAGGCGCCGATGATCTGGACTACGGCTTTGCTGGCGGCTCTTGTTACATGCTTTGGGGGGCATTGTTCATCAACGCCTCAGCACACGACTCGGATGTGGCGACGATCGAGGCAATTGCCCATGAAAGCGGGCACAGCCTGCTGTTCGGCCTGACCGTTGACGAGCCCCTGGTGCTCAATGACGACCGAGAACTATTTGCCTCGCCGCTTCGGGACGACCTCAGACCCATGGATGGTATCTACCACGCGACCTACGTGTCGGCCCGAATGCACTGGGCGATGGCGGAATTGCTGAAGAGCGGGAAACTGGGCGAAGAAGAAGCCGCCCTGGCAACCGACCATCTTGACGCTAATCGGAGAAACTTCTGGTCCGGTTACGCGACGGTGATGCCCCACGCTCGACTGTCCGAGACAGGGCACTTGTTGTTGGCAAACGCGCACGATTACATGAGGGCTTTCTCGTCCGACTGAAGGATAAGATGCCAAGGTCGGTAGTACGCATTCGCCGAAGTTAGTAGCGGCCACTCAGCCTAGCCGATGGCCGGTGTGCAGTGCATAGCCGACCTCGGTGGCGCTGCACGTCAACGGCAGCAATGGCCGAGGACGCGACGGTCGTCAACCAAGCCATGGCAGGCAGGTCATTGGCCAGAGCGGTCAGCCAATATTCCCCGTAGCGGACATTTCAGTCAGCCTTTCAGTGCTTGGAATCAGTCCACAGCCTGCGCGATGACTATTTCATCCCAGACCGATTCATTCTCGATTACCTCGATGAACCTAGCTGCTGAAAAGCCTTCTGGGTATAGCGTCATTTGTTTTCGCGCATCATTAATTTTCTCTGACTCGATATCTGGGTGTCGTCCGGAAATAATCCCATCTGGATCGTTCAGCAGATGTCGATCATCACGAAGTGCGATCAACACTTCTTCCAGAGAAACCTTGAGAAAGCCACCGAATCGTTGGTGGTCGTGCTCGATCGACGTATCGACGATCCAGCCATGCATAGTCAGTGGGGCGGCTAAGTTAGCTATGCCAAGCGACGAAGCAAGTTCCACTTCTTCAGCCAATGCCCGCCGCACGGCGGAAACCTTTCTGCTTATTTGCTGCCCCGCCTTCCTGAGTGTTGTTGTCGCGTGAAGCCACGCATCGCGTTGCGAACGCCTGAGGAAGGTTGATTTGACCTCCATAACGAGGACGATGCCGTCCCGGGCGCAGATCAGATCGACCTCGCCGGCATTTGGATAGCTTTCCGCTGGCGGGTGCCAGTTCAAGACGACTCGAAATCCCTGCGCCTCGAAGAGCTTACCAAGGCGTTCCTCGATTCGTCGCGTCTCGCCGTTGGCCTCACCGCGCCGCGCACCCAAGCGCCGGAGGTTGTTAATCGCAGCCGTGCTGTTGTTCTGCAAGCCAACAAGCCAAGGCAATTGAATGAGCAGATTCCCAAGTTTCAAGATAGGGCGCTCGAACAATTCCGGGTGCAATCCAGATTCCCTCTTGCTCAACTGCTCGGATAGCGCCACCCAATCGCTTGTCCAGAAATCAAGAATGGCAGCCGCGATGTGGGGATTGCCCTGTGGGGAATTCGCGTTGACGGTCCAGCCAACGATATTGGCGATCTTGGCCTCGCGGTCCGACCAAGTCAGGGGAAAGCGATTTTGGCTGCCGTCCACCAGGCCTTCAAAAGCCAGTCGGCCAAGTGCCGGTACCCAATGACCTGACTCCTTCAGGTTCTGGACAAAGCGTTCCAGAAAGTCCCGCTGGAAAAACGCCGACATCAACTCCAGCGACAGCAAGGCCTGAAACAGGTTGACTCGTGCCCCAGAGTCCGTGATCACCATCTCATCCACCCCGTACACCTCCGTCAACTGAAGTTGGGTGCGCATTGCACGGATGTAGGCCAAACGATTGGCTTCGTGGTTCTCAGGGCGTCCAATCAACTGCGCAGCCATGTCGGAGCTAACAAACTCGTCCAACGCACGGTAGAACCAATAGCCGTGAAGGCGCGCAAGCTTACGGCCATTGCGCCGCCAGGCTGCACGGGCAGCGGGGTCAACCTCTTCGATTTCCAGACGTTCTTCGCATCGAACGAACTGGATTCCATCGTCGTAGCTGAACGCATCGGCCGATTGAGAGATAAAGCTATTCAACTCGATCTGAGCACCAATGAGTGTCCCGAACGCTGCTAGCAGGTCGTGCCTGGGGACCTGTCCTGATGGCGATGGAAACAAAAACGGTGACAGATGCTTCGCGAGCGATGGACCAATATCGGCTTCCTTCAGGTTGACAGAGGCCTCGGAAGTCTTGAGCTTCCATATGAGCAGATCATTGATCGCATCCCACGCCTCCTGCATCCAGGAATCCGCACCCTCAGCCAAGGTTGGTATATCGAACCGACGAGGAACGAGGTTCTCGAAGGCATACAGGCTGGTGTAGATCAGCAGATCGACGGGTGAAAGCTCTGTCAACATGGACTTCCATTTGTCCACAGCCGCTATTCGCTCTCTGTGTGCTTGGTCGAAAATATCCAGTACCTGACACAATTCAGCGATCTCAGGTGTCGATCCAGCTATCTGATCAAGCTCGGCGCGTCGCGGGGAATGCCGCAAGAGGACAAGGCCGGAATGGCGGAACGCACGCGACACCGCGTCAGGGGCCAACGATGCGATGCGCCCCAACAACTCCATATTCGCCAACCGCTCTTGGCGCAGGTAGCGGGTCAGAGCAAGTGTCAGGGTGTCCGACCGCCACAATTCCGCAGGCACGTCGTTTACAAACCCGCTCGACCAGAAAGCCGCATCACGCTCGGCCTGTGTGATTTTCTTTTTCCCGCGGTTGCTCGGTTTTCCATCGAGATATGCCTCGACAACGACCCTCACGGCGGCTTTCGCTGACTCATCAGATTCGATTAAGCCCTCATACAGCCTGTCATAAAAGTTTGGCTGTGTAGGTTCTTCTAAGGACCGATTCATGGGGGAGATGTCCAGAATTCTATATTTTTATTGATGACTGTTCCTGGCCCGACAGACTACGACCGGCCGTTATGGCCGATCATAGAAAGTGCGCTCCGATTTAACGTTTGGTACTTACTGTCCTACACCGACCGCCGAGTAACGCATTCCCCCCCCACTCAGCCAGTGACGGCGATGACCGACTAGAGTCGGCGCAACCGCTTTACACGAGATGATGTCTCGTCAGTTGATGCACCGCAAAGATGGATTCCATCGATTAGGAGTGAGGCCTTGCGTGGTCACGATGCAGCGCCAAATTTCACGCTGCAAGAATTTGGAATTCGGTTGCCATGACAATAGGCCGCACG
Source organism: Thiobacillus sp. (assembly GCA_036568265.1). GTDB lineage: Bacteria > Pseudomonadota > Gammaproteobacteria > Burkholderiales > Thiobacillaceae > Thiobacillus. The sequence continues at coordinate 17,692 of DATCSW010000028.1, forward strand.
TGGCGATTCTCCCGGCGCATTTCCACTATCCCATAGTGGGACATGGTTTTTAGGGTGCGCGAAAGGTTTCCGGGTTTGCGGCCAGTGATAACGGCCAGACCGCTGATGGATTCAGGCTGCAAATCACGGATCGTCTTGAGCAGGGCGCGATTGTCGTCGCTCAGGACTTCAGCCAGGGATTTCATTGAGGTGAACCAGATTTTGGGTTCGCCGGGTTTGGGTTTGTACTCGCCCTTGGCGATGGCCAGCATGCGTTCGCGGATTTTCTCTTGAGACATGATCCCGATGGCAATTTTTTTCATTGCTTTGCTTCCTTTAATACACGATCCACTTCGGTGAAAAAGGCGGCCATTAACTGGTAAGCGTCCTTAAACTCATAAGGGACACCTTTATCCGCGACGTGTCGGTGTTTGTGGTCATAGGGTAGACGTTGACCCGCAAGCTTGAATTTCTTGGGTGACTTGACCGCTGCTTGCCGCCCAGTAACGCTTTTCCCCGCCTCGTCAGTGTCTTTTCATGGGCGACAACCGCCCCAGGCAGACGAAGCCACTTTCTGCATGCAGGGTTCATTTTGGAATCGGAAAATAAAGCCCGGCAAACGTTGCAACTTGCCCTATGCAGCTTCCAGCACACGCATTTCGACGTGCAGGCCTGCGGCTGTCGCCATGTTGACTAAGGCATCCAGGGCAAACAAGTCGATTTTGCCGCGCATGAGATCAGAGACGCGCGGCTGCGTCACACCGAACAGCTTGGCAGCTTGCGACTGGCTCATGCCGACGCGGGCGATATGATTTTTCAAGGCCATCATCAAGACCGAGCGGAGCTTCATGTTTTCCGCTTCCTCAGGGGTGTCCTCGATGGCATCCCACACGCTGGAAAATCGTTTATTGCTCATTGTTCTATCTCCTTCAACAAATCCCGGTAGCGTTTCGCTGCCAAGTCGATATCTGCCTTGCTGGTTTTCTGTGTTTTTTTCTGAAAGCAGTGCAGCACATAGACGGCATCGGCAAACTTGGCGACATAGATCACCCGGTACGCGCCGACTTCGTCCCGAATCCGGATTTCCCGAACGCCCTGGCCTACCGTTGTCATCGATTTCCAATTTTCCGGTTCGCCGCCTTGCTGTACCAGGTCGATTTGGTGTCCTGCTTCGCGCCGAGCCGAGATGGGGAAGGCGCGCAGATCATCAAGGGCGCTGCCCCGGAACTCGACAGGCTTAATATCTATCATTAACGTAATTATACAAATAATTGTATGTGGCGCAAGCCCTTGCTGGGCTCAATTTTCCATTCCCAACAACCTCATTAACAAGCCACTCACATATGACGAAGTCATCCTTATGGTTAAGTTTCGGATGGTCACGGTTTAAAAACCTGACCGCCTGGAATTGGCCGTACTGGGACTGATGATCAGCGGCCCAAATCAACCCTGAACAGACTGCTTTGTGCATCCGCTTCTGGTGGGATCTGAGCGTCGGGATGCGGTCATGGGGAATGATGGATACGGGAGCACGTCGACCTCACTTCAGTCGACAGTCTCGAAGAGAAATTGACCACGCTTTCGCAGGCTCTCGATGTCTTTCGCAAGATCCGCCTCGGCAAGCTCGCGAACATGAACCCATACCTCACGCATCTCGATGTGCTCAGCAAAAATCACGTCATCACTCTCATGGGCAAGGCTCAATTCTTCATGGTGTTCATAGACCACACCACGCATCCACCCTTCCTGGCAAAAAACTTCAACCAGTCCATACACGGAATGCATGGCCATGCTGCCAACCGGGCACTGAAACCCCGCAAGGTCCACCACATTACTCATATCCGGCTCCATGACAATTCATCCACATTTCCTGTGGATAAGACTTTAGCATTTCACCCAAAATCTCAGTCCGATCAAGCGTCCTTACCGCGCGATTATTTTTTCATCACTCGGTAGCGATCAATGCAAACCATTCTGAAAGCGTGCCAGCCATTCAAAGGCCGTGGCCATGCCATTTAGCCACCCCGCCCCTGGCGCTCGCGGCCCAAAATCGTGCACCGCCCTATCCCATGAACTCGCCACGGTATCGAGCGTACCGATTTCATCGATCAACCCGATCTCCCTGGCTTGCACACCGTCCCAGACTTCGCCGGTGGTGTAATCCACGCCGTTCTGCAGTTTCTTCCCCCTAGCAGCCTGAACCTCTGCCTTGAATCTTTCTCCCATCTTCTGAACCATTTCCTGTGCCTTGCGATCGGCTTCTGGCGTCATGGGCATATAGGGATTGAGCATGGATTTCAGGTTACCGGAGGCATACACCCGCTGGCTGATCTGGAGCTTCTCAAGCGCCTTGTGGAAGTCCCAACCTGTCAGAACCGCGCCAACGGATCCGACAAGCGAATAATTCGCAGCGTAGATTTTGTCGGTGTGCAGAGCCACCATGTAGGCAGCAGACGCACCGACGTTGTTGATCACCGCAACAACCGGTTTGGGATGCTTCTTTCTGAAAGCCTTGATCGACTGGTAAATTCGCTCGGCTTCAACCGGAGCGCCTCCTGGGCTGTCGATACTCAGAACCACTGCTTTGACGTTCTTCGTCTCGAAGGCCTTCCTGAGCAATGGAACCACTTTCTCCGCCGAGGCCGTGGCGCCGGCGGAAATCTCCCCATCGATGTGAATCACCGCCGTGATCTCGTTATTGGGGATCATCTTCCATCCCATCTGCTTCGCGTAGCCGAAGAGATACAAGGCAAAGAACACCACGCCAGCAGCGACCATCATTCCACGCTTGATCAGTCGCCAGCGCCGTTCTGAGCGGCGCTCACGAAGCACATCCCTCACCAGCTCGTCGCTCACTGCGTGGCGGATTTCACTTTCTGTCATTTGCAATTCGGGCTCCATCGTTGCGTTTTAATTGGGGTGAATCCTTCGTCGTGCGTCAGCACTCGAACAATCTGGTAGTCGTCGCTCATGTGTGTCATTACACGCAGCTCATGAAGATCGCACCAGGTGCCGTCCGGCCATTCGGCAACCAGCCATACCGGCTCGGCGCAGGGAATTTCGACCCGCGTGGTGTGCATCACTCGCATCCGTTATTTCGCTGGCCATGCGAAGAATCTGCAGGCAGGAAAGCGATTGCATCCCACGAATGCCTTACCGGAATCTTTTATGGTTTTGCTGACGAGCAGGCCCGTCTTGCAGTCTGGGCAGGCTGCACCTGCCTTAGCGGTACGCATGGGTGATCCTCGCGCCACGGCCGCCTCGGTAAGCTGAACCTTGCCTGCTACCTCGTCAGCCCGCGCGCCAGGCTTCCCTTCGTCATCCGGCTGGGTGTGTTTGCATTCCGGGTAGCCTGTGCATCCCCAGAATGGCCATTTTGGGCCTTTCACCAGGCGTAATGGCTTCTGGCATCTGGGGCATGGATAAGAAGGCCCTGCCTGCGTTGGTTTGGCCGGCGCTGCCTGCCTGGCGGTGCCGGGCTTGCCATCGACATCGGGAAGCGTCGACTTGCACCCTTCCCGGTACGCCGTACAACCCCAGAAGAAGCCATTCTGGCCATCAATTCTGTGCATTGGCTTGCCGCAAGCAGGGCACGCCACGACCGCACTACCCTTGGCCGGCAAATCACGAGTCTTACCAGACGAGATCTGCCGCGTGCCCTTCTGACTCTTGATGCCGTCAATCACCTGCACCAGCCACTCGCCAAGACTGAGCTCAAACTGCGACAACTCGATCTCGCCCTTCTCAATCTGGCACAGTCGATCTTCCCACTGAGCAGTCAAGACTGGATCTGCAATTTCTGGCGAAACCTCCTCGATCAGTCCGATCAGCGCGACAGCTTTCTCGGTCGGCAGCAGCTCCTTCTTTCTTGCGTCGATATAGTCCCGCTTGAACAGCCCCTCGATAATGGCCGAACGCGTTGCATCCGTTCCGATGCCCGCTTTCTCCTTGTTCTTCATCACCGCCTTCCAGCGCGGGTCCTCGATCTCCTTGTCGATCGACTCCATCGCCGCCAGCAGCGTGCCCTCGGTATAACGCTTGGGCGGTGAGGTCTTTCTGTCCTGCACCTCGCAACGCATGTTGCGGGCTTCCTCGCCCACACGCACCTTCGGGAGCGTTACCGCATCATCCTGGTCATCGTCCTTGTCCGTGGGTGCTTTCGTCGCCTCGGGCAGGGTCTGCCGCCAGCCTGGAATCAGCGGCGTCTTGCCGCTCACCCTGAATTTCTCGCCCTCGCAGATCACTTCGATCACTGGTTTAATCCCATGAAAAACAATGATTATTCGCGTCCAGACAGGCCGCCGCGACTGGGTTGCCACACACGAAAGTTCAGCGTCCGCGATCGGCACGGCGGGTCGCGGCGAATACATCGGCCTCTGCAAGGTATCGACATCGCCAGCCCACGAATGAAGGTGGCATCCCATGACGTTGGGGGCGAGGAAGCAGTCTTTTGGGTCATGCCGGCCTCCGCTGGCTGCGTTGCAGCAATTTCAACATCAGCTTGCGGCCTTCATCCAGCAGCAGGATGGAGGAGGCCACCGCGAACGCCAGCCCCCAGTCCTGGGCGGACAATGCCGTGGTATCGAAGATGGCCTGGGCCGGTGTCCAGTGCACCACCAGCGCCTGCAGTCCAATCACCGTGCCAAGTGCCGCCCACAGCTTGCCGTTGCTGAAAAACTGGCGGTTGAACGCGGAATGGTGCTCGGCGCGCGCGTTGAACACGTTGAAAAACTGGAACAGCACGAAGGTGGTGAACGCCAGCGTCAGCGCGTAGGACTCGCCGCGGTCCTGGGCGTAGTAAAACAGCCCCAGGGTGCCTGCCGACATGGTGGCGCCATACATCAGCAGGCGTTTGAAGCGCGCCAGCGACAGGATGCGCTCATTGGCGCGGCGGGGGGGCTCATTCATGATGCCGGGGCGGGCCGGTTCCAGGCCCAGGGTCATGGCGGGGGGGCCGTCCATGATGATGTTGATCCACAGGATCTGGATCGCCGTGAACGGCGTCGGCATGCCCAGCAGCTGCGCGCCGAGCACGGTAAGGATGGCACCGACGTTGGTGGAGAGCTGGAAGCGCACGAACTTGACGATGTTGTCGTAGATGGTGCGGCCTTCCCTGACCGCGCCGACGATGGTGGCGAAATTGTCGTCGGTGAGCACCATGGTGGCGGCCTCGCGGGTCACTTCGGTGCCGGTGATGCCCATGGCCACGCCGATGTCGGCATTTTTCAGCGCCGGGGCGTCATTGACGCCGTCGCCGGTCATCGCGACGACATGGCCGCGCGCCTTCAGCGCCTGCACGATCTTGACCTTGTGTTCCGGGGCGACGCGGGCGAACACCACGGTTTCCTCGATGTGCCGGGAAAGTTCTGCGACGTCGATGCGGTCGAGTTCGGCGCCGGACAGCACAGCGCCTTCCAGTCCCAGTTCGCGGGCGATGGCGGCGGCGGTGATGGCGTGGTCGCCGGTAATCATCTTGACCTGGATGCCGGCCTCCCTGCACAGGCGGATGGCGTCGCGCGCCTCGGGGCGGGGCGGGTCGATGATGCCGACCAGTCCGGTCAGCACCAGGCTGTTTGCCCAGGCCATCAGGTCGCCGGCGGGGTCGAATTCCCGCGCCGGGATATCGCGACCGGCCACCGCCAGCACGCGCATGGCCTGGCCGGCAAACGCGGCGTTTTCGGCCTCGAAGGCGGCGCGGGTCGGGTCGTCCAGCGGCGACTCGCCCGCCGCGCCGAGAACACGGTCGGCGCGCGCCAGCAGCACGTCGGGCGCGCCCTTGACGAACATGCGCACCCGCTCGCCATCGTGGTGAAAGGTGGCCATGAACTTGTGCGCCGAATCGAAGGGAATTTCGGCGATGCGCGGGCTGTGCTCCGCCGCCATTTCCTGGTCCACGCCACCCTTGGCGGCCAGCGCCAGCAGCGCGCCCTCGGTGGGGTCGCCGATGAGCTGGCCGTCGCGGAGGCGGGAATCGGAACACAGGGCCGCGGGGGTGAGCAACGGCAAGAAATCGGGCAGCGGATCGCCATTGTTGGCGCGAATGCTGCCCTCGCCGGAATAACCCTCGCCGCTCACGACAAAGCGCCGCCCGTGGTAGAAAAGCTGACGCGCGGTCATCTGGTTCAGGGTCAGGGTGCCGGTTTTGTCGGAGCAGATCACCGTGGTCGAGCCCAGGGTTTCCACCGCCGACAGCTTTTTGACGATGGCGCGGTTCCTCGCCATGCGGTGCATGCCGATGGCCAGGGTCACCGTCACCACCGCCGGCAGCCCCTCGGGGATGGCGGCCACGGCCAGGGCGATGGACGTCATGATGGTCTGCACCAGCGGATCGCCGCGCAGAATGCCGAACACAAAAATCAGGCTCACCACCACGCCGGCGATGAGGGCGAGACGCTTGCCCAGCGCATCGAGTTGCATCTGCAGCGGGGTGGCGCTTTCCTGCGCCGCGTCGAGCAGGCCGCTGATGCGGCCCATCTCGGTGTCCATGCCGGTGGCGGTCACGACCAGTTCCAGGCGGCCACGGGTGATGACGGTGTTCATGAACGCCATGTTGAAGCGTTCGGCCAGCGCATGCTCGCCGGGCGGCAGCGCCCCGGCGAGCTTGCCTACGGCGTGAGATTCGCCGGTCAGCGCCGCCTCGGCCACTTCGGCGTTGTGCGACACCAGCACGCGGCCGTCGGCGGGAATCCGGTCGCCTGCCTCAAGCAGCACGAGGTCGCCCGGCACCAGTTCCTCGGCGGGAATTTCCAGAACCCTTCCGCCGCGCCGCACCCGGGCGTGCTGCGCCAGCATCTGCTTCAGCGCGGCCAGCGTCGCCTCGGCACGGTGCTCCTGGTAGAAGCCCAGGGCGGCGTTGAACACCACCACGATCAGGATCACCACCGCGTCCTTGAGGTCGCCAATCGCCGCCGCCAGCACGACGGCGCCGAGCAGCACCATCACCAGCACGTTCTTGAACTGGTCGAAAAACTTGAGCCAGGCCGGGCGCGGCTTTTTCTCGGCGAGTCTGTTGGGGCCGTGATGGGCCAGCCGCTGCGCCGCCGCGTCGGGAGCCAGCCCCCGCGCCGGGTCGGTCTCGAGGTCAGCGCAGACCTCGCCGGCACTTTGCAAATGCCAGTGCTTGATCGCGGTGGGTTGTGTCGTTGTCATGTCTCTGTTTACCTCAAATGGGCGGGACCGGCCTCACCGTCAGCATGGCCGCGATCAGCGTACCAATCATCAGCGCGTAGTGACCGTGCTTCGGATTGAGTCCAGCCAGAATGGCCGACTGGTCGGCCTTGAGCGGTTTTGGCGGACCGATGCCGCAGGCGCTTCAGCATCGTTCGCTCAGGCATGGTCAGGGGTTGCAATAATCACAGCGGCCCGGATCGGCATGTTCCACGCCGGCACGCGCGCGGGTCTCGCGGTGCGCGCACTTGATACAGCCGTGAATGTCGGCGCGAATCTCCCGCGTGGGCGCGCCGCAGTCGGCGCAGGGCAAGCCGCTTATTCACTCCATCACCTGGAAGCCCGGCGTACCGCACGCGGGGCAGGGCGAATTCAGTTTGGCCGCGAGGTCCGCGGCGGCCAGGCGGATGACGTCCATGCGGCTGGGATGGGCATGGGCGCGCAGATCATTTTCCAGAAAAACCTGGCCGTTTTCCGCCTCCCCGCGCGCCCGGTTGAAAGCCGCTTCGAGCGCCGTCCAGCCGGCGAGGCCTTTTTCGATGCGGGGGTCGTCCTGGCCTTGCGGGCGCACCACCAGGTGATGCTCGGGAAATCCTGCCTGGCGGGCGAATTGCGCGGCCTGCTCCCAGTCGTCCGTGAGCAGGTGGGCGAACCGCGTCGCTTGCTGCGCCATGCCCGTAACTTCGATGCCGCGCTCGTCGTCGATGAACACCAGCAGTTCGACGTTCCAGGGGAACAGTCCCGCCATCGGGTCCGGCCCGAACGCGCCCTCGCTCGCCAGGCCCAGCGGCAGACCAGACAGTTCCATGCCGATGCGCGCCTTCCTGCGCGCCGCTTCGATCTGGGTGCCGGCGCGCAGGATATCGCGGGCGAAGGTGCCCAGGGTATCGGTATCGAAGCCGCCCACCCGCTCGACCCGGCAGCCAAGCGCGGCATCCAGCACCGGCGCGATCACCCGTTCCTTGCCGTGCTGCGTGAGCAGGGCGACGCGCCGGCCGGAATACGGCCCGGCAACGGGCTCCGCAGGCGCCGGTCTGGTCATGACATGCCCGACCAGTGGTAGACGATCGCGCCGATCACGACCAACGCGACGGTCGCCCAGCCCATGCGGTCGATGGTGCGATGCAGCGCCGCCTCCATGCGCGCGCCGCCCCAGGCCATCAACCCGGCAACCAGAAAGAAGCGCGCGCCGCGGCCGATCAGCGAGGCCAGGGTGAAGGGCAGCAGCGCCATCGACAAGGCGCCGGCGGCGATGGTGAACACCTTGTAGGGGATCGGCGAAAAGCCGGCGATGAAAACCGCCCAGAAGCCCCAGCGACCAAACCAGTCCACCGCGACCTCATAGCTCGCCCAATATTGGGTGGTGCGCAGCCACGGCTCGATGACGTCAAAGCCGTAATGACCGATGGCATAACCGAACAGGCCGCCGGCTACTGACGCCAGCGTGGTGATCAGGGCAAAACGCCAGGCCCGCGACGGGTTGGCGAGACTCATCGGCGCGAGCATCACGTCCGGCGGAATCGGAAAAAACGACGACTCGGCGAAGCTCATTCCGCCCAGATACCAAGGCGCGTGGCGGTGCCGCGACCAGCGCATGGTCCGGGCGTAGAGGGCCGAAAATATCCGCAAGATGTTTAAGCCCCGCGCACCATGGCCATGACGCGACCCATGTCGAGCGTGCCCGCCTGCTGCTGGATCTGCGGCAGGTATTGCGTTTGCATCTGCTTGGCCGGGCCGAGCAGGTTCTGGAACGTGTCTTTCAGCACCACCGTATTCATCACGCGGCCGCCGGCGTAATAGCGCTTGGCGAGCTGCCCCAGCGCGTAGGTGGTGGCGAAGGAGAAGGCCATGCCGGTGGCAGCGCTGCCCACCTTGCCGAAGGTCTTGCCGGCGGCCTTGCCGAGCAGGCCGCCCAGAAGCTTGCGGCCGAACTGTTCGAGATATTGCGAGGTGAGCCCCACCCCGGCGGCGGCGATGAATTCCTTGATGTGGCCTTGGTCGAGCTGGACCCCGTGGGCGCGGCCGATGCCATACACCATCTTGATCTGCAGCGGAATGATGGCCATGGATGCCCACGACTGCGGCAGCAGTTCCAGCGCGCCGTTCATCAGGGCGTAGTTGAGGATGGACTTGTCGAGCTCCGCCTCGGACACGTTCGGCTGCGCCGCCACCACTGCGCCCGCAAGGGGCACGCCGGATTCGTAAGGCGGCCTGGCCGCCAACGACTCCGCTGGGCCGGGTGCAGCGGCGACAGCGGCGCTTGCCACGACGGCGGGCGCCGCGGCCTCGGACAGTTCGACGATGGCATCGGCATCAGCCTCGAAGGCGGCGACCTGTCCGGCATCGAGCTTGAGCAACTTTTTCAGGTCGTTCAGGAAGCGCTGCTCGGCCTCGCTCTGGCGACCGTCGGCATCGCACACGCACACCGCCATTTCATAGGCCAGCTGGCGCTCGCCGGGGTCTTGCAACGCGGCGGCGGCGGCATCCAGGCTGACGCGCTTGAGCAGCACGTCCTGGTAGAGGCGCGCGAGATCGGCCGCACCCGCTTCAACGCCAAGGGACTCGGCGATGCGGCGGATTTCCTCGCGCTCGCGGTCGTGCTTGGCGCCGTCGGCGAAGGCCGCGTAGAGGGCGATGGCGAGAATGAATTTCTGCTGTTCGGGGTTCATTGCGGGTTCTCCCATTTGATCTGGAATTCGATTTCCTCCGACGCGCCTTCGCGTTCGTGCTCGATACTGCATATCGCCCGCGCCGGCACCGAAATTCTTTCGCCCGCGATCTGGATTTCAAAGCGTTCGCCCTGCTCGAGCGCATCGGCCAGGCGCCGCAACTTCGCAATGAAGTCGGGCAGGGGGTAGGTTTTTTCTACATCGCGTTCGGATTTGCTGTTCATGCTTGTTCCTTTCATTCGGTTAAACGAGGACGCAGTAAGGCCCCAAACAGGCGGGGCAGCAGCATCATTTCGCCTTCTTGCGCGTGGCGATCAGGCTGGCAATCACGCTCGACCCGATCAAGATAGCCACGATGGCCAGCGAGGCCTGCACCGGCACGTGATACCAGGGCATGATGAGCATCTTGGCGCCGATGAAGGTGAGCACCATGGCCAGGCCGTATTTCAGCAGATGGAAGCGGTCCGCCACATCGGCGAGCAGGAAGTACAACGCGCGCAGGCCCATGATGGCGAAGATATTGGAGGTAAAGACGATGAACGGGTCGGTGGTGATGGCGAAAATGGCCGGGATGGAATCCACCGCAAACACCAGGTCGGTGACTTCGATCAGGATCAGCACCAGGAACAGCGGCGTGAAATAGCGCACGCCGTCCTTCATCACGGTGAATTTCTCGCCGTGATCGCCTTCGCTGATGCGCAGATGTTTACGCGCGAATTTCAGCACCGGGTTCTGTTCCAGGTCGGGAGTCTTCTCCGCCATCACCAGCATGCGTATGCCGGTGACGACCAGGAAGGCGCCGAACAGATAGAGCACCCAGGAATACTCCCGCACCACCCAGGCGCCGGCCAGAATCATGATGGCGCGCATGACGATGGCGCCCAGCACGCCGTAGATCAGCACCCTACGCTGGAATTCAGGGGCAACGTGGAAGGCGGTGAAGATCAGCAGGAAAACAAACACGTTGTCCACCGACAGCGACTTCTCGATCAGATAGCCGGTGAAGAATTCCAGCGCCTTCTTGTCAGCGATCTCCGCGCCCACCGTGCCGTTCAGATACCACCACAGGCCGGCGTTGAAAACGAGCGCCAGCGAAAACCAGGCCAGCGACCAGAGCGCGGCTTCCTTGACGCTGACCTTGTGCGCCTTCCTGCCGCCGAACACGAACAGGTCGAGCGCCAGCATCACCAGCACGAAGGCGACGAAGGCGCCCCACATCCAGGGTTCGCCGATGGAGATTGCGCTATTCGTGTTCATATCGAGTTTCGGATGTCATTCATTGCAGGGGCGTTTCGATGCGCGCGCTGACGGCGCCCTTGGGCAGTTGCGCGATCTTCAAGGTAATGCGCTCGCCGCCTTTTGTATATTCGTGCGTCTCGGCGGAAGGCGTGGCGGATTGCACGCTCTGGGCGTAGCCCTGCGCGGCGAACCCCTTGGCATAGTGGTCAAGCACCGCGGCATAGTCGGCCTCGCCTTCGTATTCGATCGCGACCTGCCTGCCTTCCCGCTGCCAGGAGGTGCGCGCAAGTCCGGGGTAGCGCGCCACCGGGCCCAGATCGGTGCCGGAGACGTCGCGTCGCGGCTGCGAGGGCTTGAGGGCCGGCACGAACTCGCCCAGCTTCTCGCGCGCGCCGGGCACGGCCTGCTCCGCCTGCTCCATGACCCCGCGCACTGCCTCGGGCGCGGCGCCCATCCAGCCCTGCGCCTGCCCGAAGAGCCAGCCGATCAGCGCCAGGGCGGCCCAGATCAACAGGCCGAACAGCACCAGCAGCCCCACGCCGACGGCGACCCAGGTGCGGCGGCGCACCTGGAAGAGCCGGGGCGCGAACTGGGCGGCGGCGGCGAAAAGTCCGGGTTTGTTCATGGCGATTCCCTCAATGGTCAGAAGATTTCGTGAGCCGATCCATCAACGCGAACAGCACACAATACGTTTCATGGTGTTCACCTTGAATGAAAGGCAAAGCTTTTTAACAGACAGGCCACATGATACAGACGGACAATAAACAATAAAATTCGAGTTTTATACTGCTATTGTTCGATTTTATCGAATTGATTCGCGCCATGTTCAATTACAAACATCTGCACTACTTTCGAACCGTTGCCAAGGCCGGCGCGATCAACCGCGCCGCCGAAAAGTTGCACCTGACACCGCAGACCCTGTCCGGCCAAATCAGTTCATTCGAGGAACGCCTCGGGGTGGCGCTGTTCCGCCGCAGCGGACGCCGGCTCGAACTGACCGACGCCGGCCGCACCGCGCTGACCTACGCCGACGAAATCTTCCACGTCGGCGCCGAGCTTGAAGAGGCTTTGCAAAATCGCGCCACCGCCCGCGTCCACCCGTTCCGCGTCGGCATCGCCGACGCCGTGCCGAAGGCGATCGCCTACCAGTTGCTGGCGCCCGCGCTGACACTGGCCGAACCGGTCAAGCTGGTGTGCCGGGAAGACCGGCTGGAACAACTGGCCGCCGACCTCTCGATCCACCGCCTCGACATGGTGCTGGCAGACCGCCCGCTGCCCTCAAACATGGACATCAAGGGCTACAGCCACCCTCTGGGCGAATGCGGCATCGCCTTTTTGGCTGCGCGCACGATTGCCGAGGCGCTGGGGCCGGACTTTCCTGCCAATCTGCATGGGGCGCCGCTGCTGATCCCGGGCGAGGACAGCGCGCTACGCGTACCCCTGTTGCGCTGGCTCGAACGCCGCGGCTTCCAGCCCACCATCGTCGGCGAATTCAACGACAGCGCGCTGATGAGTGCCTTTGGCCAGGCAGGCGCAGGGGTGTTTCCGGTACCGCTAACCACGGCGCAGGAGGTGATGCAGCAATACAAGGTGGTCGAGTTGGGGCAGACGCAGGACATCCGCGAACGCTTTTTCGCCATTTCAGTGGAGCGGCGACTGAGCCACCCGGCGGTGGTGGCGGTCAGCGAAGCGGCGCGGCGGCGGTTTCAGCCACGGGACTGATTCCCAGGCGTCTACTCAAGCTGCCGAATCGTCCAGCAAGCGCACCGCCTCGGCGGGCGTCTGGATCCTGAATTGTGGCGCACAGCGGCGGCGCAGCTTGAGCACCGCGCGATCCCGGCTGATCAGCCCCTGTGCGCCAGCGGCGGCGGCCAATTCGATAAATTGCTGGTCGTCGGGGTCGCTGCAACGCGGCATACGACTCCACATGGGTTTCAGCCCTGAGTGGATTAGGGTCCCATTGTGGGGCAGGCCGACATTCCCTCCCACGGCATCCGCCTTAACTGCCAACGCCTCATAACGCGCAAACAATGTCGCCTGCCGCGCCGAATCCAGGCCGAATTCCGGATAGGCCAGCACCCGCCGCCATTCTGCCAGCGTGCCGTCCGATACCACACAGCGCACGCGCCCATCTTCCAGCGCAAGCCGCAGGGGGCGTGCAGCCACATCGTCGAAATGCAACAGGTCGAGCACCACGTTGGTGTCGATCACCCACAAGGGCTTATTCAATATCGACGTGCTCGGCGATGAATTCGCGCACTCAGTGCTCCGGCTTGGCGCTGGAAAAACGCCCAACGATTTCGCCCTTGACGAACAGCAGCACGGTGGGAAATCCGCGCAGGCCGTAGCGCCCGGCGAGCTTCATGTTGGCGCCCTCGTCGACCTCGACCTTGGCCATGTGGAGCTTGCCGGCGTGATGCGCGATGACGCGTTCCAGCACCGGTGTCAGCGCGCGGCAGGGCGGGCACCAGTCGGCCCAAAAATCGACCAGGATCGGCAGCGTGTGCGAGGCATCGATCACATCGCGGTCGAAGTGCTCAAGATGGGTGTCGAAAATCAGGCCCGGCGCGCGGGCGGCATGTGCTTCAGTCATCATGGGTGTCGTGCAAATTGACAGCACGCTATTTTGCCTCAACGGCCGTATTTTCCCGCCCTGCACGCAACACGAACATAGCCTGCCGTAAAAAATGCTTAACTGGGTGGGTGAGTAAGCTTGAATTTACAGGCCATGGAAGAACGTTTTTTAACGCGAACAGGAAATTGCGCGGCTGCCGGCCCCTTCCCGCCGCCACCTACAATCTGGCGCACCGGCAAATGCCTGTTCGAGCTCGGCGCATACGCCCACATAGGGGGACGCGCCGCACAGAGGCTTTCCATGTCGGCTTTATTAGCTTGGGCGAGCGAGAACGCAGCGAGCGCGGCTGCAAACAGAACGTATTTCATTGAACCACCCAGGATTTTCGGCGGGGTGGCCCGACCCCGCATGGGAATCGATGAACTTCGATGAACTTACAGTGTCTTGCTGTACTGGTAATCCCCCAGGAATTGCGCCAGATACCGTCGACAAACCATGTCGAAGACTGTCCGCTCGGTCGGCGTCATGGCCGACACATCGATGTTCGGGTTTCGCGTCGGAATGATCGCGTGGTGGGCCGTGATCTGTTTGTCGTTGAATGCCCTGCCCCGGAAACGCTCATCGGCACCATTGAGCACAGACTCGGCAACCGTCGCCAGTGTTGCCAGCTCGGGCTTCGCTCCGGCGATAGCCTGCAGCGTCTCGTTCGATTCGGCCAGCATCGAGCGTGGCAGGTATTCGCATCCGTTCGTGGATACGATGTCGTCTTGTGTTTCTCGTAAAGTGCCTGCGCAGCATCGAGTACGGCCTGCGCCTTCATCCCGAAGCGCGCCGAGGCCTCCCGCTGGAGTGATCCCAGGCTGTACAGCAACGGCGCGACTTCGCGTTCCTGTGTCGTCTCGACAAGGCTCACCTTCCCGGTCTGCCCTGCGACCTGCTTGACCACCGCCTCTGCACTTCCACGGTCGACGAGACGCCCCTCATCGTCGAGAGGCACCGCTCGCGCCACCCATGCCATCGGTACGGATGCCCCGCCCATCAGGAAGGTCGCATTGACCCCGAAGTGCGCCTTTGGAACGAACGCGGCGATGGCCCGTTCGCGCCGCACCACCAAAGCCAGCACAGGCGTCTGCACACGACCACAATGCAAGGTTCCGTCTTTGCCGCCGGCACCGAACGCCTTGGTCAAGGCCATGGTGAGATTCATACCGGCCAGCCAGTCCGCCCGGCTTCGGCCCATCCCGGAGAAATACATCGGCAGCGTCTTCTCGCCCGGCAGGATATTAGCCAGAGCCTTCGTCACCGACGCATCGTCGAACGCTGAAAGCCAAAGGCGCGAAACCTTCCCGCGGTAGCCGTTCAGCTGCATCAGCTCCCGTGCGATCACTTCGCCCTCACGGTCGGCATCGGTGGCAATGACAACCTCGGTTGCCTGCTTCAACAGCTTTGAGACGATCCTGTACTGATCACGGGTCTGGTGCTTCACCTCCATGTGCCACTCATCCGGCAGCACAGGCAAGTGCGCGATGTCCCAGAATTTCAATGCCGGGTTGTAGTGCTCCGGTTTCGCCTGCTCAACCAGGTGGCCGATGGCCCAGGTTACCGTTACACCGTTACCAGTAATGCATCCTTCGCCACGTGTCCGCGCACCGATGTGGCTGGCGATTTCTCTGCCTTGTGAGGGCTTTTCGCAGAGGTAGAGCTTCACTCAAGCCCTCCTGAAATCGCAGACACATCAATGAAAGATGCCAGCTCGGTCGATATCATCGGGCCCCAGTGCGCAAGGGCATTCATTCCATCCGCCCATTTGTCCGCCATAGCATCATCGCCAGATTGGCAATATCCACTTCCTGCCCCTTGGCCAGCGGTACCGCAGCGCCTTGGGCAAGCATGGCATTCCAGATCTTGATCCCCGATTCAGGCTTGTCCCAGCCGGTCCAGCCCTCATGCGCTTTCTGCGCGAGCTTCGCCTTCATGGCGCCGGCAAATTCATCGACTGCCTCATTCAGGCGGGCTACTTCCTGCCGCACCCAATCAGGATCCGGGGCAATTTCCTGCCAGTTCTTGTCTATCACTGCATCACCTCCCTGAACCAACGTTGCTCTCATGCCAGATAACGGTAATGGGGTCACCGTCAAACGTCGTGTTGAAATAGTGCTGGCTCATAACCCCGACTCAACCCGGTCGCGGCCTATAGCGGATCATTCAGGACATCGAGTAATCGTGATTCGATCACCTCGCCATCCTGGCTGACCACAATCTTCACTCTTGCCATTGCACCTGGCCGGCCACGCCGTCCAAGCCTCATGGCCTTGAACTCGAACCCATGAAAACATCCCGAGCCCATCCCATGCCGGCACGCGTCTTCCGACACCGATTGCAGCACCGCTGCAATCATGTTTTCCTCAGGCTGGGTTGGGTGTCTCATGAAGCCTCCTATTTCTGGGCAGGTAAAGCGGGGCCGGATGTCGTTGTCCGGTTCAACAGGAAAATCACCGTCGCCTCCCCGGACGAGTTCGCCGGGTAGGCCGACATGGACTCAACCCTCCAGCCCTGGCCGTACAGGTCCATCAGACTCGTCGTCCAGAATTTGCTGTAGCCGCGAGCATCCGGTTCGCCTTCGCACTTGAGGGTTCTGCCCTTGACGCTGACACCTCCGCCACCCGAATAGGTGTTGCACATAATCAGCTCGTGACTCTCAGCAGAAAATGCTGAGAAATTGAGCATGAGCGCTGATGAAAGCAGCAGAGTGGATGCTGTTCGCATCAAGCCCCCACTTCCTGCGCTTTCGGCCTGAATTTCACTTCCTCAAGACGAGACAGCGACAGATAGACATCGTCGGCATTGAGCTGCATCGTCTTCCGCACTTCGCCAGATTCCTTGTCTGTCCATTCCTGCTCGGCCAGGCGGCCGGCGACATGCACACGCGCCCCCTTGCGCAGGTGCTGGGCAACATCCTCGCCGCGCTTGTCCCACACCGAAGCATTCATCCAGAACCCACCGGACTGCTCGAAACCGCCCTGACCATCCGGCTTGTATTCGTCGAAGAAAACCCGGATCTCTGCGACCTTTCGATCCTCGCCCTTGACCAGAACGGTCTTCAACGTGGGGTTGTCGCCCAAATTGCCAGTGCCACGAAATTCATTGCTCATGCCTCTTCTCCTTCAGTTGATTAAAAAACCCACGCCAAGGGGTGGCGTACCCGTTTCATTGCTTCAATCCTCAATGATCAAGTTCCTGTGCCATGCGTATTGCCTTCCTGGTCACGACCTCCTTCGCATTCAGCAACCGCACTGCCGCATTGACGTCCTCAAACCAGTCCTGCTGTGACCGTGTCATTCGGCCCAGCGTGGGCTGGATGCTGTCCCATGTCAGGTGGACATGCTTCACGCCAAAGCTGCGCCACATCAGAAAGCGTTGCCCGGTCGATTTCCGGTGATGCAGATACACATACCAGGCGTTGCCTGCGGCACCCTTCGAGTGCTCGGACAATTCCTCCATCTCAAACACGACCTTCCGGTAGTCACGATGGAGCCGCGCCAACCACTCAGCCGCCCCCTTACCCTTAAAAGGCCTTTTATCCATCTGGATTGATGACAAACCGCTCATAGGAGCGTGTTTTCCTGGCTCAGATCACTTCCGGCCGTATCCACTTTCCCCTGCGCCACATCCACCAGCAATCGCATCTCTGCCTCACTCACATCCGCCCGACGACGGCTATGACGCGGTCGCACTTCACCGGTAAAGATCGGCTGCGGCACAGCCCCGAATATCCCAACGGCAGCTTCAACCCGCTTCCTTGCTTCATCGCTGGCGCCAGGGAGAAAATCGCTCCTGGATAGCAGACGCAACTCCTCACGGAGGAGATACTTCTGATAGGGCAAGGTGGACTCGAACAACGCCCGAATCCGTTTGGTCATCTGGTACAAGTCTTCCTTCCCTTCGATGTCGCCCAGACGATTCTTCTGCACCATCGTCTTGACCACACGCGCATACCAGTCAAAGTCCAGGATCAGATCCACGATCATGTAGCCGTAGGGACTGCGGAAACCCAGTTCCACTTCCACTGGCGCACGACTCTTCAATACGGACACGCGAAGACCACGCGCCTGCAACTTGTCCAGATCGTCCTGGAAATGCTTTCCGGCATGCTCAAGCTGTTGGCGCAGTTCGCCGACACGATCCGTCACCTGCACCAGAATCCAGTCCGCATAGGGATTGTCATTGGCCGACAGGTTCCAGATTGACCGGAGCACTGCTGCAACCTTCTTCCCGCTGGTGATTCCGTAGCCGCGCGGGCTTTCATCACGCGTCCTGCCGATGAACAGTCGGTAGGCCTCCTTGGTATGGATTGCCATCACATCCGTCTCATCAGCAACGAGGCTGCCGATTGCCTTCAGTGCACGTGCCTCATGATCGGGAACGATCGGGTCAGCGTATTGGCGTTGCTGGCGATTCGCCTGTTCCTGCCGCAGGCGCTCTTCCCTTTCGAGCAGGTCCATGAAACGCTCCCAACGAGGATCCTTCTCGTCCGGTTCCTCCGCCTCGACCAAATCTTTCAGAGCATCTCGCTCTCCAGCAATGTCATACCCATCCTCGAACGGCGAATCCGCCGAGGTCGGGAACTTGATCTTCGATTTCGGTGTTGCCATCAAATGTCTCCGTCTATAGTCATCACTTCCTGCTGCGCCACCTTGCGGTTGCCTGTTTCGGTGATGGCACTACCATCACCATCACTTCCTGCTGCGCCACCTTGCGGTTGGCTGTTTCGGTGATGGCACTACCATCACCCACACTTCCTGTGGTCGTGGTTCTGGTCATTTCTTTCCCCAAATGCTCTGGCGCAGTTCGGTCAGCTTGATCCGAGCTGAGTCGCGGTTTGTCGCAACCGGTGTTTGTGGCTCAACGGTCAGGCGCTTTCGCTGTTCCAGTATTTCCTGCCGGCGCTTTCGATCTGCTTCAACCCGATGGGCATACTCCGGCTCAAATGCTCCTGCCTGTTGCCGGGTTTTCAGGGTTCGCAGATAGCCGATCGCGTTCTTGACGTGGCCGTCCTGCATCTGGCCTGCCAGCTCGTCGAGGATGATTTGAGGATTGGGGCTGCCGTGCAGAATCTGCCGTGCGGTCTGTTTTTCGCCGGGAAGCAGCTTGTCCGGATAGATCAGATTTTCCAGATCAGCACTTGCTGGCGCAGTCCGGATGGTTTTGGGGAAATCGAATACGCCCACCCCCTCCAGGCTGTTATGGAGGGGGTGGTATGGAGTATTTATTTCCTTATTAGAGTGAGTTGCTGTTTCCGCAGAACTTGTTTCGCGGAAAGGTGAACTGTTGACTTGCGGTTCCAGCAACTCTTGTTTTACGGTTCCGGCAACTCTTGTTACGCGTTTTAAGCAACTCTTGTTTGTCGGATTCCGACAATCTAGTTTGTTGGATTCCGACAAACTGTGGAATTCATTGGCTTCCAGGCAGATTTTGGCCGGCAGCATTTTTAACATAATCCGGGACAACAACTGGGATTGCATACGGCTTTCCCGCACCTCTTCCATCATGCCGGACTCGATCAGTTTGGCTCGGGCATTCATCAACATGCGACGCCCAAAATGGAGATGGATCAGTGATTGGCTGGTTGGGCTGCTGAACCAGCCTGCCTCGTCAACTTCGTTCCGGGATAATGTCTGCCGCAGCCGATTGAACAGGCTGGACATATAGAGACCCGCCAAGGCGCTGTCCGCCGCCCACGCGAAAGGAGCGTAGAACATCACCGGTTTACCGAGCAGCGTTTTCAGCACCCGGTCTTCCCATGACCAGGGACGGTAGGTGGTATTGGCATACTGGCACAGCCTCAAAGCCAGATGGTCAAGATCAACCCTGAACCAGAGTTTGGCCGGCATGCCACGTCTTGATTCCTGCAAAATGCCGTCTTTTAAAAGCACTTTGCGAGACGTTTCAATTTCCCGGACGCTCAATCCGGCGACCTGCTTCCATTCCTTCGAGGTCTTCCAGAACCACCCTCCGCGATTGGGCTGCTTGTCCAGGACCACACGGGTCATAAACATTGCGTGTCCAAGCATCAGGGCGGCTTTGGGAGAACCCGTCAATTCGGCGAGGGAGGGGTAATACGCCACGTAGCGGTTACCAAGCGCCGACAGAAGGTCTTTCACCCCCTGGGCCAGGTTTTCGTTCACCTGACTCGATTTGGCAGCTATGGCGTATGCGTGGGGCATCATCTGGTCCTAGATGACCTGCCCCCACTTGGCTTCTGCCTGATCCGATAGCAGCTCAAGAATGCGATCAATTCGAATCTTGAACCAAAGCTCGGCCGGCAAGCCCGCCCGCCGTTCAATCAGAACATCCAGCTCCCGCAGGATGCGGCGAGCCGTTTGCTGCTCGAAGCGGGTCAGTCCCGTTTCAGCCTTCCATTCATCCCCGGTCTTCCTGAACCAGCCTTCCGCGTCTCTCGGAAGACGGTCTGTCGTGTAAATCGCATAAGACAGGAACAGTGCTGCCACAGCGCTGCCTGTCAGACCCACATAGGCACGCTGAAACACGATTGGCTCATCGAATATGTCCAGCAACATTGCTGGACTGATCGTGTTGTAGACGGCCTGATCGTCTGTCGATGGATTCATTGGCAGACAGTCCGGAGGCGTGACACGGCTTTTATTTCTGGCCATGGTGCTTCCTTTGGGGTTCGTTGAACTCATTGACGGTGGCGTACAGCGCGTCGAGGGAATAGCTGCTGAAGAACCCATGCAGAAGCATGATTTTTTCGCGCAGAGTGGTGATCTCGGGGTATTCCTCACCCATCCCGAACCAGCATTGATGAATCAGATCGCGGATGCTTTCATCTGGTAGCGCGATACGGCCGATTTTGCGGTCATTCTTGAGGAGCTTGCGGTAGGTCTGGATGACACGCGGGTCGGTCGACGGGAACAGTTTGTTCAGCATCGACTGGCTGGCGCCGTTCTGGATGCAATACACCAGATGCTCGGTTTCCTGCTTGCGCCGAAACAGGGTTTCGATTCCGAGTTCGAAACCGCCCTCATCGATCGAGAAATGGATGTCGGGATGGCCTGATGAGGCCAGGTGCAGAATTTCATTGATGGCGAGACCTCGCAACCGATCCATGGACCTCGGACAAGCGCCCTTTTCCAGCAGGACGGCAAGGTCGCCACGCTCAAGCTGCTCGATCAAGTGCATGAGCAGCGCGGCTCTCAGCGTATTGTCGGTGACGCGAACCATCATCATGATCGAGCCCCTCCACGAATGACCGAGAGCAACTCAAGGCACACGCCCGCAATAGGGTTGTCCGGGTTCAGCAGCCATGGAATCGGCAGAAACTCACCTTGGCCACCAATGTTGTGCTGGATGGCGAGTTCCAGGCCCCCCAGCGTTTCCTGGCTACCTTCTTCCAGGATCAAGGTGCGCCACTCATTGGGGTCGTCAAGGCCAGACCGGCACACGTCCGGTTCGAACTGTCCGCTTGCCATCGCAAGCACCCACCAGGCAGCCTGGCGGCTTTGCGCGTTCTCTTTCAAATCAAGTGGGCCATCCTTGGGGAATCCCATGCAATACCCCATGGGCATGCCGGGTGAAGGCTCATAGCAGGAGCCGAGGCCGGCGGAGACAAGCACCTGCTGAATCAAGGTCATCAATCGGTCCGGCTCTACACTCTCAGCTGGGATCGGGGGGAAACTGACTGTGGAATGGGAAGCCGTTGAACTCACTCTTTGGCTGCGTTCACCGTGTTCTGTTGCGGCCTGCTTAGTGAGAGTGGTACTCCCGGGCAATCGTGGCGCAAGGGTAATGGGCTGTGACGATTTCCCCTGTTCCTGGCCGACAGACTCTGGTGTGGATTGAGTCTGGGGTTCGACCGGACGCTGGGGCTTGCATATACGCTGCAAGCCTTCCAGGGTCATGTCGGGGAAGCGCTCCATGGCGGTGAGCATCTTGCCGATGTCCCGCTCGTTCAATTCCAGCCGGGCAGACATGATGGCTTCGCATCGAGCAAGAAACTGGTCTGCGCTAAATGCATGGGCATCTTCCGAAACCATGCCGGCTATGGCCTTTGCGGTTGGCGTGACCACCTCGGCATAGAAAGCGCTTTCCTCGATATCGTGATGATTGGCCAGCTTCAACAACAGGTTCAGGCGGGGCTGGATGGTTCGCACGGATAAGCCGGAAAGCCACGGGCCGACATCGGCAATCTTTTCGACTGCGAACCGGTACATGCTGAGTGTTCGCAGATCAGTCTGGAGGCCGAATTTCTTGATTTCGGCTTCAAACTCCCGGTGTGAGAGTGTTTTACCGCTCTCCTCTTCCATCTGCCGCTTGATTTCCAGCGTCCCGTTGGCACGATCCCAGAAGGTCATGTCGTTGCGCTGGGTGTTTTCGGCCATGTGGGCAAGCAGAACGGATGCTTCACCGCGCCAGGCTTTGATGATGACGCGGGTTTCGCGGAGCTTTGGATCCCCTGTTTCCTCCCACAACTCCCGTATGGCCTGCAGGCGGGTGTTTCCACCCGCGTACAGGATGTAATGGGTTTCTCCCGGCCGCTTGGTGACAGTCAAGGGTTGAAGGATTCCATTGACCCGGATGCTCTCCTTCAGCTCAGCGTAGGCTTCGTTGTTCGCCTTGCGGGGATTTCGCTCATAGAAGTGAACGGCGGTTACTGGAAGACTTGCCCACGAGTCATCCACTTCAGTGTCGTGCTTGAGGCCGCTCCCGCTGTTTGGCGCCGGCACGTTCAGGCTGTTGGACACCTCCAGCTTCAGGCGCTCCCGTACCGTCCGCTTTTCAGAATCGGACTTTGGGGTAAACCCATGCTTGGCAGCCAAGTCCACCATCTTGATCGAACTCGGGATATTCATGAGTGGGGGCTTTTTCTTTCCGCCCGCCATCATGCTTTAGCTCCGTCACGGCTTTGGTCTTGTGCTGCCTCCGATCCGGCGTAATGCCCTGCAAGGCTCGGCACCAACTCCCAGAGGAGAGCGTGCATGGTTTCATAGGCAGACGGCATCGTGCCCTTGCGCGACGGCTCATGCCGGTGTGCGGGGATGCACAGGGTGGCTGATTCCTTGTAGGACTTGGCGTCTGGGACTATCGTATCGAGTACCGTGACCCGTCCGCCCAGCTTGATGAAGTCCTGTCTGATCGACTCCGCGATGATTCTCGCGTCGGCAGTCCGGTCCTGCATCGATATGACTGCTTTGACCGGCCCTACCCTGTATTTCGAGTTTGGTGAAGGCTCAAGCCGAGCCAGCAGCTCCATCGTTCCCGTTTTGAACTCACGTGCTGACAGAATTTCCGGCTTGATTGGAGAAATGATCTGTGTGGCGGCGAGTGCGGCGGTGTCCTGCAGTGGGCCTACGGTTCCCTGCGTGTCGATTAAGACGCAGTCGTAATAGTCTTCGGATACAGAGGGGGAATTCAGGGCATTGCCAAGTCGCTCGCCACGATCAATCCGATGCAGGAGCCAGGTTTGGAGACTGCCATCTGGATCGTCCGACCGGATTACATCGAGCCCATCGATTACCGTCTGAGAGATGCAATCCTCAGTGACATACCCGGTGGTGATGACTTTTGTGAGGCCAAACGGGGCTTCGCGCTTAATACGGTAATATTTCGAGAGCGCGGGCTGCACATCGGCGTCGACAAGCAGGACTCTCAGCCCCATGTCCGCCATGAGTGCACCTAGATTTGCTGCTAGTGTGGTCTTACCGACCCCGCCCTTCGTACTCAGTACAGTGAACTTGATCATATCCCTCCCCAGGTTTAACGAGGGACATGGACATAACCAGTCTGGATGCTGCGATCCCGCAGCAGTCTTGAGTTACGCGTTTCTCCAAAGGGGAGTATATCAGGATTTGCTAATATACATTATGCGAAGTATATAACGGTGGAGGGAAACCCTCCTTCAAGTCCAATCTCCATTCCATAATGGGATTGGATTCCAAAGCTACGTGCTACTCAAATCGGGGAGATGTCGAAACACCCGCTAGAGTCCTGATGTGTTCGGTCACACTGCGCCCCAGCGAACTGAGGTCATAGCCCCCTTCCAGCACCGAGACGATGCGCCCTTCCGCATGGCGCGCGGCCACGCCCATGACCTGCTCGGTGATCCAGACATAATCCGCTTCCACCAGTCCAAACTGCGCCATGTCGTCTTCCCGGTGGCCGTCGAACCCGGCCGAGAAAAACAGCATCTGCGGGCGGAAGGCTTCCAGCCGCGGCATGATGGCGGCGTTGAAGGCTTCACGGTAGGCTGGGCCGGCGGTACCCGCCGGCAATGGCAGATTGACGATGTGCCTGTTTGCGGTGTCGGCGCCGCTAAACGGGTAAAAAGGATGTTGGAATGTGGAGCACAGCATCACGCGCGGATCGTCCTTGAAGATGTCCTCGGTACCATTACCGTGGTGCACGTCGAAATCGACGATGGCGACCCGTTCCAGATCGTGTGCCTCCAGGGCGTGCGCGGCCGCCACGGCCACATTGTTGAAGATGCAAAACCCCATGGCCTGATTGCGGGTCGCGTGGTGCCCGGGCGGGCGGCAGGCGACGAAGGCGTTGGCGATCTCGCCGCGCAGCACCTGGTCTACCGCCATCACTGCGCCGCCGGCCGCACGGTAAGCTGCGTCGAGGGTGTGCGGGTTCATGCTGGTGTCGGGATCCAGTGCATGCAAACCTTCGTGCGGCGAGGCCGCTTCGATGCGGTTGATATAGGCGGCTTCATGCGCCTGCAGTAGATGGCTGCGATGCGCCCGGGGCGCTTCCTGATGGTCGAGAAAATCAAACAGTTGGGCGGCGTGCAACCGGTCTTCGATGGCGCCGAGGCGTGCGGGGCTTTCCGGATGCCCGTCGCCCATGCTGTGTTTGAGGCATACCGGATGGGTGATGTAGGCAGTGTGCATGGCGCAGTCAGTAAAAACAATCAATCAACTATACGCCCGGGGTGATGGCGCCGTCACACTGTCTGGCCTAGGATGGGTGGGTCTGATTCCCCATGCTCCCTGTCGCTAGCCACTTATAAAGCCATGTCTCAACACTATCTGCATCCCCTGTTCAACGCCCGTTCGGTGGCGGTCTTCGGCGCCAGCGAACGCGAGGATTCGGTCGCCGGCATCCTGTTCCGCAATCTGCGCCATGCCGGCTATAAGGGCGAGGTCTATCCGGTCAACCCCAAGCACCAGACGATTTTTGGTGAGCGCTGCTACGCCGGTGCCGGCGAGTTGCCGACTACGCCAGAGTTGGCGTTGATTGCCACGCCGGCGCCGACCGTGGCGCAGATTCTGGAAGAATGCGGGCAGCGCGGCATCCGCCATGCCGTCGTGCTGTCCGCAGGTTTTCGCGAAGTGGGTGCACAGGGCGCGGCGCTGGAAGACACGCTGAAGCGTGTGGCCAGGAAGCACGGTATTCGCTTTATTGGCCCCAACTGCCTCGGCATCCAGCGGCCGTCGATTGGCTTGAACGCCACCTTCAGCCAGGGCGCGACGCTGACCGGCGATCTCGCGCTGGTGTCGCAGTCCGGCGCCATCTGCACCGCCATGCTGGACTGGGCGGAAACCAACGGTATCGGATTTTCCAGCGTGATCTCCACCGGCGCGTCGGCCGATCTGGATTTCGGCGAGATTCTCGACTACCTCGCCGCCGACACCCAGACCCGCGGCATCCTGCTGTATATCGAGGGCATTCGCGACGCGCGCCGCTTTATGAGCGCGTTGCGCGCGACCTCGCGCTTCAAGCCGGTTTTCCTGGTGAAGGTGGGACGCCATGCAGCCGGTTCGAAAGCGGTGCAGTCACACACCGGCGCACTGGTCGGTTCGGACGCGGTGTTCGACGCGCTGGTGCGGCGCGCCGGGGTGGTGCGGGTCAACACCATCCTGCAACTGTTCGCGTCGGCACGGGCGTTGTCCACCCACATCAAGCCCAGCGGCAACCGGCTGGCCATCGTCACCAATGGCGGCGGCCCCGGCGTCATGGCGACCGATCTTGCGGTGGAACTTGGGGTGCGCATGGCCGAGCTGTCGCCGGCGACGATAGCAACGCTCAATGCCGTGTTGCCGACCAACTGGTCGCAGGCCAATCCGCTCGACATCATCGGCGACGCCAATGCCGACAGGTATCGCGCGGCGGTGGAGGCTTGCCTTGCCGACGACAACGTCGACGGCGTGCTGGCGATGCTGACGCCGCAGGCGATGACGCGGCCGACCGAGGCGGCACAGGCGGTGATCGAGGTGGCGAAAAGTTCGTGCAAGCCGGTGCTGACCTGCTGGATGGGCGAGGCCCAGGTATTCGAGGGCCGCCGCCTGTTCAAACAGGCCAGGATCCCCTACTTCACCACACCGGAACCGGCGGTCGAGGTGTTTTCCTATTTATCCGCGTTCTACGAGAACCAGCGCCAGCTGATGCAGACGCCTGAGCCGCTGTCACAGCAGGCCGCGCCGGACGTCGAGGGCGCGCGCCTGATCATCGAGAGCGCGCTGGCGCACGGACGGCACCTGCTGAGCGAAGTGGAATCGAAGGCACTGTTGGCAGCTTTCCGCATCCCGATCACGCAGACCCTGATCGCGCGCAGCCCGATGGAAGCGATGCTGCTGGCGCAACAGATCGGCTTCCCGGTGGTGATGAAAATCAATTCACCGGACATCACCCACAAGTCCGACGTCAACGGCGTGCGTTTGGGGCTGTCGAGTGGTCAGGCCGTACGCTCGGCCTACGGCGAGATGCTGGCCGATATCGCACGCTTGCGCCCCGATGCCACCCTGGATGGCATCGTCGTCCAGCCGATGGTGATACGTCCGCACGCCCGCGAGGTGTTGCTGGGCATGACGTCCGATCCGGTGCTGGGCCCGGTGATCGTGTTTGGCGCCGGTGGCGTCGATGTCGAAGCGCTTCAGGATCGCGCCGTGACACTGCCGCCGCTGAACCGCTATCTGGCCCGCGACCTGATCCGGCGCACCCGTGTCGCCACCCTGCTGGGCGCGTTTCGAAACCGCCCACCGGTCGACATGGAGGTGCTGGAGAACGTGCTGCTGCGGCTGTCGGAAATGGTCTGCGAATTGCCCTGGCTGGCCGAGCTGGACATCAATCCGCTGCTGGTGGACGAACATGGCGCGCTGGCGCTGGATGCGCGCATTATCATCGCCCCCCGCGTGCCCACGGCCGACCGCTACGGCCACATGGCGATCCACCCCTACCCGGTGCATCTGGTGACGCACTGGCAATTGCCGAGTGGCCACGATGTGGTGATCCGTCCGATCCGTCCGGAGGATGCCGAGCTGACCCAGGGTTTCGTCAAGGGTCTGTCGGAGGAATCCCGGTATTTTCGCTTCATGGACGCAGTAAGCGAATTGTCCCCGGTCGCACTGGCACGCCTGACCCAGATCGACTATGCACGCGAAATGGCGCTGCTGGCTCTGACCGAAATCGACGGCCGCGAAGTGGAGCTCGGGGTGGCACGCTATGCCATCAACCCGGAAGGGACGTCCTGCGAATTCGCCCTGGTGGTCAGCGACCAATGGCAGAAACAGGGAATCGGTCACAAGCTAATGGATGTGCTGATGGATGTGGCGCGCGGCAAGGGCGTGAAGGTGATGGAGGGTGAAGTGATGAAAATCAACCATTCCATGCTCAAGCTGGTACAAGGCCTTGGGTTCCGCGATGAGCCTCACCCGGAAGACAACACCGTGCGTCGTATTTCACGCGCACTTTAAATAATATTTGTATGGCCTGCAGTGAGCTGCCTTAACGCGTATCGACAGTAGCGCTTATGCGACCTAAAACACATCATGTATTCAAGAGCCTGCAATCCATATCTCTAAAGCTTTTCCAGTTTTGACTTCATAGTTTTGAAGTTGCAAGACCAACTTCTCATCCAGAACATAACCTTTGCTTAACAACATGGTGCCATCCAGGCCAATGATGTCGCGCGACAACTGGGTTTTGCTTTTAAGCTGACCGACTTCGACACGGTGTTCAGGCCCTGCAACCACATCAGCAACCGCCATGCCCATTATTTTCAGGAATACATCGACTACAGATGGGTCGTAACGTGCACATGCGCCATCTCGAATCATCATGGCAGCTTGTTCAGGTGAGCGGCGTTTCTGGGTGATGCTGCCAAGCTGGAGTTCATCGTAATCATCAGCCACTGAGAGGATTCGCGAGCCAATCGGAATATCCAGACCCGCAAGACTATCCGGGTAACCGCGACCATTGAAGTGCTCATGGTGATGTTGAATGATCAGCGCGGGATTCCGCATGTTTTCCAGTTCAACCAGTAGCTTCGCCGCCAACGAAGGATGTTTCATGGCCAGTTGGCGCTCATCAATTGTGAACGCTTCGTTGAAAGGCTTTTGAAACATGTGGTCGGTCCAGCCAATTTTTCCGATGTCATGGAGCAAGCCCGCGACCGTGATGTCATTGACTACCTGCTCACGCAAGCCCATGCGCTGGGCCATTTTGCGCGCCAGGTCGGCGACCCGTTTCCCGTGTCCACCCATGTTGCCTTGCCGCAGCTCAATGAGATTGGAAAACACACATAGGCTCGCGTGAAAGTTTTCCTTAAGTTTTTTATTGCCCAACTCCAGAAAAGTGGCTGATTGCTTCAGTTCGGCGGTACGTGCTCGGACGGCGTCTTCCAGACCTTCGTTTAAAAAAGTCAGCTCAGTATTTTGTTTGGCCGTGAGTTCCAGCAAAGCATTGCGTTCATCAACTAGGTTTTTGAGGTCCACTGCGCCTCGAACCGCCTGTAAAAGGTGTGCGTCATCCCAGGGTTTATGAAGGTAGGCATGAATCCCACCTTCATTCACCGCCGAAACAGTCGATTCGGCATCAGAAAACCCGGTTAATAACAGTCGTACACTATCAGGCCAGTTTTCACGGGCCCGCTTCAGGAACTCAGCGCCATTCATTCCGGGCATGCGCATGTCCGAAATAATGACATCGGCTGGCTCTTCTGCCATGCGTTCGAGTGCTTGTACACCGCTTTCAGCCGTGCGAATGACATACCCTTCCGCCCGCAAGAGACGATTCAGGCTGGTCAAAATATTGGGCTCGTCGTCGACCAGTAACAGCTTCGCCGGCGGGTGTTGACTGTCCATCTTGTTATTCCTTTTCCTGCTAATAGCTTTTCAATGCCTTCAATGCGCCAGTGCTTGCAAGAAACATTATCCAGTACTTAATAAGGGCACTGCTTGAGTCGGCTGGTGCCGAGTCGCAGTGTTTGATATTTCATAATCATGACCGACTGGAAAACTCACGCGGAACACTGAGCCTGCGCCGGGCTGACTCGATACCGTAATCGTGCCACCATGCTGCAGGATCATACCGTAGGCCGTTGATAAACCAAGCCCCGCACCTTGCCCCACTGGTCGAGTGGTGAAGAAGGGCTCAAAAATATGGGGTAATGCATTCTCATGAATACCTTCTCCCGTATCTTCAATTTCCACCCAGACTACAGTCTCTTCGGTGCCGCTTCTCAGGGTGATGGTGCCGGGCTTACCTTGCAAGGCCTGCAAGGCATTATTCAGCAGGTTCACAAAAACCTGGTTAAGTTCGCCCGACTGGCATTCCACAAGTCGGCAAGCTCCATACTCACGCTGAATAATCACGTTCTCCGCAAACCGACCGCTCAAAAGCTTGAGCGTCGTATCCAGACACTGATTGATATCAACGAACTGTTTTTGGCCATCACTATCTATGTGCGCAAAATCCCTCAAATCTTTCACAATATTGCGTATGCGTTCAATCCCGGCGCGTGACTCGGCCAACAAATCTCGCGTATCGCTCAATAAAAAATCCAGATCAGCCTGTTTGCGAAAAGCCTCCATCGCTGTTCGCTCATCTTCATCCAGCCCAGGCTCCAACTGAATATATCGCTCAAGCAAGCCACCTAATGTGTCCTGATAGCGGCCTAAAGTACTCAGATTGGATGCAATGAAGCCTACCGGATTGTTGATCTGGTGTGCCATGCCGGCGGCCAGTTGACCCACTGCGGCGAGTTTTTCAGATTGCATCAGATGCTGCTGGGTTTCCTGTAATTGCCGATGCAGATTTTTCAGGTCGTCATAGCTTGCCTGCAATACTTTCTGGGTACTGGCTCGATCAGAAAGCTCAACTTCCAATTGATGTTTGGCCTCTTCCAATTCATAGGTACGCTCTTGCACGGTACGTTCAAGCAGGGTGTTGGCCTCCCGAATGGATGTTTCCATGGCTTTAAACTGAGTGATTTCAGTGCTTACTGAAATGTAGCGTGTAGGTAGTTTATGTTCATCAAGCATGGGCACGATCGTGGATTGAACCCAATAAAGCGCACCATTTTTTGCACGATTACAGATCTCTCCTGTCCAGATTTGTCCCTCACTGATGGCGTGCCAAATCGCTTGATAAAACGCTGGTGGATGGAGGTCGGATTTCAGGATGCGGTGGCTTTGTCCGACCAGTTCTTCACGACGATACCTGCTCACCTCACAAAATTTATCGTCGGCATGAATGATCACACCACTCACATCTGTCACGCTGACTATCGAGTGCGTATCCAGCGCCTGCTGCCGAAACGCAGATTGTGCCAAAGCCTCGCGCAATTGAGTTGCATTGGCTACAAAATGCGCTATAAGGCGTTGATTCCAACGATACACCACCCAGGCGACCAGCAGTCCGATTAATATGGAAATTGCCGCCACGCCAAACATCATGCGGATAACCTGCCGCTGTTGAGACTGGTTTTCCTTCACCATTTGGCCATGCCGCTTATAGTAAGCTTCAGACCATGCCATCAGCTTGTCCAACATAGCGCTTTGCGTGGGGATCGCCACATCGTGAAATATTTTTTCTGCGGCTTGCATATCCCCCATACGGGTCAGGTCTGAAACCTGATTGAATTGATCGACCATTTGAGTGATCAGCGTTCGCTGCTGGGACAGAGTGCGCTTTTCTTCGGGGCTTGTACTCAAGCTGGTTTGCCGCTGCAGCGCAATGCTGAAACGACTTGGCAGACGCTCAAAGACCAGCAACTTTTCATCTCGATCAAAAGCATCCGACAGGCTGATCACCTGAGTCATGATCAATGCCCGCTCACGCGTGATGGCCAGCATGGTATTAACCGTGTTTCGCGCAGCTTCATCCTCACGCACCACACGATCTAATGTGGCTGCCATATATTGCAATTGATAAATCCCAACCCCTGTTCCCGTACAGACCAGTACCAGCATGATCAGCAGGCCCGCAAACAGGGGGCGCGCCGAGTTTTTCGGCTGATTGTCGATACCGATTCTTTTGGCAGACAATTGCGTCACGAACGTACTCATGCAAGCGCCGCTTGCGGCCCTGCAATGGGTAACATCATTCGAAAAGTAGTGCCCTGCCCTATTTCACTACTGACTGTTATCGTTCCGCCATGCTTTTGCACAATCCCATAAGAAATCGATAACCCAAGCCCGGTACCTTTCCCGACTGGTTTGGTCGTGAAAAATGGATCGAAGATATGACCGATAACATCGGCGGGCATCCCGCAGCCGTTATCCGATATTTCAATCCATACCTGATCTTCAACCTGTCCTGCAGTCACCCGCACCTGACCATTTTCCTGGATGGCTTGGCCGGCGTTGATCAGAAGGTTCATGAAGACCTGATTGAGTTGGCCCGGCAGGCAGCGTATTTCGGGAAGTGTTCCATAGTCCTGGAGAATGTCTGCCTTGTATTTAAGCTCGTTGTGAACAATATTGAGCGTGCGTTCCAGGCTATTGCGTAAATCAACCCACTGCCATTCCTCATTATGGCCAGCATGCGCAAAGTCTTTCAGATCCTGAACGATTTTGCGTACCCGCTGCGTGCCCTCACGTGACTCAGCGACCAGTTTGGGCAGGTCTTCCAGCAAGAAGGCCAGATCAGTTTCTCGCTTGACCCGATCCACATCAGCCCGGACGCTCGAATCGGGCACGGTAAACATGGCTGCCTCATAACTTTCAACCATGCGAATCAAGTCGCCAACATATTGTGAAAGCGTGCTCAGATTTGAATTCAGATAGCCCACAGGGTTATTGATTTCATGCGCCACGCCTGCGGTTAGCTGGCCAATGGATGCCATCTTCTCGGAGTTGACCAGTTGATCTTGTGTTTGCTTAAGCTCATCAAAGGCTTGTCTCAGTGCCGCTGCCTGCTGCTGAGACTCGGTGAGATTCCGCATGCTGGTTGAAAAGAAATCAATCTCCCCATCGGTATTGCGATGCGCCAGAATGACTTGATGAACCCGGACTTCGTGACCGCTTGCATCCAATACAGCGACTTCACCCGACCAATCGCCTGCACGTACCGCTGTAGGCAGTGCTTCCTCCTGGATAATATGGGCCGCCCAATCCGGGTAAACATCCTTCCACTGCCCTAACGGTGCTTCTGACTGTAAGCCCACGCCACGTAATTGACGAAGTGCCTGATTGGCATAAAGCATGGTTCCCTGCTCATCAGCCATGCCTACAAAATCGGGCGTGGCTTCCAAAATGGCTGCCAATTGTGCGCGGGTATCCTCGGACTGTTTACGTTCGGTGATATCCAGAAATGAAATCAGGCAGCCTGTGGTTTCGGGCAAAGCAGTCACCTGCATCAAGAGCCAACGCGATTGCAGGGTTGAATGGCAATGAAAATCGAGGTCGAAACGGGCGATTTCACGGCTGAGGACCGAACCCATCCCGTGCAGGGCATCAGATGCGCTATGGTTACCTAACGCGACAAGCACACGCAACGCGTCAAGATAATTGCTCCCTATGCACGCCACTGGCTCATCAGAGTACATGTGGTTCGCAAACTCAGACCAGGCCTGATTGACGGCCAGAATCGTGCCATGCTCATCCAGCAGGGCAACCTGGGCCGCGAGGGCGTTCATGATGTTGCGGTTCCAGCCAACAGGCTCAATCCCGCCATGGGATCTGGGCGGTGCTGCTCCGCTGATATCGGAGCTCACACCCGAGAGTATTATTTGACAACTGTTGCGAACCACAACCTTCCTTCCGGAAATCCTATCGGCTGGACATAGGAGAAGCGGTCGGGCAAATGTTTGGGAAAAGACAAACCATTGAAACCGATTGTTTCCAATACGGACAGTCTGATTCCATGACATGTCAGCGACCGTTTCTACACCTGATTTAGAACCGTGTTTAATTCGTCGCGCGTGCTGGTGCGCGTATAAAACGATTCCTTATTAAGTGAAACGGCGGTGGCTAGCCAAACTAAAGCGTTGGTTTGGCACTTCGACTGTCTTGTGCAGCCTGGCTGGCTGCAATCAGCGCGATTTCGGCCATCCCTTCATTCAGTCCTAATCTGCGCAACGCATCAGGATTAAACAAACTGTTTTCTGTTTTAGGTTTGCTGGTAGCGATCACCCAGGCAATGTGCACCAGATCGGCCAGTCCTTCACCCGGTTTGCCGGATGGTTGCGCATGCAGGCGTATCGCCAAACAAATCATGTCGGGAAAATGCCAGTCACCGGCAATGTCGGCGCCGAGTTCACAATGGTCAAAACCAAATACGGCTTTTTCGTGTTGAAAACGGCTTTCAATACCTTCCGAGGCGTCATCTCCAAACGATTGCCAGAGTTCGGGTGCAAAATGTCCGAGTAACAAGGCGCCAAGGTTATGCAGCAAACCTGCGGTAAACGCCATGCCATGATCCTGCCGCAACGATTTTGCAAGCGAGCTGGCAGCAGCAGCAGTGGCCAGGCTACGTGCAATGGCTTCACTGTCTGAAAACAGCGCGATCAAGCCGGTGGATAACACCATCCCACGCAGTTGGCTCACCCCTAGAATCAGGACAGCTTCTTCAAGTGAACCCACTTGCCTCGGTAGGCCATAAAAAGGCGAATTTGCCAAACGCAGAACACGGGCTGCCAGAATCGGATCGCGATTCACCATGCTGCCCAGCTCTTGCGCCCCCAGGAATTCATCACCCAAACGCGGCAAAATGGCTTGTAGTGCTGGAGACAGACCGCTCAGCCGCTTGATCCCCGACCGGATTTCTGCGCGCGTGGGTACCGTCATGATGCCGCTCGATCATCCAGATGATGAATAACCAGTGCGATCCCCATTCTGGTTTCTGCGGTGCCCAGCGGATAACGCCAATACGCAGCCTGGCGTCCGTCATCCAGATTAACCGTGCCCGCACGTTCACTGCGCGTGTGGGCTTCGAGCAGGGCAACGGGCAAAACCTCGCGGGCCAGTTCACCCAGATTGGCCGCTGGGATGTTGAGCAGCAACTCGGCCGCACGGTTCATTAAAACCAGATATCCGTTTGGATCGATACCCAGAACAGGCATGGGCATATGTGCCAGAACCTCCTGCGAAGCACGCAGAATATGCTGATTTCGCAACGCCTCCCGGGTCTTGTCGGCCACCCGTTGCTCCAGTTCCTGATTCCAGCTCAGCAAAGCGGTATTGGCTTCCTTGAGTGCACAATTCAATCGCGTATTTTCACGGCTCACCTGATATAAATGAAAAGCCTTGCGTATCACCTCACGCAAGGCATCATCGTCCCAGGGCTTGGTCAGGAATTTGTAAATGGCTACCTTGTTCACGGAATCAGTCACACTGGACAACTCGGTGTAACCACTCAGCATGACACGCACCGTATCGGGCCATTGATCACGTGCGGCACGCAGAAATTCCACCCCGCTCATATCAGGCATGCGTTGATCCGAAAGAATGACCCCCACCTCATTTTCAGCCAGGAGCGCCAGCCCCTCCTGGCCACTTGAGGCACTCAGTAATCGATATCCATCGCGCCGGAATAGACGTGTCAGTGCCGCCAGGATATTGGCTTCGTCATCCACGATCAGGAGTGTGCCTCCTGTGTTGTCTTGAACCGTCATGTCATTAAGGAACACCCTGCACCAGGGTGTATCGAGAATACTTAGCGTGATGTTTTAAAGATTAGGCCAAAAACAGTGGCTAAGGGCGCATATCCAATCTATCGACCGATCGCTCTCCAACTTGAATGCATTTATCCCGCTTCATCCTCCGCTATTCACAGGTTTTAAATATATGCAGATCGAACAATCAATCATCTCGCAATGAAATTTCAAGCAGGGCTGCATCCAGCAAGCCCTTACCTGCCGACGCAGCCTTGGCATTTATTCAGGGACAAATACTGGCCTAGCCCAAATCGTGTGTGCTGCGCTGGCCGCCATCGCATTTAAATGAGAGTTTGCTATCCTGAATGAGCGATAGATGCCTTCCGGCTCGATCCAACAGAGGAATTGATATGGCTGCCTTGAAACAAACTCAACTTGATCAACTTAACCGTCAATTGAAAACGCAGTACCAGGAAGTGCTGGGCGAAGTGCGTGAAGAGCTGGAAAATTCTGGCAACCAGCACCCGATCGACTTGCTTAACCATGAGCCTGCTGATAGCGGCGATGAATCCATGGCCAACGCTTTAGCTGATATC
The DNA here is from genome assembly GCA_036568265.1 of Thiobacillus sp. GTDB lineage: Bacteria > Pseudomonadota > Gammaproteobacteria > Burkholderiales > Thiobacillaceae > Thiobacillus. Next base: position 52,753 of record DATCSW010000028.1, read on the forward strand.
AATCTGGCCACGCTGGATCACCACATCCGGGAGATGCAGGATATTGAAGCTGCGTTCAAGCGTTTTGGGGAAAACGAACTTGGCACTTGCATTGATTGCGGTGTTGACATTGCCTTCGAGCGCTTGCAAGCCTACCCTACGGCGAAACGTTGCATCGCCTGTCAGGAAAAGCACGAGAGTCGTTATGCCACCGAAGGGCAGCCCAAACTTTAATCATCATGGAGGCACTGGGCGAATCCCCTCACACTCCAGCAGCGACTGGATTACTCCGCCCGTTCTTGGACGCCGCCAGTTACGATCACCCGGTTGAGTCGATCCGGCATATTGAAACCCATATTTCCCATATCCTGCTTTGCGGCACCTATGCCTACAAGATCAAGAAGCCTCTGAATCTCGGATTTCTGGATTTCAGCACACCGAATAAACGCTTGAATGCCTGCCAGGAAGAAGTGCGCTTGAATCAGCGTTTGGCGCCCGATATTTATCTGGGGGTCGTGCCCATCACCGGAACCCCAGATCAACCTCATGTAAACGGGCCCGGCCAGCCTTTTGATTACGCAGTCAAAATGCGCCAGTTTGACCCGGACGCCACGCTTGATCGAATTGAAGCCGCTGGCAAGCTGACCACCACTCAAATCGAAACGATTGGCGGCACCATTGCCCGCTTCCATCAGCAAGACTGCGCACGTGCAGACCTTGACAGCCCGTGGGGCGATCCAGATCAGATCTGGAAGCCGATCGCCCAGAATTTCATACAGCTCTTCCACCAGTTAACCCGCCCGGCAGACCGCGAACAGCTCGAAGCGCTGCAACAATGGAGCGAATCCGAGCACCTGCGTCTGACGCCATTCATGGCCCAACGCAAACGAGATGGCTACGTGCGGGAATGCCATGGTGACCTGCATCTGGGTAACCTGGCCTGGGTGGACCAGCGCCTGCTGGTTTTTGATTGCCTTGAGTTCAATCCGGAATTGCGCTGGATTGATATTCAGTCCGAAATCGCTTTTTGTGTCATGGACCTCATGCAGCGTGGGCATATGAATCTGGCCTGGCTGCTCATCAATGCCTGGCTGGAGCAAACCGGTGACTATGCGGGCATGGCCTTGCTCCGCTACTACGCGGTGTACCGTGCGTTGGTGCGCGCCAAAGTGGCCATATTGCGTGCCGCACAAGGCTCCGGTCCCGAACAGGATGCTGCAACCACCGGAGTGCAGCAGTTGTTGGCACTGGCAGTCCGACTCACTCGACACCCCTGGCCATTACGACTCGATATTACCCATGGATTATCCGGCTCGGGGAAATCCACCATTACCCGAACCCTGATGCAAACCCCCGGCGCAATCCGTCTGCGATCAGATATCGAGCGCAAACGGATTGCCGGAATCGATGCGCTCGCTTCGAGCCAATCTGCCGTCGGCCAAAACCTGTATTCGCCCGATAGCACACAACAAACCTATCATCGCTTGAGCGCGCTGGCGGGCAAACTGCTTGATGCGGGCTGGCCTGTGGTGGTTGATGCAACTTTCATCGCACGCTGGCAGCGCGATTTGCTCCATGAACAGGCATTGGCACATGGCGTACCATTTCATATTCTGGATTTTCAGGTACCGATCGCCATCTTGCGTGATCGTATCCGGAAAAGAGAGCCAGCTGGTCGTGACGCCTCCGAAGCGGGGCTGGATGTCTTACAGCACCAGCTGGATACGGAACAAGCACTTGCCGCTGAAGAACAGGTCCATGTCACGCCGATCAATGCAACTTTGCATTTGAGAACTTAATTCTGACAGACGCGGACTGCCTTTAAACGGGCGCCTATATTACGGGCCGGCATCACTAAAATCGCCCAATGGACGCTTGAACGTATATTCGGCAGGCTTGACGATCCACTCACGCGCAGAAGACTCCACGCTTCCGCTCGGAATCGTGAACGGCAAGGTCACCACTGTCAGCACAGTGCCCGCCAACAGCGCAGCCAGCCCCAATGGCCGCATCACCACTGCATCCACCAGCATGTCCGTGCCCTGCTCACCACTCACTGTGCTACCCGATTGAGCCGCCGACATGCTCGATAACGAGATGAGAACAAGCGTGCAACATATTGATTTAAAACGACCAATTTTCACACTCTATCTCCTCGCCCGCATGCGACCAGCTCACGCCTGCCGAAATCAGGTAATCCCGCACATGGCGTAATGCCTGCTTGTTACAGGTATTGCTGTTATGGGGACGGTGCAAAAAACCTTCAACGCCATTCAATTCCACTCGAAAACTGGCGCCATGATGGGCGTCCAGTTGGGCACCCAAATGGGCCAACATTGATTCAACTTCGCGCCAATGCACATTGCCGCTCACCGGACCCTCAAATATCGAGCGCAACAGATTTTCGTGCTTGTGGCTCATTTTGAACCTCAATTTGAAACATGTTTTCAGCATAGGGCGAGGCCGGCTTAAATGCGAGTTCCAGGGGGTGTATCCGCTTACCGGACCGAAGTCGGTACCATAGACCCTGCCCGAAGCCTGTAACAAGCGTCGGGTGATTCGTTTTTCTTCAACTTGAGTCCACCCATACTTTATGAATGCACAAATCCAGCAGTTCGGATTATCACTCCTGACAGAATCCTGGCTGCCCCAGGTTTTGATGGTGATTGCGGCAATCGTTGTCATCAATATCGGCGCCTACTACTTGCTGCGCAAGATCGAGAAAATAGCGTCTCGCACGCCATCCGTATGGGACGATGCACTCATCAAGGCGGCCCGCAAGCCACTCACCCTGATTCTTTGGGTGATTGGCGCCAATTTTGTCATCCGGATTGTGCACAACCACCTGGGTATACCGGTCTACGACTTTGTCATCCCCACGCGCAATACGCTCATCATTATCGCCCTGTCCTGGTTTCTGTTCCGGTTGATCGGGCAGGCTGCCCGCAATGTCGTCACGTACAGCGAAACCACAGGGGAAGGCATCGATCGCACCACGGTTGACGCTTTGTCCAAGCTGGGTCGATTCTCGATCATCATCGTGGGCATATTGGTTGTGTTGCAAACCCTGGGCTTCAGCGTCTCCGGCGTACTCGCTTTTGGCGGCATCGGTGGCATCGCCGTGGGTTTCGCTGCCAAGGATATGCTGGCCAATTTTTTTGGTGGATTGACGATTTACCTTGATCGACCATTCGTAGTAGGTGAATGGATACGCTCGCCCGACAAGGAAATTGAGGGCACTGTGGAATACATTGGCTGGCGCCACACACGGGTGCGTGCTTTCAACAAGAACCCGGTTTATGTACCCAATGCGCTGTTTACCAACATCGTGGTGGAAAATCCCACGCGCATGACCAACCGCCGTCTCAAGGAAACCATTGGTATCCGTTACGCCGACATCGACAAAATGGGCGCCATCGTAGCCGACGTAAAGGCGATGTTGCAGGCTCACCCCGAAATCGACACCCATGCCACACTGATCGTCAATTTCAATGCATTCAATGCTTCATCGCTGGATTTCTTCATCTACACCTTCACCAAGACCGTCCAATGGGTGTATTACCATGAGGTTAAACAAGACGTTTTGTTGAAAGTCGCGGCCATCATCCAGTCGCATGGCGCTGAAATCGCCTTTCCGACCCGTACGCTGCATATCGATCCAGTGGCGGGCGAGGATAAGCCCACCGGCTAGGCTTTTGCATCTGGCAAAAACACATACAGCATGATTGAGCGGCATATCCTCAACAATCTTGCCCATAACCCCTTCGAATCCAAGCTATAGCGTGGTGACAAGCCATAACCCTTGCCAGGCAATGGTTTGCGAGCCATACTATAGGGATGAATTGGTCTGTTATCGGCCCTTTTATGCCCGGATGGGCGCGCTGTAAATTTGCCTATTTGGCAGCCTAGGGCAAGTCTTTAGCCCCACCGCACTCTTTCGAATACCTATCCTTGCCGGCGCAACACAAGCTTAGCGCCATAGGCCCACCTTGAGGAATCGAAGCATGGCAAAAGAAGAACTTATAGAAATGGAAGGCGTGGTCAACGAAGTCCTGCCGCAGACGCGTTTTCGTGTCACGCTGGATAATGGCTTTGAAATCACCGCTTACGCTTCCGGAAAAATGCGCAAACACCGCATTCGTATCCTCGCTGGCGATAAAGTCACCATCGAAATGTCCCCCTATGACCTGACCAAAGGTCGGATCAACTTCCGTCACAAGGAAGCCTACTCGGGTGGACCACGCCCCGCTGCGCGATTTAACTGATGCGGCGTAGCACGCATTAAGGTACCAAGCCATGCATAAAGGCCCGTCCAATAGGCGGGCCTTTTTTTTATTGGCATCAATCCAGGAAACAGATGAAGCTGTCAGCTGCGATATCAGCTCAACTAAACGCAAGAAATGCCGATGACTGTATAGAGGGCAGCTAAAAACAGCCGTCCTAACAGGTGGGGTACTGGAAGTTGTCGTACGAATGAGGGGTGGCGGAGAGGGTGGGATTCGAACCCACGGTAGGCTTGCACCTACGCCTGATTTCGAGTCAGGTACATTCGACCACTCTGCCACCTCTCCGGGACGCGCATTGTAACCGAGACACGCAATTTTCTGGACGAAAATTTCACACTCAGTCAGACTGCATTCATGCCCAGCACAAAAAACATGGGGTTGTTCGGGAGGGGGATCATACTGGCGCTCAGCCTGGGGCTGGCCGCTTGCGACGGCCCCGTTCCGCCGGTGGAGTCAACGGGTGAGTTGAGGGTGGGGACCCGCAATAGCCCGGCAACCTATTACGTCAGCCATGACGGTGAAACGGCAGGTTTCGAGCATGACCTGGTCGAAGCATTCAGCCAGTCTGAAAACTGGTCGCTCAAATGGGTTGAGAAATCACGGCCGGAGGCACTTTACAAGCTACTTGAAAAAAGCCAGATCCATTTGGCAGCTTCTGCGCTGCCGCAAGCGGTGGTCAAAGACCGTCATTTGATATCCGGTCCCATCCTGTTTGAAACCCCCGTTCACATTGTTTACCGCGCTACAGGCCGATCGCCGCGCAATCTGAATGAACTGGCAGGCAAAAATGTCGCCCTCATCATCGGGTCCGGTCATACCGCCATGATGATGCGACTCAAGCGCAAACACCCCAAACTCACCTGGTCAGCCCTGGACAATATCTGGCCGGAGGAATTGCTGGCTCAGCTCCAGACAGGGAAATACGATGCAGTCGTCATCAATGGCATGGATTTCGACCCCATGCGTTCTTTTTACCCCGAGCTGTCAGTCGCCTTCGATCTACCCGACAAGCAAAAAATCGTGTGGGCTCTACCACGGGATAGCACGCAACTTTTACGAAACACACTGGCCCGCTTCATCGAAAAGGCGCGTAGGGACGGTACTCTCAAACGCATTTACGAGCGCTATTTTGGCCACGTCAAACAGTTGGACAGCACAGACATCATCGGCATTCTGCAACGTCGCCCTATACGCCTGCCGCCATTACGACGGCATTTCCGTGAAGCTCAAACACTGACAAACATCGACTGGCGCCTGCTCGCGGCCATCGGTTACCAGGAATCCCAGTGGAACGCGCTGGCCACCTCGCCTACCGGCGTGCGTGGATTGATGATGCTGACCGGCGAGACCGCTGACCGCATGGGCGTCAACAATCGCCTCGACCCGCGACAAAGCATTCTGGGTGGCGCACGCTATCTGACCTTGATGAAAGACTCCCTGCCCACCCGTATTTCCGAGCCCGATCGCACCTGGCTTGCCTTGGCGGCTTACAATCAGGGTTTGGGACACATGGAAGACGCACGCCGTATCACGCAGGCGCGCGGCGGCAATCCGGATAGCTGGGCCGACGTCAAGGAAGCCTTGCCGTATCTCAGCCGGGGCACGTATTCAAAAGTCACCAAATTTGGCTATGCGCGAGGCTACGAGGCACTGCAGTTTGCCGAAAACATCCGTAGCTATTACGACATCCTGTTGCGGCTCGAGCCTGCCTACAATCCTCTATTCAATCTGGGTAGCAGCGAAGAGGTGGATGCTGTTCCCGGGTAAAAAGCTCGCGCCCATCCAGCCTCAGGCGGCGGTCAATGTCTCCAACCCGCCCATCCACGGCCTGAGCACTTCCGGTACGGTGACGCTGCCGTCGGCATTCTGGTAGTTTTCCAACACGGCAACCAGCGTACGGCCCACGGCCAGCCCCGAACCATTCAGCGTGTGCAGCAGTTCAGGCTTGCCCTGCCCCGATCGAAAACGCGCCTGCATACGACGTGACTGAAAAGCCTCGAAATTCGAGCACGAAGATATTTCACGGTAGGTGTTCTGCGCTGGCAGCCACACTTCGAGGTCGTAGGTTTTGGCCGCTGAAAACCCCATATCACCACTGCACAAGGCCATCTTGCGATACGGCAGGCCGAGCTTTTGCAGTATTGTCTCGGCGTGACCCACCAGGCTTTCCAGTGCAGCGTACGAATCCTCCGGCTTCACCATTTGCACCAGTTCCACCTTGTCGAACTGGTGCTGGCGGATCATGCCGCGTGTATCGCGGCCGTAGGAGCCGGCTTCCGATCGGAAGCACGGCGTATGCGCCACAAACTTCAACGGCAGCGATTCGACAGGGACAATTTCATCCCGCAGCAGATTGGTCACCGGCACTTCGGCGGTGGGAATCAGATAGAGCTTGTCAGCGTCCGTGTCGGCTTGCTTGGAGTCGCGCGGCACGTGGAACAGGTCTTCCTCGAACTTGGGCAACTGGCCAGTGCCGCGCATCGAATCGGCGTTGACCAGATACGGCACATAAATTTCAGTGTAGCCATGTTCACCGGTGTGTTGATCGAGCATGAACTGCGCCAGCGCCCGGTGCAGCCGTGCCAGTGGACCTTTCATGACGGTGAAGCGGCTACCGGTGATTTTGACTGCTGCGGCAAAGTCCAGTTGACCCAGGCCCTCGCCAATATCCACATGGTCGCGCACTTCAAACCCAAAGGTTTTCGGTGATCCCCAGCGGCTCACTTCCACGTTGTCGGTTTCGTCCTTACCCATTGCTACCGACTCGTGCGGCAGATTCGGCACGCCCATCAAAAAATCATTGATCTCGGATTGCAGCGCAGCCAGCCGTTCTTCATTCTGCTTGAGTTCGTCCCCCAGCCCCGCGACCTCGGCCATCACCGCTGTGGTGTCTTCGCCCTTGCCTTTCATCATGCCAATTTTTTTGGACATGCTGTTGCGGTGGCTTTGTGCCTCCTGCGTGCGGGTCTGGATGGTTTTACGTTCGGCTTCCAGCGCGTCGAAACGCGCCGTGTCGAAGTGAAAGCCGCGGGCAACCAGTCGTTCGGCCACCAGCGTAGCGTCTTTGCGCAAGAGTTGAATATCAAGCATGGGAATCCAGAGAAAGCGGCAAAAGCGCTATTTTCCACGATAGCCGCACTATCCGGCTAGTGTTCACCACATATATAAAGCAGCGTGCTTAAATGCAGTGGTCTACTTACTATCTTTACGTGACAGAAGCGAGCCGGTCTTAAATTTCGGAATCACGTGTATCTGGCTGTCACGTAAATGAGCCCAATGATCAAGGCAGTAAACAAGAGCCCACCCATTGCTTTCAAAATACGAACCCAGCGGCAACGCCTGGCTGCTTTTTCAATCGTTAAATCAGTAGCCGCTGCAACAGCAAATCCGACCAGATCGTCAATCACGGCACAAACATTGCAATCGGTATCCCAAAGCGCACCGCCAGGGCTTTCGCCTGGCGCAGGTTGATTTCCCGCTTGCCCGAGAGGACTTCCGACACCTTGGCCTGATTGCCGATTTCTGGCAAATCGGACTGGCGCAGATCATCGCGTTCCATCAAAAAGCGCAAAACCTCAATCCCACTCATTTCTGGTGGCATCGGGTGATGCGTCTGCTCCCAGGCCGACACCAGATCGCCCACCATGGCTGCCAGCCCGGCTAGAGGGTGCGTTTCATCCGCCCCGCCCGCATCCAGAATCGCGTCCAGTGATTCAACCAGCACTCGGTACTCGGCTTCGTTTTTTGCCGGGGTCAGCAGCGGCGCAATGTAGCTCCAGTGCGCCAGTGCGGTATTCAATCTAGCGTTCATTTCCAGTCTCCTTTGTCGTATTGTTTGTGCGTCAACACTGCACGCACAAACACCCGCCTTGTGTTGAAGTGGATGGCGGCGATCAGCCGCAACTTATTACCCCCCACATCAAACACAAATTTGTCGCCCACTTTGTCAGTGGCCGGGAAACACTGCTTCACCTCGGAAAACTTGTGCCAATCTGCCCGCTTGGTCAGCCGGTACCACTGATCCAGTGCGCTACTGCAATCCGGGTGTTCCGTTTGCGCCTGAATGATTTTCGCATGTGAAACAACGTGCATAGCTTGATATTATCCCATATTGGGATTAAAGCAAGTCCCATCAAACAACACGTTCACACAGCACGCCAGGTTCCGTCAGCGTGTCAGTTGGGCAAGCAATGGGGTCAAGCCGCTTCAACCATACCGGCTGCCTCTTCCACGTCCACCGCCACAACGCGCGAGACACCGGGTTCCTGCATGGTGACGCCGGCCAGATGCTGGGCCATTTCCATGGTGACGCGGTTGTGGGTGATGAACAGAAATTGGGTCTGGTCGGACATCGCCTTGACCAATTTGCAGTAGCGCTCGGTGTTGGCGTCGTCGAGCGGTGCGTCGACTTCGTCAAGCAAACAGAACGGTGCCGGGTTGAGTTTGAACATGGCAAACACCAGCGACAGCGCAGTCAATGTTTTTTCACCACCGGACAGCAGGTGGATCGAGGTATTTTTCTTGCCAGGGGGCTGGGCAAATACCTGCACGCCGGAATCGAGTAATTCTTCCCCGGTGAGAATGAGCCGCGCCTGACCGCCACCGAATAACTGTGGAAACAGTTCGCCCATGTGCTGGTTGACGGTGTCGAAGGTGGCTTTGAGTTTGGCGCGTGATTCCTGGTCGATGCGCTGAATAGCGTCTTCCAGCGTAGTGACGGCTTCGAGCAGGTCAGCGCATTGCGCGGCGAGGTACTCGGTACGCTCCTGTGCCTGGGTCAGCTCGTCCAGCGCGGCGAGGTTGACAGCGCCGAGTGCGGCGATTTCATTCTGCAAGCGGGTAATCTGGGCTTGCAGCTGGGCCGGCTTGGGACTCTCGGCCAGATTGGATTCAAGTACGGCCTCGTCGGCTTCGGCTTCGCGCAGCTGCAACTCAAACTGCGACTGGGTCAGCATGGCTTCCTGATCCTTGAGCTTCAACTGCTCGATGGTGCGGCGCAGCGGGTCGAGCCCCTGCTCGCAGCCGAGCCGCGCTTCGTCGTGGCTGCGTAGCTGGGCGGTCAGGCCTTCCAGCGCGTCACGCGCAGCGGCCAGGGCGGTTTCACAGAGGGTGCGGGTTTCCAGCGACTTTTGCAGTTCGTCATCAAGTGCGTCGGCCGGCAAGCGAGCCAGTTCCTCGCGCGTCTGCTGCAGCCGGGTTTCATCGTTGGCGATTTCCTGATCGGTGCGTCCGAGATTTTCGCCGAACTCACGGATTTTGTTGGTGCAAGTGGTGAGCGCAAAGCCCGCTTCCTGATGCCGGCGCTCAGCCGCGCGCTGCAGTTCGCGTGCTTCGAACACGGCGCGATCGGCCTGGTCGCGCTTCTGGCGGGCGGCGTTCAGCGCATCGTTGGCCGCTTCGCTTTGCGTGCGGTACGCCTTGAGACGCATCTCAACGGCTTCAAGTGTGCTGTGCTCGGTTTCGATTTGAAGGGTGACTTCTTCGAGCTCCTGTGCGATTTGCGTCGCCCGGCTCTGTACTCGCTCCACTGCTTGTTGCAGACGCAGCAGTTCCATTTGCGCAGTGTGGTGACGGCTTTGGGTCTGGCCGGTTTGTGCACGCAAAGCCTGGACCTCACGCTGGCGCTCCATATAGCTTTGCTGGACTTCGGCGTAAGCCGCTTCCAGTCGCGTCACTTCTTCGCGCAATTGAATCGCGTTGGCCGTCAGCGTTTCCAGTTCGCGTCCGCGCGCAAGTATGCCTTCCACTGCAGTGTGCGGGCCATGGAAGGTGACGCTGTGACGGCTGAAAACATGACCTTGCGGCGTGACCACGCATTCGCCTGCTTGCAGGCTGCTTTGGCGCGACTGGGCAGCAGCTACATCGTCCGCCCAATACACGCCACCCAGCCAGTCGGCAAGCGCGGCCTGCGCAACGGCATCGTCGCTGTTGATTTTGCTGAGTAGCAATTCAGATGCGGCGGGCCCGCCCGCGCCCTGCCCGCTCCACACTGTCAGCCGCGCGGGCGGCGCATCCACGAACCAGTCGGGCGACGCATCGGTTGAGATGGCTTGCAAACGCTCGCGTAAAACCGCTTCTACCGCAGCTTCCCAGCCTTTGGCGACCTGCAGGGTTTCCCACAAACGCGGCGCCTGATCCAGCCCGCGGCTCTGCAACCAGGCACCCAGCTTTTCATCGGCCTTAAGGCTTTCCTGCAGCTTTTTCAGCGCAGCGAGTTCGGCTTCGGTTTGATGCAGCGACTTGCGCGCAGCCTCGAGTTCACGGGTGTGCTGGGCACGCGCAGCATCCAGTTCTGGCAAGGCGGTTTCAGCTGCTTTGAGCCCAGCTTGAGCGGTGGCCAGGATGTGTGCGAGTTCTTCAAGCTCGCCCTGCTTTTTCGACAGGCCCGCCGCATCGGGACGCGGCAGTTGTGCCTGCTCCTGCGCAAGCCGGCGCTGGCGGCCGTCCAGCTGATCGATCTGACGCCGGGTGTGGCCGAGGCTGTTTTCATCCACCTGGCGTGCCTGCTCGCCTTGCGACACCACGCGTTGCGCCTCGCCGACCCCCTGCTGGGCTTCGCGTAGCGCGGCTTCTTTTTCAGGCAGGGTGCTATCGGTGGCCTGACGCGCCATGGCTTCGGATTCCAGCACGATGGCTTCCAGACCTGGCTGCTGTTCAGTGACTTCAATCAGGGCTTCATGCATCGCGCTGCGGCGTGCCTGCTGGCCTGCCACCCGCGCGACCAGTTCCTGTTGCTGCCGATAGAGGCGGTCACGGGTGGCGTTCTGATGCGCCATGGTTTGTTCGATGCGCGCGACTTCGGATTGCGCCTGGTAGTACGCGGCCTGTTGCGTATTCAGCGTGTCCTGCCCGGCGAACTGGGTCTGGCGCGCGGTTTCGAGCGTCGATTCGATGTGGCGTAGCCGCGCGGTTTCGGCCTCCAGCTTGTTCTGTGCTTCGGTCAGGTCCTTGTCGATGCGGGCGCGCTGCTGCGCAGCGTCGTGCTTACGCGCAAACCAGAGCTGGTGCTGCGAAAACGTCATGTCGGCCTGCAGGCTGCGGTAGCGCTGTGCCACTTCGGCCTGCGCAGAAAGCTTTTCGACCTGCGCCGTGAGTTCGCGCTGGATGTCCTCGACGCGATTCATGTTGGCGCGGGCGTCCCGCAGGCGTGCTTCGGTTTCCTTGCGGCGTTCCTTGTACTTGGATACGCCGGCCGCTTCTTCCAGATAGCCGCGCAACTCTTCGGGCTTGGCTTCGATCAGACGCGAAATCATGCCTTGTTCGATAATGGCGTAGGCCCGCGCGCCGACACCCGTGCCGAGGAACAGGTCGGCGACGTCGCGCCGCCGTACCCGCATGTTGTTGATGTAATACGTGGAGTCGCCGCTGCGATCGAGCACGCGCTTGACTGAAATTTCGGCGTATTGCGACCACTGCCCGGCAGCCCGCCCCAATTCATTGTTAAACGCCAGCTCCACCGAGGCGCGCGACGCCGGCTTGCGCGTGCCCGATCCGTTGAAGATCACGTCCTGCATGGTTTCGCCGCGCAGATTTTTGGCCGACGATTCACCCAGTACCCAGCGCACCGCATCGATCACGTTGGATTTTCCACAGCCATTCGGTCCCACCACGCCGGTCAACTGCGCGGGAACGGGAATGACGGTGGGATCTACAAAGCTTTTGAAACCGGCAAGTTTGATATGAGTGAGGCGCACAACATCAGGACCTTGGCTGTATATCCAGCACCCCAATCAGCATGCGCTGGGTCAGCTTGTCCGCATTGTGCTGCTGCACAGGCGGCGGCTCGGCTTTGCGCCCTAATTGAGTTGGATTCGGATTTATAATGGTGTCTCCAAACGCCCTCTCTGGGGCATTTTTGTGCCGCCATTCTACACCGAGCTTTTTATGTCCTCTACGCCTTCGAAATCCCTGGAAACTTTCCCCAACCCCAAGGTTGGACGTGACTTTCACATTCACATGGAAATCCCTGAATTTACATGCCTTTGTCCCAAGACCGGACAACCGGATTTCGCAACACTCATCCTTGATTACATTCCCGATCAAAGCTGTGTCGAACTCAAGAGCCTGAAGCTCTACATATGGGGCTTCCGCGAGGAAGGCCATTTCCATGAAGACGTCACCAATCGCATTCTGGACGATCTGGTGCAAGCCACCCAGCCGCGTTTTATACGATTGACCGCCAAGTTCTACGTACGCGGTGGCATCTTCACCAATGTGGTGGCCGAACATCGCAAGGAAGACTGGCAACCTGCCCCGCGCGTCGACCTGACGCAATTCGAGCATCAGTCGAACACACGCGGATAAATCATTGTATTTTCTTGGTATTGACTTCGGCACGTCGGGCGCACGCAGCTGCGTGATCGATACCCAAGGCACCGTCATCATCGAGGACGCGCGCGACTTTGGCAATCTGGCTGAACAAGAACGCGCCGACATCTGGCGCGACGCCTTGTGGGATCTAATCACGGCTTTGCCGCCGGCGATTCGTGCACAACTGACGGCCATCGCGTTCGACGGCACCTCGGGCACGGTGCTCGCCTGCGACGAATCCTTTACGCCCCAGCACGCGCCGCTGCTCTATAACGATGACCGCGCGGTGGACGAAGCCCGGCTGATTGCCACCCTCGCCCCACCCGGCCATCCTGCTGCTGCTGTGACTTCGGGCCTGGCCAAAGTGCTGTGGCTGAAAAAATGGCTGGGGCACACGGGGGCGCGAATCTATCTCAACCAGGCCGACTGGTTGTCGAGCCTGCTGACCGAGCAGACAGCGTGTTCGGACTACCACAACGCCCTGAAAATGGGCCTGGACCTCGACACCCTGACATGGCCGAACTGGGTCGATCATCTGGCAGATACAGCTTATCTGCCCAAACCAATCGCGCCGGGGGCGTCGCTTGGCACGCTCTCGCGCAGCCGGGCGCGCTATCTGGGCATACACGCGGGCTGCACGGTCAACGCCGGCACCACCGATTCGATTGCGGCGTTTCTGGCGGCCGGGATCACGCAAAGCGGCGACGCGGTGACCTCGCTGGGCAGCACGCTGGTGCTCAAACTGTTATCCGACACGCGGGTGGAATCCACCCAACATGGTGTGTACAGCCATTGGTTCGGCCATCGCTGGTTGGCGGGCGGCGCCAGCAATGCCGGCGGTGCGGTGCTGCGACAATTTTTTGATGATCGGCAGCTGGTTACGCTCAGTGAGCAGATCGACCCGACCCTGGCCAGTCCGCTGGATTACCAGCCTCTTCCCCGCGCCGGTGAGCGCTTCCCGGTCAACGATCCCACGCTGTCACCGCGTTTGACACCCCGCCCGGCCAGCGATGTCGAGTTTCTGCATGGACTGCTGGAAAGCCTGGGGCGAATAGAAGCCCACGGCTACACCCTGCTCAGTGACCTGGGGGCCTCGCCCGTGCGCCAAATTGCTACGGCGGGCGGTGGCGCACGCAACCCGACCTGGACAGCCATTCGTCGGCGTTTGCTCAATCTACCGGTCACCCGGGCAACCCACACTGAAGCCGCTTACGGCAGTGCGCTGCTGGCGCGAGACGGTGAGAACCGCTTTACTTTCCCACCCCTCTGAGCGCGCTATCTACAACTAAAGTTGTATAGAAATCGTTAATTCCATGGTCTATGGTGTGGTCACCTACCGCGCCGCAGATGCCCAACACTATATCGATTGCATCTTCAATTTCGCTCCGCGGTGGTTCAACACCGGGGAGAACGCATGTTCATTCGTCACCACTGTCTGGCACATGACAATGGCCAGACAGTTGTATTCGCTACCAGTCCTCATACGGGGAAAACCATTGCACCCAGCTTGCTGGTAGTGCATTACACCGCCGGCAGCAGCGCGGCAAGCACGGTAGCCTGGTTCCGCGATCCACGATCCCGCGTCTCGGCCCATCTGGTGATCGGGCGTGATGGCAGCATCACCCAACTGGTGCCATTCAACCGTGAAGCCTGGCATGCCGGACGTTCTTGTTGGGGAAGCTTGACTGGTCTGAACCGCCACAGCATCGGCATCGAACTCGACAATGCCGGCTGCCTGGTCCGCAGCGGCGGTAAATGGGTCTCGCCACTCACTCGCCGCAGTTATCCCGACAGCGAGGTCACCGTCGCCATTCACAAACACGCCGCACCCGGCACCCCCGCTTGTGGTTGGCATGCTTACACCTCAGCGCAAATAGAGGCCACGCTCGATTGCGGTTTAACCCTGGTCAAGCAGTACGGTCTCAACGACATCCTTGGTCACGAAGACATTTCCCCCGGCCGTAAATGCGATCCCGGCCCCGACTTTCCGATGGAATCCATCCGTGCCCGGCTGATGGGACGTGGCGACAACCAACCCGACATTTATAGCACCACGGGAAGACTGTATGTGCGGAGCGGCGCCGGGTCTGACTATCCACCGTTGCCGGGTACCCCTTTGCCATTGGGCACCCAAGTTGAAGTGCTGAGCAAGCAAGGCTTGTGGTGGCAAGTCGATGTCGTCGATGAAGTGAACGGGGTCATGGACATTGTGGGCTGGTGCCACAGCAAATACCTGAAGCGGGTTAGCCCTTAACGCTGACTCAAGCCCCTTTCCAACTTTTGAATTGGAGAACGACATGCCGAAATCTGCCAAGACAATAAAGACCGCTGCCAAAAAAGCTGCCAAAAAAACCGACACGGCGGCACTGCGCTATTGTTCCCAGCCGATTCAAATGCCCCGGCAGTTTGATCCCAGCGTGGACGCCATGCGCGCCCGTGCCATTATCAGCAATGGCAAAAAATGGGTAAATGGCACCCAGCTCACCTACTACTGCTATCAATCGGGCGATGCGGTGCCCGCCGCCTGGCGCGGCAGCGCGACCGATATTCGTGAAGTAGGCAACGCTTTTGATGCCTGGTTCAAGTTGGGCATCGGCATCAGTTTCAAGGCCGTCAAACGCCCGGAGGACGCCACCCTGCGCATTGGCTTCGATGCGCAGGATGGATCATGGTCCTACGTGGGTCGCGACAACCTGGGCATACGCGACCCATATTCCCGCACCATGAATTTTGGCTGGGCACTGAGCACGGCCTACGGCAAGGACACCGCTCTGCATGAAATCGGCCACGCACTGGGCCTTGAGCACGAACACCAAAATCCCTATGCGGGCATCACCTGGGATCGCGAGGCCGTCAAAACCTACTTCAAGGGTCCACCCAACAATTGGGACTTGCAACAAATCGAGTGGAACATCCTGCGCAAGATTCCGCCTTCCGAGGTCAAAGGCACGCACTGGGATCCTGATTCGGTCATGGAATACGCCTTTGGCCCCGGGCTGATTGTCGAGCCCGCGGCCTATCGCAATGGCTTGCGTCCAAAAGGTGGGCTGTCCAAGGCGGATGTAGCCTGGATCGTGGAGTCGTATCCCGCTGCCAAACCCAAGGTCGTGATCCCCACGCTGGAAGTCGGCCTGTCACAAAAGCTGGCGATCAAGGCGGGGCAAACCCGTGTGTTCAACTTCAACCCCACACGCACGCGCACGTATCGCATGGGCACGTTTGGCAGCTCGGATACCGTCATGGTGCTGTTCGAAGTCACCTCATCGGGCAATGTGGAAATTGCAGGGAACGATGATAGCGGAACCGATTTGAATGCCCGTATCGACATGCGGCTGATCAATGGCCGCAAATATCAGCTTGGCATCCGGCTGTATTACGCCGAAGTGGCCGCTGAAACTTCGATCATGGTGTGGTGAAAGTCATGAAGCTTGCCGATACGTCTGGAAAGCCATCATGACCAAGCAGTCGACCTCACTCAACTGGGAGCAGGTTTACGCGCAGGAGCGCGCTGCCATACGCGAACCTGATGGACGGCACGATGGCCCCGAGCGGCCTCTGACCGGGCTGGCATTTTCGGGTGGTGGCATCCGCAGCGCCACGTTTAATCTGGGCATCACGCAAGCGCTGTCTGAACTCAAGTTATTACGCCAGTTTGACTATCTGTCGTGCGTATCGGGCGGCGGCTATATTGGCGGCTGGCTATCCGCCTTTATCCATCTCAAATGCAACGGCCGAGTGGAAGAGGCTGAAGAAAAACTCAAGACCGGCGGCGCGGAAAACTCGGCCATCCGGTTTCTGCGCAGCTACAGCAATTACCTGACACCTAAAGCCAGCTTCTTTTCTGCCGACACCTTGACCGCGGTCGCGACCTACATGCGCAACCTGTACCTCAATCTCACTCTGCTGCTGTTGCTGCTGGGCGGCGTGCTGTTATTGCCACGATTACTGGTGTGGGCTGTTCGCTGGGTGGTGGGTTGGGAAAATGCTCAACCCGGGCTTCCTGGCAATTCGATGCCGTTATTCGTGGGTGGCGTCGTCTGCATTTTTATCGCGATGATTTTCATCGGACTCAATCTGGGTGGTCGGGGAGCATTCAAGGCGCGTCCTTTTTATTCCCGTCAAAGTGGCGTACTGGTGCTGGTGGCACTCCCCATTCTGATGTCAGCCTGGCTCATTGCCTATGGCTTTTATGTCGATGCCGCACGCCTGGATCGCATCACGCTGCCAGCCTGGATGCTATGGGGAATCATGATCTATATCCCGCCCTGGCTGATCGGCTGGGGAATGGGGCGATTTCTGGGACGACACAATCCCGGCAGAACCATTTTCAGCCTGGGTGAGCTCTTTGGAATGGCGCTGTATGCCTTTCTGGCGGGTGCGCTAGGGGGCTTGTTATTGGCAGCTTTTTCAGAAGTTGTCCAACTTATTCCACGCGGCGAACATGGCTACAGTGGGTCGTGGATAACCTCGGCCCTGGCGACCGCGCTGCTACTGAAGTTCTATTCACTCACCGTTGTTGGCCACATTGGCCTGATGGGCCGGCATTTTTCTCACGAATCGCGTGAATGGTGGGCACGTCTGGGTGGCTGGATACTGTTGTTTTCACTGGTGTGGGCGGCTGTATTCACCATTGTATTTATCGCTCCGGCCTTTTTTGCCTGGGCGCATGAAACCGTCATCGCGGCAGGGGGTATCGGTTGGGTGGTCTCAACTTTTATCGGCGTCATGCTTGGACGAAGTGCCAAGACATCAGGGGATCGACGTTCGTCATGGCGCGATCGTGCGGCTCAACTCATGCCCTACATTTTCATTGTTGGCTTGCTGGGCCTGCTATCGCTCGGCTTGCACACGCTCCTGATGCTGCCCGTGTTTTGTGGCAATTGCACACATGATCCAGCTACTGCTGACGTATTCATGCAAGCGATGTATCAGGAGGCGCCCAACTTTCAGCAAGTCAGCATACTCTGGACGGCCGTACTGTGCTTCGGCAGTTTCCTGGCGGCTGCAGCACTGTCTGCGCGCATCGACGTCAACCTGTTTTCGATTTACCATTTTTATCGCCAGCGTCTGGTGCGGTGCTATCTGGGCGCATCGCGATGCAAGTTCCGCGTACCGCACCCGCTCACCGGATTTGATCCGCGCGACGACCTCAAGCTGGAAACACTGTGCCGAACAGTCGATGGCAAGTTGCAGTTCCAGCGCCCCTACCCCATCCATAACACCGCGATGAATCTGGTGGCCGGCAAACAACTGGCCTGGCAAGAACGACGTGCCGCTGCATTTGCCTTTACCCCCTGGATGGCCGGATACAGTTTCACTCTGCCTGATGAAAAAGGCTTGATAGTCAGTCATTACCGCCCCACTACGCACTATATGGAAGGCGTATGGATGGGCTCGGCCATGGCGATTTCAGGCGCGGCAGCGTGCCCCAACATGGGCTATCACAGCTCGCCCGCACTGACCTTTTTGCTCACTGTATTCAACGTTCGCCTGGGCCACTGGAGTCCCAACCCGGCCAGCGAATCGGAATGGACCAAGCATGATCCGTCATTTGGCGGTGGCTATTTACTGCAAGAACTATTCGGCAACACCCAATACACCTCGCCATTTGTGTATTTGTCCGACGGGGGGCATTTCGAAAATCTGGGTATTTACGAACTGGTGCGTCGACGCTGCGCCTACATTGTGGCGATTGATGCTGGTGAAGACGGTAATAGTAATTTTGACGACCTTGGCAGTGCCATCCGCAAATGCTATGCCGATTTCGGCGTCGTCATCGACATCCATGCCGAAGATCTGGATAGCGGCTATTCAGCGATTGGGAAGATCACCTATCCGGATGCCCCTCCCGCCTTGTTGATCTACATCAAGCCTCGCCTCACCGGCACCGAGCCCGCCGACCTGCTGAATTACAAACGCACCCATCCAGGATTTCCCCACGATTCAACCACCGACCAATGGTTTGACGAATCGCAGTTCGAAAGCTACCGCAAGCTGGGGCACTGGATCGGCCGTGCCGTGTTTACCGGGCCGCTAGCAAGCGCCCAAAACCGGCAATCCGATGCGGGTAATGCTGAGCCTGACCTGGCCTCGGCGTGCGAAATCATCCGCGAACAAAGCGTGCCCGGCCCTTGAAAAGCATGGGCTATTGTCGCGGCTATTACCGCAACGCCTCGCTGCCGAACCTGTGGGCGCACGCCCTCTTCCTGAACAACAATTCGGTCGGCCGCAGCTACGGGGGCGTCAAGACCCATCCATACGAACTGTACCGCCCCAGCTACGTCGACACCTCGCAACCCGTCAGTCCGCCGCTCGTCCAAGACAAACAGCCGGCCTTTCTGGCCGTGATCGACTGGCGGGTCGATTATCTGAAGCACAAGCCTGCACCCCAATACCCCTTCGCCATTGACGCGACCCGCGCGGCACATGGCAAAACCGTATTCGATGCCCACTGCCCCGCCTGCCACGCCAGTGCGCGCACCGGCACCACCATCCCGCTCAGCGAAGTCGGCACCGACCGTGGCCGTATCGACACTTGGGGCAAACAGGCTGCGATCGAAGCCAATCTGGTCGTCAAGGACATAGAGATCGAACGCACAGGCCTGGTTGAAGCTCCGCTGACTGGCTATGTGGCGCCATTCCTCGACGGCATCTGGCTACGTGCGCCTTATCTGCACAACGGCTCAGTACCGTCGCTTGCCGACTTGCTGCTGCCACCCGCACAGCGACCGCAAGTTTTCTGGCGTGGCTACGACGTTTACGACGCCGCGCGGATCGGTTTTGTGGTGCACGGCCCGGATGCCGAGCGAGCTGGCACACGGTATGACACGCGACTGCGGGGCAACAGCACCAGGGACATGACTTTGGCACCGCCTTGTCGATTCAGGACAAGGCGTCTTTACTGGAGTATCTGAAAACACGTTGACCCATCATTCAGCGCCATCCACCAGAAACAGCAGGAGTACCGCATGACTGGACAAGACCACCCCCCTCATGACTGCGTTCGACACCCAACGCATGCGCGCCGATTAATCCGTTTGAGTTCAATCATGTATCGCATGATGTTATGGGGCCTGTTCATCCTGGGCGCACCTGTTGTTCAGGCCGCACCCCATTCCGACACCTGCATCGAAGGCTACGTCTGGCGCGAAGCTGTTGCCGGCGATCATGTTTGCGTCACCCCTGAAGTTCGTGAACAGGTTGCTGTCGACAACCGGCGAGCTGCAACCCGCCGTGAGCCCGGCGGGGGGATCTACGGCCCTGACACCTGCAAAGCGGGCTTTGTGTGGCGTGAAGCGCGCCCGGACGACCATGTATGCGTTCCCCCCGAAGTGCGAGAACAAACCCAGCGTGATAACCGCACGGCTGAGTCTCGCCGATTGATGCCGCCAGCCGCTGCCAATGGTGCCCCTTCCGCGGTCATGAAGAACGAAGGAACACGTGGGGCGGAAAACAAAGCGCCGATTCGTATCGAGCCTCCGCGTGCCAGGAAACAATCACGTCCCAGAATGGCTGCCAAAAAAACAAGCCCGACAATTTCACACAGCTTCAAGCTGCCCGAGTTTCCCTGGCCGCCACCGCCTTACTCGACCCGCCTGAAAATCGCCCGTGAGCTGCTGGTGCACGGGCAGCCCATGCCCAGCAACGGCAGTGTCGCCACGCGGATGGAACAGGTGCTGGCCGCCAACGGTTATACCCAGATCAGTTATTACGCCGTTCCAAATGGCTTTGCCATGGTCACCCAGATCGAACGCATGGACGCCAACGCAGCGTCTGCCGCCGAGCAGCGCTGGTCGACGCAGATCGACCCTGTTTCGTTGATTCCATTCAACCTCAGTGCCTATATCAATGCCCTGCTGGGCAAAAATGGCGACAGCTTTCGCGTCATCGTTTTCACCTTTACCCCCACGCCCTTCACCACCAGCGACCAGGCTGTCTCCCCTGCAGCCGCCATGGCCTGGGTGGAGAAAGGCGCAACGGCTTTGCCGGCCTCGCTTGCCTCCAAAGCCTACGACGTGAATGCCCTGTGCACGGTGCTGGTGTATGAATTCCGGATTTCCAGTCTGGGGGCTTCACTACAGCATCCCAGCGCACACGACGGCGTGCGACATCTACGAGCCGCGGGCATCCTCAATACCTTGGAGCAGCCATGACACTCACCCTGTATGCCGCCCGAAAACGGCTGGCACTGGTCTGGTTTTCCGGCGGGGGACTGTGCTTCATGGTTCTGATTTTCATCAGCTTCTTCGCGCGCAAGATCGATTTGGTCGGTCTGTGGGACTGGTTCCTGCCCGCCATCGTCCCCAACCTGTCACTCATTATCGGGGTACTGGTTTTCAGCCATCGCCAACGCGTTTCGGGCGAAATGCTGGTCGATACCTTTTTATACCGGCTCGCATTCTGGCTATCGCTGTTGTACGTGCTGCTGCTATTGCTGCCGCTGGTGTTCTTTCCGCTTACCGGTAAATCGCTGCCCGAACTGCTGAACATTTCCCGCTTGTGGCTGGCGGCTATTCAAGGCTTGGCCACAGGTGTATTGGGTGCTTTTTTTGTAAGACAAGACGGCAAAACCTGAACTGAACAAACCGGAGATCCGCATGGCCATCAAGATTTCATCCAAGCACACCACCAACCGAGCACTCAAAACCAGTGCCGAAAAAGCCACTGGCCAGAAACTGGATGCGTTTCCCGACCGTATCGACCTGCGCGACTGGTATTACCAGCCTGCGCTAATTTCACTGCCTGAAGCGCTCGTGAACTGCCCGTATATCAAACCAAACATGGTGCTCGATCAGGGACAAGAAGGTGCCTGTACCGGATTCGCGATGGCGGCCGTGGTGAACTTTCTGCGCGCCAAACGACAGCAAAGATCCATGGTCAGCCCGCGCATGCTCTACGAAATGGCACGACGCTATGACGAATGGCCGGGCGAAGATTACGATGGTTCGTCTGCGCGCGGCGCAATCAAGGGTTGGGTCAAGCATGGGGTCTGTTTGCGCTCAGCCTGGAAAGACGACAAGCACGGCATCACCCATATGAGCGATGCCATCGTCAAACAGGCGATGGGCGTACCGGGCGGCGCGTACTACCGCATCCGTCCTTATAACGTGCGCGACATGCACACCGCACTCAATGAAACCGGCATTCTTTATGTCACCTTGATGGTGCATGCCGGATGGGCGCACCCCGGTGCTGAAAAAGGCAGCAAGCCCATCTCGGTCAACTTCAAGCATCGTGGCCGGAAAACCACCCTCAAGCTTCCGGTCATCAAACGCAGCGGCAGCGCAGACGGTGGTCACGCAGTCGCCATCATCGGCTATACCCCCCAGGGCTTTATCGTCCAGAACTCCTGGGGGCCCAGTTGGGGCAACAAGGGCTTTGCCCTGCTGCCTTACGAAGACTATCTGCTGCACGCCACCGATGTATGGGTGGCGCAGCTTGGCGTACCCGTGACGATGGATTTGTGGCTGGACGACAAATCCATCGACAGCGCAGGGCTCCAGCGCGCCAGCCGCACCATTCCGCTGGCCGAGATTCGGCCCTACGTGATCGACGTGGCCAACAATGGTGAACTGTCTGACTCCGGCGAATACTGGACCACGCCGTCTGACGTCGAGCGGTTGTTTTGCGAAACCATCCCCGCCAAAACACGCGGCTGGAAAAAACGCCGCATCCTACTTTATCTGCACGGTGGCCTCAACTCCGAATCTGATTCGGCCAAACGCATTATCGCCATGCGTGACGTCATGCTGGAAAACGAAATTTACCCACTGCACATCATGTGGGAAAGTGACTTCCTGTCCAGCGTGGCCAATCTGTTCAGAGATCTGTTTGCGCAAGCCGACAAGCTTGCCGGTGGTGGATTCATGGAAAATCTGACCGAAGCCAAGGATCGCGTACTCGAACTCACGCTCGCCCGCGCCGGTTTCCGCATGTGGGGCGAAATGAAAGAAAACGCGCAACTGGCCTGTGACCATTCCGGTAACAAAGGCGCCATCCAACTGGTCGCGCAATACGTCGAACAAGCCAAGCAGAAACTCGACCAGGCCGACAAAAGTGGTTGGGAATTACATATCGTGGGTCATTCGGCAGGCAGTATTTTTGCAGCGCACGCGTTGCCACTGCTGTCGAATCTGGGCATACCGCTGAAAAGTGTCCAATTTCTGGCTCCGGCGATTCGAATCGATACCTTCAAGCGTTTGTTGCTGCCTAGCCTGGAATCCGGGCATACCCCGCTGCCGAGCATCTACCTGCTGTCCGACAAACTGGAGCGCGATGATTGTGTCGGCCCCTATGCCAAATCCCTGCTCTATCTGGTCTCCAATGCCTTCGAAGGTGCGCGTGGCGTGCCTATACTGGGCATGCATGCCTGCCTGGAAGCGGACGCCCAACTCAGCAAACTATTGAGTGGAACGGTAGATGGGCGACCCGCCTTGATCGTATCGGCGGGGCAATCCATCGATCCAGACAGGGAAAAAGCGGTGCTCGCACAAGGCGCCTCATCGAGCCAGAGTCATGGCGGATTTGATAACGACCCGCTCACCATGAATTCTGTTCTGACTCGCGTACTGGATGGCCCGCCCAAACGTCTGTTTACATCCCGCGACCTGCATTATTGAAGCGACACAGGAGACCTCATGCCAAGCAATTATTCCGATCTGCTGGATGCGCTGCTCGTCCTGGCCGGGATCGTGCTGGTGGTCACCGGGCTGGTGATGTTCATACGCAGCAAAAGCAGCACGGATGCTTCTTCAGTCGAAGCGTTTGGTATCAAGCTCAATGTCACACATCCTTCGCTCATTCTGGTTCTGGCAGGAGTGGGGCTCATGCTGGCGCCTCGATTGCTGCCCGAGTTACCCGGCAAACCAGCAAACCAGCCGGAACCCGCTATTGTGGCTGAAGCTCCAGTCGCGCCTTCGGCCACGCTACCTCCAGCGCCCACCGCACTCCCCCCGCCAGCCAGTGTTGCGCTACCCCCCGAACAGCCAGCCGCTCAGGCGCCCGCTAGCACGGCAAGCAAACCCACCGCAGGCGCGACGCGGCCGTCCGCCCAACCTGCTGCGATAATCAATCGCACCACGCCTGCTCCCCAGACGCGCTTGCCAGCCCCCGTTGCCCCGTCCGCACCTACGCCACAACCGGTTGTAACACCCGTGCCAGCCAAGCCCGTCGTGTCGCGGCCGCCGCCTGTCGAACCCAAGTCCGCCCGCCCGCTCATCGCTTACGCAGGACTGGGCTTGCCCGGCAACCGTGATTTTTGGGAAAGTGAAACGCGCACAAGTTACACCCGCCGACTGCATGCCAGCCTGCAACAAGCAGGGCGCGATGTGTTGCACATGGATACCAAAAAACTGGATATGGATGAAGCCGCGTTTGATGCCTGGTGGAACGAACCCGCCCAGCATCCACGGAGTCGTGCGCTATGCGCCGCAGCCTACGCACCTCGGGCCTTGCTGGCCGCGCTCGTAGAACCGCCCACAACCAGTTCGGCCAACGAAAGTGCCTATTGGCCTGTGTTTAAAATCCGTCTCTATAACTGCGCCAACCAGCGTGTCTACCGCCAGCATAAAACCCTGTCCCCACTTAATTCAGACGCCTGGCCATTTTCGACCGAGCTGAACAGCGAAGTCGAACGATTCATGCGCACCTATCGTGCGGACCTGGTGGAGTGAATCTCTACCCGTAATCAAAATACGCCGTGAGTTCGCCCATTCTGAATGGGTCACATGACCAACTCACGTTTCCAGTAGTTGTCACCAGCCTGTTATGTCCGGCATGCCTGACCCAGGTGACTTAAGCCACTAGCGCGCAAAGACCCGGCTCATGTCCCTGAATGATTTGAATTCCAGATGGTTACCGCTGGGGTCGACGATGAACAGCGTAGCCTGTTCCCCAGGCTCATCTTTGAAACGAATACACGGTTCGATTACAAAATCCACTTGTGCCTGACGGAATCGTTCCGCCAGTCGCTGCCAGTCAGACCATTCCAGAATCACCCCAAAATGGCGTACCGGAACATGTTTGCCGTCTACCAGGTTATTCGATGTATCAGATTGCATCTGCGTGTCCAGATGCGCGGTAATTTGATGACCATGGAAATCAAAGTCGATCCAATGTTCGCTTTCACGGCCCACCGCGCAGCCCAGAAAGTCGGCATAAAACGCTCGTGTAGTGGTCAGGTCAGCAACCGGAAAGGCCAAATGAAAGCACGACATAACAGGGACTCCAACACAAACAAGCTCAATTTTATATGGCTGAACGGCATGCCACGCAAACCAGACCGTTTTCCTTGTCTATCCTGCCCATACAGCCAGCCTTGACGCTCGGGTATTGGACGTTCAAGATGCAAGAACACGTTAATTGCAGCTACCGTCAAGCATCTTGCGTGGAATCCAGATGGCCCCAGGTATTTCTCAATAATCAATTATTAAGAAGGACGATGCGATGAACCCATTCAACCCTAAAACCCGCCATCTGCTGGCTGTTGCCTGCCTGGCCGGATGCTTCGTATTACCGGTACAAGCGGCCCAATTCATCAACGTACTTACCGGCGGCACCAGCGGGATTTACTATCCCATTGGTGTGGCGCTCTCGAACATTTATGGGAAAGCCATCCCCGATGCCAAGGTGTCGGTACAAGCGACCAAAGCCTCGGTTGAAAATCTGAACCTGTTGGCTGCCGGCCGCGGCGAAGTCGCGCTGACGCTGGGTGACAGCCTGAGCGATGCCTGGAAAGGCGATCAGGAAGCGGGCTTCAAGGCACCCTTGAAAAGCTTGCGCGGCATCAGTGCCATGCATCCCAATTACATTCAGATCGTGGCCCGTGCCGACTCGGGCATCAAGAGCCTTGCTGACCTGAAAGGCAAACGCATTTCCGTCGGCGCCCCCAAGTCGGGTACCGAGTTGAATGCGCGCGCGATTCTTGCAGCCGCCGGCATGAGCTACAAGGATTTCGACAAGGTGGAATATCTGCCATATGCCGAATCGGTCGAACTGCTTAAAAACCGCCAGATCGATGCCACGCTGCAATCCTCCGGCCTGGGCAGCCCCGCCCTGCGTGACCTGGCCAATGCGGCAGACGTGATGTTCGTGCCGATTCCGGCCAATGTCATTGCCAAGGTGGGGGATGCCGCTTATGTGCCAGCCGCAATTCCGGCCAATACCTATAAAGGCCAGACCACTGATATGCCCACGGCTTCGGTAATCAACTTCCTGGTCACCCATGACGGTGTAAGCAATGATGTGGTGTACCGCATGACCCGCGCCATGTTCGAAAACCTCAACGACATGGTCGCCGCCCATGCCTCTGCCAAGGCTGTCAAGCTACAAAGCGCAACGCTCAACATGCCGGTTCCGCTTCATCCCGGCGCAGAAAAGTATTACCGCGAAGTAGGCGTCATCAAGTAAGGCGTGATGGGCAGGCGAGGCCACATAAGCGCTCGCCTGTCCTGCAAGCAGGAACCCTGACCCGACCACCGGGCCTGATCCGGTGTTGCGTCCTGTGCTGACTCGAACCCGCGGATCACTCCATGACCCCAACTCATACGCCTGAAGCTGCCGCATCCCAAGAAGCGCTCGAAGACGTCGCGCTCCACCATCGCCATCTGACCGGAAAAACAGCCCGTCTGGTCGCAGTCATCGCACTGGGATTTTCAATCTTCCAGATGTACATGGCGGCATTCAGCCCTCTGTCCAGTTTGGTTGTTCGCTCGATCCACGTCGGTTTTCTGGTGTTGCTGGCCTTCGCCTTATTTCCACCACAACGGAACACGCTGTCGGAACGTGTGCCGTGGCTGGACTGGGTATTTGGCGCAATCGCATTTGCATTGAGTTTCTATCACTGGATATTTCAAACCGATATCTTGTTGCGTTCAGGCGACCCTTCCACCACAGACCTGGTCGTCGGCACCATCATGGTGGTGCTGGTATTTGAAGCGGCGCGCCGCGTGGTCGGTTTGGCCCTGCCGATCATTTGTGGCCTGTTTCTGGCCTATGGCATGCTGGGCCAGTATTTGCCTGGCTCGCTGGCCCATCGCGGTTACGGCTACGACCAGATTGTGAACCAGATGTTTTTGGGTACCGAAGGTCTGTTCGGCATTCCGATTCTGGTTTCCGCCACTTACATCTTCCTGTTCATTCTGTTTGGCGCCTTTCTCGAACAGGCTGGCGTGGCCAAGCTGTTCACCGACGTCGCGCTGGGCCTGGTCGGTAAAACACGCGGCGGAGCCGCCAAGGTTGCGGTTGTTTCCTCCGCGATGATGGGCACGATCAACGGTTCGGGCGTAGCCAATGTCGTGACCACCGGCCAGTTCACCATTCCGCTCATGAAGCGGTTTGGCTTTAAACCGGCTTTTGCAGGTGCAGTGGAAGCCACGGCCAGCATGGGCGGACAAATCATGCCACCGGTGATGGGCGCGGTGGCGTTCATCATGGCCGAGACGCTGGATGTACCCTACATCGAGGTGGTGAAAGCGGCAGTCATCCCGGCGATATTGTATTTTTTGACTGTGCTATGGATGGTGCACCTGGAGGCCAAGCGGCTGAATCTGCAGGCCATACCAGCAGACGAATGCCCCAATGCACTGGCGTCCATCAAGCGCAGTGGCCATCTGCTCCTGCCTTTGGTCGTATTGGTCTATCTGATACTCAGCGGCTATACGCCCATGTTTGCCGGCATCGCGGCCTTGTCGTTTACCGCCATCCTGATTCTGGGTTCGACTGCCAGCCGGGTGTTCGGGCCACTTGCCTTGCGCTACCTGTTCTGGATCGTGGTGGGCGTGGCCGCTTCGGCGTTCTTCAAATACGGGATTGTTCCGGTGCTTGTGTTGATCGGCGTGTTGGCGGCTGCGAATATCTGGGTAAAAGGCGGGCGGGCGACCTTGCATGTCATGCATGCCAGTCTGGTGGAAGGCGCGAAGTCGGCTGTGGGCGTGGGCATCGCCTGCGCTATCGTTGGCGTCATCATCGGCACCCTCACCCTGACCGGTGCGGCCAGCAGTCTCGCCAGCGTAATCATCGAGCTCGCCGACACCAGCCTGTTTCTCTCGCTGCTGTTAACCATGCTGGTATGCCTGGTGCTGGGCATGGGCATTCCCACCATTCCCAACTACATCATCACCAGTTCGATTGCCGGCCCGGCGCTGCTGGATCTGGGGGTGCCGCTACTGGTGTCGCACATGTTTGTCTTCTACTTTGGCATCATGGCCGACCTCACGCCACCGGTTGCGCTGGCGGCATTTGCCGCATCCCCCATCGCCAAAGCCTCGGCCATGCGTATCGGATTGAACTGCATGCGCATCGCCATTGCCGGCTTTATCGTGCCGTTCATGGCGGTGTATGCACCGGCCTTGATGATGCAGGGCGATAGCCTGATGGCAACAGCGTATGTCGTGTTCAAAGCCGTGGTTGCGATCACGTTATGGGGCGCCGCGGCCATAGGCCATTTGCGAAGCAAACTGAATTGGGGCGAACGCGTGATCGCAACAATCGGTGCGTTTCTGCTGGTGGTGGCCCTGCCCATTACCGATGAAATCGGCTTTGCTGTCTGCGCAGGATTCCTGCTGATCCACTGGTATCGAACCCGCGCAACAGGTGCCCAGCCAGCGTGAGCGGTTTATGTCTGGGCATCGCGATGTCGATGATTCAAGCGGTGATACCGAGTGATACGGTTGTGCTGACCTGGCAGCACTCGGTCGAAAAAGTGGGCTGGACAGAGCGCTATCAGCGTGAGGCTGACCACATCCGATTGACCGAGGCCACGATCAAGGGAACAGGCGCAGGCATGGAGCCGCCGGCAGACGCCGTTTTCGATGGCACAGTCTGGCGCTACACCCCTACGCTGCCGTCGATGAAACGCTTCGTACTCACGCGCTCCACTTTCACGGCTGACTATCGTGTGTGCTGGAACGGCACCTGTCGCACGCTGACTGAAATCGTGGGACCGCTCAAGCAGGAAGGCGAGCCCATCGAGTTATTCCCCTGCCCCTGATTCGGCACCGCTTCAGGCCACCAGAAAGAACCCGCCAATGGCAATCCAGATTTTTCAGGTAGATGCATTTACCGATACGGCATTTCAAGGCAACCCTGCGGCCGTATGTGTGCTCCCCGCTCAACGCGACGATGCCTGGATGCGTTCAGTCGCGCAGGAAATGAACCTCTCCGAAACCGCGTTCATTGTGCCTCAGGCGGATGGATTTTCATTGCGCTGGTTCACCCCTCTCACCGAAGTCGATTTGTGTGGCCACGCCACACTGGCCAGTGCGCATGTGTTGTGGGAAAGCGGCGTACTCAAAGCCGGCACAGCTGCGCGGTTCTGGACCCGTAGCGGATTATTGACAGCAGTGCAAACGGAGGATGGGATTCAGCTGACGTTTCCGGTCATCGAACAAACCCCGGCTGATGCACCGCCCGGACTGCTCGACGCGCTGGGAACGCAAGCCATCTATGTCGGTCGCGCCGGCAATATGTATCTGCTACACCTCGCAGACGAATCGGCCGTGCGTCAGCTCACGCCCGATTTCCCTGCTTTAAGATTATTGTCCCTGCGCGGCGTGATGGTGACCGCGGCCGCCGATCCGGCCTCGCCTCATGATTTTGTATCGCGCTATTTTGCCCCCTGGGTCGGTATCGACGAAGACCCGGTCACCGGCTCCGCACATTGTTGCCTGGGCCCCTACTGGAGCAAGGTGGTGGGCAAGAACGAACTCACGGCTTATCAGGCTTCGGGTCGAGGCGGCAGATTGCGTCTGCACATCGCGGATGATCATGTTGAACTGATCGGTCGTGCGGTCACCGTGCTGACAGGCAAACTGCTGTGCTGAATACAATCTGTCGAACTACGCACTACAAACCAAACAATTCAATTGCCGTGTCAGGTAAACCCCACCCATGACTGCAACCCTGTATTACATCCACGACCCCATGTGCAGCTGGTGCTGGGGTTTCTCGCCCGCCTGGCAGCAGATTCGCGCGCAGCTTCCCGCCGAGCTTCCTGTCGTCTATCTGCTGGGTGGTCTGGCGCCCGACACGCAAACGCCCATGCCGCAGGACATGCAGGCCAAGCTGCAACAGACCTGGCACACCATTTCGCAACGCCTCGGCACCCGGTTCAATTTTGATTTCTGGACCCTGTGCCAACCCCGGCGCAGCACCTACCCGGCCTGCCGTGCCGTACTCGCCGCGCAGCAGCAAGACGCGGGCGACACCATGATCGCTGCCATTCAGCATGCTTATTATCTTAACGCCCGCAATCCATCCGATGATGCCACGCTGATTGAACTGGCCAAAGAGGTGGGCCTGGATGCAGCACGTTTCACCCAACAATTGAACGACCCGGCAACTCAGCACGAACTCGTTCGGCAAATTGCGCAAGGCCAGGCACTGGGTGCGCGGGGTTTCCCCAGCCTGATTTACAGCAATGACGCAGGCAATCATTTCATCCGTCATGATTACCTCGACCCCGGGGTCACGCTGGATCAGATCCGACGCTTGGATGGCTTTTGAATACACCCGAACTCAAGCGTAATCGCGAATGTCTGATTCGAAACAACAACCTTAATCGCGTTTAATCGCTTCAGCCGACTTCGACAAATTCCAGCGTATTCGCGTCCGGGTCTCGACAAAACAATGCCGCACGGCCTGACTTGCTGACGCTGTAATTCACACCCACCTCGTCTAGCCGAGCTTTCAGCGCATCCAGGCTGCCGACACCCAAAGCGATATGCCGGTCACGGCCGCCATGATCGGGGCGAACCGATGCGGCATCGGGATTGGGCAAGCTCATCAAATGCAGCTGCTGACCGCCACCGAGGTCGTACCACTCGCCGGGATACGGCAGCCCGGGGCGGTTTGGGCTGGGCTGCAAGCCCACGACCGACTCGTAAAACACCTTGGCCCGCGCGAGGTTGGATACCAGCAAACCGGCGTGTAGCAGGGCTGTGACTTCAAGCATGAGATTTCTCCTTTTGATCGTCTTCCATATGGCCGGAAAACAGGCTGGCAGTGATGATCATGGCGGCGCCAATCCATTCCTGCAGACCCATGCGCTCGTTTGACAGGAAATACGCCGCTACCGCGCCCACCACTAGCTCGAACAGAAAAATGACAATGGCCTGGTTGGCCGGCACGCGCGCCAATCCGAATTGCACCGCGTAGGTCATGCTGCCGATGGCCAGGCCGACGCCAACCAGCAATCCCCATACGTATATATCGGCATTCGCAACAAAATCGAGTTCGTGCGGCCTGAGCGCGAGGCCGATCACGGTCAGAACTGCCACGCCCATCCACACCGATACCACCTTGGCGCCTTCGGTCACCCCACCCAAATGACGGCTGATGACGTTACTCGCTGCAAACATCATCCCCGCCGACAAGGCCATCCATTCGGCGTCATTCGCCGGCAACGGCCATTCGCCCGGTTGCCAGAGCATGGCGAGCGCGCCGCCAGCGGCCAGTAACATCACGGCCCAGCCGGCGCGGTTAAGCCTTTCATTCAATAAAAAACGCGAGAACAGCACGGTCCACAAAGGCGACAGATAAAACAGCAGCAGCACGCGCACCACTTCGCCTTCCAGCACTGCCAGCACGTAGGCCAGGTTGGTCCAACCGGCCGCCAAGCCCAACGCAGCGAGCCACAGCCATTGGCCCCGTGCATGCTGCAGCGACCGTCCATGCAGCCAGCCCAGCAGTAACAAGGGCACCGCATAGGTGATAAAGCTGGCGGCAATGCCACCCACGCCCGCCTCGTTCAGCAGCCGGTAGGGGTACCAAACCAGGCCCCACATAGTGGCGGCGTAAACCAGGCTGGTAATGGCAAATGTACGTTGCAGGGAAATAGAAGGCATGAGGGCTTTATAATGTGGGGCTTCGATCAATTCAGTACTGCAATGAACCCGCGTCTAGACCAACTCCACCCCTACCCGTTCCAGAAACTGCGCGAACTGTTTGCCGGGGTGACGCCGAATCCCGATCTCGCGCCGATCAACCTGTCGATCGGCGAACCCAAGCATGCCACACCGCAGTTCATCAAGGATGCACTGGTCGCGGGCCTGGGCGGGCTGTCGAATTATCCCATCACTCAGGGCTCGGAGGCATTGCGCGACGCGATGGCCGCGTGGGCTGGGCGCCGTTACGGTGTGAAACTCGACCCGGCCACCGACGTGCTGCCGGTGAATGGCTCGCGCGAAGCGCTGTTTGCGTTTGCCCAGGCCAGCGTCGATTCGAGCCGCCACGGCCGTCGCGTGATCATTTCGCCGAATCCGTTCTATCAAATCTACGAAGGCGCGGCACTGCTGTCCGGCGCCCGTCCGTTCTTCCTCAATACGGTGCCCGACAACGACTTCAAGATGGACTGGTCGAAAGTGCCGGACGATTTGTGGGATCAGGTCAACCTGGTGTACGTCTGTTCGCCCGGCAATCCGACCGGCAAGGTGATGTCGCTCGACGACTGGAAAGCGCTGTTTGATTTGTCTGACGCACACGGCTTTGTGATCGCTGCCGACGAATGCTATTCGGAAATCTATTTCGAGGAAGGCAAACCGCCACTCGGCGCGCTCACCGCCTCTCAGCAACTCGGTCGTGGCTTCAAGAACCTCGTCGTATTCAACTCGCTGTCCAAGCGATCCAACGTGCCCGGCCTGCGCTCGGGCATGGTTGCGGGCGACGCGGCGCTGATGAAACAGTTTCTGCTGTATCGCACCTATCACGGCAGCGCCATGAGCCCGGCAGTTCAGGCTGCCAGCACAGCGGCCTGGAACGACGAAGCGCACGTGGTCGAGAACCGCCGCCAGTACGCCGAAAAATTTGCCGCCGTGATGCCGCTCCTTAAAGACGTGCTGCAATTCGACGCGCCCGATGCGGCCTTCTACCTGTGGGCAAAAGTGCCGGGCGGCGATGATGCCGTGTTTGCGCGCGAACTGTACCGCACCCAGCATGTGACCGTTCTGCCCGGCAGCTTTTTGGCGCGCGACGCCGCCAACATCAACCCCGGCAAAGGCTTTGTCCGCATTGCGCTGGTCGACAGCCTGGAAGCCTGCATCGACGCCGCCAAACGCATGGCGCACTATGTCGGCGACGCCGCATAAGCCACCCCCTCACTACTGACTCATCCCATCCATTCAGCTTAATTAAAGGAAAAACCATGCAAGATCTGCAAAAAATCATCGAAGACGCTTTTGAACGCCGCGCCGACATCACCCCGCGCAATGCCGAATCGCAGGTCAAGGACGCCGTAACATCGGTGCTGGGCATGCTCGACTCGGGCGAATTACGCGTCGCCGAACGTACCGACGGCCAGAACTGGATCACCCACCAGTGGCTGAAAAAAGCCGTGCTGCTGTCGTTTCGCCTGGAAGACAACACTTTCATCAAAGGTGGTTTCACCAACTACTTCGACAAAGTGCCGAGCAAGTTTGCCGACTACAACAGCCGTGATTTCCGCGAGGGCGGTTTTCGCGTCGTGCCGCCTGCAGCGGCTCGCCGTGGTTCCTATATTGGCAAGAACGTGGTGTTGATGCCCTCCTACGTCAATATCGGCGCATACGTTGGCGAAGGCACGATGGTCGACACCTGGGCCACCGTTGGCTCCTGCGCGCAAATCGGCAAAAACGTGCACCTCTCCGGCGGTGTCGGCATTGGCGGCGTGCTGGAGCCGGTCCAGGCCAACCCCACCATTATTGGTGACAACTGCTTTGTCGGCGCCCGTTCCGAAGTGGTGGAAGGCGTGATCGTGGAAGATAACGCCGTGATCTCCATGGGCGTGTACATTGGGCAGAGCACCAAGATTTTTGACCGCGAAACCGGCGAAGTGACGTATGGTCGGATTCCTGCCGGCTCGGTGGTGGTATCCGGCAACTTGCCGTCCAAGGATGGCACCTATAGTTTGTATTGCGCAGTGATCGTGAAAAAGGTCGACGAGAAGACCCGCTCCAAGGTCGGCATCAACGAACTGCTGCGCGGCATTTGATCAACCCCAAGAGGCCCGTCATCATGAAACGCACACTAGTCGTTACCGCACTGCTCGCCGCCACGCTGGCGGGCTGCCAGGAAAACCCCGTTTCCGGTCGTAAACAGCTGGTCATCGTTTCGGAAGAACAGGCGCAGGCCTCATCGGCTCAGGCTTATGCCCAAACGCTGAGCGAAGCCGAGAAAAAAGGCAAGCTCAGCCATGACGTGGCGCTGAACAACCGCGTCAAACGTATTACCGACAGCCTGATAGGTGAAGCCAAGTTGATGTATCCGCCCAGCCGCGACTGGAAATGGTCGGTCGCGGTGATCGACGAGCCCACACTCAACGCCTGGTGCATGCCCGGCGGCAAGATGGCCATCTACACCGGCATCATCAACAAACTGAAGCTCAACGATGACGAAATCGCCCAGATCATGGGTCACGAAATTTCGCATGCGCTGCTCGGTCACGGGCGCGAACGCATGTCGCGCGCCATGGCCACGCAAGGCGGATTGCTGCTCGGTTCGATTGTGGCCGGACAAGATCTGTCGGCACTGGGGCCGGTGGCCGATGTCGCGCTGACCCTGCCCAACAGCCGTGCCAGTGAATCCGAGGCCGACCGCTACGGTATTGAACTCTCTGCCCGTGCTGGCTACGACCCGCGTGCAGCGGTGCGCCTGTGGGAAAAAATGAGTGCGGCCAGTGGCAATGGCCCACCCCAGTTTCTCAGCACCCACCCAGCACCCGCGGACCGGATTCAAAAGCTGAATGCACTGATCCCCCAGATGATGCCGCTTTACGAAAAAGCCCGGAACTGAAATGGACACCACCAACCCTGACCCCAAGCTTGATAGCCTGAAAACCCTGAGCACCGTGATCTATGCGCTCTATGCGCTGTCGCTGTTTTCCGGTGTGACCGCCATCGTGGCGATCGTGCTGAACTACATCAAGCTCGATGAAGCAAGGGGCACCTGGCTGGAAAGCCATTTCCGTTGGCAGATCCGCACCTTTTGGTGGGCGCTCCTGTGGTGCATTCTGGGGGTGATCACCCTGGTGATTTTGATTGGCTGGGTCATTTTAGGGGTGGCTTTTATATGGTTTATCTACCGCATTGCCCATGGCTGGCTCAAGCTTAATGACGGATTGCCGATAACGGTGTGAGCTCATACGCTACCCAAGCCGAATTCACATCCCCTGACCAATGGATTGATGGGTTTTTCAGCCTGAAAGTGGCCTAAACTGCCCAAACTACGGCCGCGCGGATCAGAAAACACCGGCTCATCAAAACATAAGGGAGAAACCCAATGAAATTCAGCACGATTTCGCTGACCCTGGCAGGGATGGTTCTGCTGGCTGGCTGCGCCACCGAAAGCTTCGTCAAAGGCCAGGTCAGCGACCAGGCTACTGCGGCCAATGCGCGCATGGACGGCCAGCATGCCGAGAACAGCGAAAAATTCACCAAGGCCGCCGCTGCACGCCGCGCACTTGAAAAGCGCATCACGGCCAAGCAGGATGAAATGCAAGCCGAAATCGAGGGCGCCTCCACCGCCGCCAAAGAAGCCCTGGAGCGCGCCACCGCAGCCGGCAAACTGGCTGAAGGCAAATTCATGTACGAAACCACCGTGTCTAGCCAGTTGGCATTCGAATTTGAAACCAGCAAGCTGACAACCGGCATGATGGCCAAGCTCGATGAATTTGCCGCCAAGCTCAAGGCGGACAACAAAAACGTTTATATCGAAATTCAAGGCCATACCGATAGCTCGGGTTCTGAAGCCACCAACCTGAAAATAGGCCAGCAACGTGCCGATGCCGTGCGCGACTATCTGGCCAAAAAAGGCGGCTTTGCCCTGCATCGCATGAACGCCATTTCTTACGGTGAAGCCTCACCCATCGCCAGCAACAAAACTCGCGCCGGGCGTTCCGAGAACCGTCGCGTCACGCTGGTTGTGCTGCAGTAAGCACAACCCAAGCCCACAAAAAAGTGCCGGTGTCAAGTCTTTCGCGCAAATCACGCAGGGCTTGAAACCGTATATGGGACAGTAGGTTAGCTCTTTTCGGGGCCGCTTTGCAGAACCGCGGCTTCGTCGGCTAGGAGCCACATAAGAGCGTCGGGAGAGAAAGCCGCATCGCACCGTGTCGTGCTGGATTGCCGAGGAACGGCGGGCCTGTCGCGTCATCATAGCCCAAGAGGCTTGGCGGCATCCAGAATGAAGAACGCGCAGCCGGTGGCTGCGCGTTCGATGGATGCCGTTGGTATGTGACGCCATCATGTCGGCTTCGATGGCGCGCTCCGGGTCGCCGTGCCCTTCCTGAATCCCCGATCCCCCGCCATGAACGCCTCCAGCATGTGCGGGATCAATTTCTCTGCATCGACCGCCTCGCCATACGCCTGCGCGTGCAGCGAGGCGTAGCGGTCGAGGTCGGCTTTCAGGCTTGCCGGGCAGGCGAAGGTCAGCTTGACACTCTCGGTCTTGGGCAGAGGCCCGAGCCGCAGCTTCTTGGTCGTGGTCATTGCGAAGCTCCCCGGTTAAAGAACAGGGGCTGGTACGGCCGCAGCACCAGATCCCGGTTGACGATGATCCGCACCGGCAACCCTGGCCGCGCCGTCAGTGTCGGCTGGATGTTCATGTTGCGGCGGGTGATCTCCTGGCCGACCTGGTTGATGCTGTCTTGCGCGCTATCGCGCCCGGCGATCACGATGCGGTTGCCATCCTGGCGATTCTCCGGCGCGGCCAGCTCGGCGCCTACGCCCAGCAGCGTCGTCAGCACCGCGCCCGAGACGATGCGCTTCCAATGCCAGTCCACGTCGTCCTCCAGGCCGGCGTAGCCCGCTGAATCGGTGCCCACAAGGTTGTCGAGCGTCAGCGATGAGGTATCCGGCAGGATGACCCGGTTCCACACTATCTGCACGCGGCTCTGCCCATAGCTGACCTGGCTGTTGTACTTGCCCAGGATGCGCGAGCCCTGCGGGATCAGCAGGAACTTGCCCGTGGCCGTGTCATAGACCGGCTCCGTGACAGTGGCGATCACGTCGCCCGGCAAGTCCGACTTCATGCCAGTCACCAGCGCGCCCGCGATCACGGTTCCGGCCATCACCTGATAGGGCGACGCCGGCAGCGCCAGATTGCCGGAATTGCGGGTTTCCGTAGAGCCGGCTTTCAGGAACGCCTCTTTCTGGTCTTGCCGGTTCTGTACGGCGGTCGGGTCGGCAGGCTGCGTCGCCACCGATGCCGGCCCGGCCGCGAGTGGGTCGAAGGCCGCGAGCGCGCTTGCACCACCAGGCGCACCCGGTGTCGCCTGCGCCACGGTCGCGGCGGCTTGGCCTTGGCCGCCCGAGCGGAAGAACACCGACGAAGCCGCAGCGGCTTCCGCCTCTTTGCGCAAGGCATCGTTGGGGTCGTGGCCGGGGGCCGCGTAAGCGGCCACGGCCGGCTGCTGCGAGTTCACGATGGCAGGGCCGAGGTCGCCCGGCAGCGGCGGCCCCAGCTCGGGCACCTTCGGCGGCAGCTTCGAGTAGTCGGCCGGCAGACCGTCCAGCCCTTCGGACTTCGAGACGCGATCGACGTTGTATAGCTCGGTCTGTTCGCCTGCGCTGCGCCGCTGCGGTTGCAGCGACCAGATCGTGGCCCCGAGCACGGCGACCGACAGGCCGCCGACAAGGACGGCCAGCGTGCGCCGGTTCAGGCGCGTGACCGGACGCGGCTGGGCGCGCAGCGTCACCGACTCGGGCGCGACCTTGCCCGCCTGTGGCGTGTCGAGGTCGGGGGTGTCGTCCTGGCTCATGGTCAGTCCCTCCGCGCCACGCCGTCCGTGCGCTCGATTCGCACCACGTCGCCCTTGTCACCGCCCAAGCGCAGTTCGGCCGCGCCGAACAGCCGATCCACGATGTAGTACGGCGAGCGGAAGCGGTAGTTCACCAGTTGCCCATCGCCCTGCGCACCGATGACAAAAAGCGGCGGCAGCTCGCCTTGCGCGATGCCGGCGGGGAACTGGATATAGACCTTCTGCCCGTCGTCGAAGGCGCGCAACGGCTTCCACGGCGGATTGCTGCCGCTGATCGCGTAGCGGAAGCGCAGGTTCTCCAGCGACAAGCCGGAGTCCACCGGCGCAGCGGCGCTAGCGGCCTGTGCCTGGCGCTGCAAGGCCAGCATCCGGTCGCGCGGGTACTCCCAGGACACCGATGCCATCCACGTCTTTTCCGTCGAAGCCAGCTCCAGCAGGTACGTCCTGCGGCTGGTGGTGATGACGAGATTGGTCTTGAGGCCCGAGCGAATCGGCTTGACCAGCACGTTCACGCGCAGATCGGCACCGCTGCCGCTGGACGTGTCGCCCACGATCCAGCGCACGGTATCGCCGGCGGCCACCGTCACCAGTTCCTCGCCCGGCTGGAGCGAAACGACGGTCACGCGGCCCACGGCCGCATAGACCTGATACAGCGCGCCATCGGTGAAGGGCCACACCTGAATCGCGTTGACGTAGCCCTCGCGCGTGGGCGCGACGCGGGCCTCGGCATTGGCGCGCGAGACGCGCACCGTCTCGTCGGCCGGCTCCGGCGTGGGCTTGGCGTCCTCGGCTTCGGGCAATGGCTTCAACTGCGCCGGCATCGGCAGCACCTCGGGCACGGCCACCACCTCCACCGGCGCGGGCGGTTCGGGCAGCGGCTGGGCCTGCACCGGCTCATCGAGCGAGATGGTCGGCGGTGGCTTGCCCTGCGTGGCGCAGCCCGCCAGGGCAAGCAAGATCACCGGCAAGGCGGATTTACGGAAAAGATCATTCATGGCTTGGCTCCTTCGGAAGAATCCAGTTCGCGGCTCCACGACAGGCCGTTGACGTAGATGCCCAGGGGGTTCTTGCGCAGGCGTTCTTCGGTGCGCGGCGGCTGGAGCACGATGGACACCACGGCCGTCCACCGCTCCAAGCCCGCCGCGGCGCCGTTGACGTAGCGGCGTTCCGTCCAGCGCACGTTGAAAGACGTGTCGCTGGCGCGCACGACGCTGGTGATCTGCACCGTCACCGACTCCTTGCCGATGCGCGCGAACGGGTCGTTGACCCGTGCGTAGTCGTTGAGCACGGCCGCGCCCTTGTCGGTCGTGTAG
This sequence comes from Thiobacillus sp., assembly GCA_036568265.1. Classification (GTDB taxonomy): domain Bacteria; phylum Pseudomonadota; class Gammaproteobacteria; order Burkholderiales; family Thiobacillaceae; genus Thiobacillus. Next base: position 91,368 of record DATCSW010000028.1, read on the forward strand.
TCGTAGGCGTCCAGCCAGTTCTGGCGGACGACGATGGGGTCGATGGACAGCGAGCGCACCAGCGTCACGAAGCGCGCGATGTGGTGCGCGGTCTGCGCATCGTTGGGCCGGTATGGCGTGGCGGCTTCGCCCACGGCGCGTACCTGGCCCGTGTTGTCCACCTCCACGACGTAGGGCGTCACGATGGATTGCGCCGAGCGCCACACCAAGCCGCCGGCCATCAGCAGTGCAAGCGTCAGGCAGCCGAAGGCCATCAGGCGCCAGTTCTTCGCCTGGACGCGCGGCGAGCCGATGCGCTTGTCCCACACCTGGCCGGCAGCTTGGTACGGCGTGGCAGGCTGCGGCGTGTCGGCGTAGCGCACCTGCGGTTTCTTGAATCGCATGGTCAGTTCTCCTTATGAATCGGAATCGCGCAGGCTCGGCCCCTGGCCGGAGCCGCCGCCATCGCCACCGCGCAGCGCGTGGGCGGTGGTGGTCGCGGCGTGGGTGAGTTGCTGGCGGCGATGCAGGCGCTTGGCCCAAGCGGGCTGTTCCTGTGTCTGCGCCGTAGCGGCGCCGGATGCGGCCTCGCCTGCGGCACCCTGACCGGATGCCGCACCCGCGCCGCCATCGGCAGCAGCGCCATTCCAGCCAGCGCGGAAGGGAGCGGCCATGCGTTGCCCGGCAGCGGAAGCGCGGGATGCAGCACCTCGCCCGGCTGCCTGCGCGCCGGTCTTGGCGACGTTGCCCAGGCCCGCCATCGCGCCCTTTGCGCCGCCGCCAGCGGCGGCGGAACCGGCCTGGAACGCCGACTTCGCACTGCTGGCCGCCGACGTGGCGGCGCGCGCACCGCTACCGGCCAGCTTGGCGGCAGCCGGGGCCATGCGCGCACCAGCAGCCACGGCGCCACCCACGCCCGTCGCGGCGGCGCCGATGGCGACGGCCGTGCCGGCAGCGCCGACAGCAGCACCGGCCATTGCGCCAGCGCCGAGCTGCGGCGCACCGGAGACGAGGCCCGTGGCGATGCCAGGGCCGAAAATCCCGAGCGCCAGCAAGGTGAGCGAGGCCAGCATGATGACCAGCGCGTGGTCAATAGACGGCTCGGCGGGATGGACTTGGAACTGAGCGAACAAGCCCGAGCCGATACCGACGATCACGGCCAGCACCAGAACCTTGACGCCGGAGGCCACCACGTTGCCCAAGACCTTTTCGGCGAGGAACGCGGTCTTGTTCCAGAGCGCGAATGGCACCAGCACGAATCCGGCGAGCGTGGTCAGCTTGAACTCGATCAGCGTGATGAACAGTTGGATCGCCAGCACGAAGAAGCACAAGACCACGACCAGCCACGCGAGGAACATCACCACGATGGGGTCGAGGTTCACGAACACTTCGGGAAAGCCCGCCATCTCGCCGATCTGCTCCAGAATCGGCGCCCCGGCGTCGATGCCGGTTTTCGCCAGCCGGCCCGGCTGCAAGAAGTTCTCCATCGTGATGGCCGAGCCGGTGGCGGTGATGCCCAATCCCGCAAACGAGCGGAACACGATGCTGGCCAGCCAGTTGAAGTTATTGATGATGTAGGCGAAGGCACCGACGTAGAGCACCTTGCGCAGCAGCTTGGCGATCACGTCCTCGCCCTGGCCGGTGGCGTGGCTCATGGCCCAATACAGGCCGGCGATCGTCATGTCGATGACGATCAGCGTGGCCGTGAGGAACGCCACTTCGCCCCGCAGCAGCCCGAAACCCGAGTCGATATAAGCGGCAAAGGTGTTGAGGAACTGGTCGATGATGGTCACGTCATTCATGGCGTGTCCTCCGGTTCGGCGGGATCGGCCGGCGCCATGCCATCGGCCGGCTCCTCGAAGCTCGGCGGGATCGGCGGCAGGTCGGCCAGCGTCTGGTATTCATCCGGCCCGGCCTGGCCGGAGAAGAAACGCCGCCGGAAGGCTTCGGCGGCGGCGCGGCAAGCGTCCTCGCCCGTGGCCTGCCGGTCGGCCGCGCATTGCGCGCGCAATGCCTTCAGCCGCACGGGATCGGCGGCCAAGGCATCGGCAAGGTCGTCGGCCGGCTGCTCGCCGCAAGCGGCCAGCAGCACGACACCAAGGGCGAGGACGCATCGCATGGCGGCCTCCCGTCAGTTGCCGTAGAAGTTCACGGACTGCGGCGTGTACGGCGTGCCGTCGCCGAGGAAGCGCCGCCGCACCTCGCGGGCGCGCTCCGTGGCTGCCGCCTGCCGCGCCAGCTCCAGCGATGCCGCCCGGTCTTGCGTGATCTGGAGTCGCTGCGACTGGATCGACTGCTTGGCCTGCAAGGCCAGCAATTGATTCATGGCCTGCATCGCCTGCAACGCACCTTCGGCCGACTGGCTCTTGCCCACAAGATCGGCCAGCACGCTTTCGTCTTCGCCCAGGTTCTGCGACACCTGCGCCTGCATCTGCATGGTGGTCTGCAAGCCGTTGAGCGTGTTCCGCCAACGCTCCTGCGCGTCGCGGTACATCTGGTCGCCGCTGACGGTGGCGGCGTACTGCTCGGGATACAGGCGCGCGAACTCCCGATCCAGATTCGTCACGTCGTAGGCCAAGCCCCTGGCCTGGGCGATCAGCCGCTCGGTGGTCGCCAGATTGGCGCGCAACTGGTTCACCACGCTGGACGGCAGGCTGGCGAGGTTGCGCGCCTGGTTCATCAGCATCTGCGCTTCGTTCTGAAGCTGCTGGATTTGGTTGTTGATCTGCTCCAGCGTGCGGATCGCGGTCAGCGTGTTCTGCACGAGGTTCGTGGGATCGACCACGACCCATTGCGCATGGGCGGTGGCGGTGCAAAGCATGGCCGCGATGGCGGCGGCAATAAGACGCTTTTTCATGGCAGGTTCTCCAGGGGTTGGTCAGCGAGGGAACCCGGCGCGAGGCCGGGGAACGAGGGCAGCAGGTCGGCCGCCCAATCGAGGCCGCGGTGGCGAAGCCAGGCACCCGCGAAACCGGGCACGCCGGCGTCCAGCAGCACGCGGTCTATGTCGCGCTGGTCTTGCGGCGTGGAAGCGCCCGCGAAGGCCAGCGCCGCCGGCCCCAGGTCGAGGTCGAACAGGCGGTTGCCGAGGCGGGATTGGTAGTAGTAGTCGCGCTTGGGCTGCGCGGTGGCGACGATTTCGATCTGCCGCCTGTTGAGGCCGAAGCCCTCGTAGATCGTGCGAATCTGCGGCTCGGTCGCCTGCGGGTTGGGCAAGAAAATCCGACTCGCGCAGCTTTCGATGATCGCGGGTGCGATGCTCGAATCCTTGATGTCGGCAAGGCTCTGCGTGGCGAATATGACGCTGACGTTCTTCTTGCGCAGTGTCTTGAGCCACTGGCGGATACGCGCGGCAAACACCGGGTCATCGAGGAACAGCCATGCTTCGTCGAGGATCAGCAGCGTGGGCGCCCCGTCGAAGCGTTCATCAAAACGCGCAAAGAGGTAATGCAGCACGGCCATGACGGCGGCCTTGCTGTGCATCAGCTCCTCCATCTCGAAGCACTGCACGTCGGCCGTGCCCAGCCGGTCGTGGTCGGCGTCCAGCAGCTTGCCGTGGGCACCGCCGAGCACATAAGGCGACAGCGCCTGCCGCAGCGTGTTCGATTGCAACAGCACGGAAAGCCCCGTCATCGTGCGCTGCTCCACCGGCGCCCCGGCGAGACTTCCCAGCGCCGACCAGATAGCCGCCTTCTCGTCGGGGCCGACCGCCACGCCTTCGTGCAGCAAGCGGCCTTCGATCCATTCGGCGGCCCAGGTGCGGTAGCCCTCGCGGTCGATGCGTGCCAGTGGCTGGAAGGCGATTTCGCCATCCGTGCCCAGGTCGTAGTGCTCGCCGCCCAGGCCCAGGATCGTGGCCCGCATCGAGCGGCCCATGTCGAAGGCGAAGATGCGCGAACCGCGATAGCGGCGGAACTGCATCGCCAGCGTGGCGAGCAGAACCGACTTGCCCATGCCGGTCGGGCCAGCCACCAGCGTATGCCCCACATCGCCGATGTGCGTCACCAGCCGGAACGGCGTCGCGCCCTCGGTGCGCGTGACGATCAGCGGCGGGCCGTCGAGGTGGTAGTTCTTCTCCGGCCCTGCCCACACCGCCGACACCGGCATCAGGTGCGCAAGATTCAGCGTCGAGACGATGGGCTGGCGCACGTTGGCGTAGGCGTTGCCCGGAATGGACGACAGCCACGCATCCACGGCGTTGAGCGCTTCGGGAATGGTCACGAAGCCCCGGCCCTGGATGACGCGCTCCACCATGCGCAGCTTCTCGTCCGCCACGGCGGCGTCCTCGTCCATGACGGTGACGGTCGCCGTCAGGTAGCCGAAGGCGACTTGATCGCTGCCCAACTCCTGCAAGGCAGCGTCCGCATCGGCGGCCTTGTTGTTGGCGTCGGTATCGACCAGCGGGCTTTCCTGCTGGAAGATCGTTTCGCGCAGCAGCGCGATGACGTTCTTGCGCTTGGCGAACCACTGGCGGCGCAGGCGGGAAAGTTCTTTCTCCGCCTCGGCTTTGTCGAGGCAGAGAAAGCGCGTGCTCCAGCGGTACGCAAAGCCAAGGCGGTTGAGGTCATCCAGAATCCCCGGCCAGGTCGAGGTCGGGAAACCTCGCACCGACACCACGCGCAGGTGCTGGTTGCCCAGCATGGGCGCCAGGCCACCGACCAGCGGCGAGTCGGTCAGCAGCGCGTCGATGTGGAACGGCACTTCGGGCACGCCCACGCGATAGCGCCGCGTCGAGATGGTCGCGTGCAGGTAGGTCAGCGTCTGGCTGTCATCGAGCCAGGCGATCTCCGGCATCACGCCGTCGAGCAGGTCAAAGACGCGATCCGTTTCCGCGACGAAGGCTTGCAGCCGCTCGCGCCAGTCCACGCCGGTCGTCGGCGTGTTCTCGTAGAGCATCTTGGCTGCACGGGCGCGGGATTCTTCCGGCGGCAGGTAAAGCAGCGTCAGGTGATAGCCGCTCTCGAAGTGATTGCCCGATTCCTCGAAGGCGGCCCGGCGTTCTTCCTCCACCAGCCACGAAAGCGGCTCGGGAAACTCCGAGCGCGGATAGTCGGCGGCGGCGCGGCGCTCGGCCTCGATGAACAGCGCCCAGCCCGATCCCATGCGACGCAGCGCGTTGTTCAACCGCGCCGACGTGGCGATTAGCTCGCCTTGCGTCGCGCTGTCGAGGTCAGGCCCGCGAAACCGGGCCGTGCGCTGGAAACTGCCGTCCTTGTTCAAGACGACGCCCGGTGCGACCAGCCCGGCCCAGGGCAGCCAGTCGGCAAGCAAGGCCGGGCGCTGGCGGTATTCGGCGAGGTTCAGCATCGCGGCGTCCTCCCCTCACACGTCCAGTAGCGGGCGGTGCTTGATGTGCCGGGCGAAGACCTGCATGAACTGCGGATCGACGCGCGCGCCCCATACCGCCAGCGAATGGCCGACAACCCAGAGCACCACGCCCGGAATCCACAGTTGCAGGCCCAGGCCGACAGCGGCGGCCAGCGTGCCGTTGGCGATCGCCACCGTGCGCGGCGCACCGCCAAGCAGAATCGGCTCGGTCAGCGAGCGATGCAGCGGCACCTCGAAGCCGTCCGCGAAGGTGTCCGGGGCACTCATACGACGGCCCCGCCGGAGAAGCTGAAGAACGACAGGAAGAAGCTCGAAGCCGCGAAGGCGATGGACAGACCGAAGACGATCTGGATCAGCTTGCGGAAGCCGCCGGACGTGTCGCCGAAGGCGAGCGCGAGGCCCGTAGCGATGATGATGATGACCGCGACGATGCGCGCCACCGGCCCCTGGATGGATTCGAGGATGGATTGCAGCGGGCCTTCCCACGGCATCGAGGAACCGGCGGCCTGCGCGGTTCCGGCCAGGAACAGCAGCAGCGCGGCCAGCAGCAGCCCTTGCCCCGCAGGGCGGGCCAGGCAGCGCAGCCGCGCAAGACGCAAAGCCGGATTTGCAGAAATACGGAAAGCAGGAATGGTCATCTGCGTCATGGCAGTTCTCCAAGTGAGTCAGGGGATGGGGAAGTCGCCGCAGCGGGTGCGGCATCGGGAAGTGGCGGCAGCTCGGGAAACGGCGTTTCCAGTGCATCCGCCAGTTGGTAGCCCACGCCGTCGAAGCCGACGACGCGGGCGATGTTCTCGATGCGGCGTTTGCGCCCGCGCCCGGCGATGTGGATCACCACGTTGACCGCCTCGGCGATCAGCGCACGGGGCGGATTCACCGCCACTTCGAGAATCAGTTGCTCCAGGCGCAGCAGCGCGCCGAGCGCGGAGCCGGCATGGATCGTGGCGATGCCGCCGGGGTGGCCCGTGCCCCACACCTTGATGAGATCCAGCGCCTCGGCACCGCGCACCTCGCCGACGACGACGCGATCAGGGCGCAGGCGCATGGACGAGCGCACCAGTTCGGTCATCGACACCACGCCTGCGCGCGTGCGCAGGGGAACGTGGTCGCGGGCCGCGCATTGCAGCTCCACCGTGTCTTCGAGCACCAGCACGCGGTCGCCTGTGGCGGCAATCTCGGCCAGCAGCGCATTGGCGAGCGTGGTCTTACCGCTGCTGGTGGCGCCGGCGATCAGGACGTTCTGCCGCTCGCGCACGGCGCGAACGAGAAAGCCCGCCTGCGCGCTGGTCATCATCCCGTCGATGACGTACCGCTCCAGCGGAATCACGCCGATGGCGCGTTTGCGCAGCGCGAAGGCCGGCCCCGGCGCTGCCGGAGGCAAGATGCCCTCGAAGCGTTCGCCGGTTTCGGGCAACTCGGCGGACAGCAGCGGCTGGCCGCGATGGACTTCCGCGCCGACGTGGGCGGCGACCAGGCGGATGATTCGCTCGCCGTCCGCCTCGGGCAGTTCCACGCCCATCGGCGCACGCCCACTGGAAAGCCGATCCACCCAAAGGGTGCGATCGGGATTCAGCATCACCTCCACCACGTCCGGGTCTTCGAGCGCAGCGGCGATCAGTGGCCCCATCGCCGTGCGCAGCATCTGGATGCGGCGGTCGAGCGACGTGGCGCTCATGGACTGCGGAACGGCGCTCATGACGCACGCTCCTGCGCTTGCGCGACTGCTGCCGCGTCCTCCATCCGCATCGGGTCGGGGTGCAGTTCCTCCACCACGTCGCGCACCAGGCTGCGGCCCCGCAGCAGGTGGCGGCCAAGCTGCTCGGTGAACTGCTCGAAGCGCGCTTTGCCCTGCGCGCGTGCCGCGTCTTGGTGCGCCTCGGGAACTGGCGTGCTGACCGTGAGGTAGTAGCGGATGAACAGCGCCAGCGTTTCGATGGCGATGTTCTGGTCGCGCTCCATGCGCTCGGCTTGGCGCGACAGGCGATCAAGCCGCTTGGCAATGGCCGCCTCGCGCTGGTCGGCAGCATCGGGCGAAAGCCACGATGCGAGCGCCGCCGCGACGATCGACGACTTGGACACGCCTTTCTTGGCGGCCAGCTCATCGAGCCGCTTGGCGTGCTCCGGCTGGATGAACAGGTTGAGGCGGTAGTGGCTCATAGCTCGATTCCGTCGTTGGGGTCGAGGGAAGCCAGCCGGGCCGTGCGCTGCATGGCTGGATCAAGCTGGCGAGGAAGGCGAAGCGGCGGGTCGTCGTCGTCATCGAGCAGCCCAAGGTCGGCCGCGGGAGCGGCCAGCTCGGGGTCATAGGCGACGGTTTCGGCGAGTTCGGGCTGACGGCGCGGGCCGCCGTCGTCGGTCGAACCCAAGTTCTCCAGGCCATCGGCGGATGCGGCGGCCAGTGCAGCGGGCACGGCAGGAATCGCCAGCCCGCTCCAGTCGTCGGGCCGCGACGGCGGCGCGTCGGCGTACTGCCCGTCCGCCAGCGCGGGCGGCGGCAGCACGCGACGCTTGAAATTGGCGTCCGCGTAGTAGCGCAGCTTCTTGGCCTTGATCGGCGCCACGCTGGACACCATCACCACGGCCTCGTCGGGCGGAAGCTGCATGACTTCGCCCGGCGTCAGCAGCGGGCGCGCGGTTTCCTGGCGCGACACCATCAGGTGGCCCAGCCACGGCGCGAGCCGGTGGCCCGCGTAGTTGCGCTGGGCGCGCAGTTCGGTGGCCGTGCCCAGCGTCTCGGAAATGCGCTTGGCCGTGCGCTCGTCGTTCGTGGCGAACGTCACGCGCACATGGCAGTTGTCGAGAATCGAATGGTTCTGGCCGTAGGCTTTGTCGATCTGGTTGAGCGACTGCGCGATGAGGAAGCTGCGGATGCCGTAGCCCGCCATGAAGGCCAAGGCCGTCTCAAAGAAGTCGAGTCGTCCCAGCGCAGGGAACTCATCGAGCATCAGTAGCAGCTTGTGGCGGCGCTCGATGCCATCGGAGCCATCGAGCGATTCGGTGAGGCGCCGGCCGATCTGGTTGAGGATCAGGCGGATGAGCGGCTTCGTCCGCGATATGTCCGAGGGCGGCACCACCAAATACAGCGACACCGGATGCTCTGCCGCGATCAGGTCGGCAATGCGCCAGTCGCAGCGCGATGTGACTTCGGCCACCGTGGGGTCGCGGTACAGGCCGAGGAACGACATGGCGGTGCTCAACACGCCGGAACGCTCGTTGTCCGACTTGTTGAGCACTTCGCGCGCCGCCGAAGCGACGACAGGATGCGGCCCATCGCCGAGGTGCGGCGTGGTCATCATCCGGTGCAAGGTCAGCTCGAAGGGGCTGGCCGGGTCGGACAGGAAGTTGGCGACGCCGCGCAGCGTCTTGTCTTCGCCCGCGTAGAGCACATGCAGGATGGCGCCGACCAACAGCGCATGGCTGGTCTTTTCCCAATGGTTGCGCTTCTCCAGCGCACCTTCGGGATCGACCAGAATGTCCGCGATGTTCTGCACGTCGCGCACCTCATGCGCGCCGCGCCGCACCTCCAGCAGTGGGTTGTAGGCCGCCGACTTTGCATCGGTGGGGTTGAACAGCAGGCAGTGGCTGAAACGGCTACGCCAGCCGGCAGTGATCTGCCAGTTCTCGCCTTTGATGTCGTGGATGACGGCGGACGCAGACCAGGAAAGCAGCGTCGGCACCACCAGGCCGACACCTTTGCCTGAGCGTGTGGGAGCGAAGGTCAGGACGTGTTCCGGGCCTTCATGCCGCAGGTACTGGCGGTCGTGCTGGCCGAGGAATACGCCGGCCGGCTGCGTCAGACCCGCCTTGCGAATGTCATCCGCGTTCGCCCAGCGCGCCGAGCCGTAGGTCGTGACCAGGCGCGATTGCCGTGAGCGCCAGATCGACATGCCGATGGCGACCACCACCGCCAGCAGGCCGCTGCCACCCGCGATGGCGCCGCCGGTATCGAACACGCGCGGCGCGTAGGCATCGAAGAAGAACCACCACTCAAACAGCTTCCACGGGTGGTAGATCGGTGTGCCAAGAAGATCGAACCAGGGCGAGCCAAGGCGTAGCTGATAACCAAGGGCGGCTGCTGTCCATTGTGTGGCGCCCCACACGCCGGCGATCACGATGCCGAATACCACGGCGATCTGACCGAACAGCACGTTCGTCCCTTGCATTACCTGGCCTCCGATTTCTCCTGCGCTTCTTCCTCATGGAAAGCGCGGCACAAGGACGTGCCGCTAGCGTCAGGATCGGTGCCGGGTCAGTGCCGGTCAAAGACCGTTTCGAGCAGAAAGGTCGAGCAAAAAGACAGAATTCGCGCGGCGTCGAACCAAAGAAAAACGCCGCAAGCGATAGCGCATTGCGGCGTGTCGAACAGAAAATTGAAGCCGATGCGGCGAACTGCCAACGATCAGAACTTGGGCGATTCCTTCGGCGGCGTGTAGGGCGTTTCGCCGTCGCCATAGAACCGTTTGCGCGTGGCCTCGGCCACCCGATTGCAGAGCACGTCACCCAGCTTGGGCCGATCCGTCTTGCACTGCTGGCGTAGTTCCTTCAACCGTTCGGGATTGGCTGCCAGTTCCTCCACCGTTGGGATATTCGCTTCCGATGTGTTGGCCTTCTGAGACGTTTCGGACTGGCCGCAGGCGGTCAACACCGGCACCAGCAAGAAAAGGATGATCTTCGTCATGGCGCAGGTTCCTCCGGGGGATCAAGATTGCGGCCCAGCATGGGCCTGGGAGATTCCAGAGATTCGATGGCCTGTACGCGCTCAATGAATCGAGCCAGAACCTCCGATGGTTCGCCTATAGGGTGCAGCAGATAGGTTGTCAGGGGTGGGACACGTGATGCCAAGGGGCGGGCCACCACGCCCGGTTCTCTGCTAGCTGTAATGTGTGCTGCACCCGTAAGCCCAAGCGCGAAGCCGGCCGATACAAGCGCCATCATCAAATCGCAGGAGGCCACGCGCTCCGCGATCAAGGGTTCCATGTCCGCACGGCGCAGTACCCGATCAACGTGTTTCGCGTGGCTTTCGCAAACCTGTGGATCGCACAGAACCAGAGGGTAGCGGAGCAGTTCCTCCAACGGAATGCGCTTATGCGCCAGCAGAGGATGTCGAGCAGGTACAGCCACCATGAGCGCATCGCTCCAGACGGGTATAGCGACGATGCCCTCGCCCACTTCGTCTGATTGCGCGAATCCTACGTCATAAAGATCGTCGTGTAGCCCCTTGATTTGTTGCGACAACGGCACTTCGGAGAAGCGAATCTCGACTTCAGGTTCTTCCTGTCGGCACAAAGCGAGCACCGCCGGAAGGCGCGACGGTGTAATGCCGTCCGATAAGGCCACCCGCAACTGACCGTGAAATCCATTGGCCGCTGCTTTTACGCTGTCGCGCGCTTGTTGCAGAACAGCAAATACCCGGCGGACATGCTCCAGAAACAACTTACCTGCACGTGTTAGGCGAGTGCTGCGTGTGGTACGGGCAAACAGTACAACACCTAGTTCCTCCTCTAGCTCCTTAATGGCGCGAGAAAGTGGAGATTGTTCAATGTGCAGCTTCTCCGAAGCTCTAGCGAAGTGAAGCTCCTCCGCCACGGCGAGAAAGTATTTTAGATGTCTCAACTCCATAGACGAATAGCTCCCACGAGTGCGCATCGCAGGCGGTAGCCGCGACCTGTGAGTCGCGGCTACGCCCTAAACAATCAGTTGCCGCCGTTGGACGGGCGGCGTTCCGCAGAAGATTGCGCCGCGTTTGGCTTCTTCTTCGCGGCGTCGCATTGCTCCTTCAGCTTCTTTACTTCGGGATAAGCCACGTCACTGATATACCGCTTCGTATCTGCCAATTGCTCGCATGTCTTCGGTATCGCCTTCGCATCGTCGTCATGCCCGCCGGTATGGGCCATCACGAATGGCGAAGCGAGCGAGGCGCTGGCTAGAGCTGCAATCAAAACCGGACGAATGTTCATTTCAATATCTCCTGGGATGAGGCCCGGCCTATGTGGCAGGGCGGGAAACTTCGGCTTCCTGCCATGCAATTGGCATGGGGGGGAAGCCGGAGTGCATGGGCATGTGCCCGTAACCAATTTGCCAATCACAAGACGCGCTTCATTTCCATGTATTGACCGCGAGTGCGAACAATCACCGTCACGTCAGCGTCGCCACGGTTCCGCCAGAACCAACCGTGATTTCCACTAAAGGCAGCCTCGATCACGCCATTGCTAGCGGGCACCGCGCGACCCTTTTCATAACTGATGGACTGGCCGCCACCATCGCCGTGGGTATCGAAGTTCACAACGCCCCCTTCGGCAACCCAACTGAACTCGACCTGCTCGCCGGCCTTCATACTCAACTTCACCTCCGCCCCTTGGCCGGGCTTGAGTGCGACGCGCATTTCATCGCGCCAGGCGGCGCCGTTCTCCGCCTGCGCGGCGTTCTGTGCTTGTGCAGGCGCGGCGGTGCCTGCATTCCCTGTCGTCGCGGCAGCGGGCATGGCTGCATCCTTCGCGGCATCCGCAGCGGCTTCTTCGGCCAATTGCGCCTTGATCTCCCCCATTTCCGTCAGGCCGAGGACGCGACCAATCCCTGTTGGGTCGATCGCGTACTCGGAGGGAAGGACGATGCCGACCAAAATTGCGATGGCGGCGACGAGTGCAATGAGCGTCGAGCGCAGCAGTTGTTTCGACGATGGAAGGTCGTCGAGGGTTGGCTTGGATACGTTGTACATGGAATTTTCTCCGTGTTTGATTCAGGAAACGAAATAGCCGGTGAGCTGATAGCCGATCAGGATGAAACCGGCACACATCATCGCTACGTTGGCGGTGTACGCATGGCGCCAGAAACTAGCTGTTCGGCGCCAGTAGCTCATTGCGATCAGAATAGTGCCGAGCGCGATCAACTGCCCGATTTCAACGCCGACATTGAATGCCAAAAGATTTGGAATCAGGCCATCGGGCGAGATGTTGTATTCGATGATCTTGGTTGACAGGCCGAATCCGTGAAAGAGTCCGAATACGACTGTTGCGACTTTCGTGTTGGGCTGGAAGCCGAGCCAACGCTGAAATGCGCCGATGTTGTCGAGCGCCTTGTAAACCACCGAAAGACCGATGATCGCGTCGATGATGTAGCTGTTTATCCCGACGTTGAAATACACGCCAAGCAGCATCGTCGTCGAGTGGCCGATGGCAAATAGCGTCACATACAGGGCGATATGCTTCATCCGGTACAGGAAGAAGATCACACCGAGCAGGAACAGGATATGGTCGTACCCTGTCGCCATGTGCTTCGCCCCTAGATACATAAAAGGGATGAGGTTGACGCCGGATATTTCCTGGATGTAGCCCTTATCACCCTCGGCAACGGCATGGGCGAGCGCCTGATTCGCACACGCGAACAACAGGAGAACCGTCGCCATGAGAAACAGGGAAATCCGTTGCCAGATCGGTCGATAGCGATCCAGTATTACGTCAAGTGATCTTTCACGCATGAATGTCATACCTCAATTAATCTCCTAAAAATCCTTGTTGTTCGAGTGCGGCAAGCATCTTTCTTGCGTTCGCCGCACCATGTGAACCTGTTGATAAATTGGCATCGTGCTTACGCTGGCGCGGTGTTCTGGCGGTCGGTACGCCGATGAATGAGGCGATACAGGGCCGGCAGTACCAGCAACGTCAGCAGCGTCGAAGAGACAATGCCGCCGATGACGACAGTTGCGAGGGGTCGTTGCACTTCCGCGCCCGTTCCAACGTTGATGGCCATCGGTACGAAACCGAGGCTTGCAACCAGCGCAGTCATCAGCACCGGGCGTAGCCGCGTCATCGCGCCATTCACAATGGCATCCTGAATCGGCGCGCCATCGTGGTGCAGCTTGCGAATGAAGCTCACCATCACCAGGCCGTTGAGCACTGCCACACCGGATAGGGCAATGAAGCCGACCCCTGCCGAAATCGAAAGCGGAATATCGCGCAGCCACAATGCGGCAACGCCACCCGTCAGCGCTAACGGCACACCGCTAAAGACGACAGTGGCATCCCGGCCCGAACCGAAGGCCATGAACAGCAGGCCGAAGATCAGAACCAGTACAGCCGGTACGACGACGGACAGGCGTTGGCTAGCCGAGATGAGTTGCTCGAACGTGCCTCCGTAGTTGACCCAATAGCCCTCTGGCAGCGTGATTTCACGGCTTACGCGTTCACGCAGTTCTTCCACGAACGACCCTAGATCGCGTCCGCGCACATTGCTGGTGATAACGATCCGGCGTTTACCGTTCTCGCGGCTGATCTGATTGGGGCCGGGCGCCACTTCGATCGACGCAAGCTGCCCGAGCGGCACGTAGGCGGCTTGGCCCAGCCCGGCAGCAGCGCCGGCCGGAACCGGAATGGGCAGTGTCGCCAGTGCCTTCGGGTCTTGGCGTTGCGCTTCGGGCAGCCGAACTACGATATCGAATCGGCGATCGCCCTCAAACACCTGGCCGGCGACGGCACCGCCAAGGGCGATTGCCACCGTTTGCTGTACGTCGTCGATCGCCAAGCCGTATCGGGACAGCGCATCCACGTTCGGCGTGATCGTCATCAGCGGCAGGCCCGTAATCTGTTCGAGCGCCACGTCGGCAGACCCCTCGATACTCTCGGCCACGGCTTCAATCTTCGAGCCTATTTGGGCCAGTTGCTCCATGTCATCGCCATACACCTTGATCGCCACCTCGGCACGGACACCTGCGATCAACTCATTCATGCGCATCTGCACGGGTTGAGTGAACTCGTAGTTGTTGCCGGGAATGGCGTTCACCGCCTTCTCCAGTTCGGCAAGCAGTACGGCTCTCGGTTTGCGCGGATCGGGCCATTCGCTACGATCCTTGAGCATGATGAAAGTGTCAGCCACCGAAGGCGGCATGGGGTCAGTCGCAACCTCAGCAGTACCGATCTTGGCGACGACTTCCTCCACCTCTGGAAACTCCTTGATCCGCGCCTCCAACTGGCGCTGCATACCAATCGCCTGGGTCAGACTCGTTCCGGGAATGCGCATCGCGTGCAAGGCGATGTCACCTTCATCCAGATTGGGGATGAACTCGGTGCCCAAGCGCGTCGCAAGCAAACCAGATAGCACCACCAGCACTGCCGCCGCCGCGACGACGGCGACTCTCAGCTTGATTGCCTTCTGGAGAAGTGGCGCATAGAAGCGGCTGATGCCGCGCATCACCTTGGTTTCCTTCTCGGAAACCTTGCCGGTGACAAACAGTGCGACCGCAGCAGGCACGAAGGTCAACGATAACACCATCGCACCAGTCAATGCGATCACGACGGTGAGGGCCATCGGATGGAACATCTTTCCTTCCACACCAGACAACGCGAAGATCGGAAGGTAAACAGCCGTGATGATGAACAACCCGAACAGGGCAGGCTTGATGACCTCTGCGCTGGCGCTCGAAACCAGCGAGAAACGCTCATCACGGGTCAGCAGGCGACCGAGCTGGTGCTGTCGTTCACTGAACCTGCGCAAGCAGTTTTCCACGATGATGACCGCACCATCGACAATCAGGCCGAAATCCAGCGCGCCCAGGCTCATTAGGTTGGCCGAGATGCGGTTCTGCACCATGCCAGTGATCGTCAGCAACATGGCGAGCGGAATCACCGCAGCGGTTATCAGGGCTGCACGCAAGTTGCCCAGCAACAGGAACAGCACGGCGATCACCAGCAACGCGCCTTCCAGAAGATTCTTCTGCACGGTTGCGATGGTGCGATCAACGAGTTGAGTGCGGTCGTAAACCGCGTGCGCGCGGACTCCCTCGGGAAGTGTCGCGTCGATCTCAGCGAGCTTTTCTACTGTGCGCTGTGCAACTGCTCGGCTGTTCTCGCCAATCAGCATGAATGCCGTACCCAGCACGACCTCTTTGCCGTCTTTCGTGGCCGCGCCGGTTCGCAGTTCGCTACCCTCTAGAACTTCCGCCACGTCGCCAATTCGGAGTGGCAGTCCATCGCGCGTTGCCACGACAATTTTCCGCAGTCGCTCGATGTCGCGCACTTGTCCGGGGATGCGGATCAGGTACTGCTCGCCATGACGTTCGATGTAGCCGGCGCCGACGTTGGCGTTGTTCCGCGCGACGGCGTTCAGCACGTCGTTCATCGTCAACTCGTAGGCCAGCAGCTTGACCGGATCGGGCGTGATGTGGAATTGACGCACGTAGCCGCCGATGGTGTTGACCTCGGTGACGCCTTTCAGATTGCGGAGCTGCGGACGCACCGACCAGTCCTGCAACGTGCGCAGCGCGGTCGGCGTCCATATTTCCTCGTAGCCCTTTTCGGGTTCCAAGGTGTACATGAATATCTCGCCCAGGCCGGTTGCCACTGGCCCGAGAGAGGGATTCAGGCCCGCCGGAAGTTGCGAAGATGCCTGCTGCAAGCGTTCGGCGACCTGCTGACGGGCAAAGTAAATGTCAGTGCCGTCCTCAAAGACCGCAGTGACCTGCGACAGACCGTAGCGGGAAACCGAGCGGGTGTAGTCGAGCCGAGCGAGGCCAGCCAGCGCCGTCTCAACCGGGAAAGTGACGCGCTGCTCAGCCTCCATTGGCGAGTAGCCTGGCGCCTCGGTATTGATCTGTACCTGGACATTGGTAATGTCCGGTATCGCGTCGATCGGTAAGCGGCTGTAGTTCCAGATCCCCAGCCCGGACAGGGCGAGCACCAATAGAAGCACGAGCCAGCGATGCGCGATGGACGCGCGAATGATACGTTCGAGCATATCCGCGTCCTCAGTGATCGTGGCTTGCGCCAGACTTTTCGATGTCTTGGCGTATCAGGAAACTTTGCTCGGCCACGTAGTTCGTGCCGGGCTTGAGTCCTCCAGTCACCTCAACGTATTCACCATCACGATCGCCAAGTTCGAGCATTCGGACTTCGTATGTCTCGCCGACTTGCGTGAACACCACGGTGAAGTCGCGGAATCGCTGCAACCCCGACTCTTTTACCGCCAGCGGTACGTTGCGCGTGCCTACTGTGACCTCGGCTGCCACGGTCATACCTGGGCGCCAACGTCCCTCCAAGTTCGGGATGCTGACGCGGGCAATGACGCTCTGGCCGCTGCCGGCCACCGGCAACAGTCGCTGAATCTTTCCGCTGGCTTCGGTCTTCCCAGTCGCTGACCGGATTCGTACTGGCTGTCCTGGCTTTAGGGCTTCGGCATCGGTGCCAATGGCGCGCAGGTCGATCCATACGTTGGACGGGTCGGCCAGCTCGAACAGCGCACCTGCCTCGGCCACGTCACCGACGTTCGTATTGCGTGCGAGCACCACGCCATCGAACGGTGCGGTAATCGGGTAGGTACGCATACTGTCGTTGCCCTCTACGACGGCCAGCGTCTGGCCGCGGCGGACTCGCTCGCCCTGCTGCACGTTCACCGATCGCACGATGCCAGGGAAGCGTGCGCCAACCGCCGCGTGTCTGTCGGCATCTAGGACAACGGTTCCCATCAACCGCACAACGTCTCGGATGACTGCCGGCCCTGCTGATTCGGTTTTGATACCGGCATCCTTGGCGATGCCGGCCGGAATGCTTACGCGGCCCTCATAGGACTGGTAAGACCAAGTGGACTTCTTTCCGGCATGTTCGGCGGACACGGCGACATCGAACGAATGCGGCTCGATCACTTCACCGCTGCCGACCAGATAGTTGCCCTCTGGCGTGAACGTGAACTGGTTGACCTCGCCATCCAAACGGGAGAGTTTGATAGTCGCAACGACATCGGCGGGAGCGACTGGCTTGCCGTCGCGATAGGCGTAGAGCCTGTAATGCGGGGGCACATTGGTTTCGTAGATGGTGACTTCCAGGGCGAAGTCTCCATCACGGAGTAGTCGGCCATTGTTTGGCCCGCGCTCATAGCTTCCGCTGGCTTGGGCACTGGCCTCCTCTTTGGGTTTGTCGCCGCCAGGGCTGCATGCAGCGGCAAATACGCAAAGGAGTAACAGGGAGAGAATGCGAATCATGGTGCGGTGTCCTCAACGGTGGCGGTGAGGCGTTCCACCTCGACCAGCAGAAGGTGATAGCGGGTGGCGGCTTCGACAGCACGCGCACGCAGATCGAACAGCGTCCGCTGCGCTTGGGCCAGCGACAAATAAGAGAATCGGCCTTGCTCAAAGCCGCGACGAGTTGTTGTCAGGGCGCTTTCAGCCATAGGCAGCATTCGTGCGCGTAACGATTCAGCCTCTGTTCGCGCGTGCGTGAGTTCTTGATACTTGTCGAACAGGGTCTGGTGGCGCTCGAAGCGTTCGGCGTCACGCCGCGCTTCCAGCGCAGCAAGCTCCGCATTTGCCTGGGACACCGCGTATCCAGAGCGCGTCGGGCTACCCAACGGCACCGAGATCGACATCACCACGCCGTGATCCTTGAAGGCTTCCAAACGTCGCACGCCCAAGCTGACGTCAATGTTGGGTTTGGCTTCGGCCTCCGCGAGCCGGCGCCGGGCGCCGATGGTGTCGGCCCGCAAGCGCGAAGCCCACAGTTCCGGCGTCATAGGCAAACGGGTAGCCAACGTCTCGAATGGCGCCACGGTCGGCAAGGTTTGGAGGTCGCCGACGACTTCGCCGAAGTCGGGGGTCATTGCCCCCCAGCTCGCGGCCAAAGTCATCTTGGCGCTCGCCAATTCGAGTTCAGCACTCTCGCGATTGAGCTGCGCCTCAGCGACCGCAATATCGGCGGCCTGCAAATCCGACTCAGGATTGCGAGCGGCTTTTACCCACGCTGCAACCTCTCGACGGGTGCGCTCCGCTTGCTTGATACGCTCCTCGGCATACGTCAATCGCTGTTGCCTAGCGAGCACTTCAATGAAGCGGGCCGTAGTTGAACTGGCCAGGTCGATCCGCGTTTTGGTGGCCTGATGCTCTTGTTCTCTCAGTTCGGCTTGTCCCAGCGTTTGGCGAGCCTCGCGCTTGCCACCGAGTTCTATGACCCGACCGATGCGCAATGTCGTTTCGGCCGAGCGAATACCTCGCAGGTTGCCGTTCCCGGCGACGTTCTCTACCTCGCCGCCAATGGTGTAAGGCGGTGGCAGGGCTTCGCGCTGCGTGCGGGCTCGAACGGCCTGGAGTTGCGCCGTTTCGGCGGTAATGGATGGATGGGCGGCCAGCGCGCGGGAGACTGCTTCCTCCAACCGCAGGGGTTCGGCGGCTAGGGCTGCGGACGTACCGCAGGCTCCGACGAACACCAAGACTACTAAGCGGATCAAATTCATGAAAACCCTCACGACGACAACAGATGGCGAGCAAACGATTCCGCGTGACGACTTCCCGCGCACGCCGGAGCGGAATCGCCATAAGACCGATCGTCAATCGGTTTTTTGAGCAAAAAAACACAGCACGCGCGCATATGGACTTACCTCGTCATCACAGTGATGAGAGATTCGGTCACAGAATGCAGCCATCCTGTAGATAGGCTGCAAAACGCCAGAACAAGAATGCCTAGCATCGGCCCCAAGTATGAGACAGACGAGTGCTTGGGCGACAGCAACGCCTCGACACGCTCAGGGATAAAATCGGAAAAGAACGCCATCGCCAATGGCACCTGTTCCTTGGCGTGTTGCCGAAATATCTTCTCCACTGCAACGATGGTCTCGGCCACGGCGACAGGGCATCCCACTTCGTTTGCAGCAGCGAAATCACAACGCTGTTCCAAGGCGAGTTCCAGATCGCGCAACAGCCGGCGACGAGTGCCCGGCAACTGGATGCTCGACAAGACGACAGCGATCAGGCGATGCAGCACATCTCGATTGGCGATATGAGCCTGTTCGTGCGCCAGCACCACGCGCAATTGCGTTGGGTCGAGTCGCCGCATCAACGAGGTTGAAAGCAGGATGTGGCCATTCCCGACGCCACAAGCCAGCGCCATAGGCTGATCGACATCAAGCACGCGAAGTTTGTCTGGATGCCCCGGACGCCAGCTCAGGCGCACCATCGAGGCAAGGGTTCGACGAGCACGCCAAAGGCCAACTGCGGCCCGTAAAGCCAGCCAAACCGCGTATCCCGCCAACAATGCCAATGCTCCCCATAGCCAGGCACTTTGCCCATTGCCGCTCGGGTGCCAAACGCACAGGTGCAGCAGCGTGTCAGCGTGCGCAGAGCAGGCAGCGGCAAATCTGGCCGAATCATCAAACATCGACGGCATGGCTATGGTCATGGCCGTATAGGCAATACCCGCCAATGCGGGTGTTACCAGCATCCACCAAGACACTCTTGCTCGCTGATAGGGGGTCTTTCCCGACAGCGCACGGCGTAATGGGCGCTCGCAGGCTCCAATCAGCAGGGTAAGCGTTACTGCCAGCACGAAGCCGGATAGCAATGCGAACTGAAGTAGTGGGCCATAACTCGTCATCACGGCTGATCCAATTCAGCGCGACGACGGGCAATCAACTCCTCCAGCCTCTTGAGCTGGTCATCATCCGCCCTTGCAGCAAGATCGACAAAGGCGCTCAACAACGCATCCGGCTGCGGGCCTGCGACACGACGCACCGTGGACTCGACCAGCTTCTGGATCAGTTCCCGGCGAGATACTCGTGCCGAGTATTCGTAGGCATGGCTGATCTTTTCGCGCTGGAGCATGGCCTTGCGAAACAGACGTTCTAGCGTGGATTGCACGGTGTTCAAGGAAATCGAGCGAGACTGCCCAATGCGCGCGTACACCGCCTTGGTGTCGGACGGGCCGAAGCGCCAGATGTCTTCGAGCACGGCGATTTCCAGATCGCCAAGTGTTGGTACGCTGTGGTTGGTCAATGTTGTCGGCTCCGAGCTTTGACTCGAACTCAAGAGTATCCACCACAAAAAACCGACCGTCAATCGGTTTATTGTGCGACCCCGTGCCGGACACTGCTATCGTAGGAAGTTAACCAACGGCAGGCCCACGCTGCCGTCCTATCTCCCAGGACACGCCGCCGCCGCGCACCGTAGCGGCAAGCTGCTGGCCCAGCCGCTGCTCGACCACCGGCCGCCACGGCACCAGACTGAACCCCTTGCCGTCATCGAGCATGGCGTAGCGCCCACTGGCGAGCATGACGCTGCGCCGGTAGATACCGGCCACGCGCTGACCGTCACCCGCAGGCCGATGTTCCAAGCCGGTTTCGGCCGCAATGTCCTTGGCGGCCTGCACCAGCTCCCGATTGCGCAACGTGCCCAGCAGGTTGCGCGCGAGGATCACGCGCTGCCCACGCCGCTCGGCCAGCCCCTGTTCGGCCAGGAAGTCGGCGCGCTGCTGCATTGCCTGCTTGGCCTCGCCGCCAAAGCCTAGGTCGCCCAGGCCCGAGCCGCCGCCGATCAACTGCTGGTCAAGCCAGGTGGCCCCGATAACGCGGGCCTGCCGCTCGATGGGCAGGTGCGATTTCAGTTCCACGGCCACGCCGCCCAGGCGCTGCGCGTCGTAGCGGCGGCCCTGTTCGGCCAGGTCGTCCGGCACCTTCCATAGTCCCTCGGCCACGCGCTCCACGATGCCAGCGCGGCGCAGGGCTTCCAGCCGGCGGACGTGGGCCGCGACGACTTCCTGCGGATCGCGGCCCGGTACGGCCTGACCCTGCGCGATGGCGAGGTGATGATCGGTGCGGTACAGGCCACCGCTCGCCAGTGCGGCGATGTTCTTGTCGGCGGCGCGCACGTCGGCCGATCCCTTCACCTCCACCACGGCACCGGCTGGGTAGTTCGCCAGCTCGTCGCGGGCGTTGAGCGCGACGTAGTGGGCCTTGCCATCCACCCCGTCGATGACCAGATAGCCCCGGTCGCGCAGTTCGTCGGCCAGCCCCTTCGCGGCCACGCGGCCGAGGATGGTTCGGCCATCCTCGCCCGGCTCGAACACCGCCAGCTCGCGCGGCTGGCCGCTCATGGCCCGCTGCATGGTGCGGATGATGTCGCCACGCTCGCCCAGGGCGCGCAGGGTCTTTTCGGCGTCGGTATGGACCGCCCAGGTGCCCGGCTGCGTTTCGTCGGCCAGGCCCAGACGCTGCAAGCGTTGCAGCCGGCCGATCAGCAGCAGGCGCTGGCGTTGCAACCTCGGCTCGTTGAGCCGTTCGACATGCACCAGGCCATCGTCGCCCAGCTCGCGCTTGAGCGTGCGATCCAGGCTCGTCCACCGCTCCTGTTCCACCTCGCGCTGCAAGGTCTGCTGGATCTCCAGCTCGGTGCGTGGCCCCAGCCATTCGGTCGCCAGTTCGGCCGCACGATGGCGGAAGCCATCGGCGATGTAGTCGCCCGCGATGATGAGGTCTCTGCCCGTATCGTCGCGCCCGCGCACGACGATGTGCGTGTGCGGGTTGTCGGTGTTCCAGTGGTTGACGGCCACCCAATCAAGGCCCGTGCCCAGGTCGGCCTCCATGCGGCCCATCAGGTGCCGCGTGTAGGTGCGTAGGTCTTCCAGCTCGGCCCCATCCTCGGGCGAGAGGATGAAGCGGAAATGGTGCCGGTCGTCGGTGCAGCGTTCCTTGAAGGCGTCGAGGTCGGCGGCATCGGTCTGCTGCCCGTAGGCTTGGCCCGGCTCGCCATCGCGGCCTACGCCATCGCGCTCGATGTAGCGCAGGTGCTTGGCGAGCGACTGCGGGCTGGCTTGGCGCTGGTTGACCAGTAGCGTCTTGATGGTCACGCGCCGCGACATGGGCGTCAGCTTCGCTCCGGCGAAGCGCGCCGCCGTGTGGCCGCGCCCCAGGCGCGAGCCGGGCCGCTGGCCGTTGCCCCTCCCGGAGCCGCTGGCAGTGCCGGGACGGCGCACCGACGACTTGCCGCTACTGGCCTTGCCTGCCTGCTTGAGCACCTTGGAAACGAAGCTCTGGCCCCGGTTCTTCGGTGCGCTGGGGCGGATGCGGAAATCATCGTCGCGGCGGTCGGTCATGGCTGCGCTCCCTGCAAGCTCTGGCGTGTCCGGTCGTGTGAAGCACGCGGACAGCCCTGCATTGGCGCGGGCCTCGCGCCCCACGCGGCACGGCGGCGAAGCCGCTGCGTGCCGCGCCACCCCCATGTGCAGACTGGCTTTCGACGCGGCCCGGTGCCGCGTCCTTTTGTCTTGCCTTCCGCCTTTGCCCCTCGCTGGCGCTCCGGGCAGCGGCGGCCCGGCGGTGCTGCTGCGCGAGCAGCCAGCGCGCCGGCGAACGCGGCGACGGCCATAGGCCGGGCGCGTTCGAGGCAAGACGCCTGCACGTTGGACGGCTGCGCCGAAGGCAGCGCGAAGTGCGGTGCCCAATGCGTAGGATTGGCACCCGCACTGCACGCGCGACGACACGGCGACGGCCAGCAGAGCGACACGCCCGATGGCACGACAAGATGCACGGCAACGTGCAGCGAGTCGGCGGCCATCATGGGCGGGATTCCAGCCAGACTGGATGCGCGACCCCGATCACGGCGGATGCGCTGACCGGCCCGAAATACCGGCTGTCGAACGACGCCGGGTTGGTCACACTCAAGAGGAACAGTTCGCCGGATTCGAGGCGGCGGCATTGCTGCCAGGATGGCAGCGGCCGGCCCCAGCGGTCGGCAGGCAGCACGGCGGCCGAAGGCACGCCGTCGATGCGGACGACGCGGCCAGTGCTGCACAACTCCTGCGGCGCGACGGCGCCCACGCGCTTGAGCAGCGGCACGCGCGCCGGCAGGTAGCCGCGCTGCGCGGCCAGCGCGGCGGCGTCTGGCGGCAGCGTGGTCAGGACGATGCTGCCCACGGACAAGGGACGTGGCAGCGAGCCGGTGCCGTGGCCTTGCGGATCGACGCGATACCAGCCGACCGCCACGCTGTCGGACGGGTTGTAGATCAGGCGCGGCAGCGGATGCACGAAGGACGCCCAGGCGAGCGCAGCGAGGCCGCAGGCGGACAGGCCCGCCAACACGAGGCGAGCGCGCAGGCGCGAGCGAGGATGCGGCGGGATGCCGGTTGCGCTGGCAACGGCGGATGGAAGCGTCATGGCAGCGTCCTCCCGGTTAGCCAGGCAGCGTGCCGCTCGGCGGTGTATTCGGGCAGCGGCAGGCGTGCAGCGAGCCGGTTGGCGAGCGTGCGCCAGTACGCGGGCGAGACAGCGGCGGGCGCGATGCCCAGCGCCTCGATGGCGTCGATGCACTCCAGCACCGCGCGCACCTGGTTCTCCCCTTCGGCGTGGAGCAGCAAGCGCGCCCCCGGCTGCACGCCGGGGATGCGCTGCGCTGCATCCAGCGGCGTGCAAGCCTGCATCACCATGAGCTGCCAACGCACAGTGCCGTAGTCGTTGGCCTGCCAGCGGATACGGCACAACATGGCGCCCGGCAGGAACACCGCGCAACGGCGCCAGCGGTCGAGCTGGTGCGTGCGCGCAGGTTCGCCGAAGCGCAGGTAGAGCTTGAAGCGTGGTTCGATGTAGGCAAGCGCCACGCGCGTCAGCGGCGCGCTGGCAGGCTGGCCGGCAAGTGCAGCCGTAGCCGCGCCAGCGGCAGGCGAAGCGGATGCAGTCATGGTGCGTTCTCCCTGCGGTGCTCTGGAAACTCCCGCTCCAACAGGCCACGCAGCAGGTCGGCCACGGTCACGCCCTGCGTGAAGGCCGACACCTTGATGCGTGCCCGCATCGCGGGTGTGATGTCGAGGGTCAGGCGGGCGGTGTAGAGGTCGCCCTTGCCCAGCGCATCGGCATCGCCCTGGCGAATCCACGCCTCGGCGTGTGGATTCGCGGGCGGACGTGCGCCGATGCCGACGCGCTTGACCGTGCGTTTGCTGTTCGGTGGCGGCTTCGCTGTCATGTCGGCCACCGCAACAGTTCATCCACCAGCGCGGTCATTTCGCGGGCGGCGGTGCTGTCGGGCGCCGTTTCGCGTGCAAGCCGGCCAGCGGCTACGCTGTCGGCGAACACGATGCGCTGATGCACTTCCGCGCGCAGCGCAGGAAGTGGCTGGTCGGCGAGCGCCTGGCGCGCTTCGCGCCCGATGATGGTGGTGCTGACGCGCCGATTGATGACGAAGGCCGCGCGCAGCGCGGGCCGAAAGACTTGCGCCTCGCGGATCAGCGCCACCATCTCGGCGCTGGCCCACAGATCGTAGGGGCTGGGCTGCACGGGGATCAGCACGCGCTCGGCCGCCAGCAGCGCGGAGCGCGCCAAGGCGGCGATCCTGGGCGGGCCGTCGATGACGACGTGATCGGCCCGCCTGGCGAGTTCTGGCGCTTCTTGGTGCAGCGTTTCGCGTGCAAGGCCCACGGCGCTGAACAGCCGTGGCAAGCCTTGCTGGCTTCTGCGCTGTGTCCAGTCCAGCGATGAACCCTGCGGGTCGGCGTCCAGCAGGACGACGTGCTGACCGCGCATCGCCAGCTCGCCGGCGATGTGCGTGGCGAGCGTGGTCTTGCCCACGCCGCCTTTCTGGTTGAGCAGAGCGACGATCATGGCGCGGCCCTCCGTGTTGGAAAGCCGGGCTTTTGCTGCTGCGTTTGTGGCCGCGGGGTGGTTGTCCACCGCAGCGGCGTTTCCCTACTAAAAGTTAGAGAAACTAAGTTAGGGAAGTTAGAGGACGCGCAAACCCAGTGCTGGCGCGGGTTTGCGGCCGATCGGCACGCCTGATAGCACGATAGTCCCACGCCTGATAGCACGATACCCCGCACGCCTGATAGCACGACACCATTCACAGGCTTTCCCGGAGTTATCCCCGTGCCGTCTGCGGCACGGGCCGGAACGTCAGCAGTTCCATGCCGTTGTCGGGCATCCGCTCGATGCCCAGGACGTAACCGGGCAGCGACTGCCGCGCGACGAGCGCGCGCAGATCGCAGGCGAAGTCGTAGGGCTTCGCGGTGCTGCCGGACTTCTGGTGCAGATAGCGAAAGTCGAACTGCCAGCCGTATGCCTGCTTGCCGCCGTGCTTGCGCACCAGGCGGTACAGCCACCGCTCGATGCCGCCGGTGAGCCGGAAATACGCCGGGTCGATGGTCAGCACCAGCGCGGCGTCGAGCACGCCGGCAAAGAACCAGTCCGGCAGGATCAGCTCGATGCCCAGCGGCGTGCCGCTGGCATCGGCCAGTTCCTTCCATTCGTTGATCCACGAAAAGCGGTGCAGGCGCCGGCCTGTTGTCTCGCGGATGGACGTGGCCACCGTGGTCGATTGCAGGCGATCCAGCGCGGCCTTGAGGCGCTGGTAGTCGCGCAGCGACTTGCCGCGCCCGATGAAGCGCAGGATCTCGTAGGGCGTCGCGCGCATCAGCCGCGACGGGCGCAGGCCCGCGTCCTTCGCTTCCACGATCTGCGAGGCCGCCCATATCAGCACGTCCGCATCCCAAATCGTGGCGATGCCGTGCTCCTGCGTGCCCTCTACGCGGATCGTCACGTTGCCCGCGCGGAAGTCGATGGGTTTGACCCGCTTGGACTTGCCGAGCGAGAAGAACGGATAGGCCATCAAGTCCTGGCTGTCGCGCGGCGCCATGTCGCCGGGCAAGGCGCGGAACAGGTCGAGCTGTTCGCGCTCCTGCAACGACCGCTGCCGGAACGGCAGCGCGGAGCTGGACATGGTGATGGCCTGCCGCGCGCCGCCGATCAGCGCGCACGGCTGTCGGCCGAGTGGTGCTCGGCGTACTCGGGATCGGAAGTCGTCTCGAAGCTGCGGTCGGCGGCCCAGGCATCGAGGTCGGCCACGGCGTACATGACGCGCCGGCCGAACTTGCGAAAGCGCGGACCACCACCGATCACGCGCTGCTTTTCCAGCGTGCGCGGCGACAGGCGCAGGTATTCGGCGGCTTCGTCGTTGGTGAGATAGCGTTGGGGCTGCGCGGCAGCGGTCGAGACAGTGGCGGCAGGCCGCAAAGGAGCGGGACGCATGGTGTGAACCTCCATAGCTTTCAAAGCTCCGGCCACACAGCGCAACCGGATGGAGGCAGTCTCAGAAAACCAAGCTGTCCTGCTCAGGGCCGTTTTGCGTCGTCCTCAAAACGACCCTTCTCAAGCGGCGGAAGCTGTGCTAGGCGGCGATAGCCGCCGCGCATCAGCGCATCGCCGCGCCGTACCAAGCGGCGTACCTTGGAGCGCAGGCCGCCGTCGCTGTACCAATCGGCTGCGGCATCGCCGCCGAACAAGCCTTCGGCCACCTCGCGCAAGGACGCACCCGCTAGGGTTGCGTCGAGCGCCTGCAAGGTGTGTAGCTCAAGCAGCGCGGCGGGTGCCGGCCTGGGCTTCGCAGAAGCCAGGGCCGCGCCGAGCGCATGGTTGCGCGCAGGTGCGGCGGCGCCGCCGCGGCGGGCATAGGCGACAGCCATCCCGTCTTCCAGGCCGGGCGCCAGCGCGAAGCGCAGGCAATGACCTGGGCTGTGCGCCATCAGCGCCAGCCCTTTGCCGTCATGGAGCAGTTGCTTGTGCCCGGCAATGCGCCAAAACGTGAACGCGGGAGCATACTGCGGCGGATCGGCGTCGGGATAGAGCTGCACCACGGCCACATGGCCGGGCAACCAGGCTGGATGCGCGTCGCGCGCATCCAACGCCGGATCTTCCAGCAGGCGCAAGCCCCAGCGATGCGCCGCCTGCTGCGCGGCTTTCGGCCGGCGATGATGGCGCAGCCAGTCGAGCCGGTAATCGGGGTTTCTGCGCAGATATTCCCAGGCCGTCCCAAGGTCGTCCAAGTGCAGCACGTACAGATACGCGGCAGTCGGATACCAGTGCTCGGCGCTGCGATCGACCATGACGCAACCTCCCTGCGAACAGGACTGGCCGCGACGGAAGAACTACGTGCTACATCGGTGTCATCAGAACGAAATGGGTTAAGGGAATAGTTGGGCTGTCAAGTCCGACTGGCTCCGATGCGTTGCGGTATTCGTCTCAATGCTGCGGCGGCAGCGTCCCTCCCGTGGGACGCCGTACAGGCCAGCCTGCCGCAGTCCGCGTCAGGCATCATGTCCGTTTGGATCAGACTGGCGCGGCTACGCCGCAAGAATCTCGATTGAGACCTGCCCGGTATGACACCAGACTGAAAAAGTCACAGTAGGCTGTGTTCAGTCCGGGATAGCCCCGTCGCGCTCGGCCAGCCGGGTGTATTCCGACAGCGTGCGCGTGGGCCGGAAGTAGCGGTCGCGCATCACGGGCTGCTGATGCGGCCCGACGATGCCAGCCAGCTCGGACAGCTTGACGGTTCCTTGCGCCGGCATTCCGATTCCCAGGTCGATGAGGCCCCAGGCGGTGTCGCCATCGGCGGGATCGAGTGCGGCCAGCAGCCAGGTCACATGCGCGTCCGGCGTGAACAGCCGCACCACGGGCACCGGGTCGATGGCCTGGCCAGCGGCACGAGCCTCGCCGTTGGCGAGCAGTTGCGCGCGCTCCGGGACGGTGGCGAGTGGCTGGGGCATGGTTGGCAATCCCACAAATCCAATGATGCACGGATGCGGTTTCACGCCCAAGCGCAGAACCGCCAAACCGGATTTACGCCTTCGTGTGCAAGCACGGATGCGCTTGCGTGGCTTTGCTGGAACCAGCAAATGCGGATTTCCGTAAAGGCACGAAAACGTAGAACACCAAATGAACACTATAGATTGTAGCCCTATAGGGCGCAATGGGCTGTCATCTTGGTTTTTCGAGGGAAACCATAGGTGGCGGCTGGGAACTCATTGGCGAAGGCGTTGAAGACAGTCAGGAAGGCGCGTGGCTTGAGCCAGGAAGCCTTCTCTGACGTGTCCAGCCGCACCTATATGAGCACCCTCGAACGCGACCTGAAAAGCCCGACCCTGCATAAGCTGGCCGAGCTGTGCGAGGTGATGGAGATCCACCCGCTCACGCTGCTGACGCTGGCCTACGCGGGCGACAGCACGCACAAGGCCGACGAGCTGCTGGCGCAGGTGCGCCGGGAGCTGGAGGCGGTGCTGAAGGAGCGCGGCGCGGCGAAGCCGCGCGCGTGACGTGGTGATGTGCTGCGAACAGCAGCACAGCGCCCCGCCGCGATGGGCGGGGCGCTGCGGCGGTCACGCCGCCTGGGGCTTGCTGCGCGACCAGATCAGGTCGTGCGTACCGTCCTCGCCTTCGATCAGGCGGGCATAGACCGGAGCCGGGAACGAAGGATCGTCGAGGGTCACGGACTTGTATTCCCGCCCGGCCTCGCTGGTCTTGTTCCACGCCGCGCCGATGTCGTGGCCGGCGGCCTGGAGGCGGAAGTCGGGGGCGTTCTCGCTGCTGCCCTTGTCGTTGGGAACCAGCTTGACCTTGACGTTGAGCGTCAGGGTGCGCAGCGTGCCGGTGAAGCCGTCTTTGTCTGCGGTGAAGGTGCCGATGTTGGCCATGATGATTTCTCCTTTCGGTTGAACAAGGTTCGCGCCCATCGCGTCCTTGTTGTGATCCGGCCGGCGGGGGACGGGCTGGCTGCACCGCTTGCGGTCGAAACGCAGTGGAGAGCCGGGAGGCGAAAAGAATTTGCTGCGCGAGGAAGCCGCGCAGCGGCGGGGAAATTGTTTTCGCCGGACGGTTGCAGCCATGAAGCCCGAGGCGCAGCCGCGCCCCCGCCAGGATTCACAACGAGACAAGGACGCCTTGGGCCGAACCGCTCCGAAAGGAGATGGGGCCGACTCGGCATCCCCGCCCGAAGGCTTCTCCGGCTCGCCCGCTGACGCGGGCCAGGTCAACCCCGCAACGACAGGCGAGAACGCCCCCGCCATACCTTGCGGCGCCGGTCTTGAGGCGTGGCGTGGAAGCTCCATAGCGATACCGGGCGGGTTGTCCGTGAACCGTCCTTCGTGACGTGATGGGCAGGAACCGCCAGCGTTGAGGACGGCACGCACCTGCACAACCTGCCGCAGCAAGCGCCAGCGTGGTCGCCAGCGCTCCGTTCATCGCGGCGGGGCGCTGGCCGGGCCGATCCGGCGCAGCCGGTTTGGCCGCATCGAGAGGCGCCAAGCTGCGCGCGGCGGGGATAGCCCGCAGGGCTTTCCCTTGGAGGCAAGCGCAGCGCCGCAGGCGCGAAGGCGTGAGGGATTGAAGCCGAATGGCCGTGACGGCAAAGACGGCACGGGGCGTAGCCCGAAAGCCCGGCGGCGCTATGCGCCGACACGCCCAGGCCGTTCCAGATTTCTAAGCAGGAAACGCGGACATGCCTCTGATGAAATGGGCGCGGCCCTACGCTGCGAGGTATGCACGCGGCAAGCCGAAAACCGCTGGTGATTCCCGCGCACGGCGGGCGCTACGGCTTGCAGGCCCATACGGGCCTGCCATTACCGGGCGGGAAGCCCGGTCACGTCAACGCCGCCGTCTGAGCTGCCGCGAGGGCGGCGGCGTGCCGATTCGGCTGGTGGCCTTGAACACCGGGCGCGGCCACTGCCGCGCCCGGATTTTTGCGTCCACCGCGCCCAGGACGGAACGGCCTGGGCGCGGTGCTGATCGCGGTTATTCCTTCGTCTCGATGAGCCACCACACGGCACGCGGCAAGGCGCGGCCCGTGATGGGGTGAATGTCGGTGAGGTCGGCGCAGGCCGTCCAGCCCGAGGGCGGGCGGTAGCCGCGCACGTCGCCATCGCCGTTCCAACGGCGGGCGCGTACCGTGCCAGCGGCGTAGATCGCCGCCATGCGCGGGCGGCTAATGGTGGTGCGGGTCATGGGGCTTCTCCTTCCAGCGAAGCGCCCCGGTCGAGGCCGGGGCGCTTGCCTTCGGCGCGGGTCAAGCGGCCAGCGCCTCGGCGGGTTCATCCGCTATTGCCTCGGCATCCTCCGGGGCGTTCTGCTCCGGGCCTGCCTCTTGCGCGGCGTCCTGCGGGCCTGCGGCCTCGAAGATGGCGGGCATCCAGCCCGTGCCATCGGCCAGCCGCTCGGCTTCGCTGGCAATGTCGGCCTTCTTCAACTTCGCCAGCCGGTTGGCCTGCTCGGGTGCGTACTCGCCCACGGCATCCAGAATCACGGCCTTGGAAACGTGCTTGAAGTAGCCTTCTGCGGTCGGCTTCCACCATGCGGCCATGTCGAGGCCCACGGCCTGCGCCAGTTCCTCGCCGGGTTGCTGCACCGTGGCGCGGGGCGTCACCACGTCCACCGTGGAAGCCACGCACACGGCCAGCAGCCGCACCAGTTCATCTTGCGACTTCGCCAGCAGCGCGGCGAACAGTTCGGCGCTGTCCTCCGGCAAGGCTTCACCTGCCACCTGTTGCAGTTCGCGCAGCGCCACGGCAGCGGGCGATTCCGGCCAGTCCGGGGCCATGCCTTCCAGCCGGTCTTGCACCGTGAGGCGCACGCCGAGCGGCAGGCCATCGCCGTAGGCGTCGGGCTGCAAGACAGTCTGCACCATGCCATGCACCAGCGCGGCCAGCGCGACGTGCGGATGCCGCGCGACTTCGATTTGCAGCGCCGCCGTGCGGTGGGCACTCAACCGCTGCGCCAGCCGATCGGACAGGCTCGCGGCCTTGGGTGCGTCGTCGGCGTCCTCGTGCTCGTCGTTGGCGGCTTCGCCTTCGGTGTTGCCGAAACCGCGCCGCAGCTTTTCCAGCGTGCGCAGCGCCTTGGCCTCGGCTTCGCGCAGCAGGCCGCGATGAATAACGGCCTCGCCGTTGCGGTCGATGGTGACGATGGCACCGGCCACCTCGCGCACCTCGGGAGCGTAACCTTGCAAGGCGTCCTCCGCGTCTTGTAGTTCGCCGACCACCTGATCGCGCCGCTGTTCCAGTTTCTCGGCCTTGGCCTCGTCCTCGGCGTCGCAGGCTTCTTCCAGCTCGGCGTCGATCTTTTCGAGGCGGCTTTCCAGCGAGGCGATGCGGCGGGCCTCGCGGCTGGTCGGCTCACGGCGGTGGCGCGGGGCGTTCTGGAACGCCTGCCGTTCCTCGTAGGCCAGATGCGGCACGGCCTCCACCCATGCCCAACCCTCGGCGCGCACGTCCTCGGCCAGCGTTGCCAGCTTGTCGCGCACCAGCGTTTCCAGCACTACGGTATCGGTCAGGTAGGTTCCGGCATCGCCTTCCGCGAACAGGTCGCGGCGGATGCCGCCGCCTGCCTGCCGGTAGGTGTTCAGTCCGACGAAGCGCACCAGCGCGTGCGCGGCGTCGATTTCGCGCTCGGTCAGGCGCTCGCGCAGCTTGGACGGGCTGCGCTGCCATTCCGGCGCACCATAGAACGCGGCTTCCTGCGCGGCGTGGTCGTCGGTGATGGTCAGGGCCATCAACTGTTCCAGCGTCACGCCACTGGCGCGATAGTCGGCCATGAGGCGCGGCGAGACATTCGCCAGCTTCAAGCGGCGCTGCACCACCAGCGGGGACACGCCGAAGTCGGCAGCAATGTCCTCGATGGGGCGTCCTTCCTTGACCAGCGCGGCGAAGGCCGCGAACTGGTCGGCGGGGTGCATGTTCTCGCGCTGCACGTTCTCCGCAAGGCTGACGGTGCGGGCGGAAGCGTCGGCCACCAGCAGGCACGGCACTTCGTAGTCGGCGGGAATGCGCTTCTTCTTCGCCAGCAGCTTCAAGGCGGTCAGGCGGCGATCGCCGGCCACCACCTCGTAAGTCTCGCCATCGGCGGAAAGGATGACGATGAGGTTTTGCAGCAAGCCGATGCGGGCAATGCTCGCGGCCAGTTCGGGGATGGACAGGCGCGGCATCTTGCGGGCGTTGCGCTTGGAGCGGCGCGGCAGCAACTGCGAGAGCGGAACCAGAATCAGGTTCTTGGACGGGTCGGCCATTTCCAGCGGGGCGGCGGCTTCGATGGCGACGGCTTCGGTTTTGAGTACGGCGTTCATGGTGATGACTCCTTGCGGTTGGGATGCAGCAGCGAGAGAAGCGGCAAGGGCTGCTGCCTGCCCCTGCCGCGTGGGGATTCAGGCTTTCAACTGGCGCAGGCCATCGGCCAGCAGCCACAGGGCGCGATTGAGGCGCACGCTTTGGTCGATGCCCTGCACGGGCCGGGTGGTCTGGCGGCGGCCATTCGCGGCGCGGGCGGACAGGCCGCCTTTGGTCAAGTTCTCCTGCGTGCGGTTGAACACGCTCCACAGGTCGCGGCGGTCGTCGTCGTGGCGGCGCGGCATCAGGATTTGCGATTCCGTGATGGGCGCGGGCTTGTCCTCGTCGTACTTCAATGCCAGCGCAGCGCGGGCGAACACTTCCGATTCCCCGGCGTCGAGCGTGATGGCGCGCATGGCATCGCGGGATTCCTGCGCCCGGTCGAAGCCGTGCAGGACTTCGTAAGCGCCTTCGATGACGTGCCCCGCTACGTCGCCCTTGTGGGGAACGCGCACGTTGGCCACGGTGTCGCCGCAGACAAGGCCATTGCTGCAAACGAAGCGGAACATCCCGGCCAGCATCTGATAGCTGCTAGTGCCGTCATGGGAGTTCAGCAGGATGATTTCGTTGGCCTCGCGGCCGTTGATCTGGCTGGCGTGGCGCAGCCGGATCATGTGCTTCGTGTAGTCGCGGCGGTCGTCGTGGCGCACGCGGGTTTGCGTCACCATGAAAGGCTCGAAGCCTTCCCCGCGCAGTTCTTGCAGCACGGTCGCGGTGGGGATGTAGCTGTACCGCTGCGAGCGGCTTTCGTGCGGGGCGTCCGCGAAGATGGACGGGGCCACGGCCCGGATTTGGTCATCGGACAAGGGACGTTCCGAACGCAGCACCGGGGAACGGGAAGCGAAGCGGGATGCGAGTTGCATGGCATTTCTCCTGACAAAGAAAAAAGGGTTTGCTGTTCACCGCACACCGGATTCCTAGATTCGGAAGCCCAGCCTTTCGGCTGTTCGGTGCGGTCGGCACGAGGAACCCGGTTGGCCCTGTTGCCACCGTCTTTCCTGAGTTCATCGCCCGCGACGGTCAGGAGCGCGCGAACGGGTGCCGTCAAGGAGGCAAGCGCAGGGTTGGTGCGGCCCGCAGGCGCAGCCGAGGACACGGCCCTGCGCGCCTTGACGGCACACGGGCGCGGGCTACAGTCGCGGTGAAGGTGATGAAGTCAGGGGAGACGGCTGGACATGGCAACGGCCCCTCAACACGCCGACCGCACGGCAAGCGAAGCGCGCAGGCCCGGATCTAGGAATCCGGGCCGGAGGCGTCAGCCGAGCGGAGCGAGGGAACGATGGAAGCCCATCAGGGGCGAGACGCCGCAGGCGGCTCGATGCGCAACGCGCACGACAGCGCGACCGGCCACGTTTCTTGGCCGGGGACGCACAGCCTTCAAGGCTCGATGCACAAGCTCATGCGCCAGTCATCGGGAAACAGGTTCGACAGCGACTGCCGTGGTCTGGCCGATCCGGCGCAGCCGGTTCGGCGGTCTTTGAGGGGCGCCAAGCATCGCGCGGCGGGGATAGCCCGCAGGGCTTTCCCCTGGAGGCAAGCGCAGCGCGCAACGCCCCGTCAGGGGCACTTAGGCATCACGCCGAGTCGTCAGGACGCAGGCTGGATTCCGCAACCGGCATCCAAGGCGAAGTCGAGTTCAGGTAGTAGCGCCTGCCACGCGCATACAGCCCCGAAGGCTCGGTAGGCTGGTAGAACCCGGTGACGCGGCGCCGGAACTGCGCGCCAAACTCGTTGGTGTAGATCACCGCGTCGCCGATCTTGAAGCGCAAGGGCTGACCGTTCTCCGGCGCGAACGGCTTGAGCGCATCGTGTTGCGCCGTGATTTCGATGATGTAGTCGTGATGGCTGCTCATGGCATTGATCTCCTGCGAAGGTTGGGAAAGCGCAAGGAGCGCCTTGCGGCGCTCCAAGGGCTGGTTCAGACGACGACACGCCCGACCAACCGGGCATCGCGCGCGTAGGCGCTCAACCGCTTCTCGGCGCGGAAAGACAGGTCGCGCTCGATCGGCAGGCCCAGCCTGCCGCGCACGGTCGCCAGCTCGCCCAGGCTGACCCAGCCGATTTCCGGCATCCCCAGGCCCAGGTCGCAAAGACCAAAGGCGTGGTCGTGGTCATCGGGATCAATCTCGGTCAGCAGCCAGGTCGCGCCGGCATCCGGCGTGAACAGCTTGACGACGGGTGCCGGATCGAAGTCCGGGTTCTCCAAGGATTCGCGGCCGTTGGCCAGCAGCACGATGCGCTGCTCGTCAGTGATGAGTGCGTTGTTCATGGTGAACTCCTGAAAGGTTGCCGGGCGGAATTGCCCGACCCTTCCGGGGCACGGCGCAGCGCAAGCAGTCAGGGGTCAACGACGGCCGCCAGAACGCAAGCGCCATCGGCGCGCAGCCCTTGACGGCGAGAACGCCGTGGCACGATGAAGGGGACAGCAAGACCGCCTCCCTCGCACCTCCACGCACGCGGTTTTTGGCAAGCGAAGCGCGCAGGCCCGAATAGCAATCCGGGCCGGAGGCATCAGCGATGTGAAAGGCGGGCAGTTCTTAAATGCGCGCCCAGTCCCGGTGCAGATCGTCAACGATCATGGGATGACGGTGCCCGCCTCGGTCTGCATGTTCGCGCAAGTGAGGATGATCTGGCGGTAGATCAGGGTGATCGTGGGCGATGTCGGAAGAATCACTAGCGGGCCAGAGCCACA
Organism: Thiobacillus sp.; assembly: GCA_036568265.1. GTDB lineage: Bacteria > Pseudomonadota > Gammaproteobacteria > Burkholderiales > Thiobacillaceae > Thiobacillus. The sequence goes on from DATCSW010000028.1 coordinate 126,018, forward strand.
GCGCCAGTCCCACTCCGACAAGACCAATCAGCGACATGATGATGAAGGTCGATTGCAGCCCAAAGGCAGCGCCGAAGCGACCGGCCAAGGGATAGCAAATGAGCCAACACGCATGGGAGAGGGCGAATTGCGCGGCAAAGACCGCGGGGCGATCCTCGGGGTGAGCGGAGCGGCGCAACAGCCGGCCGGAAGGTGTTTGCGCCACGCTGTAGCCGAAGCCGACCACCAACCAGATCACCACCAGAACGGCATATGTCGGAATCATTGCCCCGGCTGCCGTTCCCACAACCAGCATCGTCGCTCCCGCAATCATGACAGGCCGATCAGCAATCTTGTCGAGCAGGCGAGGCAGCGCGAAGGCCGCAACCATCGACCCGCCTCCGAAGGCCGCCAGCGCCCACGCTACCTCGGATTCGCCCAGGCCGAAGCGTGCCTTCACGATGACCACCGTGTTCACGATCACCATTGACCCCGCTGCTGCCACCGCGAGGCTGATCGCCAGCAGACCCCGAAGGCGCGGCGTGGCGAGGTAAATGCGCGTGCCCCGCGTAGTGCGATCCCATATGCCACGACGCGGGCCGGGAACGGTTGTGGGAAGCCTCACGCTGACCACAAGCGCGGCTGACACGAGGAAGCCGAGAACCGTTCCGGCAAACAGGTTGTGGAAGCTGATGACCGTCAGTAGCGCGGCGGCCAGCATCGGGGAAATCAGGCTTTCCAAATCGTAGGCCAGCCGGGAAAGCGACAGTGCTTTCGTGTACTCGTCTTCGTCGGGAAGGATGTCCGGGATAGTGGCTTGAAAGGTCGGCGTGAAGCCTGCGGACGCCGCCTGCAAGACGAAGATCAGCAGATAGATTTGCCAGATTTCGCTGACAAAGGGCAGGCAGAGCGCAACGGATGCTCGTACTAGGTCAAGGGCAACGAGCAACGACCGTCGCGGCAGCCGGTCGGCGAACGCCTGCGCGACCGGGGCGACTCCGACATAGGCCAGCATCTTGATTGCGAGTGCCGTCCCGAGTACCGCGCCGGCATTCGCCCCGGCCAGATCGTAGGCAAGCAGGCCAAGGGCCACCGTCATCAGGCCGGTGCCGACAAGCGCAATCACCTGAGCGGCGAACAGGTGACGATAGGTACGGTTCTTCAGGACGGAGAGCATCGGCGGGCCTCAGAGCAGTTTGGTCAGTGCCTTCATTTCGGTCAAAACGGAGTCTTCGTCATGGGCCAGGCAATGGTCGATGTGGTCGTGGATCAGGACGCGCTTTGCGGCCGTCACCGCGCTTTCCACCGCCGCGAGCTGGCGGGCGATGTCGAGACAGGATTCGCCACTTTCGATCATCCCTATGACGTGCCGAAGATGACCATCGGCGCGTTTCAGCCGCTTCACGAGATCGGGATGGGTTGAGTGCTTGTGTGTCGCGTTCATGTGGCAATTGTATCCCCCCTGGGGGGATATGAAAATGTGCGCCGCCCGCGAAGGAGCGACGCACCGAAGGCCGCACGACGCAATCAGCCCGCCGCCGGCGCTGTCATCGACTGCAACTGCTCGATCACGCCAGGCTCAACGAACACGCAAGCCTGCTCGTCCGCGATCGGCACGTTGAACACCTGCGCGAACACCGTGCGCCGCAGATGGGCCAGCCGGCCGGTCCGGTATGCCTGCTCGGGCTTCATGCGCCCGCCAGCCTGCGACCCGCTGCGCTGCGGATCGCATTCGACCAGCGCGACAAAGCCATCGTCGGCCAGCTTCTGATGCTCGGGGCACAGGCCCCAGCCGGTCGCCGTGTGGCGCTCCATGCTCGCGCGCAGGCGCTTGTCCAGCAGGATCGCGCCGGTGTCGAACGCCGTGCCGCAGACCAGGCAAACGTGCTGTTCGAGGGAAACGTGTGATTTGTCGTTCATGACGGTTCTCCGGTTGCAAGGGCGGAATTGCCCGGAACCGTCGCCCTCACGGCGCAGCGCAGCAGTCAGGGGTCGCAGACGGCCGCCAGGACGCAAGCGCGCAAGGCGCGCGCAGCCCTTGCACGGCGAGAACGCCGTGATACGGTGAAGGGACACAGCAAGACCGCCCCCTCACACCACCCCACGCACGCGGGTTTTTGGCAAGCGAAGCGCGCAGGCGCGGATCAGCGAGCCGGGCCGGAGGCGTCAGTGATGGAAGCCCGACAGGGGCGAGACTCGCGCAGCGAGGCTCGATGCGCAGCACGACAGCGCGACGGCGGCACGCCGGGACGCCCGACTGCTTGAGACAGGACTACTCGTTGTCGGTCTTGCGCTGCTCGATCTGCAACCGCGCCCGTTGCGTTGCTTGTTGCAGCCGCTCCACCAGCACGCCCCTCGGCGGCAAGGCGGTCAGGTACTCGGCGACGTGGATGCCCGACTTGTCCAACTCCAGCAATTCGATCTGCTCGCGCTTCTTGCCGGTGCAAAGGATGATCCCCAGCGGCGAGGCTTCCTCCGGCTCCCGTTCGTGCTTGTCCAGCCAGCGAAGATAAAGCTCCATCTGTCCCTTGAAAGCTGCCTTGAACTCGCCGACCTTCAACTCCACTGCCACCAGCCGCCGCAGCTTGCGGTTGTAAAACAGCAGGTCGAGGTGGAAATCCTCGCCGTCGATCTGGATGCGCTTCTGCCGGGCCACGAAGCTGAAACCCGCGCCCAGCTCCAACAAGAACGACTCCATTTCGCGGATGATCGCCGCCTCCAAGTCGCCTTCTTGCCAAGTGTCCCGCAGCCCCAGGAAGTCGAGGATGTAGGGGTCGCGCATGACCAGGGCGGGCGACATTCGCTGCGCATCGCGCATCTTCGCCAACTCCTGTGCGATCGTCTCGCCCGGCTTTTGAGACAGCGCCGTGCGCTCGTACAACATCGAGTCGATGCGCTCGCGCAGCGTCCGCACGCTCCAGCGTTCGGTGCTCGCCATCTGTGCGTAGTAGTCCCGCTGGAGCGGGTCTTTCAGCGGGATCAGGGCGATGAAGTGCGTCCAGCTCAATTCTCGTATCAGTGATACGAGAATCTGCTCGTCGGGGAAGGTGGCCGCGAACTGCACCATGCGGCGCAGGTTCTGCTCGGCAAAGCTGCCGCCGTACTCCTTCACCAACTGCGCCGCCAGGGTGGGCAGGACTTCCTTGCCATAAGCGCCCCGGCGCCCGTCCAAGACCTGCGTGCGGATGCGCTGGCCGATGCGCCAATAGAGCATCGTCAGCTCGCTATTCACCGTCGAGGCGGCGCGCTTGCGCGCCGCCTCGATCAGTGCCCGAATGTCGCCCAGCAGCGCCGAAGGCGCTGTGGACGATGCTGCGGATGACCGGCGCGTGTTCATGCCGCCGCCTCCGCAAGCTGGCGTGCGCCCGTGATGGCCTGGCGCCGGCTGGCCACCAGTTCGGCCGCATCGCGCACCGGCTTGTCCTCGGTGTGGACGTAGTGCATGAACATCGCTACGGTCTTGTGGCCCGTCAGCTTCATGCCCACTTTGGTCGGCACGCCCGAATTGGCAATGTCGGTCGTCGAGCGATGGCGGATGCCGTGCGTGCCGACGTGCGGGACGCCGGCGGCCTTGAGCACCCGGCACCAGCCGCCATAGTGCTCGCCAAAGGTCAGGTGCTTGGCCGGGTCGTTCGGCGATGGCAGGACGTAGGGGCAGCCCTCCCGGCGCGGCGCCGTCGAAAGCAGCCGATAGGCTTCCTCGCTCATGGGCTTGGAAATGCCGCCGACCTTGCTGTCGGGCCACACCACGCGCCGGTTCTCGAAGTCCAGCCAGCTCCATTCGAGCGGGCAGATTTCGGAGCGCCGGGCGGCGAACTCGAATTGCAGCCGGATCGCCAGCGGGATGACGTAGTTCTCCAGCCCCTCCGCCTCCAGCTTCTCCAACTGGCGGAAGATCCGCACCATTTCCTCGTCCACGATGAGCCGGGTTTCCTTGCCCGGCGGGTACATGGGGACGTGGCGGCACGGGTTCGTGCCGTCCGGGCGGTAGCCCCACACTTCGGCCAGGTTGAACATCTTGCGCAGCACGCCGAAGGTCTTGTTCGCCTCGGTCGGCTTGTAGGCCAGTTTCTCCATCAGCCCGGCAATGTCGGGCCGCTTCACGTCATGCACCTTCTTGCGGCCCAGCAGCGGGATGATGTTGCGGTCTATGACGCCCTGATAGCCGTCCTGCGTGCTGGGCTTGTTGCGCTTCTTGGAGTAGTCCTCCATGAACTTCTTGCACAACTCGGCCATCGTGGGCGCCTTGCGCGCCTCGGCCTTGGCGCCGCCGGGGTCGCCGCCCCGGCGAACCTCGGCCAGCCAGTCCTGTGCCTTGACTCGTGCCTGTTCGACGGTCAGCTCCCCGTACAGCCCCAGCGAGGGCTTGCGGGGCTGGCCGGAGTTCGTGCGGTACTGGAGCATGAACACCCGGCGGCCGGTCGGGGTAATCTTGCACAGGAAGCCGGGCACCACGGTATCCCGCAGTTCAACATCCTTGGCCTGGGGTTGGGCCGACTCCACGGCGGTCTTGGTGAGCTTGATCTTTGCCATGATGACTCCTCGGAACAACCCGGATTCCAGGAGCCAGATAGGAGCGGCGCGAGGGAAAACCGGGTCAAGTTTCAGAAAGCACCGGCATATGATGGACGCGCGTAAGTTATTGATAAACCTGCTGTATCTAGCTACGGCGCAGTCCAGCGAACTACCGGGCTGGAGTCATCGTGAAACAAAAAACCCGGCCTGTGCCGGGTTTTTTGTGGGCGTTGGGCTGATCTGCAAGCAACTATGCGCTGATCCGCACCTCAGTGCCCACTTCCACCAGATTGAACAGCTCGGCTACGTCTTCGTTCTTCATGCGGATGCAGCCGTGCGATGCCGGCATACCAATCTTGTGTTCCTCGTGTGTGCCGTGAATATAGATATAGCGATTGTGCGTATCCACCGTGCCACCCTGGTTTTTACCCGGCTCCAGGCCTTGCAGCCATAAAATTCGCGACAGGATCCAATCCCGGCCCGGGTTGGCCGCGTCCAGTTCGGGCGTCCAGATTTCACCGGTGGGCTGACGTGATTTGAATGCCGTACACAGCGGCGCACCCGCCCCGATCTTTTCGGCAATGCGATGTCGTCCCAACGGGGTGCAATAGCTACCGTTTTCTGCCCCAGCGCCATTCGTCGCGGTGGAAACCGAATACTGCCGAATCAACATATCACCGTCAAAGCCGGGTTCCCACAGGTACAACTGCTGCAGGCGCAAGTCGATCTCGATATAAAGATTGTTCATTGCCCCACCCTTTTTTTCTGCTGACGGCGTGCCTCGAAAAACCCCGAGATCATCGCCGCGCATTCGTCTGCCAACACCCCGCCACTGATTTCGCAGTGGTGATTGAGCCGCGGCTCGGCAAACACATCCATGATGCTGCCATGCGCGCCGGTTTTGTATTCCTTGGCGCCATACACCACGCGTGCCACGCGCGAATGCAAAATCGCCCCCGCACACATCACGCAGGGCTCCATCGTCACATATAAGGTGCAACCCACCAGTCGGTAATTGCCAAGCCGTGCAGCTGCATCGCGCAGCGCCATCACCTCGGCATGCGCAGTGGGATCATGGCTGCTAATCGGCTGGTTGAAGCCGCGCCCGACGATTTCCCCGCCGCAGACCACCAGCGCCCCGACCGGCACCTCATCGGCGTCCCAGCCCTGCTGCGCCAGCGCGAGCGCAGCACGCATGTAATCCTCATCCGTCATCATCGATCCAACGGGCTCACCACCCCACGACCGCCTTTGTTCAACACATGGGTATAAATCATCGTGGTAGACACGTCCTTGTGGCCCAGCAGTTCTTGAACGGTGCGGATATCGTAACCACCTTCCAATAAATGCGTGGCAAAAGAATGGCGTAGCGTATGTGGCGTGGCCGGCTTGGGCGTTCCTGACGCCTGGACCGCCCGCTTCATGGCCCGCTGCAATAACTTCTCGTCCAAATGATGGCGCCGCTCAGCGCCACTGCGCGGATCAACCGAATAACTGCCCGAGGGAAAAATATACTGCCACCCCCAATCGGTTGGCGAATTAGGGTACTTGCGTGCGAGTGCATCCGGCATGTACACATTGCCCTTTCCCGCTTGGCAATCATCGTCAAACACCACACGCCGCTGCTGCAGATGCGTTTGTAAAGTCGACACAACTGAATCCGGTAACATCGTGACCCTATCCTTCGCGCCCTTGCCGTCCCGAATCAAGATTTCGCGACGAGCAAAATCCACATCCTTAACCCGTAGCCGCACGCATTCCATCAAGCGCATCCCTGTGCCGTAAAGCAACTTCGCCATCAACCCATATACGCCCGGCATTCGATCCAGCACCGCGTGCGTTTCCTCGCGCGTCAATACCACGGGCAAACGTTGAGGCCGTTTGGCACGCGTTACGTTATCCAGCCAAGGCAGATCGATTACCAGCACTTCCCGATATAAAAACAGTAACGCCGACAAAGCCTGATTTTGTGTGGCGGCCGCCACGTTTCCCACCACCGCCAAATGCGTCAAGAACGCCTCAACCTCTGGCGCGCCCATATCCTTGGGATGCTTTTTGTCGTGAAACAGAATAAAGCGTCTAACCCACTGAACATATTGCGTTTCTGTGCGGATGCTGTAATGCTTGACCCGAATGCGATCGCGCACTTGATCAAGCAGTTTTGGGGACGGGGCCGAAGGTGTATTAGTGATTAGCATTATCGACCCCTATTAAAGACCAGATTGAATTAGAACAATAGGTTGCAATGATAATTAACGTGTTATACACCTTTTACATGTCTGGATATACACCTATTCAGGTGTCTACTTAACGTTATACGCCTACGGCATCACCGTCGCCGGGACGACCCGGAATGACTGGTGCCTCTGAATAAAATCGTTCTCGCTCTTACCGATCAGGCTGCGGCTTTTGTGCCACATATCGTGTCGCTCAAGCATCCAAGCCCGTCCGGATTCCCAGGCTCCGCGCTTTGTTTTGTGCAGCGAGTTTTGCCACGTTTCCCAGCAGTCCGTCACCATGCAGGCGTATAACACGTCGGTCGAGCCGAGGGGTTGGAGCTTCGTTGTCTCAGTCATCTTTCGTGGCCCCGGCTCACCTAAGCGTTGGGTGTCAGGAAAGGCTACCTGGGTGCGCACATGAGGGTCACTTGCATTGTTGTGGTGGGCTTGCTATCTACGTCGCTACTTGCGAATGCGTCCGATCACTGCCCGGTACTGCCGCTCCAGCCGCAGTACTCAACTGACATCCCACCTAAAGAAGGTTGCTCTTGTGGTTCGTCGCTAAAAAACGTGACCGCAGCTTTGAATAAAAACTTCAAAATTGGCGCAGTTTGCGATTTGCGATGGAGTGGTACCGATAGTGACCAACCCATCGATTTGCGGGTTAGCACAATATCGTTAGACAGTTACACCGATGGCAACCTACCTTTTGGGCAGATTCTTCTGATGGGTCATTCCACTCTCAAGGGACGTCTTACGTACGAGCCGGGAAATGCCGGAGATCTTTGGTTCGAACCAGAAGGCCATCCTATTGCCGCCTCAGGTACGGCGTTCTCAAACGAGGTAGGCCAACTAAAGTTAGCTAGACCGTACACTCCAGCAGAATTTCACGTTCCAAGAGCTCTTCGGAACTCTTGCTGGTCTGCTACGGCAACAATCAGCGTAACAAATGTCTGGGTGACCATCGGTGGCAGCGACGAGGCTGGTGCATATCCATCGCAGTACCGAGTAATCTCGGTTGTCAATCACAAGTCCCAGCCATGTGGCTGACACCCAACACCGCGTTCCAAGGGACGGTCTGCAAGCTGCGCTTGCATCCCGCCCCTGAACATCAACGTTAGAACTCTCATCAACCAACCACAAAGGGGTTTGTATGCTCAGCACTTCAACATGCGCAAAATGCGGTGGCCACTCGTTCAAGGTTGTTCTCCAAGAGCCGTCCGGCTCGAATTACAAACTAAATTTTGTTCAGTGTTCATCGTGCAATGCTCCGGTCGGGGTGCTTGAGTACTACAACACGAGCACCCAACTCGAAAATCAGAAGAAACAAATAACGAGTCTGAGTTCGCAAATCTCAAATATTGAATACACGTTGCAGCAAGTGGTTCAGGCTCTTCAAAGGAGATAGCAGTCCTCATGTCCTGCTCGTCCAGTTTGCCTTCTGTTATCAACCGCAGAGATTCTTCTGTTCTATGTATCATGTCGCACTCCAAGAGTTCTAACCTTTCGTATATGGACTCCCCCTAAAAGCAAGAAACCAGATCAATAGTTGTGGCTGTTTGGAATTGCGTGCAGTCGTATATCCGGCATCTTGAGTGGGTTCTGTGTGACCCGTGCCGACATGGAATCTGCTCACGGCGCGCCAATCGGTACAAGCGGCAGCTTGGGTGCCGGCAGAGTTACCGGCGTCAGTCCGTGATGAGGCAATCGTTTGAGCCATGATGAGTGATCAGTCTCTTCGCAAACGCGGGGTAGTGGTGGTGCCTTTACTCAATCCGCCACGGCATACGCCGTGCGGTTCATCTTCTTGTTCTCCTCCCGAACACTGAGCTTGCCGTAGGGTTCATGATCCCGCAGCACGGCATAGCAGATACGCGCCAGTTTGTTGGCCAGCGCACAGGCGGCCTTGTTGTGGTTGGTTCGCCCCTGTACTTTCAAGGCCCACTCTTTCAGACCATCGATTTGCCTGCCCGCCTGTTTGGCGACCAGGGCCGCGCGAAGCACGGCACGCGCACCGTGCGTCAGCAGCATTCGCAGATAGCGGTCGCCGCGTTTGGAGATGCGCCCGAGGTGGCGCGTGCTCCCGGAGGAATGCTCCTTGGGCGTCAGACCAAACCAGCTGGCGAAGTGCCGGGCGTTTCGATAGTGGCTCACCTCGCCTGATGTCGCGGCCACCATGGCGGTGGCGGTCAACAAACCAATACCGGGCACGGAGAGCAGTTCCTGGCAGGCAGGGCTATGCCGAACCAGTTCGGTTAGTGTCTTCTCCAGTTGCGCGATCCGCTGCTCCAGCAGGCGAATTTCTTCGACCAGCAGTTTCATCGATCCACGGACCAGTTCAGGAATGGTTGTACCCGGATCGGCCAGTAACCGGGCGATGGATTCAACGCCGGTACGCGCACCCTGGGGAATGACCAGGCCGAATTCCCGGCAGAAACCACGCAAGGCATTGATGCGACTGGTGCGGGTACTCATCCATAACGAGCGTGTGCGATGCAGGCCCTGCAGGGCCTGTTGTTCAATTGACTTGATCCGCACCGGCCGGATGTCGGAAGCGCGTGCGGCTTCAAGCAGCGCCGCCGCATCGGCGGCATCGGTCTTGTTGCGTTTCACATAGGCACGAATGTATTGGGCAGGCAGCAGTTTGACTTCAATGCCAAGACCCGTGAGATAACGGGCCCAGTGATGGGCGGAACCACAGGCTTCCATGATGACAAGGGACACGTCACGATTGTGGAACCAGCGTTCGAACTGGCTGCGTGTGAGCCGGTGGGTTTCAATCACCCGCCAGTGCGAATCGGCCACGGCAAGTTGGAAGACACTCTTTGCAAGGTCAACGGCAACGGTAGTAGCATTCATTTCGGACTCCTTTCGTTGATGACATCTGATCCCCATCCCCATGAAGACCAGTAATGCCAACTATGGCAACAAAAAGACGGGGGAGTCCATCCCATCAGTCGAGAGGGACCGTCTGCAAGCTGCGCTTGCATTCGGCCCCTCACTTCAAACGATGCGGCAACAACACTGAGCGCTGTAACGAATGGCTGATCTAATCGAAATTGAAACGGAGCGCCTTCGCTTACGACAATGGAGACCTGCTGACCGTGAACCATTCGCCGCGCTAAACGCGGATTCTCGCGTCATGGAGTTCTTCCCATCCATGCTCACACGTGCTGAGAGTGACGCAATGGCTGACCGTTGCCAATTGCTCATCGAAGAACGCGGTTGGGGTTTATGGGCTGTCGAATGCAAGGCCACCGGTGAGTTCGTCGGCTACGTGGGCTTGCATATCCCGTCCGCTGAACTTCCAATATCTCCGTGCGTCGAGATCGGGTGGCGGCTAGCGTTTTGCCATTGGGGTAAAGGGTTCGCTTCGGAGGCGGCGCGGGAGGCTCTTCACATTGGCTTTCATCGGCTGAGGTTGAAAGAAATTGTTTCCTTCTCGGCGGTTGGCAATCTCAGATCCCGCGCGGTGATGGAACGTCTTGGCATGCGTGACTCCGGTACCTTCGAGAACCCTCATGCGCCGGAAAAGAGTGGCTTTCGCACCCTCTGCTTGTATCGTCTCGCCTATGACAGCCATGCCGCATAACCTGGCAGTCGAGCGGACCTACGCAAAAGGCCGCGCAGCCCGGTTAATTCAAACGTTAGACGTCATAATAAAACCGTCATGAACATTCGCATTGCCACAACAGATTCTGAAATCACCGCTTGTTATCCAGTCATGCGAGTGCTTCGGCCTCACATCACAGAAGATCAATTTCTGCCCAGAGTTCGAAGCCAAGAAAAAACTGGCTATCGGCTTGCCTTTGTCGAACAATCGGGTGCTGTAGTAGCTGTCGCAGGGTTCCGGGTAGGAGAAAACCTGGCATGGGGTCGCTTCCTGTACGTTGACGATCTTGTAACGTTACCCTCCCACCGCTCAAAAGGCTTTGGTGCTAGCCAGCTTTCTTGGCTTCGAGAGCTCGCGGTCAAGGAAGGCTGCGTACAAATGCACCTCGATTCAGGCATTCAAAGAAAAGATGCACATCGTTTCTATGAGCGTGAAGGCATGTCAATGGCAAGCTTTCACTTCGTCGAAAACATTGTGCCCAACAAGGCGCTCCAACGGAACGCGCCGCAAACGACGCGTCCCTGAGCTTTTACGTTGAGCCCCAATCGGTGAGGATTTTGCTTCGATCCTCTTTTTAAGCTCGTCATGAGGGCGCCGTGACTGAGTATGTTTAAGATAGTTTTTGTCACACTTGTCACGTTCCTGATTCTCGGATGCGCGAACGAAAAAGCACATGAACACTACAAATTTACGTTGAGCTGGCTGATTGGGAACAACATTTCAAATGCATAAAATCTCTTTCTGTATAACGATGTGGCTATAAGGACACTCGCGAATGGAAATTTCGAATACAGGTTTTCATCGAGGCGATATCAACCTACCATCGGTCCTGTATACGAACCTTGTATAACAATTTTTGAGGTGGAGCCGGCTTCAAAAATGATTCTTCGGACAGATTTTATTGGTACTAAACACGACTGCTCAAGTCCTCTGTGACGGTGCCCAACCTCTCAATGGAGGCCATATGAAAATCCACTTTCCCTTAATATCCGTTGCTATCCTGCTCGTTTCCGCCTGCGCCAGCTTGCCGCGGGTAAATGGGGGCGACCAAACGTCTGTAGCGGCAGCATCCACCGTGCATCATTACGGGTGCGATAGCGGCAAAACGATTGCTGCAACTTACCCATCCACCGACTCGGCCACAATCAATTACAAGGGAAGTCTCTACAACATGCAGATTGCGGTTTCTGCCAGTGGTGCGCGTTATATTGGCGGTGGGTTGGAATGGTGGACAAAAGGCTCTGGCGCCAGATCTGATGGCACCCTTTTCCGCCACATGGCTGATGGCACTTCTGGTGAAATCCTTGAGCTTTGCACAGCGTCCTAAATGCGGCTGATAATTCGATCAAGCTGACCGCCCACTGGATGCGCCAGCGGTTGGCGGCTGAACCCCAATGCTGGAGATAAACATGATCGATAAGGATTTCGCTGAGCATTTCGCGGCTGATTGGATAGATTCCTGGAACACGCAGGATCTTGTTCGTATCTTGTCGCACTACACTGACGATTTTGAAATGTCGTCGCCGGTCATTATTCAAATCACAGGAGAGCCATCAGGTACTTTAAAGGGCAAAGATGCCATTGGTTCCTATTGGGCTAAAGCGCTTCAGCTGATTCCGGATTTGCACTTTGAGTTGGTGGCAACGCTTATCGGCGTAAACAGCGTCACACTCTTTTACAACGGTGCCCGTGGCCAATCTGCAGAAGTATTTCATTTCAACCAAAATGGAAAAATTACGAAAGCATATGCGCATTACCTATAACGTTACGTTCAAGCGGAACACCGCAAAAGCGCTGTGCTTATTAACCCCACGTTATGCCCCATTCAAGCCGAGCGCGGCTATCGTGCTTTCCTCATGAGCCCTAAACGCCGACGCATTCTTCAAGCCATCTTGTATGAGGTTTTCGCGATCGCTTTTGTGGGCCCGATGTTGAGTATCATCTTCGACAAACCACCTGCTTCAACCATGGGGCTAGCCTTTGTTTTATCGAGCATTGCACTTGGGTGGAACTACGTGTTCAACGCAATTTTTGAGCGCTGGGAGTCACGCCAATCCGTGAGCGGCCGGTCATTTGCCAGGCGCCTGGCGCATGGCATTGGTTTCGAGGGTGGCCTCGTCGTAATACTGGTTCCAGTCATGGCGCTTTGGTTGAATACTTCAGTTCTCAATGCGTTTTTGGCGAATCTTGGCCTCCTGGCATTCTTTTTCGTCTACGCCATAGCATTCACATGGGCCTTCGATCGTGTGTTTGGCCTTCCGGCGTCCGCGACGAAGCATGATGACGCCTAGTTTTTCCATCAAGCGGACAGCCAAATGGCTATGCCTTTCGCCAGCCGTTTATATTCAACGTTGAGTACTTTCAGCATGCATCAAATACTCATATCAATCGCCGTATCAGTACTCTTTTCAAGTGCGGTGCTGGCCGGTAGTGTTTCTGCCCAGTGTCCAGGCTTCGATCAATTTCGCGTTAAAGAAGTATTCAATGGTCCATACGCAAAGCCAGACATCAATAGCTCACTTACAGGAAAACGCTTCAGGACTGTAATTCAAAATGCTTATGTCCGAGAACCAGATTTTGCTGGCCATTACCGGGTTATTTCATGGGGCTGTGGAAGTAATTGCCATGTGTTCGTTCTTGTCGACATGAAAACAGGACAATTAATACATGCTCCTGGCCCCGCATCACTTGATGCCGAATATCATGTTGATAGCGCATTATTTGTTATTGACCCGCAAGACCGCATTCAGGAGAGCGGTTCTGACATGTATCAAACAAAGTACTTTGTGTGGGGTAAGGTCAAGGGAGCGTTTCTTCCCTTGAAAGGGTGTGGAAACAGCGCCCAACAAAACGTTTCGGGGGACGTGCCAACAGCGCGCCGTCCCTGATCCTATTCGCCTGGCCTTGAAGAGAACTGCACATATGATTCATCACTATTCGATTCCCGTCCAAGATACCCAAAATGTGTCTGAAGTGCTGGCGGGTCTTTTCGGTGGATCCATTACCCGGTTTGGTCCCTACCCAAACGCATACATTGTTTGGTTTGGAGATGAGTTTGGCTCAGCCATAGAGTTATACCCAACGGGTACGGAGATGTATCCTGATGCGGGTGAAAATCAGGCAAACTTTCAGCACAATCCTTCGCACGCCAGATTCTGTGCGACGCATGCTGCCATCTCCATCGATTGTTCGAGAGAAGCCATTTTCAAGGTTGCTGCAACCCAGGGCTGGAAAGCGTTGGAGTTGCCACGAGGTGGATTCAATGTGATTGAATTCTGGATAGAAAATAGCATCATGATTGAGCTCCTCACGCCTGATATGACACATGACTATTTATCTGTAACCAGGCAATTTATAAGACCCGCCTGATATTTCGTTCGGGCAGGCCGCGCGCAAATCGATTCGTCCCTCAACTTTACGTTCGACACAAAACAGGGGCCTGCCGTAAGGCAAGCACCCTTGGCGCTAGCCATGTGATGAGAGGATTATTTCAATGCTTCCATACCAGCGCCAAAATTGATATGGAATGCCGCGCCATCCATCACAAGGGCGGGAACGGATTTGACTCCGGCAGACTCCGCTTCTTGCAGGCGCGATTTGTCGTTGCCGAGATGGACAATTTCAACGTTATATTTCGCAGGGTCAAGTGCGTTGGCAACATTCTGTTCGGCAGCAACGCATACGGGGCAACCAGCGTGATAGAAAATGGCTTGGGTTTTCATGACGGTTCTCCTGGGTTCGTGAGTGCCACTGGCACATGTGCATAGTAGGAACAACGCCAGTCTCCGCATAGGAGGCACTTCCCGGTGCCCCGGTAACCTTTTGGTGTAAATTGTTGTAAACAGAGGAAATAAAAAATGTCAGTAGCCGTGAAGTCAGCCTATACGCAACTTGAGGATGTGGTGGGTTGCAAGTGGTCGGTCTCGGTTCTGCGGGCCGTCGCCGAGGGCGTCTCGCGTCCTGGTGCATTGGAGCGTCACATACAAGGCATTTCAACCAAAGTTCTGTCTGAACGGCTGCGCAAGCTGACCACGTATGGTTTGCTGGCCAAACATGTATATGCAGAAGTGCCGCCCAGGACAGAGTATTCACTGACCCAGAATGGCCTGAAGCTGGTTGGCATTATCGATCAGTTAAAGCATCTGGATGGCGAAATGAAGAACGCCGAATAAAACGCTTCAGTGGACGCAACCCAGCGCACCGCCAGGCTTGAGCGATTGACGACAAAAATTTTTCATGCAGCAAGTGGTTTTCACCTTGCAATGAGCAAGGAAGTTTGCAGTTTCCTCTGACTCATCCAGCACCATATTTGTAAGCCGAATGCTTCTCTGGAGTAGCCAGGCTAACCGGATTGGGCTACGGGCACGCTACTCAGGCACACACTCGTTGGGCATGATCCTGAATGGAGGGTGCTTGCAAAAATTTCCCACTAATACTGGCGGCATCCATCGGGCGCGCGTAAAAATAACCTTGGTAATCATGGCATTTCTCACTTTGCAATAGTGCCAGTTGTGCTTCGGTTTCCACTCCCTCGGCTATGACGGAAAGCCGCATTGCCTGCGCTAGCGCAATAATGGCCCGAACAATTGCGAGATCATCGGTATCTGTCGCCAGATCCCGTACAAATGAACGGTCGATCTTGACCCGGTCAATCGGGAAACGCTTGAGGTAACTGAGCGAGGAATACCCCGTTCCAAAATCATCAATTGCCAGCGATACACCCAATGATTTCAATGCGTTGAGTGTATTGAGCGTGCCTTCGCTATTTTCAAGCAGGATGCTTTCGGTGATTTCGAGTTCAAGTGATTCGGCTGGAATACCGGCCGACAAAATCGCATGGCGAACTGTTTCGGTGAACATGGCATCGCGAAACTGACGGGTGGCCACGTTGACGGACATCTTGAGCTCGGGGTGTCCTGCATCGTGCCAGATCTTCAATTGTGCACAAGCTGTTTCAAGCACCCATTTGCCTATAGGCACGATTAGTCCTGTGTCTTCTGCCAACGGAATAAACTGGTCCGGTGGAATCATCTTGCCAGAAGGATCATTCCAGCGGATGAGTGCTTCCAGCCCGGTGGCAAGATTGCTACGTGCATCAACCAGTGGTTGGTAATGCAGCACGAATTCATGTTGTTCGATGGCGCGCCGTAAACTGGCTTCCAGGTGCAGACGTTCATCCGCATTGCTGGTCATTTCGGCTGAGTAAAACTGGTAATTGTTACGCCCCAGTTCTTTTGCGTGATACATGGCCGAGTCGGCGTACTTCAGAAGCTCGTCTGGTTCATGCGTATCGGATGGATAAAGCGCAATGCCTATGCTCGCACCGCTGAATACTTCCCGGCCATTGATCATGATCGGTGTGTTGAATTGTGCCAGGAGTTTTTGTGCGAGTTGGACGACGTGCCGGCTTTCCCCAACGTCGGTAAAAACAAGCGCAAATTCGTCGCCGCCCAGGCGCGATACCGTGTCATTGGCCCGGATGCTCAGTTTCAGGCGGGAGGCGATTTCCTGGAGCAGCATATCGCCCGCTTCGTGCCCCATGGTGTCATTGATGACCTTGAAACGATCCAGGTCCAATAACATCAACGCAACCAGCTTGTTACGACGCTTGGCATCGCCAATCGCCTGGTGCAAGCGGTCATTGAATAATTGGCGATTGGGCAATTGGGTCAGGCTATCGAAATAAGCGAGCTGGTGCAGGGCTTCTTCCGCTTGCTTGCGCTGGCTGATGTCGTTGAAAGTGACAACCGATCCCACGAGCTCGCCATCCTGGTACATGGGGCGTGACCGGTATTCCACCGGAAAGCTTGAGCCATCGGCACGCCAATGCACTTCGTCATCACAATGATGGGCGTGCCCCGCCAGAGTCGCCAGACGCGCGCCGCATTCCTCGGCCGGATAAGGGCGACCATCTGGGTAGGTGTGATGAATCAGGTCGTGTATCCGCTTGCCGACCAGATCGCTTTCTTGCGCGTAGCCAAGCATGTCCAGGCAGGCCTGGTTGGCAAAAGTACAGATGCCCTGGGTATTTGTACCGAAGATGGCTTCAGAAGTGGAGTCGAGCAGCAAGCGTACGTGCGCTTTACTGTCACGCGCCGCCATGAGGGCGGTACGTGTTTTGTTTTGCATGTCATTGACCGAATTGACCAGCACATCGAGTTCATCCATCTGGTCAGACGTTTCGCGACTAAGCGTTAATGAGTTGGCTGGTAATGAGGGATTAGCCTGACGCAGGTGATTGGCAACAGATACCAGGTGGCGTGTAATCAAACGGTAGAACAGCACAAATATGAAAAGCGCCACTAAAAAAATGTACAAGGCATTGTTAATCAATACACCGATTGCATCATCCAGTAAGCCGGTATAGATATTGTCGAGGCTGATTTTGACGATCAGGGTGCCAATGTTGCGTGATTGGCCCAGATGGCGATATTGCATCTCATAGCGCCGCTCGACCCCATATCGGGTATCGCGCTTGCCGGCTTCAAGCAGAAATTCTTGCTGGCCATCCACCGCGGCGTACACCACATTGGGTACACGCATGATGCCCTCAAGCTGAAGTCTGATTTCCTTGTTGTTGGCAACCCATACCGATTGCGTCAACGAGGGGATGTGCACCGCATCTATTTGAGTGAACTGTTGTTCAACCCCGATCATGTTGCGCTGATATTCCCGATATACCTGGAACCCGGTTGTGATCAAGGTGACCACTACGCTGAATAACACCATGGCGACGATGAGTCGTCGCGCAAGCGGGGAATGCAGTGAATGGATAAAAGAATGCCGGATCATTTTGTTGCAGTGTTGGACAAGGACAGCACTTTTTCCCGATAAAGCCGGTCGTACAGGCCTTCTGCCTTGATCGCGCGTAGCGCTTCGGCCAGTTTGGGGACCAGATCGGCATGGCGCTTGTGCAAATAGATAAACATTTCTTTCTTGCTGATAGCGGGCTCAAGTGGCACGATGCCCTTGATATCCATGCGTCGCATCAAACTGAGCCCCAGCCAGCGTTCATAGAGCGCAACGTCAATCCGGTTGAGCTGGAGTAGCCGGAACATCTGGGCCGAATCATCCGAAGCGGTGATGGCGGGCGCATTCGCCAGATAGTGCTCATAAATTTTCCAGCCCCGGATATAGCCGACGGGGTGCGAACGGAGTACGTCACGCGCAGCGGGAAGCGACGCATTTTTACTGAATGCAGAAAACTCCCAGTCGATGAGTTTTTCCGGTACGCGTATCAGGTTGGGGTATTGAGCATCCAGTCCGACAATTCGGCTCAGATCTCCGTCGTCGATTCCGGCATTGGCATTGATCAGCCCGCGCTCTGCGGGTAATTTCACCAGACGAAGCCGGACCCCAGCCCGGCGAAAAGCCTCACCGGCAATAGCGTCAAGAAATCCCTGCCCATTGGCGGTCGTGAACGGCGGCTCATTGGTGTCGTTCAAGACCAGTATGGGCATCTCAGCACGGGAAAGGCCACTTGCCAACAGCAACAGCGCGCCGGCAAGCGCAAACGGGTACATGAGTTTCATGAAAAGGGGCACTTCGGGGAGAAGGGTACTGGTATATATCGGCCCAGGACCGCTTTTCTGAAGCGCTGTTCGACGCCTTATACGGCGAGATTTAAGACCAAAATACGACTTGATCCTGGCGCGGCTTGGTTCGGATGCCATGCACGCGGCGGGGATGATATCTACCCTGGGAACCAGGCAATGGAAAGGTCGCCCCCTCAGCAAAGCCTCGCCAGGCTACAGGTCGCGTTTAATTGCCCGACTGCCTGTTAACGACACTATTTTTCATGGCGGGAAATCGCTACGGTCTTGTCGTTGCCGGTGCCGGAATGCTGCACGTTGACATACAGGGTGGACGAGTCCGGCCCGAAGTAGATTCCACTTGCCTCCGCCGGCTTGTCCTTGAGCGAGGCAAACAGATGGACGCCATCCCGATATCCGTCACCATTGGCATCTTGCGACTTTGGGTCATACACCCAGATATCGCTCCATTCGTTGTCTTCCGCGATCCACAGGGTGCCATTGGGGCCACTGGCCAGATTGTCCGGGTGTTTGAAGCCGGTTACGCCTGAAGTGCCAAAGCCAGGCTTGATTTCCACCGGGACATTTTTCCCGGGTGCCACGACATAGCGGGCGGCGGGCTGGCTCCCTAGGTTGACCGCCAGGATGGCGCCAGGGCCATTTGTATTCGCCGGGTCATCCACGTCTTCGCAAGTTAACGCCACATACAGCGTTTCTCCGATGCGCTCGATGTCCTCGGGGCGGCAATATTCTGTGGCGGATTTTGCCTGGGCAGCGTCGCGCGCGCTGACCTGCACCTGAAGCATATCCAGAGCAACCCATACAGCGTCGCCTGTCTTGCTCGGGCTGATTACTTTCAAGGCATAGAGCTGGCCGCTGGACAGGTCGCCATAACGATCCGGCACGAACTTATAGATGGATCCGTTGCGCACTTCGTCGATGACATAAACCTGGCCCAGCGTATCAACCTCGATCCCCTCGTGCGACAAGGTGCCGAGCATGGGCCGCACGCTGACGCTGTCCACGCGTGATGGGTCATCCGGCTTGAGCTTGAGTTCATACACCATGCCACTCTTCGCGTTGGGCGCAGCCGGGTCGGCGCGCCTGGCATTGACGACTTCCTCGGCAAACAGCAGGGTTTGCCAGGGCGTCCAGACCAGACCATCAAGCGCCTCCCAGTCCGTACGCCCGATCAGTTCCCGCGCCATGCCCGTGTGCAGGTCGATCACCGACAACGCGCCTCCGCTGCCGCCATCGACTCGACGTGCGTTCCGGTCGTCACCAACCGCGCCCGGACGCACTTCATGCGTGCGATACAGATAACGACCAGCGTGCTTGCCGGTTTCGTTGACGGTATTCATGTCGAGCATGTCTGAACCCACGTACAGATTCAGGTCACGCTCACTTGATACGACGCGCTGCTGGAAACCCGTGGGAATAAGGAAAGGTTGCGTATTGATGTCGGCATCATTTTCCCGGCCGTAGGCAGATCCCGGGATGGGCTGGAAACCCAGGTTGGCGGCAGACAGTGAACCGGAAAACACAAACGGCATGAAAGCGGAAACCAACGGCCAGATGAGTCTGGAAGCGATCATGGCGCAACCCGTTTCAACTGATCTGGCGGCGGCAACGATCGGCCCATACTGCCGCTTCAACACGAGAACGCAGGTTGAGTTTCTTCAATACATGCTTGACGTGAACCTTGACGGTGCCTTCGGCAATGCCTAGATCACGGGCAATCAGCTTGTTGCTCTTGCCGTCGATCAGATGTTCGAGAATACGGCCTTCCTGCTCGGTGAGACCGGCTTCGCTCAGACTGGTGGGTCTGTTCTTGTCGCGCAGCGAGGTCATCAGCAATTGCGTCAAACTTTCGCTGATGGTGATTTTGCCGCGCGCAGCTTCGCCCAGCTGCTGCATCAGGTCTTCTGGCTCCATGTCCTTCAACAAATAACCGTCGGCGCCGGCTTGCAACGCGGCCATCAGATCTTCAGCGTGATCCGATACGGTGAGCATGATGACGCGCGCGTCCAGGTCCGCATCCTTGAGCGATTTCAGCACCTCGATCCCATTCATGTCCTTCATGTTCAGGTCGAGCAGAATCATGTCCGGCTGCAGGGTGTGCGCCAATTGCAGGCCTTCCTTGCCACTGGCAGCTTCACCCACAAAGTGAAACGCGGGCTCGGCCTGAATCAACTGAATGACACCCTTGCGAAACAGGGGGTGGTCGTCAACGATCAATATGGATTGTGGTTCGGACAGATTCATGGATTCAGGTCTGCTGGGAGGGCGTGAATAGGAATGGTAGCGCCGCGTTGGGCGCTCGGGGTAAAGCGTAGGGTCACGCGGGTACCTACATCGGGGAGGTTTTCGACGCTTAACTGACCCGCCAGATTGCGCGCCCGCTCTTCCATGATGGCCATACCGTAATGGTGGGTGTCTGCAACCTCATGAATACCGATTCCGTCGTCCGTGACAATTGCTGACACCGAGCCATCACTGTCGCAGTTCACGCTGACGTGCGCGTGACGCGCTTGCGCATGGTTCAGCACGTTGGATAGGGCTTCCCGCACGATTTGCAGCGCGTGGATTTCTTCATGGGGGGTGAGTGCGCTCCCAGCCAGATGGACATCCAGCGTGATCGCAACCGTGCTGCGGCGGGTGAATTCGGCCACCGTGTTTTCCAATGCTGCGCCCAGCCCCTCGCCTTCAATACGCAGCCGAAAGGTGGTCAGCAATTCACGTAACTGACGATAGGCGCTGTTGAGGCCTTCTCGTAGTTCTCCCAACACTTCTTTGGCTTCGCGTGCGCGTTGCGGGTCATCGATCAGCGGCTTGAGGCGGCTCACTTGAATTTTCATGTAGGCGAGCGATTGTGCCAGGGAATCATGCAGTTCCCGCGCGAGCGCGGCGCGTTCCTCCAGCAAGGATAGTCGCCGACCCTGTTCGGCGCGCCTGGCTGTTCCAATTGCAATGCCAATATGGCGCGACAGTGCATCGAGCAACTGGGTCTGCCAGTGGGCCAACTCCTTGTTGGGCGGCATTTCAAGTTGTAGTACACCGTACTGGTTTTCCGCGTCCCTGAGTGGAAGCGAGAGGATGCGCCGGCCATCCGTCATCGGATGAACGACTTGTTTGGGGTGCGACAGGCACTCGTCACAACTCATCAGTCCGCACATATCGGCATCGCCACTGCCCGGTTGCAGCGTCGTGGCAATGATTCGTGCCTTGTCCTCGCCGGTTTCCACCATACACGCCAGCCCGTGGCCGACCCCCAGCACGTTTTCCAGATCCTTGAGCAGGATGGCGTACGTGTCGGGCGCCACCGGACCGTTATAGAGTCGGGCGATGGAGTGATACAGCAGTTCGAGTGAGCGGTTGGCAATCGTAAGTTCGGCAGTCTTTTCTTCAACCCGGCCTTCCAGGTTGTGATACAGCCTGGAAAGATCTTCTGCCATATGGTTAAAGGCTTGTCCCAATCGCCCCAACTCGTCGTTTCCAGTGTGCTCGGTGCGTACGGCAAGGTTGCCTCGCCCGACATTGGCGGCAAACGACAGCAAGTCGCGCAGCGGCAAAATCAAATCATTGCGCGCCAACAGCAGCGTCAGGGCTCCCACCAGCAGTGTCATCAGCAAGGCTGCACCCAACACCATGCGCAACACCCGAATCTTCGCTTCGGTGTCCTGCTCGATTTGTTTAACCAGGTTGTTGATATCTGCAACGAATGATTCGATGTCATCAGCCAAGTCTGCGCTAGCCGCCGGCGTCAGGGGGCCTTTTTCAGTCACCATCAAAAACACGGGTTTGATGTGCTGCCAACGCATCTGCACGCGGGCATAGCTTTGTGTCAGCGGTGTTTCCGTCTGGACGGGCAGCAATGCTGTGATGCGAGGGTCCGCGAGCTTGTCCTCGAACGCCGCCACTTCTTTGCGTAGCTGTTCACTTTTGTTGCCACGCTCGGATAACTGCGCAAGGCTGGTCATTTTGTAAGCTTGCATCCGCAAACTTCCAGCGAGGTTAATCGCCTCGCCACTGCCCTGCACCGACTCGGCGATGATGCCCGAACTGGCCATGCCAAGGATGGCCAGGCAGGCGATCAGCGCCAGTGCGCCCCCCAGCTTGAGCAATAGAGAATCCTGAAATAGGGATAATCTGGCTTTCATCTCACGCCCCGGTTATGGATGGGATCAATGGGGCTACTCCTTTTACTTTGCCCCGCATGTCGTTCCGCAGCATGCGCAAATAAAGCGCCATCAAAACAATCGGATAGCCGCTACCCCCACTACCTCTTTCGGGGTAGTGGGCCTTTCTGCGGCCTGTTTCAACGTCTTTTATTTTCATGTCAGCAGCATACACTGCGGTCACTATTTAGATAAACAAGTCCGGATATCTTGCTAAAGGACC
Source organism: Thiobacillus sp. (assembly GCA_036568265.1). Lineage (GTDB taxonomy): Bacteria > Pseudomonadota > Gammaproteobacteria > Burkholderiales > Thiobacillaceae > Thiobacillus. Next base: position 148,277 of record DATCSW010000028.1, read on the forward strand.
CCGTATGGCTACCCAGACACAAAAGCAGGTTTCAGTACTTTCGCTTAGCACGATTGCGTTTACCGTGTGCTTCGCGGTGTGGGTCATGTTCTCCATTATCGGCATTCCGATCAAAGCAAACCTCGGCCTCAACGAAACCCAGTTCGGCCTGCTTGCCGCCACCCCCATTCTGACCGGCTCATTGTTCCGCCTGCCGCTTGGCATGCTGACCGACAAGGTCGGGGGCCGCATCGTGTTCTTTGTGCTGATGCTCAGCACCGTGGTTCCGATCTGGTTGATCAGCATTGCAACCGAGTACTGGCACTTTCTGGTGCTGGGTCTGTTCGTTGGCGTGGCCGGCGCATCCTTTTCAGTCGGCATCGCCTACGTCGCGCGCTGGTTTCCCAAGCAAAAGCAGGGATTTGCCATGGGCATCTTCGGTGCTGGTAACGCGGGGGCTGCGCTCACCAAGTTCGTCGCGCCCGCATTGGTCGTGGCCTACGGCTGGCAGGCTGTACCGCAAGTGTATGCCTTTGCCATGCTGGCCATGGCGATTCTGTTCTGGATCTTTACCTATACCGACACGGCTCATCATGTGTCGAGCAACATCACGATCAAGCAGCAGCTTTCCGCGTTGAAAGATCCCAATGTATGGAAGCTGTGCCAGTACTACTCCATTGTGTTCGGCGGCTATGTGGCACTGAGCCTGTGGATGACCAAGTATTACATCACCGAATACGGTTTCACCATGCAGACAGCCGCCCTGATGGCCGCCATCTTCGTGTTGCCGTCCGGCCTGGTTCGCGCTGCGGGTGGCTGGCTGTCCGACAAGTTCGGCGCCCATAAACTGACATGGTGGGTGATGTGGGTGTCCTGGGTATGCCTGTTCCTGCTGTCATATCCGCAAACCGAGATGGTTGTGCAAACCACCAAGGGCCCGATGTCGCTGCACATTGGCCTCAATGTCTGGATGTTTACCGCGCTGCTGTTTGTGCTCGGCATTGCCTGGGCCTTCGGCAAGGCTTCGGTGTTCAAGTACATCTCCGACGAATACCCCGACAACATCGGCGTCATCTCCGGCATCGTCGGGCTGGTCGGTGGCTTGGGGGGATTCTTCCTGCCGATCCTGTTCGGAATCATTGTCGACCTCACCGGGATCAACAGCGGCATTTTCATGCTGATGTATGGCGTCGTCTGGGTGTCACTGATCTGGATGTACATGACCGAAGTACGCAGGTACCCAATGATCAAACCGGTTTCGGCCAGTGCCCACTAGCCCTTCACGACTGCCAAGCCCTCACGATCTTAACCAGGAACGAACTATGTCTACCCATATCAAGGACTGGAACCCGGAAGACGCCACCTTCTGGGAAACCACCGGCAAGAAGATTGCCTACCGCAATCTGTGGATTTCAATCCCGGCTCTGCTGTGCGGATTTGCCGTATGGCTGATGTGGGGAATCATCAGTGTGCAGATGCTCAACCTTGGTTTTCCGTTTACCAAGGAAGAGTTGTTCACGCTGACCGCCATTTCCGGACTGGCCGGGGCCACGATGCGTATCCCCTCCTCGTTCTTTATCCGGCTGGCGGGTGGACGTAACGTCATTTTCCTCACCACCTCCATGTTGCTCGCGCCGGCCATTGGAACGGGGGTTGCGCTACAGCACCCGGAATGGCCGTTGTGGGTGTTTCAGGTGATGGCGTTGTGGTCGGGTGTCGGTGGCGGCAACTTCGCCAGCTCAATGTCCAACATCAGCACCTTCTTCCCCAAACGTTTGCAGGGCACGGCACTGGGCCTGAACGCCGGCCTCGGCAACTTCGGGGTGACCACGATGCAGATCGTGATCCCGCTGGTGATGACGGCCAGTATTTTTGGCGTCATGGGCGGCGACTCAATGACGCTGGTGAAAGACAGTGGCTGGATCCTTGGCAAGATAGCCGCCGGCACGCCAACCTTCATCCAGAACGCCGGTTTTGCCTGGGTGCTGTCGCTGATTCCGCTGGCTTTTTTCGCCTGGTTCGGCATGAATAACCTGGAAACGGTTTCACCTGATAGCCGCGGCACTTTGCTCGCTTTTATCAAGGTCACCTGGCTCTATACCCTCGCCTTCATTCCCGCCATTGTCGGGCTGTATCTCTACCTGCCGGCGCCGACCGGATTGGGGATACTGAACATGTGGATTGCCATGCCACTCATCATTGGGGCCACGCTGCTGATCATGAAGCTGGCTGCGTTCGGCACCATGAAGGAAAACATTTCCAAGCAATTCGCGATCTTCAGCAACAAGCACACCTGGTCGATGACGGCGCTTTATATCGTCACCTTCGGTTCGTTTATCGGCTTCTCGATGGCGCTGCCTTTGGCGATCACGGTCATCTTCGGCGAACAGCACATCTTCGATGCGGCCACCCAGACCTGGACCCACATCAAGAACCCGAATGCACCTTCGGCTCTGACCTATGCCTGGATCGGCCCCTTTGTCGGCGCGCTGATTCGCCCGGTGGGCGGCTGGATATCGGACAAGGTGGGCGGTTCCATCGTCACCCAGATCATCTCGGCGGTGATGGTCGCAGCTTCCGCCTACGCCGGCTGGATCATGATGCAGGCCTATCAGTCGGCCACGCCCGAAGTGTTCTTCACCCAGTTCCTGGTGGTGTTCGTGATCCTGTTCGCTGCCACCGGCATCGGCAACGGCTCCACCTTCCGCACCGTCGGCGTGATTTTTGATCGCATCCAGGCCGGGCCGGTGCTGGGCTGGACTTCAGCCGTCGCCGCTTACGGCGCCTTCATCGCCCCGGTGGTGATCGGTGAGCAGATCAAGGCCGGTACGCCGCAGATGGCCATGTACGGATTTGCCGTGTTCTACGCCCTGTGTCTGGTGCTGAACTGGTGGTTCTACCTGCGCAAAAATGCCTACATCAAGAACCCTTAAGCACTGAATCAACCTTGCAAGGAGTCATGCAATGAGTCACTTCCTCGACCGACTGACGTTTTTCAAGAAGAACATTTCCAAATTTTCGGACGGCCACGGCGTAGTCAGCAACGAAGACCGCAGCTGGGAGAATGCCTACCGCAGCCGCTGGCAGCACGACAAGATCGTTCGCTCTACCCACGGCGTGAACTGCACCGGCTCGTGCAGCTGGAAAATTTTCGTCAAGAACGGCCTGATTACCTGGGAAATCCAGCAGACCGACTACCCGCGCACTCGCGCCGACTTGCCCAATCATGAGCCGCGCGGCTGCCCGCGTGGCGCCAGCTACTCCTGGTATGTGTATTCGGCACAGCGCGTGAAGTACCCATTGATTCGCGGCCGCCTGATGGAAATGTGGCGCGAGGCGCGCAAGACGATGGACCCGGTCGAAGCCTGGAAATCGGTCAGCCAGGATCCCGAAAAGGCCAAACGCTACAAGTCGGTGCGCGGCCAGGGCGGTTTCGTTCGTGCCAAGTGGGACGAGGTGACGGAAATGATCGCCGCGTCCAACGTCTTCACCATCAAGGAATTCGGCCCGGACCGCGTAGCCGCCTTTTCGCCGATTCCCGCCATGTCAATGGTCAGCTACGCGGCAGGATCGCGTTATATCTCGCTGATCGGCGGGACGCCCTTGTCCTTCTATGACTGGTACTGCGACCTGCCTCCCTCCAGCCCGCAGGTGTGGGGTGAGCAGACCGACGTGCCAGAATCGGCCGACTGGTACAACTCGACCTATCTGATGGTGTGGGGCTCCAACGTGCCGCAGACCCGCACGCCAGACGCCCACTTCTATACCGAAGTACGCTACAAGGGCACCAAGACCGTTGCGGTGTCATCCGATTACGGCGAGATGGTGAAATTCGGCGACATCTGGCTGGCGCCCAAACAGGGTACCGATGCCGCGCTGGCGCTGGCGATGGGCCACGTCATCCTGAGCGAATTCCACGTCAAGAATCGTAGCGAGTATTTCGACACCTACTGCCGTCAGTACAACGACATGCCGATGCTGGTGATGCTCAAGGAGCATGAAGGCAAGCTGATCGCCGATCGCTATCTGCGTGCATCCGACCTCACCGGCAACATGGGGCAGGACAACAATCCCGAGTGGAAAACCGTGGTGTTTGATGAAAACACCGGCTACCTGGTTGCACCCAACGGCTCGATCGGATTCCGCTGGGGCCAGTCCGGTGCGTGGAACCTCGAAATGCGCGACGGCTATTCGAACAAGGAAGTCAACCCGCAGTTGACGCTGTTAGGGAGCCACGACGAAGTCGTCGAGGTGGCGATGCCCTACTTCGGTGGTGATCATGATGATCTGCTGGTGCGCAACATGCCGGTGAAAATCATCAGTGTCGGTGGCAAGAACGTGCACGTCGCGACCGTCTACGACCTGACGCTGGCCAACTACGGTGTCGACCGTGGTCTGGGTGGACAGAACATTCCCACCAGCTATGATGATGACGTGCCCTACACCCCGGCCTGGGCGGAGAAGCACTGCGGCGTGCCGCGCGCCGACATCATCACAGTGGCGCGCGAGTTTGCCGACAACGCCGACAAGACCCACGGCAAGTCCATGGTCATCCTTGGCGCGGCCTTGAACCACTGGTACCACAACGACATGATCTACCGCGGCATCATCAATATGTTGATGATGTGCGGCTGTATCGGTCAGTCGGGCGGTGGCTGGGCGCACTACGTCGGTCAGGAGAAACTGCGGCCGCAGACCGGCTGGGCTCCCTTAGCGTTTGGTCTCGACTGGCACCGTCCGTCGCGCCAGATGAATGGCACGTCCTTCTTCTATGCCCACACCAGCCAGTGGCGCCACGAGAAGCTGGCGGCGTCGGAAATCCTCTCCCCCACGGCCAGCAAGGATTTGGGCGACTACCGCCTGATCGATTTCAACGTGCGCGCCGAGCGCATGGGCTGGTTGCCGTCCGCCCCGCAACTCGACATGAATCCGCTGGAAATCACTAAAGCAGCCGATGCAGCCGGTATTGATCCGGTCAAATATGCAGTCGAACAGATCAAGACCGGCGCGATCAAGTTTGCCTGTGAAGACCCGGACAACCCGAAGAATTTCCCGCGCAACCTGTTCGTCTGGCGCTCCAACCTGCTGGGTTCATCGGGCAAGGGTCACGAGTATTTCCTCAAGTACTTCCTTGGCACCCAGAATGCGGTGCTGGGACCGGACCTGGGCGAGCTCGGCGAAACGAAACCGAAGGAAGTCGTATGGCATGACAAGGCGCCCGAAGGCAAGCTCGACCTGCTGGTGACACTGGATTTCCGCATGTCGACCACCTGTCTGTATTCCGACATCGTACTGCCATCGTGCACCTGGTACGAAAAGGACGACCTCAATACCTCGGACATGCACCCCTTCATCCACCCCTTGAGCGAAGCAGTGCAGCCACTGTGGGAGTCGAAGTCGGACTGGGACATTTACAAGTCCATTGCGAAGAAGTTCTCTGAAATCGCCGCGACGCACCTCGGTACCCAGAAAGATCTGGTATTGACGCCGCTGATGCACGACACGCCCTCCGAGCTGGGCCAGAGCATGGCCGTGCGCGACTGGAAAAAAGGCGAGGTCGACCCCATTCCGGGCAAGACCATGCCGGCCATGACGGTGGTGACGCGCGACTACGGCGACACCTACAAAAAGTTCACCTCGCTTGGCCCCTTGATGACCAAGATCGGCAATGGCGGCAAAGGCATCAGCTGGAACACCGAAGATGAAGTCAAGCAGCTGGGTGAACTGAACTACACCGTCACCGAGGCTGGAATCAGCCAGGGTCTGCCGAAAATCGAGTCGGCCATCGACGCCTGCGAGGTCATCCTGATGCTTGCGCCGGAAACCAACGGTCAGGTGGCGGTGAAGGCCTGGAAAGCATTGTCGAAAATCACCGGGCGGGACCATACACACCTGGCCCTGCCGCGCGAGGACGACAAGATCCGCTTCCGCGATGTCGTGGCGCAGCCGAGGAAGATCATCTCCTCGCCGACCTGGTCGGGCCTGGAATCCGAGCACGTGTCGTACAACGCCGGCTACACCAACGTCCACGAGCTGATTCCATGGCGCACCCTCACCGGCCGCCAGCAGTTCTACCAGGATCACCAGTGGATGCTGGATTTCGGCGAGGGCCTGTGCGTCTACAAGCCACCGGTCGACACCAAGACGATTGAGCCGATGCTCGGCAAAAAACCGAACGGCAACACCGAGCTGGTGCTCAACTGGATCACTCCGCACCAGAAGTGGGGCATCCACAGCACCTACACCGACAACCTGCGCATGCTGACGCTGTCGCGTGGCGGCCCCCACGTCTGGGTGTCCGAACCGGAGGCGAAAGAAGCGGGGCTGGTCGATAACGACTGGGTCGAAGTGTTCAACGTCAACGGCACGCTGACCGCACGCGTTGTGGTCAGTCAGCGAGTGCCGCGCGGCATGTGCCTGATGTATCACGCGCAGGAAAAAATCATCAACGTGCCCGGCGCCGAGGTGAGCGGTTTCCGCGGCGGCATTCACAACTCGGTGACACGCACCATCACCAAACCCACGCACATGATTGGTGGCTACGCGCAGCTTTCGTACGGTTTCAACTACTACGGGACGGTGGGTTCCAACCGCGACGAGTACGTGATCGTGCGCAAGATGAAGATAGTCGACTGGATGGAAGGCCCGCTGGTCGAGCGCTGATTTCACCGTTTTTGAGGGCAGGCGTCCCCCGCCGCCCTCCCCGCGCCACCTCTCTCCGGTGCGGGATTTTTTATAACGAACAGAGGCATGGGCCTCTGTCAGGCAAGGAGTTAAACATGAAAGTGCGTGCTCAAATTGCGATGGTGCTGAACCTCGACAAGTGCATTGGCTGCCATACCTGCTCGATCACGTGCAAGAACGTGTGGACTTCGCGTGAAGGTATGGAATATGCGTGGTTCAACAACGTCGAATCGAAGCCGGGCATCGGCTATCCCAAGCAGTGGGAAAACCAGGACATCTGGAACGGTGGCTGGAAACTCAAGGGCGACGGCAAGCTGGAGCCGCGCCAGGGCAGCAAGCTGAAAATTCTCGCCAACATCTTCGGCAATCCCAATCTGCCCGAGATCGACGACTACTACGAGCCCTTCACCTTCGACTACCAGCATCTGCAGAAAGCACCGCTGTCGGAGACGCCGCCGACCGCGCGCCCGATCTCGGCCATTACCGGCGAGAAAATGGAGAAGATCAACTGGGGCCCCAACTGGGAAGATGACCTCGGTGGCGAGTTTGCCTCGCGCAGCCGCGACAAGAACTTCGACAACGTGCAGAAGGAAATGCACTCGACGTTCGAGAACACCTTCCTGATGTATCTGCCGCGCCTGTGCGAGCACTGTCTCAATCCAACTTGCGTGGCATCGTGTCCTTCCGGCTCGATCTACAAGCGTGAGGAAGACGGCATCGTGCTGGTCGATCAGGACAAATGCCGCGGCTGGCGTATGTGCATCTCCGGCTGCCCCTACAAAAAGATTTACTACAACTGGAAAAGCGGCAAGGCAGAAAAATGCACCTTCTGCTATCCACGCATCGAAGCCGGCCAACCCACGGTGTGCTCGGAATCCTGCGTCGGCCGCATTCGCTATCTCGGCGTGATCCTGTATGACGCCGACCGCATCGAAGAAGCCGCCAGCGTCACGGACCCGAAGGAGCTCTACGAAGCGCAATTGAAGATTTTCCTCGACCCCAACGACCCTGAGGTCATCGCCGCCGCACGCGCCGAAGGCGTTCCCGAGGCCTGGATCGAATCTGCTGCGAAGTCGCCGGTCTACAAGATGGCAATCGACTGGAAGATTGCCTTCCCACTGCATCCTGAATATCGCACCTTACCGATGGTGTGGTACGTGCCACCACTCTCCCCGATCCAGGCTGCAGCCGAGTCCGGCAAGATGGGCATGAACGGCATCATTCCCGACACCCAGTCACTGCGCATCCCGATCACCTATCTCGCTAATCTGCTCACCGGCGGGAAGGAAAAACCAATTGTCACCGCGCTTGATCGCCTGCTTGCGATGCGTGCCTACATGCGTGGCAAGTCGGTGGAGGGTGTGCCGAACATTGCTGCGCTCGATCAGGTTGGGCTCAGCTCCGCCCAGGCCGACGAGATGTATCGCTATCTGGCGATTGCCAATTACGAAGACCGTTTCGTCATCCCCACCACTCACCGCGAAGAGGCGATCAACACCTTCGAGGAGAAGTCGAGTTGCGGTTTCACCTTCGGCAATGGCTGCTCGGACGGCGTGTCCAAACCCAGCCTGTTTGGCAACCGGAAAAACTCGGTCCCGGTCGACCTGTCGCAACTGCACGCCAAGAAAAAAACCGGTTAAGGAGCCTTACGATGAAAACATTCAAAGTCCTATCCCTGCTGCTGTGTTATCCGGAATCTGACTGGTTGACAGCATTGCCTCAATTGGAGGCCGCCCTGAAAGACGAATCCGACATCAACGGCGATGCGGTCAGCAAAGTGGCACCGCTGTTTGCACAGTTGCGTGATACTCATCTGATTGCCCTGCAGGAAAGCTATGTTGCGACCTTTGATCGCAATCCGTCGCATTCGCTGCATCTGTTCGAACACATCCATGGCGAATCGCGTGACCGCGGTTCGGCCATGATTGATCTGCTGCAGGAATACTGGAAATACGATTTCGATGCCAGTTCCTCGGAGCTGCCGGATTACGTGCCGCTGTTTCTCGAGTTTCTCTCACTGCTGCCGACCGATGAAGCCTTGACGCTATTGGGCGATGCCGTGCATGTGATCGCCACCATCGGGCGCAAGCTCGACGCCAACGGCAGCCCCTACGCCACCGTGTTCCAGGTGCTGGAAGCGCTGTCACCGGTTGAGGCGCAGGAACTGACTGAACCGCCAGTGCACGACATGGACGAAGCCATGGAAATGTTCGGTCCGACGATGGACGGCGTTGAACCCTTGTTAAAGCCAGGCCCGCAGGTGGTGCAGATGCCGGCTTCACGCCGGCAAGCCGCCGCCACCACTCATTAACCCCGGCTTATTGATTACTGGAGGATCTGGACATGTCCAATCTGCATAATTTGTTGTTCGGTATTTACCCGTACATCGCACTGTCGATATTCTTTCTCGGCAGCCTGATCCGGTTTGACCGCGAGCAGTACACCTGGAAGAGCGATTCGTCGCAAATGTTGCGGACGAAACAATTGCGCCTCGGCAGCAATCTGTTTCACATCGGCATTCTGTTCCTGTTTTTTGGCCATGCCGCAGGGTTGCTGACACCGCACTGGTTGTATGAGTCGTTCGGTTTGTCCACCCCAAACAAGCAGATGCTGGCGATCATTTCCGGTGGTCTGGCGGGCTTGGCCTGTCTGGCGGGTGTCGTCATTCTGTTGCATCGGCGCCTGACGGATCCCCGTATCCGTGCCACCAGCAAACCGATGGATATTCTCATCATGGTGTGGATTCTGATCACGCTGCTGCTCGGCCTGGTTTCCATCCTGTACTCGCTGCAACATGCCGAAGGCGGCGTGATGCTGGCGCTGGGTGCCTGGGCGCAACACATCGTGACCTTCCGCGCCGGCGCAGCGGAATTCATCGTGAGCGTGCCGTCGATCTACAAGATCCATCTGTTTTTCGGCATGACCCTGTTTGTCCTGTTCCCGTTCTCGCGGCTGGTACACGTGTGGAGCGGATTTGCTTCAGTGAGTTACGTGACGCGTGCCTGGCAGCTGGTGCGTCCACGCAGCTGAGTCCGTGACCCAAACGAATTAAGGAGACTGAAATGACGCATGTTGTCATCCTGGGTGCCGGCATCGCCGGTGTGACCGCGGCTTATGCCCTGAAGGATCAATTGGGTCCACAAGATGAAGTAACCGTGGTTTCCGACAAACCCTATTTTCACTTTGTGCCGTCCAATCCGTGGGTTGCCATGGGCTGGCGCGAACGGTCCGATGTCGCGTTCCCGATCGGCCCGTATCTCGAATCGCGTGGCATCAAGTTCATCCACAGTGCTGTCAAGCGTATCCAGCCCGACGTCATCCAGGTTGATCTGGAAAACGGCGATGTGCTGTTTTACGATTATCTGCTGATTGCCACTGGCGCGACCGGCATGTCAGACAAAGTGCCGGGACTCGCCGAGCATACGCAATCGGTGATTCACATCGACCAGGCTGAGCGAGCGCATGCGGCCTACAAGGAGTATGTCCGTCATCCCGGACCGATTGTGATCGGTGCAGCGGAAGGAGCAAGCGTGCTGGGACCGATCTACGAGTATGCCTTCCTGGTGGACGCCGACCTCAAGCGCCGCAACATTCGCGAGCGGGTCTCCATCATTCTGGTCACGCCTGAGCCCTATCCCGGTCACCTCGGCATCGGTGGCGAAGGCGCCAGCCGCGGCGCGATCACCGCAGCACTCGTCGATACCAAAATCGGCGCAATCTGCAACGCACGCACCGTGCGGATCGACCAGGACACCATCCAGGTGGTGGAACTCGATGCCAGCGGTCAGGAAAAGCAGACCCACACCTTGCCCTATGCCTATTCCGTGTACTGGCCAGCCTTCGGTGGTGTGCCGGGCGTGAGCAGTGCACAGGGCCTGGTCAATGACCGTGGCCTGGTGGTGGTGGACGAATACCTGCGCAATCCGGACTACCCCAATGTGTTTGCCATCGGGGCCTGTGCGGATAAGCCCTATGTGGATAACACCCCGGTTGCGGTGGGTCCGCCCGATTCGGTGTACTCGATCACCCAGGCCGGGAAAATCGTGGTGCAAAACATACTTGCCCAGATGGGCGATGCCCCTCTGGTCAGTTATGTGCCGCAACATGCCAAGTGGCTGACCGACATGGGCAACACCGGCGCGGCTTATCTGTCCGAGCCGCAGGTGCCGTTGCGTGACATCAACTGGATGCGGCAGGGGCGCTGGGTACATCAGGCCAAGGTCGATTTCGAAAAATACTTCGTGAATAAAGTCCGTCTGAAGCCGACCGGGCAAGCGCATTCGATTGGCTCCAGGATAGCCAGTGTCATGAGCCAGGCACTTGTGCCTGCAGACGAAGCGACTCCTGCGACTCAAACGGTTCCGGGTGCGGGTGCGCCTTTGGAAATTCATTTGCCGAAAGACCCCTGCTTCGAATTGCGCGCGCTAGCCAGGTCGTTGGGACGTACGCCAGTTGCGCTGGCCGCGGAATTACTGGCCGCGGCCGTGTCCGATGCCAAGTCGTATCTGAATGAATCAGGCGTCGAATCTTTGGCGCAATGCAGGCGCGAACTTTTGGTAGCCGATTTGCCGGAACGCCAGCCCGGTGTTGAATTCCATGGCGGCGGGACTTGATGACCTGCTCTCCAGGATCTCAACCCGCTTATGATTTCACCATACAACTGAACCACAGGAGACCCCAGCATGAGCACTCCCATGCCCGAACGTGACGCAGAAGGTTATCTAGTCAATCCCGGTGACTGGAACGACGAAATCGCCCAGATGCTGGCCCAGGAAGAAAATATCACGCTGAACGACGACCACTGGGCTGCCATTCGTTTCATGCGTGACTACTATGAAGAACATCAGGTCGCGGCCGATGCACGGTTTGTCATCAAGCATCTGGCTGAACGCTTTGGTCGGGAAGCGCAAAAAATGCTGTTTGTGCTGTTTCCCTACGGTTACGTCAAGCAAGCCTGTAAGATTGCCGGGATGCGACGCCCCCGCGCCTGGAGCACGGGTTAACTTGAAATCTGACTGAAACCGCCATGTCCTTATTGCCTATCGAAGACCATAAAACGCGCTCGCCGATCGCCGAATGGGCGCCTTTTGCGCTGGGGTTCCGGCCTTTTTTCCTGGCTGCCGGATGGTATGCGGTGCTCATGATGGGACTGTGGTTGGCTGTACTGAATGGCAAACTTCAACTTGGCAGCCTGTCCCCGTTCGTTTGGCATGGCCACGAAATGCTGTTCGGATTCGCGGTGGCCGTCATCGCCGGTTTTTTACTGACAGCGGCGCAAAACTGGACCGGTATTCAAACGCCTTCGGGGCCGGCCCTGGCTGCTTTATTCCTGTTATGGCTGGCGGGGCGCGTGAGCTTTTTCCTGCCAGGATTATCTGTAGGCTGGGTGGCTTTGATTGATTTGCTATTTCTGCCGGTGCTGGCCGTGACATTGGCATGGCCGCTCATCAAGGCCAGGCAGTTGTTCAATGCACCCTTCCCGCTGATGCTGCTGGTCCTGGCGGCAGCCAATGCACTGGTGCACGTTGAAGCGCTGGGCCGACCCACGGCCAGCATCAGCCTGGGACTCCAGTTGGCTACCTATGTCATCGTGACCATGATTACGGTTATGGGGGGACGGGTCATTCCCAGTTTCACTGACAACAAATTACGCACCCACGCACGGCGCTGGAAAATGATCGAATGGCTGGTGCCGTTATCCACCATAGCTGCCCTGCTTGCCGTGCTGATTGCGCCCGGATCGATCGTGACGGCTGTGATGGCTGCCATCGCGGCGGCGGTACACGGCATTCGCCTGGCAGGCTGGTATACCCGAAAGATCTGGGCCGTACCGCTGCTGTGGGTGCTGCATCTGGGCTATGCGTGGATCGTGCTGGGCTTTGCGCTGCTGGTCGCCTCGGCCCTGGGCGTGGCATCTGCCACAGGCAGTGCCTTGCATGCCTTTACTGCGGGCGCCATCGGTGTGCTGACCCTGGGCATGATGGCGCGCGTATCACTCGGCCATACCGGCCGCATACTGGAGTCTGCGCCAGTCATGACGCTGGCTTTTGTGGCGATCAATATCGCTGCGTTGATACGCGTCGCAGCGCCGCTATTGGCTCCAGGAACGTACACACCAAGCATGACACTGGCCGGATTGATGTGGATGATTGCGTTTGGAATCTTTGCGGTGATCTACTCGCCCTTCCTGCTGCGTGCGCGCGTCGACGGCAAACCGGGCTGAATCTGCCTGACCCCACATTGACGCATATGGGTAAACCGGTGCAGGCTTGAGCCTCATCTGTTGACTGTTGAATCCCATGCTCAATCATTTACGCGGTATGCGCTGGCTACTCCTGTATCTTTTAATCACGCCTGTTTGGGCCGCTACGCCCAACGGGGTGGTATCCGTCTCGCACCCGGCAGCCGCGGCTGCCGGCGCACAGATGCTGGCCAGGGGCGGTAATGCCATCGACGCCGCTGCGGCTGTTCAATTCGCACTCAATGTCGTTGAACCACAATCGTCGGGCATCGGAGGCGGTGGGTTCATGATGATTCATCTGGCCAAAGCCGGCGAGACGCTCATCGTCGACTCACGCGAGCGCGCACCCGCCGCTGCTCGCGCGGACATGTTTGCCCCGGATGGGTTGCCCATGCCGTTTCAGCAAGCATCGACCAGCGGCGTTTCAGTTGGCGTGCCGGGTACCTTGCTCGGCGTGGACACCGCACTCAAGCGCTGGGGTACTTTCAAATTGGCCGATACTCTGGCACCAGCCATCGCGCTCGCCGAACAGGGATTTCGCGTCAACCGCTTCATGGCGGAAGACATTGTCAACGACGGCGGCCGCACCCAACTGCAGCCAGAAACCGCTGCGATCTTCCGGCCCGGTGGGGTGCCCCTGGCGGAAGGTGACTGGCTGGTTCAGCCCGACCTGGCAAAAACGCTGAAATTGCTGGCCGCCAAAGGGCCTCGTGCGTTTTATCGCGGCCCGATGGCACGCGCAATTGTGCACGCGCAGCAACGCAGTCGCGACGAACTCGGCGCAGCAGGCAAAGGCCGCATGACCCTGGCCGATCTCGCACAGTATCAGGTGGCGATCCGCAAACCGCTCATCAGCCACTATCGCGGATGGACGTTGGCCGGCATGCCGCCCCCCTCTTCCGGCGGGCTGACAACATTTCAGATGCTGAAACTGTTGGAGCGCTTTCCGCTGGGCGACACGACACAAGGCTATGGCTTTGGCAGCCCGAAAACCTTGCACGTGATGATTGAAGCCATGCGACTGGCATTTGCCGATCGCGCGGTGTGGATAGGCGACGACGATGCCGCACCTGTACCACGTACCGGTCTGCTGCACCCTGATTATCTGGCGCCGCGCTCAGCCTTGATTCAACCGGATAGCCGCATGGATACCCCGCAAGCAGGCGACCCCAGGCCTTGGGAAGCGTCAACGTCCATACGGCCAAAACCTGTCCTCGCCACACCAGAAAGCCCGCACACCACGCACTTTTCCATCGTTGACCGCTGGGGCAATATGGTGAGCTACACCAGCACCATCGAATTCACCTGGGGCTCGGGCATCACGGTGCCCGGTTATGGCTTTCTGCTCAACAACGAGTTGACCGATTTCAACTTTTCGCCCAGCGCTGATACCTTGGCAGGCAACCCGGGGGCCAACGATGTGGCACCACATAAACGACCGCGCTCCAGTATGGCGCCCACCATGCTGTTCAAGGATGGCAAGCCAGTTGCAGCTTATGGCTCACCGGGCGGCTCGACCATTATCAACTCGGTGTTCAATGTCACGCTCAATTTGATCGACCATCGCATGAGCCTGCAGCAGGCAATCGACGCACCCCGTATATCGGTCACTCAGGCCGCAGGGCGAGTGAATTGCGAAAGTGGATCAAGTTTCATGCAGCCGGTAATCAGCATTGCCACGCAGGATGCACTGCGTCAATTGGGACATGCCGGGCTGGGAGAATCAGGAACGGATGGGTGCCAGGCCCACATCGGATCGGTGCAGGCAATCGCCTTTGATCCCGCGACCCAGGCTTTCCACGGTGCGGCCGATCCTCGACGTGAGGGCACGACGATCCAGGTCCCTCCCAGGCAATGATAGATTGCAAAGTACGCCCTCAACCTCTGCCAGGGCTGCTTGATGTCTCATCGATTTCGATGACAATATTGTATGAAGGTCACGATATCGATCGTATAGCGACGCATCAAACGCCGCGGTTCCAGACATAAGCGATAGCACCATTCCAGGCGCAATTTCTGTATCAAGCGGGGCGCACGCGGCTTGTTGCCGGCCCAGAAATCGAACAAGGCCCCTACTCCGGCCAGCATGCAGGCATGCAGGTTTTGACGATGCTCCAGAATCCACTTTTCCTGGACGGGATTGCCTAGTGCGACCAATACCACATCGGCTTGCGATCGATTGATCGTGTCGATGAGATCAGGACTGTTCCTGATCCCTTCATAACCATCGCAACTCCCCACGACCTGCTGACCTAATTGTTGCGTGACATAGTCTGCGGCTTTGCTCAGAACATGAGGTTGGCCACCGAGCATGAATATTTTGAGCGGTTGAGGTGTCTGCCTGAAAAAGAAAGGCAAGAAATCAGTTCCGTTCAGATTGTCAGAAAAGCCTGCACCATGCAGCCAGCGTGCCGCCATTTCCAGGCCTATCCCATCATTAACGATGGTGATCGCTTCGCATGCCATGAGATGTTGCAAACCCTGGCACTGAACCACAAAATTCGTGTTCGCAAAAAACAGTATGACCTGTGATGCTCTTTCCCGGTGTGCATGGAGGTGTGACACCAGTTCGGTCGATGTGTAGGACCTGACCGGAAAATGAGCCATGTGTCTGGTCGGTCTGGGCGATGAAGTGCCGGCTTGCACGGATTCAAAACCTGCAGCGTAAGCTTGACGATGCTTATGGCTCATGTCTTGAGCACCGGCTGGTTACTTTCCAGTTTGGTGTCTGGCGCAGGGGGCTTACTGCGTTTTAGAAACACTGCCGGAGCACACCGTTTCAAGATCCAGGCGCTGGGATAACTCAGCAATAGCGCGAGTACAGTAAATGCTATTGTCCACTCAATAGCAGACGATTTGAACGTGTGGGGCAGGTCAAATACCACAACGCCTATCCCTGTAAAGAGACTGAACATCAATAGATGGAGCGGGAAAATGATGATGCTGTTTTGTGATAACCACCGCGTAGTCGCATGACCCGGGAGTTGGATGGCCAAACAGAACAGCGCCAGAATGCCCAGATAGGCGTTAATGGAGTACAGCGTTGGGTGGTGCCCAAAAATGAGCGTGTTCAGATCCACTTCGCCATTCAGGAATGCGCCATAAATAAGCCCTGCCATTGAAATCGCGGCGATCAAAATTGCAGTCTTGCATGAAATACGGGCCAGGATGCCAGGCTGGTATGAATGCAAATAATGGCCCGCCGAATAAAAGCCCAGCGCCACAATGGCATTATCGAGCCCCCATGGAAGACGGGGCCAGGATGGTTCACGTGCAAACGCAAACAACAGCGCGCCCAGATTGAAGCAAAGCAGTAATAGCCCTGCCGAGAAATACTTTCTGGCGAGATGAAAAATCAGTGCTGTGACCAGCAGACTGGTAAAAAACCACAGCACAACGTTGACGAACAAGGCCTCTCCATTGCCGATCAGTACGCCTGACAAAGGCGCCCACCAGGCCATGTCACTGTATTGGTCCGCCCGAGATGACAAATCATGTGTCGGTAACCAATACAAGTAGGAAATCAGGAAAAAAAACAGATAGGGCACGCCAAGCGCATGCCAGGCCTGTAAAAAATAGTGTTTGAATGGAAGCGAGACTTTTGGCCCAGTCAGCAATAACCCAGAAACAAAAAAGAACAACGGCATGTGAAAGCTGTAGATCACGTTCTTGGCAAAATCATTCAGGCCGGGCGCGTGACCCAAGACCACCAGCACGATTCCGATCGCTTTCATCGTATCGATGTGCGTATATCGATGGGCCACACTGGCGTGATTCTGTGTGGTATTCCGTGTTATCCGAACCATGACGTTAATCCCATAGGTCCCAGGGAAACGCCTTCATCAATCCATGTTGTATGGCTTCCAGGTCGAAAGCAGGATTGCCCCCCTTGTCCAGCGCTTCTTCTATGGAGCTGGCCTTGTGGTAGGTCATACGACCCGTTCCATAATAATAATCATCATATTTCAGGCTGGATTCGCCGTTCCCCATATCCAGATAAATGGCCGGAATACCATATGCTTCAGCCAGAATGATGCCGTGCAGGGAGCTCGAGATGATGAATCGAGCCCGCAATAATTGGCTGACAAAGGCGGCAGGTTTGCAACTGGGCAGTAATAGATGGTCGTGATACGCGGCAAATTTTTCTGCTGATTCATTCAAGTGTGGAACAACCAGGTAAGGCAGGCTGCCGCGTGCATGGGACTGTAGCAAGTCATCCGGAAAAAAACGCGGCATGAGCAAACCCGGATCACCGTAGACTTCAGGTACGTCGATTGACCGTTGCATGAGGTAGTCACGGGTTAACGGCCCTCGCACCGCTCGCACATCCAGACTGGAAAACCGATGCTTCGCCAGATCAATTTTGCCATTCACACCCGACCCCCATACGCACTCTCCTGAATGGGCAAAATGCAGGATGGACCCGATGGCAAACAATTTTTTCGAGGTATCCTTTTTGTCCGTAATGGTCCGATCACGCAAGGCCAGTACTTCTGACACAATGACCTTTGAAAGATGATCACCCACGTTAATGCGCCGTTCACCAGGTTCCCACCAATAGAGACACTGCCTTTCAAGTTTGTGGTGACTGTTTGCCGAGAAGAACATGCATCAGATCCTTGTAAAAATTGATTTTTAATAGGCCACTTATGGCGCGATACTTGATGTGTAAGTGCTCTTTGAAACGTGTCCAGAAAACAAGCTCGGCGCCGTAGGCCACGACGAAATAGCTGACCACCGTCGTCAGGGCTGCGCCTGTTGCGCCATAGCGTGGAATCATGAACAGATTGAGCGCGATATTGACGAACAAGCCTGCGACATTTCTGATGAAAGCCTGACGCTCCTGCCCCATGACGCTGAAATACAGCCCGCTCATGTTGGCGATGAACAGAAACGGCAAGCCCAGCATGAGATAGAAAAGCACAGGGCTTGCTGCACTGAACTCCGGGCCATATGCAAGTTGTATCAAAGGACCTGTCATCAACATCACAGGGACGGCAATCGCAATGGCTACCAGCATGGTGACGCCATAGATCATGGACAGGCGGTTTAGGGTGAGCTCGCGATTTTTACGTTTGAGCGCCATCTGTGGGAGCAGGACGGCTGAAACAATGGCGGGAATCATGATCAATTGCTCGACCAGCTTGTACGCTGATGAGTAAATACCGAGTTCAGTACTGCCCATCATTCCCGAGATCATGAGCTGATCCACACGGTAGTGTGCCTGGATGACCAGCATCGAGAAAAAGTAATAAATCGATTTGGATAAAACGATTTTCGAGATTCGCCAGACTTGCTTGAAGTTTTGGTACGAAATCTGCCAGCCCGTTTGAATCCAGAATCGAGTCCATGCCCATGTGAACAGAAACAGCAGCACCGACTGCAATACATAGGTCAGCAAGAGGTTCTGAACAAGCCCCAGACCTGACATACACAACCAGACGCGGGTGCCGGCTCCAGCGAGCGCCAGAACCGTTCGAATCTTGGCCAATCGATCATTTCGCAATTCTGCCTGCATGACGAATGCATACACTTCGACAGGGGCAAATACGCAATAAACCAGCAGAATTAAAAACGCATCATCACCAGTATGGATCCATGCGATGCTGCATAGGGCAATAAGAATTACTGCTGCAATGGTTTTCAGCAACAGCGTTGCGGACACAAGCTTTCCCGATGCCAGCTTGCCAAATGAAACCAGGAGTACGCGTCGCAGGCCGAAATCGGCAGCAACAATCAGCAGTCCCAACAAGGCTTGAAAATACGCAAGCTCGCCAAACTGATGGGCCCCGAGCGTGCGGATTACATAAATGTTCGATGCCAAAATGATGAGGGTGGTGAAAACACGCTCAAGTAGCATCCAGCTGATGTTGCTGAATATGCGTTTTCTAATCATGTGGACAGCCTGCCCACATCACCCGAAATGATGGATGGGATTTATTCCGGGTTGTGGCATGACCATCCAACATGCAGGGCATGACGCGTTGCACGTTGGGTGAATTCGCCCAGTACAAATTGTATTGAGTATCCAGCGTAAACATGGCCTACGATCACTCCAACAAGTCACGATAAAAACAAGCTGTCCGGGAACCAAGTGATGGCCAGTCATATTGTTCGAGATCAGGTGGAGTGGTGTAGCCGGATTGAATTTTATTGATGGCATGACGCAGCACATTTGCATTGAATGGCCCCTCGAACAAGGTCAATGCATTCAATCCCATGTCATGTTGCAATTCACTCATGGATCCAATTGCGGGCACCACAACATGCTTGCCCGCACTCAACGCCAACAGCGCCGAACCTGAATTGAGTATTTTTCGATAGGGCAACACGACCAGGTCGGCTCGATCAAGACAGGCCACCAGTGACGCATCATCCAAATGTCCGGGTAATAGCAGGATGCGACTGTCGGCTGCCGCCAACGCCTCAAGTTTGAGCTGATAGTTCCTGTCAGGCACATTTCCGGCAATCAGGAGCCGGATGTCCGGGGCCTCCAGCATGGAAAACTGGCGCATGAGTTCATCTACATTTTTGTAGGCGCGCATTTGTCCAAAATGCAGCAATACAAATTTGTTTTCGAGCGCTTTCAATGCTCGCCGGACCTGGGAGTTAGGCGCGCTGGCCGCGCCACGTATCTTGTCTATCCATGGGCCATAGTGGCCATGGCGGACCATGGTCGATGGGCGCTTCATCAGCTCCGGATAGGCTTCCAGCACTGCGGATCGACTGGATTCCGACAAGAAAATCACGCCATCGACTATTGAAATGAAGCGTTTCCATAAAAACATGTTGAGGCGGGATGGCGGGGTGTCATGCCCAAACAGATTGTGCGCTGTCCATACTATTTTCGTGCCTGAAGCACGCGCCAACAATAACCAGCTCCAGACTGACAGTTTTTTCAACATGTCGAACATTCCCAAAGAGCGTGGCAAAACATCAAATTCAGGCCAATGTATATGCAGAATGTCGCATTTCCAGGGCAGCATGGTGTATTGGTGTTCGTGAACCGCTATTCGGTCTGCATTCGAAATAGCGCGATACAGCAAACTGTTATAAGGATTCACAGCCTCGTTTGAGAACGCGGGGCGTGCTGCGACGTTTAAATTTGAGGTGATCCTGTGTTGCTTCATGTCTTGCATAAAGCTGCTGCGCTGTGGCAATACCGGAGATTGATCAGGAAACACGGACATCATCAAACCGGGTCGGATTTAACATTCTTTCCACGACCTGTGACCATCGAAGCGGCATGCTGTGCCCTCTTCTTGGTGCCTGGATAGCCGCATTGAGGGCTGAAACAATTGACTCTTCATTGCCCGGCTCGTATCCGTGCCGCGTAGCGTAATCGCCCACAATCAAATCCGGGCAAACCGCGGGCACTTTAAAAAAATCGTATTGCATGAGTTTGAGCGACGTATCTGCCAGATAACGTGGCAGATTGGGCGATCGATAAGGGGCAATACCCAGACTGGCATGCTTGATATAGGGCACTGTCAGATGATGTGGCATTTCGCCATACACCCGAACATTTTCCCCATAGCCAGGCAACCTTCTTTTACCGGAACCAATGACGTGAAACATGATTTGAGGAAACCGTTTGGACGCCATCACGAAAAACTCAGGATCAAACAACATGGATCCAATCGATACGGCATGCAAGCCCCTGGTATAGGGAGACGGATCGGCTTGTTCGGCAAGCGAAAAATCAAAGCCATGCGGTATGACGTATTGATTGGAGGATTTGGGCATGTCATCAGCCATATATCGGGATTTCAGACAAAGCGCAGACATCTGCGGCGCGACCCGCTCAAAAGCTGATTTCACATAAGTGGCGGCATTGATGGCAGCCAAATCATCCGAGGCAATGTAAATCGTCCTTGCATGCGGATTCAGTCGTTTGGCCAGATCGAAAAAAATGGGGGCGATGCCACTTTCAAAAAAGATCACATCGGCTTCACGGATCCACTCGATCAATACCGGGTCGGGATGATTCACATAGCGTTTAAACAGAAAAGTTTCGACAGTATGCAAATAGGGCTTGCGAACATTGAATGGGTGGAGCCAGGTTTTCCATAAATAGCACTCCACGTTTTCGTGTATGGTTTTCTTGTTTGCCAGGTTGTCGAGCGAAACCCTGGGGTCGGATTTCAGATGCGACAACAGACTGTACTGGCATGAGAAAAATCGTGTCATACCTAACTTGGACAACTCACTGGTTACAAAATGAATCCCTGCTTTTCTGCGGGAACGGTAGTCATGTGCCGAGATCACTAAAAATTTCATCATTGCACCTTGTCAGTTCACTTCATGTGTATGGCAGATACAGTTGCATAGCTGCGCTCATCAGGTTCCCAGATGTTTTTTTAATATCCTGATCTGGGGGGCGTCACGTCCGTCCCTGGGCTCGATGCTGAGCGGGTAGTCCCCCCACCAACTGCCAGCAGCCCAGTAAGTCCACCCGCGCCAAACACCTGTGTCGGTCATTTGCTTCAACATAGAATCCAGCGTATCCAGACATGCCTGATTGGCGGGGACGCCAAACTCTCCCAGGAAAAGCTGTTGATTATGTGTTTGGGCCCACTGGGTCATTCTGACGAACATGTTCGTCAGTTGTTCTGCCGATCTGCACGACTTCCCGGTCCCGGAATAGTCTGCGTCTGCGTATTGATGAACGTCGATCCAGCTCTGTTTGAGTGGGTCTTTCAAATTCGAAAAAGCCATCGCGTTCGAAGTACCACTGAACGACTTTTCCCATTCATGCACCCCACTCCAGCGCCCGCCTGAGATCAGAATCAAATTCTGGGCGCCGGTTTGTCTGATTGCATCTATCGTTTTTTGCGCAACGCCGGCCCATTGTTCTATGGGCAATTTGTGAGGCTCGTTCATTAAACCGAATGCGGTAGAGCTGGTATCAGTGAATGTCTTCGCCAAGCGGGTCCATAAATGGATGAAAGCCGCAGCTGGGACTGCCTGGGTGCCAATCGCATTTCCACGGTAGGCCCCATAGTTATGCACATCCAGAATGACGCACATGCCGCGTGACCTGGCCATGGCCACGGTGGTTTCCAGGTTTTTCAATTCGAGGGCATCCAGTTCGCCGAACAGTGCAGGTTGTATGCGTTCCCAGCGAAACGGAAGGCGAATGGCGTTCGCACCGAGGGAGGCGAAATAGTCCATCTGATCACGGCCTGGATAGACATAATCCTTATTCAGCACACCAGGCAATTTGCTCGAAGCAAACTCCGCTCCGGCTAGATTGACGCCTTTTAATGAAGGATCATTGCAACCTGCCATCACGGGCGGGGCCATCAGGCTCGTAGTGATCAACACAAATGTGACTCCCAGCCTGCTGGACAGATGCCGCCACGTCATGGTCATGAGGCTTTCCTGCTTGTTTGTGGCTTGCAGAGGGACTTGTAGATGTCGACATAGCTATCGGCTATTCGGTCCCAGCTGTAGCGCGCCGAGTAAGCCTGTAGCCCCGCTCTTCTGCGTGCCTGTTCGAATTCACTCTGGGTGTGTAATTCAAGCAAAGCGGACATCCCTGAATCAGGATCTCCATCGAGGAGTATCCCCATGCCGGCCTGCCTGATGAGATGACTAAAAGGCGGGATATCACTTAGCACAGGGGTGAGTCCCGCGCTCATCGCCTCTATCGGAGCGATGCCAAAACCTTCGTGTCGAGACAGGCAGATAAAGTAGCTTGACTGACCAATCAGGCTCGCCAATTCTTGATCGGACGGATTGGGAAACAGATGGACAGATTCGGTCAGCGCATGCTGATGCAAAACCGCCATCAACCCGGATTGAGTATGGTCATATTCCCTGCCGGCAATAATCAATTTCCATTCTGGGTGCCGGGATACCAGGCGCTTGAAGAAAGCAATGGTTTCAAGCAAGCCTTTGTTTTCAGACCATCTGCCGAAGTAAATCAGAACGGGCTTCGATGTCGAGGCTGATTGTCCTGCATATTTGTCAACGTTGACGCCATTCTCGATGATTTGGCCTTGTGAGGAAGGGATGATTTTATTGAAGATGTCACCATCGTTCATGCTGGTGGCGATCACCTTGTCATACGCTCTGGAGGACAGGCGGGTTGCCGTATGAAAGTAAATCTGTTTAAGCGTCGAGGCGAACCGGGTATGAAAATAGCCTCCGTGAGTGGAAACCACCATGGGTCGACGATGTATGGGCTTGGTGGCGGCCAGAAAATCAAAGAAGAAATCAATCCCATGGACGTGAATCACGTCTGCATCGCGCACATACTTGAGTATTTCAGGGCACAAGGGGTAGCGGCTGGAACCTCGATAGGACAAACGTGTGATTGGAATGCCTTCGATGACTTCGTTTCGAGGCAAGTTTTGATCTGCATGCCGGAACAAGCGATCAAGGGTGAGAATGACAGGGAGCTGCCCGGATTGCTTCAATTGATGCTGGGCAATGTTCTCAACCACATCTTCCATCCCGCC
Organism: Thiobacillus sp.; assembly: GCA_036568265.1. Taxonomy (GTDB): domain Bacteria; phylum Pseudomonadota; class Gammaproteobacteria; order Burkholderiales; family Thiobacillaceae; genus Thiobacillus. The sequence continues at coordinate 171,647 of DATCSW010000028.1, forward strand.
TACTGATGGCCGGTATTGGCGTACGACATGGGCAACCTTAATAGACATGACGTAGCCCCCAACCTGGCTGACTGGGTTGGGCAGAATCACGCGATGCTGATACGTGCCCGGTTTTGAATGAAGCACTCACCCCAACCAGAAACCACAACAGCCCTGCCGTTTTCAAGGCAAAGAATGAAGTGCCGCTGACCGTCAGAATCAAAGAAATATAGACAGCTGCATAAGCCCGGAAGCGCCTGGCGCTGGCATCGGGAATTTTCACCATCCAGAAGGCAACCCATAGAATCAGGCAAAGTAATACGCCCCAGCGTGATAGCAGATAAGCGTAGCCCATATCGCCATACGGAATTTTGAATCCCTGGATGCCCAATATTTTCAGAACATCGAAACTCAATAAAGTGTGGCCGGTCCAGAAAAGCCGGCCCATGACATTGTCGGCCAGGCCCCCATCAAACAGCCTGGCAATCAGGATCAACACCCCAACAGACACAAATGGCAAGATGATGGCGACATCATTCAAGCGGCCCTTCACTGTGAAGCGCATGATGATTAGTGCGGTCACCACGATCAGGCCATAACGGGAGTCGCTGAGTGCGATCAATGTCATGGCTGCCAGAACAAGAAAGAGTGTTTGCTTCAATTCTGCAGATGGTTTCGACAAACCCCATGCCGCAACGATGACCGAAAAATTGCCAAGTGAAACGGGCTCAAGAAATATCGAAGAAATACGATGGCTTCCCAGCAGAGAGGGGAAAATAATCCGGCCGATCCCCTCCGGCCTGAGGCCGTTCAGATTCAGCGCACTATCGCGGATGTAATTGGTGGTGAGCGTGACGGTACCTGTACTGACGTAGTAGGAAAAAATATTGATCAAGCGGGTATAGAGATCAAGAAAGAAAAGTTCGAAAAAACCGAATGCCAGAACGATCCAGACCAGCACTTTTACCAGCCGGTCTGCATAGGCGGTATTCGCCACATGTCGCCCCAGCCAGTAAAACAACAACGGGATCATGGCATCTCTGAACCCTTTGACTTCCAATGCATTTCTGAAAATGGACAGAACGAACAGGTACGCCAACACCAGTGAAATCAGTGCCACAAACTCAAGTCGTATTCGCCTGGATAGAATCAGAATGCAACCCAGATAGAGCAAAAACTCGGTCATCGCCACAACCAGGGATGACGTTCGATGAATGTGGGTATGAATCAGCGCGAGCAAGGCCTGATAAGTAATACTAAAAACCAGAATCACCGATACCCATTTTATTGAGTCATGGTCATCTGATCGATGCAATATTGCACCTGGGCTGGGATAAGTGGATGGCATGTCGTTGAACTCAGTCTTAAAACTGATTCAATACCGTACCGATGAGTGCAGCACCTGCGCCTGCCAGATTGGCGCGAAATGTGGCAACGGCCGATAAGGGCGTGTGGTCCTGTCGCAACACCAGCAAGGCAGCGCCTGCACGCGCTGCAACGATTGCCGCATCGGCGCTGCTATGTGTGGCTGACGTGTCGATCAAAATCACATCATAGTGTTCGGCCAAATCCACCAGCTTGATCGGGGTTGCAGCACGAGACAGCAGCTCTGCAGGGTTGGGGGGGATGGCTCCTGCGGTCAGTATCGATAGATTGGGAAAGGCCGGCATGCAGGCCACCGCAGATAGATTGACTCGTCCTGACAATACTTCTGACAAGCCGGGCCGGTTTCCCAGGTTGAACATCACATGCTGACGCGGGTGACGCAAATCGGCATCGATCAGTAATGTTCGCTCGCCCAACTGTGCGAACGATACGGCCATGTTGGCGGCCACATAGCTGGCCCCATCTCCGGCATTGATGCCTGAGATCGTGAGTGTTTTGTGGCCGTTCGAGAACCAGCGCATCATCAACTGACTACGTAACGCTCTAAACTGCTCAGCCTGTACACCAAACGGCTCGTATGCCGCAACCAGGTCTGAGCTGAATTGTCCATCGCCCACAGCAAGATAAGCGTATGAAAATTGATGCGACAGAGCGTGTTGCAAATCGGTTTCAGCGATCAACCCCATTTTGATGGCGGCCTCGCCGAAGCGCATGTTTTCGGTTGACTGGAATATGGCTACACGCTCGGCATCAGCCGAGGTGATTTTGCCCGCATCTTGTAATAAATGTCCTATGGTGGGCTCGGTTTGATGCGGAGCCGGTGCGTCCACAAGTTTGATGGTGTTTGGGTAGATATTCATGGTCATTTCCTGTCCGGTTGTATTACGGGCAGCGCATTACGCAGGTGGTGATGCCGGCTGTAAGTTCAGCCGGCCCAGGATCGAATATCGTTGCTTGCCCGCTGCTGTCAGCACGCCCAGAACAGGTAATTCCAATTCGGTCAGCACGTCATACGCAGAACGTACACGTCGATTCATCAGTTCGAGAAGCAATGCCAACCCCATCCCCAGCAAGGTGCCCAGCAAAATGGACAATGCCAGATTGAGCTGTACATTGGGTGACGATGGAATCAGGGGAATCACGGCCAAACTCAGGACGGATATTTCTGTTTGCCCGGCGTGACCTGCAAGTTGTGTCTGGCTTGAGCGCTCAAGCGCTTGATCATAAATACGCTGCGCACTTTCGACTTCACGTTCGAGAACAGTAGCCACATCCCGGTTCGCATTGAGTGCCAGCACTCTGGCTTTTTGCGTCGCCAATGCTGTGCGCAATTCCTGCTCATGCTGTCTTGATACCTGAAGATTGCTACGGATGTTTTGGCGCGCTGATTGAATTTCACTCTCCAATTTGCTGCGTAAACTATTCGTTTCGGCTTTTGCGCGTGCATATTCCGGATGATTGCTGCCCACACGTTGCGCAAGTTGACTGAGCTTGGCTTCGCTCCTGATCAGTTCCCCTTTGATTGCTTGTATGACAGGGTTGTTCATCACGCTATTGGATGCGCTGCTGGCGTTATCTTGAATAGACAGGTTTTCATAGGTTTGTCCCTGCGCTGCGACCAGTTGGCTGGAGAGTTCCGCCAATCGTGCCGCCTCGGTATCGAGCTTGTCGTCGAGTGAAACGATGCCTTTGGTTTGCTGGAAATCGGTCAGTCGCTTCTGACCGCTTTCCAGTTTGTCTCTGAGTTCAGCGAGCTGCAGGTTGTACCAAACAGCGGTCTGTCTGGCAGGCTGGGTTTTGAGCTCCAAATTGGTTTGGATATAGGCCTGAACAAACGCATTGGCCAAACGTGCAGCGGTATGAGGACGCTTGCTCTTGTAAGTGATGTAAAGCACGTTGCTGCCGCTGGATGGACGGACCTCCAGGTTGGCCAGCAAGGTGTTGGCAAGCCAGTCGCGCATCGATATCGGAGCCTGGACTTCACGCTTGAACTGTTGCTGAAACGCTGTTTCCTGTTCCAGCTTCAAGTCATCGACCACTTTCAGCGCGACAAACTGGCTGCTGATGACATCGACCTGGCTGACCAGGTAACCTGAGACCAATTGGCTTTGCATGGTCTGTCCGGTTACAGGGTCCGCGCCACGTATGTTCACCACGAGCGAGGCCGTTGCGCTGTATGTCTTGGGTAACATCAAGCTGACACTACTGACCAGCGCAATGCTCAAGATCAGGGTGAGCAAGATAAGCTTCTTGTGCGCTTTGAGAATCAATAGAAATTGCAGAAAATTCATGAGTGATGGATTCTTTCCAATAATTCAAGTCGATATTCAGAACAGGCTTTCCTTGACATACACCACATCATTTTTCTGGACGGGGTCGGTCAGTGCGGCCTTGAGTTGGATAGGTTGGCCATCAGGCCCTTGTCTGCGTATCTGTATGCCTTTTTGCGTACCCCGTAGCGTAATGCCGCCTCCAAGTGACAGCGCTTGCATGATGTTCATGTTTTTTTCCAGACGAAAGGCACCTGGCTTTTGCACTTCGCCGTAGATGTAAAACACAGCCGCTTTAGGTACAAAAATGACATCGCCATCATTGACCTGATGATTCAGATCGAACTGCCCGTCCTGGAACAATGACTTGATATCAATCTGAATGCGCTGAGCCTGCCCATTTTGTTTCCGGATCAGCGTCAGTTCGTCGGCGCCTTCCAGCGACAACCCTCCCGCCTGGGCCAATAAATCCGATACCGTACTCGTTGCGTTCAATGGGTATTTCCCCGGCTTGTTAACTTGCCCCAAAACCGAAACCTGCTTGCTGAGGTATGCCTTGACGATCAGGTTAACTTGCGGTTTTCTGATGAAGTCACCTTTTTCCAGCGCTTCAGCTATGAGACGCTGTGCTGTGCTCGGACTTTCGCCTGCCACCGCCAGTTGCCCGATCAGGGGAAAATTGATCGAACCATGTTCATCAATACGAGCCTCCAGCTGTAATTCCGGGTGGTCATATACCGTGACGTACACGATATCCCCACTACCCAGCTGATAATTCAATGCAAACGCTGGCATCGAACACGCCATCAAAAACACAGTCACCATGGATACAATCAGACGCATAAATTGCCTTTCACCGACACTATTTGGGGCAAGCGACCATCGCGGATCAATATGAGGTGTCATCTAAAAATCACTACGCAGGTTGAGGATTGCACGGTTGTATCTGTAGCTGGATAAAGCCTCGCTGGAATAACGTATGCCACGATGCAAGATCAGTTCGATTGTCGTGTTGCGTAACAACGCATACTGAATACCGGCCTGCAAGCTGGTGAGCTGATCTTCGCGGGCAGCAGACCCCGATAGAACGAACCCTGGGTCGCCTGCATACTCGATGTTGTCGTAACCAAGCTGCGTGTTAAACACCAGTTTCGAGGTGGGTCGCCAATCAAGGCCAATTGTGGTGCCATGATTGAGCGTATAGCTTGCGGTATTGTTTTCCAGCGCACCGATGTCGCGATGCACAGACGCCTTGATTATTGTTTTTTCAGTGATGGCCCAATCCATGGACAACAAGCCGGTCAGTCCCGAGAAGTCGCGCTGTGGCACATCGTTATAACTGCGCTCGGTATAGTTCAATTTCCCCGACAGTCTGGTTTTACCCGTCACGTCAGCAGAAAACGCCATACCGTTATCCCATTGACGGTAATTATTGTTAATGGGCAGCCCCCCTACTACCTGACGGTTTTGATATTGACCATCACTACGCTGACTGGTCAGTTCCAGGGTTGATCCTTTGCGTGTACGGTACTGCAAAGCTGCATTGACCCGGTCCACTGTGGCATTCTGCACACGCTGAATGACCGCCTTATTGTTCGTTTCGGTTCGGTCCAATCCCACACCCACACGCCATGGCGTATCCAGTTTGATTAAGGCGTTCATGAAATTTCTGCGCGTGCGTATCAAATTGCTGACCGGCTGTTTGACATTGCTATAACTTGCCTGGGTGAGCGTTTCGGATCCACCCACCTCACCCTGAGCCCTGCTGCCTAGCGTCCAGTCCCATTTCAAATAAGCATCGTGTCCGCTGAAATTCAGCATGCTGAATTGGTCATACCGCGTCTGGTTTACTTCGGCATGTGCCCTGATAGCTTGCCGGCTAACGGGCATGTCCAAATCCAGACCGGCCGCTAAAACATGGTAGGACACAGCTGTGTCGGTTGTACCCAAAACAGAACTGGCCTCCTGGTCATTCTGGAGGCGAAATAAATTGCTGTCGTAGCCATATTGGGCACGGACAAATGGTTTGAATGCATCCGGGGAATCATTCGCCCGGGATTGGGTTGAAATCATGCCTAGCACCGTCATCAATATCAGGGTTGTAAAGCGGGCTGTCCAACGCATTTTTTTATGCTTGATGCCCACGTATGTGGTTATTCATGGATTGCGTTGAAATAGATTCACTGGATGAGTGGCAAACTTTTCTTGCCGCCATGCCACAGACGCATGCCTATTAGAAACAGCGTCGCAGCAATCATGGTCCAATGGTCTAGTCCGGACACGCTGGATACGGCCTCCACGTCCTGGCTTGCCCCTGCACCGCGCGCCACAGGCACGGCACGATCGGCATAAACAGGCAGGCTGTATGCAACTTTTTTGACCTGGGCTTGATACTCGGCCTCCCCATCTGATGCATGCCCTCGCATGCTCGAAGCTGCGCTATGGCCCGACCAAGACATCGCAAGCATGGCTAATAGACAGCCAAATAGCACCATCACATAACGTGTTTTCAGACACATGAAACTTCTCCTGTTTGAGCTTCGTGCATTTCTCGAAGCGCAGTTCGACGCTTTGCAACAAATTGCTGAGCACATATCTCTAATAAGCTTGGGAATCTTTAACCACCAGTTTCATGGTTTTAAAAATGATGGTCAGATCCAACCAAAGCGACCAGCTTTTCAAATAGGCAATGTCATAAATCACACGCCCTTCCATTTTTTCAATGGTGTCGGTTTCACCCCGGTAACCATTGATTTGAGCCCACCCTGTAATGCCTGGTTTCACTTTGTGACGCCACATATAGCCCTCGATCAATTTCCGGTAATGTTCGTTATGCGCGACGGCATGTGGTCGCGGGCCAACGATACTCATCGTGCCTTGCAGCACATTAAAAAATTGCGGTAACTCGTCCAGCGAGGTTCGGCGCAGAACGGCACCCAGTGGCGTGACACGTTCATCATTCCGTGTGGCCTGCTTAATCTGCTGGCTGTTTTCACATACCGACATCGAACGAAATTTGTAAACCAGGATTTCGTTTCCATCGACGCCATAACGACGCTGTTTGAAAATGACCGGACCTGGCGAAGTTGCCTTGACAAGCGTGGCGATCAAAATCATCAAAGGAGAAATCGCCAACAAGATCAAACTGGCCGTAATGAAATCGAATGCGCGCTTGTGTATGGCATTCATGCCCGTTAAAGGCGTTTCAAACACCGAAATGACCGGAACGCCATTCACGTTGTCCAGTCGTGCCTGAACCAGATCAAACATGAACACATCCGGCACAAAATAAATGGAAGCAGTGGTATCGCGCAGCGCAGCCACCAGATTGGTGACATGCGGATGATTGAACATGGGCAGCGTGATGTAGACCAGATCGATATCGTGGGATGACACATAGGTCGCGACTTCATCAATGCGGCCCCATACCAGATTTTTCAGGGCCGGCTCGCAGCGATCACCGGAACGATCATCGAAAAATGCCTCAACCCGCACCATCAAGCTACGCTGCTGATGAATTCTGTCAGCCAACTTGAGCCCCAACTCGTTAGCGCCCACGATGACCGAACGTCGGGTTCGGCCCTGTCCGTGTAATAACTCCAGATAGGCACGTACCAGCGTATGTCCGGTGAATAACAATAGAGGCGTGATCAACGCCCACCACACCAGGACCTTTGTATCGAAATTGTCTGCCATTCCGCTGAGTGCGCCCACCGCGGCCAAAATGGTCAACACAATCAACCAGGCGATCAACAGATTCAGTACGTAATAAGCTGTTCCCCTCTTGTTGCCTGAAGTCGGCGCATCAAAAAATTCGAAATCGTCGAATACCTGTGATGCCATCACAAATGCGAAAATGCCCAATACCAAATACTGTCCGTCAAATGTTTGTTCTTCCATCGCCACGGCGGCAATCAACGCCAAGAAAATAATCAGGGGATTGACCAACCGTTTCGCCAAACTTAAAGCCGGATGTTCATAGCCGCCAAACATTTACCACCCTATCCTTAAATGCTGCCTGGCTAATCAGCCTAAGAACCCGAAATCCTGATCAGACATCGTTCAGCGTTACCACATGGGCCGTTCAGTCGAGGCAACCCATACAGTTGAGGTTGGGGTTATCCCGTGTCCACGTTCATGTGCCCGGACAAATTTGACCGGGTCACATGACAAGAATTGCCATAGCCATGCCAATAGCAAGCCAATAGCAAGGCGCATACCAGTAAAAATATCTATTCAAAAACAGATAGATACTCAAGTGACAACGGGTTATTGGCTTGGCAACATGGCCGATCTGTCTCTAGAAAAAGACATCAATCGGGCGTACGCTCAGGCTTGATTAAATTGGCTCGCTAAAACAACAGCTTAGCCAGGCATGCGGGTGTCGCTGAATAGCGACTGAGGATCTGGCATAACCGATCTCAGGTGGTGGCTTAACGACCAAGCCGGCTGATCAGGCATGCAGTTCAAAGGATACAGAAAATGGCACCGCGCTCAGCTGTGTCTACGCTGAGCGCTGGGCATGGGCACAGATGAGTTGGAACATCACCCTCGTGCTGGTCATGTGGGAAAGCTTCCCTGCATGGAACAGAGAAGTGAAGCCGGCTTCAGGAAGCGGCCAATACCAGCTTGCGGTATTTGTTGAGGTCGCGCGTGTTTTCGAAAGTCTGCCCCAGCAAATTCGACAGGTTCCGCAAAATCCCACCTATAACCTTGTTTTCCCAGGCTTCGTCAAATCGGATTTGCTCATCAAGCCAGTGCTCCATCCATTCCGGATTGGGTAGGCGAGACTGGATCGTGTCATTCGGAAAGAGCATTTCGTTTACGTGCAGGTTAGTCGGATGCAGCGCCTTGTCTGAGCGCTTGCTCGACGCCATCAGGAAACCGATTTTGGCAAATGCAGCGGCCACGCCATTTCCACCCTGCTTCAATGCGCGTTTCATGTACTGCAGATAAGCGCCGCCATGGCGCCCTTCGTCACGTGAGATGGTTTCGTAAATTTTTTTGATGACCGGCTCGGTATGCCATTCCGATGCGCATTTATACCATTGGGTCAGCCGCACTTCGCCACAGAAATGCAGCATCAGGGTTTCCATCGGCGGTGCCGGATCGAACGGGAAGCGAATTGCGTGCAATTCCTCTTCCGTCGGCATGAGTTCAGGCTTGAAGCGTCGCAGGTATTCCATCAGCACCAGCGAATGCTTTTGCTCTTCGTAAAACCAGATCGACATGAAGGCTGAAAAATCGCTGTCATGTACAAAATCACGCAGGAACATCTCGGTGGCGGGCAACGCGGCCCACTCGGTGATGGCGTTCATCTTGACGGTCAGCGCCTGCTCGTCGGTCAGTTTGCTGGCGTCGAATGTGTCCCACGGAATGTCTGTTTCCATGTTCCAGCGGGCACGTTCAAGGGATTTGAATAGTTCAATATAAAGCATGGGTTCGGGGTGTAGGTCGGCAAGGTTCCCAACCAATCAATGTTGTCTGTGTATGTGACATTCTAGTGTCAATCTGCGGGTTCATCGCATTTTGTACATGATATCAACCTTCCTCCATCATCGATGACGAGGTTTCCGTAGTGGTTTGCTACACAAGGAGGCACTTACGCACATGAATGACACTGTCATTCATGTCAATGAGAATCTGGGTTACAGGCTCGGTAGGCGTTGAAAAACCGAATGAGGGATATCGAAGGGATGATCCCGGCCGTTTTAGCAAGCAAGAATCCATCTGAAGAGGATTGCCTGCGATACTGATTGTATGCGCGCCAGCTTATTGCTAATAGAGGTGCGGTGACAGCGTTATACCGCACAAGCTTGGGGTGGCATTTAAGCCGCCCCATGCTGGTTAGACAATCAGTTCCGCTTTGGCCTGGATTAAAGCCTGCGCCAATCGCATACCGCTTTCCCAGGCCCGCTCGATCCCTTCACCTGCGATTCCGTCGCCAATCAGGGCCACTCGGCTTTCGCGATCACTGAGCCAGAATCCGCCCGTGGTGGTTTCAGGGTGGGCATATCGCCACAGGTGGGATACCTCGACTTCGACCGGCCAGGGCAATCCCAACAGGCCCATCAATGCCGAGGCCGCCCGGGTACTGGCTTCCTCGATTGATGCTTCAAGATAGGTTTCAGCAAACTCATGGCTGCTATGAACGGCCCATAATCCCGGGCCGCCTGAAGTCTGGCGAACAGCCATGGTGAGCAAATGATCTTCAAATTTGATGACATCAGCAGTGGGACCCCCTTCCCAACGCATCAAGAATGACCAGGTCGGACGATAGCGCACGTCTCCGAGATGCTCTCGCAAGAGCGGAAGCGCATCCAGCATGGGCAATGCCTGAGGCGTGGGTACGCTACACACGACGCAGGTGTAATCGTCCCTCACCTGGCCATTCTCAAGCACGATGGTGCGGGGTTTTAAAGCAATAACGGGCGAATTCACATGTAACGTGGCGTCACCGAGTATGTGTCGTATGAGTTTGGACGGCTCGATCGTGGGCCGGTAATGGTTTTGTAGCTGCGCTTGCGACCAGGGCACCGTAGCCCGGCCTTGCAAAACGTTTCCACGGACCGGGTCGAGCCATCCCTGGCGCGCCCATTCCCGTAATTGACTGCGAAAAGGGTCGCGTTTGGCTGAAATAAAGGGCGTGCCCAACGAAGCCCAACCATCGCCAAGCTGACGGGTTGCAAAACGTCCACCTGCTTCGTCGGCCGTGTCAAACAGGTCGACTTTCCAGCCCGCGGCGGCCAGATGTCCTGCACAACTGGCACCTGCTATACCTGCACCGACGATTCCTGCTCGTAGTGTGGATTGGATCGGATTGATGTCATTTGAACCCATGGCGTCCTCTGTCATGTCATGCTTGGCCAACAAGGCTTGCCAGCTTGTGAAACTGGAGTCTCATCCTGATGGCTCTATCGGTTGATCTGGCTTGGTCGATAGACCCCGCCAAAAATAATGTGCTTGTTTTGTGTAAAAACAATAGCGTAATGTATCAGATGATACTTAAATGCTAATCAAGCAGACGGTCTATTTGGGTTAGCGTTCCATCAGAGCAGGGATTTCTGCATGGAAACATGAGGAATGCCGGCTTCTTCGTATTCTGGACCGACCGTAACAAAACCGGCCCGAACATAAAAAGCCACAGCATGCGTTTGAGCACTCAGCTGAACCTGCGTGTGACCTCGTGCACGAGCCGCCTTGAGTGCGGCGGTTAACAGGGCCTGACCCACGCCCTGTCCACGCCAATCGGCTAGTACCGCCATGCGTCCCAAATGCCCGTCAGGAAGCAGGCGGGCACAGCCAATGGGCTCACCATTCATTGCCTGGGCGAGTAGATGCAACGCACCTGCATCATCCTCATCCCATTCCAGCGTTGCGGGTACACCCTGTTCCTCGATGAAAACTGTACGACGCACACGACCGAGTTCCTCAGCGTGGCGCGACCAGCTTGTTTCTTGCAGAGTGAAGTCAGTCATGTCAGCTGTTCGTGCTGAGCACGTACCGACGTGCCGCACGATGGCCTCGGGCCGCCCGGACGCCCCGTAATGCCCACAATCCCGCCACGAAGTAGCAGCCCGTGATCAACAAGGCCTGGCGGTGGTTACCCTGGGTGATCCAACTGGCCAGACCGTAAGTCAACGGCCCCAGGATCGATGCAAGCTTGACGGCCAACCCCCACAAACCGAAGAATTCGGCCTGCTGGGCCGGCGGCGCCAAGAGGCCCACCAGGGCACGGCCGGCCGACTGCGAAGCGCCCATGCATAAGCCCGCCAGATTGGCCGCCAGCCAGAACATGCGTTCGTCGGGTGCAGCCCAGGCCAGTAGCACCATGATGATCCAGCCGACCAGCGTCAGCGCAATGGCGCGTACGTGGCCGATTCGATCCTGTACATAGCCAAAGGCAAAAGCACCCATTGCCGCTGTGATATTAACGATCAGCACCAGAAAAATGGTTTGCTGCGTGGTGAAATGAAAAGTCTGGTTGGCATAAATGGCGGCCAGGGTGATGACAGCCTGAATCCCCGCCTGATATAGCACGGTGCAGATTAAAAACTGCTTTAAATCAGGTAGCTGGCGCAGATGGCTCAACGTGTGTCGAACCTGATCCCAGGCACGACGCGCGGTGCGTTGAGGCTGGGGCAAAGCGCGTTCGCGCAGCATCAGCAAGGTAGGCAGACTCGCCAGCGCAAAAATGGCCGCGGTGATGAGCATGGCCATGGGCACAAAATCGGCTGCGCCCTGCCCGGCTGCCTGCGCCCAGCTGATGTAAGCCAGGCTTGCGCCTAACGACACCAGACCACCGATATACCCCAAGGCCCAGCCCCATCCCGATACACGACCAAGCGCGCGTGGATGCGCCAGTTCGGGCAGGAATGCGGCAATCAGATTTTCGCCCGTGCCAAAAAAATAGTTGGAGACCACCAGTGCTGCAATCGCCAGCACCAGCGCGCCCGGCGCGGCAAAGAACAACAGCGCTGTGGCGCCGACGCACCCCATCGTGGTCAGCCACAACAGTTTTTTCTTGCTGGCGTGAGCGTCAGCATACGCGCCGATCAGGGGCGCAGTCAGGATCACCAGTGCGTAGGAAACCGATAGCGCCAGCGTCCAGGCAAGCGTGGCCCAGTCTGCATTCCCCGCCACCACGGAAACGAAATAAGCGCTGAAAACGGCGGTAATGACTACTGTCGTGTAGCCCGAATTCGCGAAGTCGAACATGGCCCACGCCCAGACCTCGCGCTTGGCTACGCCCGGCTTCAGCAAGGCTTTCATGAACTGGCAGTGCCCTCGGCCTGTTGTTGCAATGTCCACATGTGCGCATACGCGCCATTTTTTGCCAGCAGTTCGGGGTGGCGCCCGCGCTCGACGATGCGGCCGCCGTCCATCACCAGAATCTCGTCAGCTTCAACCACGGTGGACAAGCGATGCGCAATGATGAGGCTGGTCCGGCTACGCGCGATTTCCAGCAACTCGCCCTGGATAGCCTTTTCGGTCTTGGTGTCGAGCGCCGAGGTGGCTTCGTCCAGGATCAGGATGACCGGATTTTTCAGCAGCGTGCGGGCAATCGCCACGCGCTGTTTTTCTCCACCCGACAACTTGAGCCCGCGCTCGCCCACCACCGTATCCCAGCCCTGCGGCAGGGTTTCGATGAAATGCAGGATATGCGCAGCGCGCGCGGCCTCGATCACTTCGTCACGACTGGCTTCGGGACGGCCATAGGCAATGTTGTAATAGATGCTGTCGTTGAACAGCACGGTGTCCTGCGGTACCACACCAATGGCGGCGCGCAGGGAATCCTGCGTCACGTGGCGAATATCCTGACCGTCGATGCTGACGCTGCCCGCGCTGGCATCGTAGAAGCGGAACAAGAGGCGCGCAAGCGTCGATTTGCCGGCGCCGCTATGGCCGACTGCTGCAACAGTTTTGCCGGCAGGAATACTGAAACTGACGTCATGCAGGATCGGGCGATCGGCATTGTAGGCAAAATCCACGTGGTCGAATGTCACGCTGCCTCCTTGCACATCGAGTTCACGCGCATCGGGTGCATCTTCTACTTCACGCGGCCGTTTCAACAGCGCGAACATCCGCTCCACATCGGTAATCGATTCCTTGATCTGGCGGTACATCACGCCCAGAAAGCTCAGAGGTTGGAACATCTGCAGCAGGAAAGCGTTGACCATCACCAGATCGCCCAACGTCAACTTGCCTTCAACCACGCCATTGGCAGCGCGCACCACCATCAGGGTGACGCCGATTGCAATGACGGCCGCCTGGGCCGCATTCAGCAGGCCGAGCGAGCGCTGCGACTTCAACGCCATGTTTTCCCATTCGATCAGGCTGGTGTCGTAACGCTTGGCTTCGTATTTTTCATTACCGAAATATTTGACCGTCTCATAATTCAACAGGCTATCGATGGCGCGGCCATAGGCTTCTGAATCCAGTGTGTTGGCTCGACGCACAAACTGGGTGCGCCATTCGGTAATGGTGATGGTGAAGCCCAGATACGCCGCCAGCGTGATCAGCGTGATGACGCCAAACACCCAGTCGAGCTTGACGAACAGAATGCCCGCCACCATCAGGATTTCCAGCACCGTCGGGGTGATACGAAACAGCAGATAACCCACCAGACTCGACACCGCCCGGGCGCCACGTTCGATATCCCGCGTAATGCCACCGGTCTGGCGCTCCAGGTGGAAGCGTAGCGACAGCGCGTGCAAATGCTGGAATACCGCCATGCTGATGCGGCGAGTCGCGCGTTGCGTCACCTTGGCGAAAATGACATCACGCAAGTCGGAAAAGGTTGTGCTGGCAAAACGCAACAGACCGTAGCCTATGATAAAGGTCAACGGCAACACCAATTCCGGGCTCGGTTGGTCGAGCGCATCGATGATTTCTTTCAGCACCAGCGGCACCGCCACCGAAGCCAGTTTGGCACCAATCAACAAGGCCATGGCCACCAGCACACGACCGCGGAACTCCCATAAATACGGGAACAGACTGCTGATCGAACGCAGGCTGGGTTCGCCCAAAGGAGGTGGAGCGGTATGGGAATGAACGTCAGGATGCATCAGTCGGGTAGAATCGCGGTTTGTATACCCTGATTTTACGATGATGCGCGCGAATTCCGGCGCATCACATCCGAATTACATGAAACACCCCGATAAGCTGACCCTCTTTGGCATTCCCAATTGCACTACGGTGAAAAAAGCGCGCGCCTGGCTGGCCGAGCATGCGCTGGATGCCCAGTTTCACGATTTCAAGAAACAGGGCGTTGATGCAACGTGGCTGACTCAAGTCATTGCCCAAACAGGATGGGAGGCGCTGGTCAACACACGGGGCACCACCTGGCGCAAGCTGAGCGATATGGAAAAAGCCGCCGTAACCAACGCGACCCAGGCCATGCAACTGATGCAAGCCCAGCCCAGTGTGATCAAACGCCCGGTACTGGAAATTGATGGCACATATCACATTGGGTATTCCGAAGACCAGTATCAAGCCCTTTTTGGAGCGTAAACCGGCATGGCCAATGAAACATTCGAGTTAGCCGTGGAATTGCTCAAGCGACGTTCGCTGACCCCGGACGATGCGGGCTGCAACGACCTTATCGCTGCGCGCCTGGAAAAAATCGGATTCCATATCGAGCGCATCAGCCATAACGGTGTGAATAACCTGTGGGCGCGCCGGGGCACCGCTTCACCCGTGGTTTGTTTTGCCGGCCACACCGACGTGGTGCCGACCGGGCCGCTGGATCAATGGATATCCGATCCTTTTGAGCCGACTGTTCGTGACGGTAAATTGTACGCACGCGGCGCTGCCGACATGAAAACGTCGAACGCGGCATTTGTCACCGCAACCGAGCGCTTCGTCACAGCCCACCCCGACCACAAAGGCTCGATCGCCTTTCTGATCACCTCGGACGAAGAAGGCCCTGCCATCGATGGCACGGTAAAAGTCGTCGAAGCGCTGAAAGCCCGTGGTGAGATGCTCGATTACTGCATCGTCGGCGAGCCCACCAGCGCCGCAGAATTTGGCGACACCATCAAGAATGGCCGCCGCGGTTCACTTTCCGGCACGCTGCGCGTCAAAGGCGTACAAGGTCATATTGCCTACCCGCACCTGGCCAAAAATCCGATCCATCTGGCCGCACCTGCTATTGCTGAACTCGCCGACACCATGTGGGACGAAGGCAATACCTATTTCCCGGCGACCACCTGGCAAATTTCCAGCATCCATGCCGGCACAGGTGCCACCAACGTCATTCCGGGTGAATTGGAAATCCAGTTCAACTTCCGCTTCTCCACCGCCAGCACGGCCGAAGGACTGATGGATGCGGTGCAGGAAATCCTCGAAAGCCATGGCCTCGATTTTGAAATCGACTGGAGCCTGTCGGGCAAGCCTTATCTCACGCCTCGCGGTCCGCTGTGCGATCAACTCAGCGAAGCAATCCGTGAAGTCACCGGCTTAACGCCTGAGTTATCGACCACGGGGGGGACGTCGGACGGCCGTTTTATCGCCGAAATCAGCCGTGAAGTTGTCGAGTTCGGCCCGCTCAACATGAGCATCCACAAGCTGAACGAGCATGTTGCGGTGGAAAACATCGAACCGCTGTCGTTGATTTATCAAAAAACGCTGGAAAAGCTGCTGACCTGATAAATGCCCGACACCATGAATCATTTCGACGACACCGAATCCCTCATCACCGTACGCGACTGGCTACGCTTTGCCGTGTCGCGCTTTAACGAAGCCAAACTGTGTTTTGGTCATGGTTCAGACAATGCCTTTGACGAAGCCGCCTATCTGATTCTGCATACACTGCATCTGCCGCTCGACAGGCTCGATCCTTTTCTCGATGCCAGCCTCACCCATGGCGAGTCGGAGCAGGTTCAGGCGATGATTGAACGCCGCATCAAGGAACGCTTGCCTGTGGCTTATCTCACGCACGAAGCCTGGCTAGGCGAACACCGGTTTTATGTGGATGAACGGGTAATTGTGCCGCGTTCGCACATCGCTGAATTGCTGCGCGAACAGCTGGCTCCGTGGGTCGAATTTCCCGATGACGTGAACCAGGTGCTGGATTTGTGTACCGGTTCGGGCTGTCTTGCCATTCTCGCGGCGCTAGCCTTCCCCCATGCCCGGATTGATGCCGTCGACCTGTCGCGCGACGCGCTCGATGTGGCCGTGCGCAACATTGATGACTACACAATGCAGGACCGGATCGAATGCGTCATGTCGGACATGTTTGGTGCATTGAATGGACGCACCTACGACGTCATTGTGTCGAATCCGCCGTATGTCAATGCCGATTCGGTCGCTACGCTGCCGCCGGAATACCTGTCTGAACCGACACTTGCACTGGGTTCAGGCGAAGACGGGCTGGATGCCACGCGCATGATTCTGGATCGGGCCAGGGAACATCTCAATCCTGGCGGGGTGCTGGTGGTGGAAATCGGTCACAACCGCGAGTCGCTGGAAGCCGCGTATCCTGCGCTTCCTTTTACGTGGCTCGAAACAGCCAGCGGCGATCAGTTTGTCTTCATGTTGCGGTATGAGGATCTTGCGACGCGGGAATAATACTCACCCCGGAGGCGTCGCGGTCGAGCAGTTCAAGCAGTTGGTCAGCAGGCAGCGGCCGGCTCATCAGATACCCCTGTCCAAATTCGCATCCGTTCGCACGTAAAAAATCGTACTGCTCCTGAGTTTCGATGCCTTCGGCAATGACCTGCAAGCCCAGGCCTTTTGCCAATGCAAGTATGGTCGTGACGAGCTGGATATCGCCCGCCTCGCCCGGAATCTTGGCGACAAATGACTGGTCAATCTTGAGCGAATGAAACGGCAGTTGCTTGAGATAGCTCAAGCTTGAGTAGCCGGTACCAAAGTCGTCAAGCGCCAGCTTAACGCCCATTTGACGCAAGCTGTCGAGACTGCCGCGCACATCGTCGTTCATGATCAGCATGACATTCTCGGTGATTTCAAGCTCGAGAGATTCCGCAGCCAAGCCGGTGCGGGCAAGCGCCTGTTCTACCGAACTGACCAGGCGACGACCTTCAAATTGCCGGGTCGAAACGTTGACGGCAAGCGTCATATCCATTGCCTTGCCCTGCTTTTGCCACGCACGCAATTGGGCGCAGCCGGCCTCGAGCACCCATTCGCCGAGTGGGACGATCAGCCCTGTATCTTCTGCCGCGGCAATGAAAGCGCCCGGCATCACCAGACCGCGCGAGGGATCTTCCCAGCGCAGCAAGGCTTCGATACCGACCATGCGCTGACTGTTCAGATCCACGATGGGTTGAAAATGCAACAGCAGTTCGCCCCATTCCAGCGCCTGACGCAGACGGGTGTCCAGCGTCAGCCGCTCAACGACGCGCGCCGTCTGCTGGGTATGGTAAAAGCGACATCGATTGCCGCCTTGTTCCTTGGCCTGGTACATGGCCGTATCGGCATGCTTGATCAGCGTTTCCATCGTGGTCGCATCGTCAGGCGCGAGCGCGATGCCGATACTGGCACTGGTGTATATCTGGGTAGATCCGATCGGGATGGGCAGGGCCAGGCTTTCCAGCAGACGATTTGCCACGCGTTCCGCATCCGACGGCGTATCGACACTGGGGACGATGACGACAAATTCATCCCCGCCGAAACGGCTCAGATGATCCTGTCCGCGCAGCACGGACTGAAATCTCTGTGCAACCTGCTGTAACAACAGATCGCCCGCGCCATGCCCGAGTCCATCGTTGACGTTTTTCAGCCGGTCGACGTCTATGAATAACATGGCCAAGCGGTCATGTTCGTCGAGCTCTGACAATGCCTGGGTCAAAGCGATCGAAAACCCTTCACGATTGGGCAATTGAGTCAGGCCATCAAAATAGGCCAGCTTGTTCAAGTGACCTTCGGCACGTACGCGCTGCTCGACCTCAGTTTGCAGAAGATTGGCACGGCGCGACAACTCACCTGTTTGACGCTGCACCTGGTAGCGCAAAAAAGCCACAATAGATAACGAGAACACCAGCAGGCTGAACACAATGGCCGCAGCCCAAGGTAGCCAGCCGGGTACGCGACCTTCCGGTGCAGCTTCCAGCCAGTGTCGTAGCGATTTGTAATAGACAGAATTCGGGTCGGACTTGAGTGTCGTGAGGTGGCGATCAAGGCTGGCAATCAAAGCCGGATTGCCCTGCAACGGTGCCGCATAATGAACAAAAATCGGATTGAACACGATGCCTGTCACGACAATATCGGACTGATGAGCATGCAATGCCGCATATACGCGGTTCACTGCGCCGGCATCGGCACGGCGCTCGTCAATAGCCTTGAGCACCTCGGCATACGAATCAACATAAACCGGGATGAATGGTGAATCGAAGCGTTTTGCCAATTCAACCAACGCCTGGCTGTGGATGCTTCCTTGCATCAAGGCTACCCGCATGCCTTTGAGGTCGGGCAGCGATTCGATGGGGGCGCCGACATGGCGAAAAACCATCCCCCAGTTTCCGATCAGGCTTTGCTGCGTAAAACGAAATTGCTCGGCACGTTCGGGGGTATAGGCAATACCGGTCAGCACATCAATCTCGCCCCGTTCGAGCTGATTGAGCAACTGATCCCAGCTCGCATTTACATACGTGATTTTCCAGCCTTCCCGGTCGGCAACTTCCCGCAGCAAATCGATCGCAATCCCTTCGGGAGGCGACCCAGGTCTGACTGCAATAATGGGCGGGTTATCAAACACGCCAACCCGGACTGAAATCAAGGTTGACTCGGCATACGCCAAGGGTAACCACACCAGCCAGAGCAACCATGACAGCAAAAAGAAACGGTAAGTCACATTTTCATCCAGGGAGAGTGAACCCAATGCATATTGTTCACGAGTGATTTTGTGTGTGGATCGTACAACCATACTTCAGCACGCAGCCCATATAAACGTCGCCAGATTGCGACAACGATCACACAGGCAAGATTTTACCTATTCGTGCACTCCTCATGCTCGACACTGTCCTTTACACACAAGAAGCGCTATCGTAACGCGGGATAGGCTAGGACGGATGGATCGTGCCTTGCTGCGCAGGATATTATGACTCGTGGCTTTGCGCGCAGTCGCGCGGATACAGCCGATCAGAGGCATGCGCACAAGAAAAAGGCATCCAAGGCTTTGAGAATTGGCGGATGCGTGTACTGAAAAACGATATGCTTATAATGGACGAGGTGCGACTATAAAGACCATACCCGGTCGCTCCGAACCCAACTTCCACAGGAATAAACCATGCAACAACAACTGGATGTGTTCGTCACTTCTTTAACTTCTTTCTGGACTCAGCTCGCCAGCTTTGTGCCGCAATTACTCGCTGCCATGGTGCTGCTGTTTATTGGCTGGCTGATCGCCAACCTGGTCCGCACGGGGGTATTGAAACTGCTCGATGTGCTTCGATTCGACAGCCTGTCTGAAAAGACCGGCATTGAAGCCTTCCTCAAGCAAGGACATCTGGATGTCTCGCTGTCACGAATTCTCGCCAAACTGGCCTACTGGATTATTATTTTTATTGTGGTTGTCACCGTAGCCAACAGCCTCGGCCTGCATCTGGTGGCGGATCTCTTCAACAAAGTCGTGCTTTATATCCCCAATATCATCGTCGCCATTCTGGTGCTGGTGTTTGGCATATTGGTGGCGCGCTTCATCAACCGCATGGTATTCGCCTACCTCAACAATATTGGTGTGCAGGGCGCGCTCACCATCAGCACACTGGCGGAATACGCCGTGATCATCTTTGTCGTGTTTGTCGCACTGGAACAGCTGGCTATCGGTACCACACTGCTGACGGCCGCCTTCCAGATCGGTTTTGGCGCGTTGGGTCTGGCGCTCGCGCTGGCCTTCGGTCTGGGAGGTCGTGAATGGGCCGCAGGCGTGATCAAAAAACTGACTGACAAGGCGGAGGACTGATTACTCCGGTATACATTGAGGGGTATTAGATCCCTGAACAATAAAAAACGGCCTGTTAAGGCCGTTTTTATTGTTACCGTATTCTGGGCTTGCGAGCATGTTTGTCTGGTACGCCCCGCATTTTTCTGCGTGGGCTGGGTTTCATGTTGGCCCAATCCAGTACGCGCGCGACCAGATCTTCATCGAGTTCCATTTTCTGGCCGCGCCGCAACTGGGGGGGAAGCCCAATCGGGCCAAAACGAACACGCGTCAGCCGTGATACGGTCAGCCCAAAGTGCTCGAACAAACGTCGCACTTCACGCTTGCGTCCTTCCTTGATCACCACGCGATACCAGTGATTCACCCCTTCACCGCCGCCGGCAAAGCAACTTTGCAGCTGCGCCGGTCCATCTTCAAGTTCCACGCCCGCGAGTAATTGCGCAATCATGTCCTCGGTCAACACGCCCAGCACACGGACCGCATACTCACGCTCGACTTCGAAGCGCGGGTGCATCAGGTTGTTGGCCAGTTCGCCTGATGTGGTGAAAATCATCAAGCCATCCGTGTTGTAGTCCAGACGGCCAATGGAAATCCACTTGGCCCCGCGTATTTTGGGGAGTGCGTCGAAAACAGTCGCACGTCCCTTGGGGTCGTCTCGGGTGACAATTTCACCTTCTGACTTGTGATAGATCAAAATGCGCGTACGTTTCTCGTCAAAGCGGAGATACACCCGGCGACCACTGACCTTGACCACGTCACGTGGCCCGACCTTGCTGCCGATCACGGCGGTCTCTCCGTTGACCTGTATCCGGCCCTCGGCGATCCATTCCTCCATTTCGCGGCGTGAGCCTACGCCTGCCGAAGCCAGGGCTTTTTGCAGCCGTTCACTGTCAGCTTCAGGTGCGGTGGTTTGTTGCAGACGGCTCGCAGCACGCCCCATTGGGGCATTGGGCGAACGGCGGATAGGCGATGCTGGGCGGGACATGTTCAATGAATCTCGGGTTCTGAGTCGACCAGGTCAACTGTTTCAGGCGCAATGCTTATACGTACGACTTCAATGACTGCGCCAAACGTCTTGGGCATCTCATTGTCCAGTAATTCCTCACGTAACTCAGGAATTAATGCGGTTTCATCCGGGGTGACCAACTGGCCCAGTTCTTCCAGCGGCGGCAATTCGGACAGGGTACGCAGTCCCAGGTCGCTCAGAAAATGATTGCTGGTACCAAACAAGGCCGGGCGACCGGGCACATCGCGATGGCCAATGGCCTCGATCCAGCCCCGCTCTTCCAGCGTCTTGATGATGTTGGGGTTAACCGATACGCCACGGATATCTTCGATATCGCCACGGGTCACGGGCTGGCGATAGGCAATGATGGCCAGCGTTTCCAGCACCGCGCGCGAATACCGCGGCGGTTTTTCGTTCTTCAGGCGTGACAGCCAGGGCTGCATTTCAGCGCGTGTCTGGAAGCGCCAGCCGTCTGCCACTTGCACCAATTCCACCCCTCGACCATGCCACTGCGCACGCAATTCGTCGAGCACACGTCGTAACACATCGTTGGACAGACCTTCGTTAGGCACATCCTGTTCGAACATGCGCTTGAGGTCGACGAGCGTGAGCGGCTCGACGGCGGCCAGCAACGCGGCCTCAAGCACAATCTTCAAGTCATCCGGATGGTCATTCGGTTGTAGATTCATGGAGCTTTACGTAAATAGGGGCAAACGGCTCGGCTTGTGTGACGTCGAGCAGGGTTTCCTTGGTCAATTCCAGTACCGCCAGGAACGTGACCACCAGTTCATGTACAGTCGAAGCTTCCGGAAACAAGTCTTTGAATTCCATGAAGTCACCATGCGACAGGCGCTTCAGGATTCGGCTCATGTGCTCGCGGATCGATAACTCCTGCCGGCCAATGCGGTGATGCGTACGATTCTTGGCACGCGACAAGATGGCAAGCCAGGCGGCCGCGAGTTCTTCCGGATGCAAGCTCGGCAAATGCTTGGCTGCTGCGGGCAAAAACACGCTGATCGTATCGAAATCGCGTCCGGCCTGCGGCAGCTCGTTCAAATGTTGCCCGGCGAGCTTCATCTGCTCGTATTCCAGCAAACGCCGCACCAGCTCGGCGCGCGGGTCATCGCCTTCGTTGGCTTCCTCGCTTTGTTGCGGCCGCGGCAACAACATGCGTGATTTGATGTCGATCAGCATCGCCGCCATCAGCAGATACTCAGCTGCCAATTCCAGCCGCGTGGCACGTGCTGCCTCAACGTAAGCCATATATTGCTTGGTCAGTGCCGCCATCGGGATATCCAGCACATCTAGATTCTGGCGACGGATCAGGTAAAGCAGCAGATCGAGCGGGCCTTCGAAGGCTTCAAGAAACACTTCGAGTGCGTCTGGCGGGATATAGAGATCCTGCGGCAACTCGGTGAGCAACTCGCCGCGCACCTTGATCGCCGCTGCGGGCGGCGTATCGGGAATGGGCGCGTCAAGGAGCTCGGGGCTGTTCATGCCGCCATTTTACCCGAGACTGGGCCCCTGCCCCCAGATTCAAATCTGGCCGAACACCACCTGAGCCACATCCTGATAGCGCTTGGCGAAATGCACGGTCAACCCTTCCCGGATATGATCGGGAAGCTTGTCGAAATCGCGCCGGTTCGCTTCGGGCAGGATCAGTTCAGACAGGCCAATGCGACGGGCGGCAATGACCTTTTCGCGTATCCCGCCCACTGGCAAGACCTGGCCGGTCAGGGTGAGTTCGCCCGTCATCGCCAATGGCCGCTTGATCTTGATATTTTTGGCCAGGGAAAGCAATGCCGTGGCCATGGTGACACCCGCGCTGGGACCATCTTTGGGTGTAGCGCCTTCCGGGACATGCAGGTGGACAAAGCTGGTGTCAAAAAAAGTGCTTTCGGCATGGTAGGTTTTCAAATGCGAAGCGACGTAACTGTAGGCGATTTCAGCCGACTCCTTCATCACCTCCCCCAACTTCCCGGTAAGCTTGAAGCCCCGATTCAAGGTATGGATACGCGAAGCCTCTACTGGCAAGGTCGCGCCCCCCATTGAGGTCCAGGCCAGGCCTGTGACAACGCCTATCCCGCTCATGGGCTTTTCACGGGTGAACACAGGTTTGTCAAGATAGGCCTCGACTTCCTTGATGCCCACCTTGATGGGCTTGCTGATGCCCCCCAGTATTTTAACGACCGCTTTCCGTGCGACCCGGCCCAGCTGTTTTTCCAGATTGCGGACACCCGCTTCGCGCGCATACCCTTCGATGACATGCCGTAGCGCGCCATCCGTAATTTTGAGCTGTGAACTTTTCAAGCCCGCCCGTTCCAAAACACGCGGCCAGAGATGATGCTTGGCGATGGCCACCTTTTCTTCGGTGATGTAACCCGAGAGACGAATGACTTCCATGCGGTCGAGCAATGCGGACGGAATCGAGAAATCATTGGCCGTACAGATAAACAGGGCTTTGGACAAATCGAAGCGTACGTCCAGATAATGGTCGAGAAAGTCGGCGTTCTGCTCGGGGTCGAGCACCTCAAGTAATGCAGAAGCGGGGTCCCCATGGTAATTGGCACCGATTTTGTCGATTTCATCGAGCATGATGATGGGGTTGGCCGAGCCGACTTCCTTCAATGCCTGCACAAACTTGCCTGGCATGGCCCCTATATAGGTTCGACGGTGCCCCTTGATTTCAGCTTCGTCACGCATGCCGCCCACTGAAAAACGGAAAAATTTGCGGCCCAGGGCTTCGGCTATGGATTTACCGATGGAGGTTTTGCCCACGCCCGGGGGGCCGATCAACAACAGGATCGAGCCGGACATTTCGCCCCGCATGGCGCCCACAGCCAGAAATTCAATAATGCGTTCTTTGACGTCCTCCAGACCATCGTGGTCACGATCGAGGACACGGCGCGCATACGCCAGATCGATCTTGTCTTCGGTGTGCACACCCCATGGCAGCACCGTCAGCCAGTCAAGGTAATTCCGGGTGACCGCGTATTCAGGCGAACCTGTCTCCAGCAGTGACAGCTTGTGCATTTCTTCATCAATACGCTTCCGTGCGGGATCAGGTACCTTCAGCTTGGCCAGCCGTTCATTGAAGGTATCCAGTTCGGCGGTTTTGTCGTCCTTGGCCAGACCGAGTTCCTTCTGAATGGCCTTGAGTTGCTGGCGGAGAAAAAACTCGCGCTGCTGCTCGCTCATCTTTTCGTCCACTTTTTCGCGGATGTCGGATTGCAGCCTGGCGACGTCGAGCTCTTTCTTCAGCAAGACCAACACTTTTTCCATGCGCTTCTTCAGGGAAAAAGCTTCCAGGACATCTTGCAGGGATTGTTTGGACGCAGTGGTCAGGCTGGCCGCGAAATCGGTCAGCTGTGAAGGTTCATTGGGCCCATAGCGATTGAGGAAGAATTTAAGCTCTTCGGAGTACAGCGGATTGAGCGGTAACAAATCCTTGATGGTATTGATGATGGCGATGGAATACGCGCGAATCTCCTCGGAGTCGGCCTTGCCTATTTCGTTGGGATATTCAACACGGACCCGGTAAGGAGGCTCATCCGACAACCATTCGACAATACGAAATCGCCGCCGTCCTTCAGCGATGAACTGCATTTTGCCATCGGCACGAACGGGATGATGTATGCGCACGGCCGTCCCGATGCCGCGGAAATCAGCCGGTTTCACATCATCAGTGTGGTCAGGTTTGACGATGACCAACCCGACCAAATGATGCGGGGTTTCACCGATCGCCTCGACTGTCGGCAACCAGGGTGCCTCATTCATCAGAAGCGGCAGGGTTTGCGCCGGGAAAAACGGCTTCTCGGTGAGCGGCAGCAGGTATAACTCGTCCGGGAAAACCGGTGAAGCGGGCAGTTGACGCTCTTCGGTTACAAACTCGCCTTCAAGTGCGGGGGCATTGGGCATGATGGAATCTTCACCTGATATCCGGCAATGGATGTTGAAGTATCGGGGCTATCTGGCCATTTTCAAGGGCGGTTTGTATTTGTCCGCACTGGAATTTCTTCAATAGTGTCGGGCAAGCCTGACAAAATCATCAATTCAACCCGACGATTCCTGGCGCGTCCATCTGCTGTTTCATTCGAGGCAATCGGCTGGCTGGCTTCGCGGCCAATGGCAAACAATCGGGCAGGCGCAATGCCATGGTCGGCCAGCAATCGAACCACGCTGGTCGCACGCACAGCCGATAGCTCCCAGTTCGAGGCGAAAGTGGAATTGCTGATGGGTACATTATCAGTATGCCCCGTGATTTCGATGTTGAAAGGCTCTTTGCTCAAATGCTCAGCCACTGCGCGCAAAACGGTCAGCGATTGGGGTTCCAGCTCGGCATGACCTGCAGCAAACAATACATTGGCATTGATTTCAATGCTGACACCACGGCGACTTTGCGTGACCCGCACCTGACCCTCCTTGATCAGGGGGGCCATGACGTCGAGCAAATTACCCGCGACTTCCGTCATGTGTGCCTGCTCTTCGATGGCCTGTTGTTGTTTGAGCGTGCGCTGCTGAACTTCGGGCGGCAAGGTTTGATTCGGTAATCGCGGAACGGGCATGTTGTCACGCGAAGACGTCTTGCCAAATGCATCGCCCAGCGAGCTCGCCAGCACCCGGTATTTGCTCTCATTCACTGCCGAAATAGCGTACATCACGACAAAGAAAGCAAACAACAAGGTGACAAAATCGGCGAACGATATCAGCCAGCGATCGTGATTCTCATGCTCGATGGCGACACGCCGCCGCCTGCGCATCAGAGATATCCCTTGAGTCGGGCTTCGATAAGGCGGGGGTTATCTCCCTGTGCAATACCCATCAAGCCATCACACAGGATCTCACGGTCGGTTACACGTCGTGCGATGGTGAATTTGATCTTGTTGGCCAGAGGCAGAAACACCAGGTTGGCCAGCCCCACACCGTAGATCGTGGCGACAAAGGCGACGGCAATGCCGCTCCCCAGCTTGCTCGGATCAGTCAGGTTTTCCATGACATGGATCAAACCTATGACTGCGCCCAGAATGCCCAATGTAGGCGCATAGCCGCCTGCCGATTCCCATACGCGAGCGGCCTGACGTTCAGCTGTTTCAAAGCCGATGATCTGGACGTCGAGTGTGTCGCGCAGTTTGGTGGCGTCTGCGCCATCGATCAATAGTTGCAAGCCCGACTTCTGAAAGGGGTCGCGCGTCATGAAGAGATATTTCTCAAGCGCCAGCACACTTTCCTGACGCGAAGTGTGCGACCACTGGATGATGCGACGGATCAGTGCCTCTGATTCCGACTCGGGCGGCTTGAACGCCCATTTGGCCATGCGTATCCCTCGAACGAAAACCGGCAAGGGGTAATGCAACAACACGGCAGCCAGGGTGCCTACAACCACGATGACGAATGCGGTGGGCTGGAGAAACAGGCTGATATGCCCGCCTTCCATGGCCTGGCCACCAAATATGGCAGCCGCAGCCAGCCCGAGTCCAATCAGGCTGCCGCGATCCATGCGTCTTCCTTAAGCTTGGTCCGCAAACGTGCGATGGCTTGTCCATGCAGCTGACAAATACGTGATTCGCTCACGCCAAAAACCTCGCTGATTTCGCGCAGGTTCAGCTCCTGCTCGTAATACAACGACATGAGCAGTTTCTCGCGTTCAGGCAGATTTTCGATGCCGGCAATGATGCAGGCGCGTAAATTGGCATCGAGCAACTGTGGCAGCGGCATACTGGATTCATCCGACGATTGCTTGTCGAGAAAGGAATCGCTCTCGTCAGACTCGCCAAAATCTTCGAAATATAATAGTTGGTGACCGCGTGCATCACCCAACATGGATTGATACGCATCCAACGGTATTTGCATCGAACGGGCAATCTCGCCTTCCGTCGGCTGACGCCCTAGTTGATGCTGCAATGCGGCGATGGCGGCTTCGATTTTGCGCATCGACTGGCGTGCGCTGCGTGGCATCCAGTCGGATTGCCTCAATTCATCGATCATCGAACCGCGTATGCGCTGGATCGCATAGGCTTCGAACTGCGCGCTCTGCGCTTCGTCGTAGCGACTGATCGCATCAAGCAGGCCCATCATGCCGGCCTGGACGATGTCGTCTTCTTCGACGCTGGGTGGCAAGCGCCCCATCATGTGATGGGCCAGGCGTTTGACCATTGGCATATATTGCGTCAACAGATCGCTTTTTTCGCTTTTACCGGTTGCGGTGTACATGTGCTATCCCCTTCTGCATGCATCGACCAGGCGACTGCCTTGGATTACGCGCTGCATGAACCCTCCCACACTGCCGAGACTGGGCGGCTGCGGCCAGCGCAACAGTCCCTCTGCCAGTTTACGGAACTGCGAGGTGGATATTGCAACGGGAAACGCGTCCACCACCGAAGTTCGCAAATGACCCGCACGAGTCAGGCGTTCATCTAATGGAATATATCCCAGGTAGTCAACTGACACCCCCAGATAACGCTCAGCCGTATGGGTAAAATTCTGTGCGACAGCTTGTGCCTGCTCGGGGGATGTCATTCGATTCAGCAATAAACGGAACTGTCGTTTTCCGAAATTGTGCGCCAGCCGTTTGACCAATGTATACGCCTCGGTAATCGCCTTGTTGCCAGGAGGTAACACAACCATGATCTCGGAAGCGGCCAGACCCAGCGGCAAGGCATCGGGATCGGTGGCCTCTTCCATGTCGACCAGCACCACATCCACTCCACACTGCATGCGGTTGAAGCTTTCCGCCAACCATTCCTGATCACGTTCGGACAAGCGGCCCAGACGGTTGAATCCACCGCCAATCGGCAATACCTGAACATTGTCCGGGCCGTTGAGTATCAGGGCATCGAGTGTGCACCTGCCTTCGATGACGTCAGCCACATCGTAGCGTGGCGTCAACCCGAGTTGAGTTGTTGCACCCCGTCCTTGCTGGTTCTGGTCGATGATGAGCACATCGCGACCCGAGCGCGCCAACGCAACCGCCAGATTCGTTGTTGCCGCAGTCTTGCCGGCACCTTGTTGGCCCGACATCACGGTAATAACCTGAAATCCGGTTTGCCCCAGCAAGCGGCGCAACCCGGCGGCCTGATCGCCCACAAAATTAGCCAAAGGACACCGCGCTTTCACGATAAGTTGAAGAATCACCATTCAGGGCAAAAGCGAGTTCATTCTCTTCCAGCTGCCAGGGAGAAGCCATTGAACGGGTTTTGAAGGCACGATGAATCAGATATTGGCGATTGGCCAGGTGCAGATCTTCGGGCACACGCTGGCCGGTCGCCAGGTAATGCACGTTCAATTCGTGGCGTATCGCACAGTCGAGCGCCGGACCCAGGCTGGCAGCTTCGTCTACTTTGGTCAGAATGCAGCCATCCAGTCCGCTTGCCTGATAGGCCTGTACCACTTCGTTCAGGGTTTCACCATGGCTGGTGGCATTGAGCAGCAGCAAACGCTTGATCTGCTTGCCAGCCTGGGTCAGCATTTCAACCTGTTCCGCCACGGCGCGGTCGCGCTGGCTCATGCCCACGGTATCAATCAATACAGTGTGCTTGTTGCGCAGTTCGGACAAAGCGAGGCGCAAATCTGCGGCGTCGCGCACGGCATGTACGGTTACGCCCAGAATTTTGCCGTAGATGCGCAATTGTTCATGGCCGCCAATCCGGTAGCTGTCCGTCGTCAGCAATGCCAGTTTTTCAGCACCGTGGCGCACCACAAAGCGTGCCGCCAATTTGGCTGTCGTTGTGGTCTTGCCAGCGCCAGTGGGTCCCATCAGAGCGAACACGCCCCCGGCATCGAGCATGCTGGTTTCGTTTTGCATCACCTGCAGGCGCTTCATCAGCGTGTTCCGCATCCAGGCCTGCGTTGTCTCCACGTCGCCTTTGGGCATGATGTCCAGCATTTGGCGGGACAACGTGGCGCTAAAACCAGCCGACAACATGCTGCGCATCATGGCGGCACCCGAGGGATCACGCCCAGGTAAATCGCGCCAGGCCATATCGGACATCTGGGTTTCCAGACGCATTTGCATCGATTTGATTTCACTGATTACGCTTTGTGCCAATTGGGCACTGTCGTCATTCGGTATGGCCACACGCTCGATCAAGCGTCGCTTGATGGTCACAGCAGGTGCGGCTTCCCTTTCTTCCCACATTTCCGGTTCAGGTTCTCGCTGCACGCGAGGTTTGGGTGCAGCGACTTGAGCAGGCGCCTCCATCACCGATGGGGCAAAAGCCGCAATGTCTTCAGCCGGCATGGCCAGCACTTCCACGCCCCCCTCGACCGCCCGATTGGACAGAATGACCGCATCGGGTCCAAGTGCGTCGCGTAACTGGCGCATGGCTTCACGGGATGTTTTGGCGACGATACGTTTGACGTTCATGCTGCTCCTCCTACAAGGGAAGTGACTTTGATTTGTTTGCCTTCGGGTACTTCAGCGTGCGAAAGCACTTTGAGTTGCGGCACGGCGCGCCGCAGAAAACGGGCCAACAAGGGGCGCAATACCGCGGGCGTCAGCAGCACCGGGGGATGGCCCAATGCCTCCTGCCGCTGCGTTGTGGCTTGGGCACGCTCCAGCAGGGTATCGGCCAATCCAGGCTCCATCCCGCCCGCATCGTTACCCGACTGCAACGTTTGTAACAGCAAACGCTCCAGCGTCTGATCCAGTGCAATAACTGGCAATTCACTGACTGAGCCATAAATCTGTTGAACAATGGAGCGGCCCAGAGACACCCGTACCAGCGCGGTGAGTTCGTTCGGATCCTGCACGTGGGTACCATATTCCAGCAAGGTGTCGATGATCGATCGCATGTCACGAATAGCCACGCCTTCGAGTAGCAGCGTTTGCAAAACCTTCTGCACGGCAGACAGCGACAGCAACTTCGGTACCAGTTCTTCCACCAGCTTGGGCGCGCTCTTGCCCAGATGGTCGAGCAAGGATTGCACTTCCTGTCGCCCGAGCAATTCTGCAGCGTGTTGTGTCACCAGATGATTGAGATGAGTGGCAACCACCGTTCCCGGATCGACGACCGTGTAGCCCATGCCTTGCGCCTGCTCGCGCTGGGCAGATTCGATCCACACCGCCGGCAGCCCGAATGCGGGGTCGCTTGTCACAATTCCCGGCAGCGTGCCCGAGATATTGCCGGGATCAATGGCGAGAAACAGCCCGGTACGCACTTCACCACTGCCGATTTCCACCCCTTTGAGCGTAATGCGATAGCTGTTCGGATTGATTTCGAGGTTGTCACGGATATGCACGGCTGGCGGTAAAAAACCGACTTCGCGCGCGAATTTCTTGCGGATGCCCTTGATCCTGCGAACCAGTTCGCCATCAGCCGCATTGTCCACCAGGGGGATCAGGCGGTATCCCACTTCCAGACCCAGTGTGTCGATGGGCGCGACATCTTCCCAGCTGGCTTCCTGGGCCTCAACAGTCGCAGTTGGAGCAACCTCCTCCGCTACTGGCACTTCCTGCTGTTTTTTGCTGTTCCTGTAAGCGATCCAGACCATGCCACCTGCCAATGACAGGAAGGCAAAGTTAGGCATGCCCGGAATCATGCCCATCATGCCCAGAATGCCCGCCGTGATGTAAAGCGCGTGGGTTTTGTTGAAGATGTTGGACATCATCTGACCAGTGATGTCTTCATCGGTGCTGACACGGCTAACGATGATGCCGGCAGCAATCGAGATCACCAACGCCGGAATCTGCGCTACCAGCCCGTCGCCAATTGCCAGCAGGGTGTAGTTGTGCGCGGCATCGGACAGCGACAGGTCATGCTGCATCACGCCAACCAGCAGACCACCTACAATGTTGATCAGCAGAATCAGAATGCCGGCAATCGCATCGCCGCGCACAAACTTCGATGCACCATCCATCGAGCCATAGAAATCAGCCTCTTGTGAAATCTCGGCACGGCGGCGGCGCGCTTCATCTTCATTGACCAGGCCGGCATTGAGGTCGGCGTCGATTGCCATCTGTTTGCCGGGCATGGCATCCAGCGTAAACCGGGCACTGACTTCGGCAATTCGTCCCGCACCCTTGGTAATCACAATAAAGTTGATCACCACAAGAATGACGAACACGATAATGCCGACCGCGTAGTTTCCACCCACCAGAAAATGGCCAAAGGCCTCGATTACTTTGCCTGCAGCATCCGGACCCGCATGGCCTTCGAGCAAGACGACCCGGGTGGATGCGACGTTGAGCGACAAGCGCAACAAAGTCGATAGCAGCAGAACGGTTGGGAAAGCAGCAAAATCAAGCGCCTTCTTGGTGGAAAGCCCCACCAGTAACACCATGATGGACAGCGCAATATTGAAAGTGAACAGCATGTCCAGTGCAAAAGGCGGCAGTGGTAACACCAGCATCGCCAGAATGAGGACAATGAAAATGGGCGCGG
>DATCSW010000029.1:0-15549 GCA_036568265.1 Thiobacillus sp.
GAGATGGTGATGCCTGGCGATAACGTCAGCATCACGGTATCGCTGATCCAGCCGATCGCGATGGACGAAGGTCTGCGTTTTGCAATCCGCGAAGGCGGCCGCACCGTCGGTGCTGGCGTCGTCGCTAAGATCGAAGAGTAAGTTTCGTTATTAACGGGCAGTTCAATAGAAGGCGGGTTGGGGTGGGGAGACCTGCGCGAATCCGGCCTTTGAAAATACAGGCCAATAGCTCAATTGGTAGAGCGTCGGTCTCCAAAACCGAAGGTTGGGGGTTCGAGACCCTCTTGGCCTGCCACAGGATAAGCCGCAAGGCACACAGCATTCATGGCTGACAAAATCAAGCTGCTGGTAGCGGTATTGCTGGTCATCGCAGGGGTGGCCGGCTTTTATTTTTTTGCGGACGCGCCAACCGTGGTGCGCGTGTTGTCTGTTATCGCGGGTGTCGTGCTGGGCGGGTTAGTGGCTGGCATGTCGGCCCCGGGCAAGCGGTTTTTCAGCTTTGCGCTTGATGCACGGGATGAAGCAAAAAAGGTTGTTTGGCCGACGCGTAAAGAGACCGTTCAGATGACGGGGGTGGTCATGGCCTTTGTGGTTGTGATGGCGCTTTTTCTGTGGGCGGTAGACAGCGTTTTAGGCTGGCTTGTTAAGCTGGCAATGGGACAGGGAGGTTGAGTATGCGATGGTACGTGGTTCATGCCTACTCCGGCTTCGAGAAAAGTGTAGCGCGCAATTTGGTTGATCGAATTGAGCGCGCAGGCATGAAAGATCGCTTTGGCGAAATCATGGTGCCTGTCGAGGAAGTCGTCGAAATGAAAGCTGGGCAGAAGAAAACTGCCGAGCGCAAGTTTTTCCCCGGCTATGTGCTGGTGCAGATGGAAATGGACGACGACACCTGGCACTTGGTGAAGAGTACGCCCAAGGTCACCGGCTTTGTCGGCGGCACGGCCACCAAGCCAGCGCCCATTACCGAAAAGGAAGTGCAGGCCATTCTTGATCAGATGCGTGAAGGCGTGGAGAAACCCAGGCCCAAGGTGTTGTTCGAGGTGGGTGAGCTGGTACGTGTAATTGATGGTCCGTTCACGGATTTCAACGGCAACGTGGAAGAAGTGAATTACGACAAAAGCAAGCTGCGCGTATCGGTCATGATTTTTGGCCGGGCGACTCCGGTAGAGCTCGGGTTTGGCCAGGTTGAGAAAAGCTAGACGGGTTTAAGTCCGTTTGGCAGTAGCAGCGCCAGCATCCTGCTGGTGCAAATATCCGGTTTTCCGGAGAGGAGCGTTAGTAGGGCAACCGAGCACGCGTTGGTACTCACTTTTAAGGAGCCATCATGGCAAAGAAGATAGTCGGCTATATCAAGCTGCAAGTGCCGGCGGGAAAAGCTAACCCGTCGCCCCCTATCGGTCCGGCGCTCGGTCAGCGCGGTCTGAATATTATGGAATTCTGCAAGGCGTTCAACGCCAAGACTCAGGGCATGGAGCCCGGTTTGCCGATTCCGGTTGTGATCACTGCGTTTGCGGACAAGAGCTTCACCTTCGTGATGAAGACGCCACCCGCGACGGTGTTGATCAAAAAAGCCATCAAGCTCGACAAGGGCAGTGCACGTCCCAACGTCGATAAAGTGGGCACCATTACCCGCGCCCAGATGGAAGAGATCGCAAAAGCCAAAGAGCCTGACCTGACGGCGGCCAACATGGACGCTGCGGTGCGCACGATTGCTGGTACAGCCCGTTCCATGGGCATTAACGTGGAGGGTGTCTGACATGGCAAACGGATCCAAGCGCCTGCGCGCTATCAAGGAAAAAATCGACCGCAACCGTAACTACCCGGTGAGCGATGCGCTGCAGCTGGTGAAGGAAGCGGCAACGGCCAAGTTTGATGAGTCGATCGATATCGCAGTGAACCTCGGCGTTGATGCCCGTAAATCGGACCAGATGGTTCGGGGTGCGGTTGTGCTGCCCAAAGGTATCGGCAAAACGGTGCGTGTAGCTGTTTTCGCCCAGGGCGATAACGTGCAAAAAGCCAAGGACGCCGGTGCGGACGTGGTGGGCTTCGATGATCTGGCAGCAGACATCAAGGCGGGAAAAATGGATTTCGACGTGGTGATCGCTACACCGGATGCCATGCGTGTTGTGGGTCAGCTGGGTCAGATTCTGGGTCCGCGCGGCCTGATGCCGAACCCGAAAGTGGGTACGGTTTCTGCTGACGTGACCACCGCAGTCAAAAATGCCAAGGCCGGTCAGGTGCAGTACCGCACCGACAAGGGCGGCATTATCCACTGCACCATTGGCCGTGCATCATTTGCGATTGACGACCTGAAAGAGAACCTGGTTGCTTTGCTGGATGCGCTTCAGCGCGCCAAGCCCGCCAGCTCCAAAGGGGTGTATTTCAAGCGTTTGTCCGTGTCCAGCACCATGGGCGCAGGCGTGCGTGTTGATCAGGCCAGCGTCAACGCATAAAGAATAGCGGGTACGTTTTTGTACCCTTTGAACTTTGGGCTGTCAGCCAGTGTTTGGCTGGCAGGTTGTCAAAGACCGTAGGCATCCGTGAGGGTTTAATTCGGTGGGGCAGGTAAATGGGTGAGGGCAATGTCTTCCTCTGTTTCCGTCCAGTCGAACCTACGCAGATGGCGCTCCCTAGCAGGATTTTCCTGTCGAGGTCGCCAGCCGAGGCAACCCGTGGACACAAGCGGGTTTGTTTCGTAACTGAGAAGGAGGTAAGACCTTGAGTCTGAATCTTGAAGAAAAGAAAGCCGTCGTAGCTGAGGTTGCTGAGCAGGTTGCCAGCGCCCAGACGGTTGTCGTAGCCGAATACCGTGGCATCACGGTGGATAAACTGACCACCTTGCGTGCAAATGCACGTAAGGAAGGGGTTTATTTGCGTGTGTTGAAAAACACGCTGGTGCGTCGCGCATTCGCGGATACGCCGTTTGCAGGACTGTCCGACCAGCTGGTCGGCCCGCTTGCATACGGTATGTCCAAGGATCCCGTGGCCGCCGCCAAAGTGATGCACGAATTTGCCAAGACGAACGACAAGTTCATCGTCAAAGCGGGTGCCATGCCCAATTTCATCATGTCCGCCAAGGATGTGGGGAATCTGGCCAGCATGCCTAGCCGTGATGAACTGTTGGCCAAGCTCTTGGGCACCATGCAGGCCCCGGTCACGCAATTCGTTCGTACGCTGAACGAAGTGCCAACCAAGTTCGTTCGCGGACTGGCTGCGGTGCGCGACAAGCAAGCTGCTTAAGCAGCTTGCTGGCAACCCATACGATTTAACGTTTTTAATCTGAAGCACATTTGACAGGAGTAATACACATGGCTGTTTCTAAAGCTGACATTCTTGACGCTATCGCTAGCATGACCGTTCTGGATCTGTCCGAACTGATCAAGGAAATGGAAGAGAAGTTTGGCGTTTCTGCCGCTGCCGCTGCTGTTGCCGTGGCTGCCCCCGCAGCAGGTGGCGCTGCTGCTGCTGAAGAGCAGACTGAATTCACCGTGATGCTGAATTCCGCTGGCGAGAAGAAAGTTGAAGTCATTAAGGTGGTGCGTGCTGCTACCGGCCTGGGCCTGAAAGAAGCCAAGGATCTGGTTGACGGCGCACCCAAGGCTATTAAAGAAGGCGCCACCAAGGCTGATGCCGACGCGCTGAAAAAGCAGTTGGAAGACGCAGGCGCAGCAGTCGAGATCAAGTAATCAACGGCTTGCGGGCGATGTGCACAGGCGCATTGCCCTATTCCGGAGAAGCATCGATTTTCGCCACAAGTTCGCCTGTGGTGTGTTGCGGGGACACCCGCAGCAGACGCAAGCAGCAAATACCCGGAACCCGGAATCGGCTTCCGGGTCGTTTGCTTTTTGCGTGTGCATTAAAAAGCGCAGGCCGTAACCACGTGCCCGCTCGACCCTGATCGTCAAGGAGACCCCATGGCTTATACCTTTACCGAGAAAAAACGTCTGCGCAAGAGCTTTGCCAGTCGGACCAATACACTTCCGGTGCCTTTTCTTCTGGCGACCCAACTTGAGTCCTATCGAGCCTTTTTGCAAGAAGGTCGTTCACGGGACGAGCGGCTGAATGAAGGCTTGCAAGCCGCATTTACTTCGATTTTCCCGATCGAGAGCCATTCCAAGAATGCGCGTCTTGAGTATGTGAGCTACATGCTCGGTGAGCCGGTGTTTGACATCAAGGAATGTCAGCAGCGCGGTCTGACCTATTGCGCACCGTTGCGCGCCAAGGTGCGTCTGGTGATCATGGACAGGGAAGCGTCCAAGCCCACGATCAAGGAAGTCAAAGAGCAGGAAGTGTATATGGGCGAAATTCCGCTCATGACGCCGACCGGCTCATTTGTCATCAACGGCACTGAACGCGTGATCGTGTCGCAGCTGCATCGTTCGCCTGGTGTGTTCTTTGAGCATGATCGCGGCAAGACACACAGCTCCGGCAAGCTGCTGTTTTCGGCCCGTGTAATTCCTTACCGTGGCTCTTGGCTGGATTTTGAATTCGATGCCAAGGATATCCTGTTCTTCCGGATTGACCGCCGCCGCAAGATGCCGGTCACCGTGCTGCTGAAAGCGCTGGGTTATACGCCGCAAAGCATTCTGGATGACTTCTTCGCGAAGGATACTTTCTATATCAACACGCAGGGTGTGCAGTTCGAACTGGTACCCGAGCGTCTGCGTGGCGAAATCGCACGCTTCGACATCTGCGGCAAAGATGATCATGTCATCGTCGGCAAAGACAAGCGCATCACCGCCAAGCATATACGCGAACTCGATGCTGCTGGTGTCAAGAAATGGGCCGTGCCGGCTGAATTCGTGGTGGGCCGTGTGCTGTCACATGACGTGGTGGACACCGCAACCGGTGAGCTGGTCGCACGTGCCAACGACGAAATCACCGAAGAGTTGCTGGAAGTGCTGGCTGCGGCCAAGGTGGGCAAGTTCAATACGCTGTATACCAATGATCTGGATCACGGTGCATTCATATCGCAAACGCTGCGGGCCGATGATGCGGCTGATGAATATGCAGCGAAGGTCGGTATCTATCGCATGATGCGCCCAGGCGAGCCGCCCACGGAAGATGCGGTGAACACGCTGTTCGGCAACCTGTTCTTCAGTGAGGATCGCTACGACTTGTCGGCAGTGGGCCGCATGAAGTTCAACCGCCGCATCGGGCGTGATGAATTGACGGGCACGGGCACGTTGTCGACTGAAGACATCGTTGCAGTCATCAAGATTCTGGTCGAATTGCGTAATGGCCGCGGCGAAATCGACGACATCGATCACCTCGGTAACCGCCGCGTGCGTTCGGTTGGCGAGCTGGCCGAGAATCAGTTCCGCGCAGGCCTGGTCCGCGTCGAGCGTGCTGTACGCGAGCGCCTGTCGCAAGCTGAATCCGACAACCTGATGCCGCATGACCTGATCAATGCCAAGCCGGTTTCAGCCGCGATCAAGGAATTCTTCGGTTCCAGCCAGCTGAGCCAGTTCATGGACCAGACCAACCCGCTGTCCGAAATTACGCACAAGCGTCGTGTTTCGGCACTGGGACCGGGCGGTTTGACGCGTGAACGCGCAGGCTTCGAAGTGCGCGACGTGCACCCGACGCACTACGGTCGGGTCTGTCCGATTGAAACGCCAGAAGGTCCGAACATTGGTCTGATCAACTCGCTGGCCTTGTTTGCGCGCACCAACTGGTATGGCTTCATCGAAACGCCTTACCGTAAAGTGGTGAATCACAAGGTGACTGACGAGATTGAATATCTGTCAGCGATTGAGGAAAGCAAGTTCGTGATCGCGCAGGCGAATGCCGAGCTCGACGGTAAAGGCAAGTTCACCGACGATCTGGTGTCATGCCGATTCAAGAACGAATTTACGCTGGCCACGCCTGACCGGATCGAATACATGGACGTGGCGCCGGCACAGATTGTGTCGGTGGCCGCTTCATTGATTCCGTTCCTCGAGCATGACGACGCCAACCGCGCCCTGATGGGTTCGAACATGCAACGTCAGGCTGTGCCGTGTCTGCGCCCTGAGAAGCCTTTTGTCGGCACCGGCATTGAGCGTACCGCTGCCGTTGACTCCGGAACTGTGGTGACCGCGCATCGTGGTGGACTGGTGGATTACATTGACGCCGGCCGTATCGTGATTCGTGTGCATGACGAAGAGGCGCGTGCAGGTGAAGTGGGTGTGGATATTTACTCGCTGATCAAGTACACGCGCTCCAACCAGAACACCAACATCAACCAGCGTCCGCTGGTTAAGGTTGGTGATGTGATTGCACGCGGTGACGTGATTGCTGACGGTGCTTCGACCGATATGGGCGAATTGGCGCTGGGCCAGAACATGCTGGTTGCGTTCATGCCGTGGAACGGTTTCAACTTCGAAGACTCGATTTTGATTAACGAAAAGGTGGTGGCTGAAGATCGCTATACCTCGATCCACATCGAAGAACTGTCGGTCGTGGCCCGTGACACCAAGCTCGGACCTGAAGAAATTACCCGTGACATTTCTAATCTGGCCGAACGCCAGCTGGGTCGTCTGGATGAGTCCGGCATTATTGCCATTGGTGCTGAAGTTGAAGCAGGCGATGTGCTGGTCGGCAAGGTCACGCCCAAGGGCGAAACCCAGCTGACACCGGAAGAGAAGCTGCTGCGCGCCATTTTTGGCGAAAAAGCATCCGACGTGAAAGACACCAGCCTCAAGGTGCCGTCTGGCATGTCGGGCGTGGTGATCGACGTGCAGGTGTTCACGCGTGAAGGCATCGAGCGCGATATACGCGCTCAGGCCATCATCGATACGCAGCTGGTTGAATACAAGAAAGACGTAACCGACCGCATGCGGATTGTCGAAGACGATACCTTTGCGCGTTTGGAAAAGCTGTTACACCTGAAAGTGGCCAATGGCGGTCCGAAAAAACTTGCCAAAGGCAGCAAAGTCACCAAGGACTACCTGGAGTCGGTCAACCGTCACGACTGGTTCGACATTCGTTTGGCCGATGACGGCGCCAGCCGTGGAGTCGAATCGCTGCGTGACAGCCTGACGCAGAAACGCATCGAGTTCGATGCGATGTTCGAAGAAAAGAAGAAAAAGCTGACCGCTGGCGACGAGCTGCCGCCTGGTGTGCAGAAAATGGTCAAGGTCTATCTGGCCGTCAAGCGTCGCCTGCAGCCTGGCGACAAGATGGCCGGTCGTCACGGCAACAAGGGTGTGGTATCGAAAATCGCGCCGGTCGAAGACATGCCGTTCATGGCAGATGGTCGCCCGGTCGATATCGTGCTGAACCCGCTCGGCGTGCCATCACGAATGAACGTAGGCCAGATTCTGGAAACCCATTTGGGTTGGGCTGCTAAAGGCCTGGGCGAGAAAATCGGCCAGATGCTGGAAGCGCAGACCAAGTCGATGGTGAAGGACATGCGTAACTTCCTGAAGGAAATCTACAACCAGTCCGGCAAAATTGAAGATATCGACAGCTTCAATGATGAAGAAATCATAGAGTTGGCGCGCAATCTGCAAAAAGGGGTGCCGTTTGCCTCGCCTGTGTTTGATGGCGCCAATGAAGAAGAGATTCGTCGCATGCTGACGCTGGCTGGCCTGCCCGAAGGTGGCCAGGTCACGTTGTATGACGGCCGCACCGGCGAAGCCTTTGATCGTCAGGTCACCGTGGGCTACAAGCATGTACTGAAGCTGCATCACCTGGTCGACGACAAGATGCACGCACGTTCGACCGGACCGTATTCGCTGGTTACGCAGCAACCGCTGGGTGGTAAAGCGCAGTTTGGTGGTCAGCGCTTCGGTGAAATGGAAGTGTGGGCGCTGGAAGCCTATGGTGCAGCCTACGTATTGCAGGAAATGTTGACGGTGAAGTCCGACGATGTGAACGGCCGTACCAAGGTGTACGAGAACATCGTCAAGGGCGATCACAAAATCGAGGCCGGCATGCCGGAATCCTTCAATGTGTTGGTGAAGGAAATCCGCTCGCTGGGTATCGACATTGATCTCGAACGTTTTTAATTTAGGGGTGAGGACACAGCCATGAAAGCACTGTTAGATCTATTCAAGCAGGCCACCCACGAGGAAGAATTCGACGTCATCAAGATTGGCCTGGCGTCGCCGGAGAAAATCCGTTCCTGGTCGTACGGTGAAGTCAAAAAGCCGGAAACCATTAACTATCGTACGTTCAAGCCCGAACGCGACGGCCTGTTCTGCGCCAAGATCTTTGGCCCGGTCAAGGACTACGAATGCCTGTGCGGCAAGTACAAGCGCCTGAAGCATCGCGGCGTGATCTGCGAAAAATGCGGCGTTGAAGTCACGCTGTCGAAAGTGCGCCGTGAGCGCATGGCGCATATTGAACTGGCCTCGCCGGTTGCACACATCTGGTTCCTGAAGTCGCTGCCGAGCCGTCTCGGCATGGTGCTCGACATGACGCTGCGCGATATCGAGCGCGTGCTGTACTTCGAAGGCTTTATGGTGACCGAGCCCGGCATGACCCCGCTCAACCGCGGCC
Organism: Thiobacillus sp.; assembly: GCA_036568265.1. Lineage (GTDB taxonomy): Bacteria > Pseudomonadota > Gammaproteobacteria > Burkholderiales > Thiobacillaceae > Thiobacillus. The sequence continues at coordinate 8,491 of DATCSW010000029.1, forward strand.
AGCTGCTGACCGAAGAAGACTACATCTCGAAGGTTGAAGAATACGGTGACGAATTCAAGGCGCTGATGGGTGCGGAGGCCGTGCGCGAACTGCTGCGGTCGCTCGACTTGCACACCGAAGTTGAAACCCTGCATTCCGAAATTGGCAAGACCGGCTCGGATACCAAGCTGAAAAAGTTGTCCAAGCGTCTGAAGATTCTTGAGGGTTTCCAGAAATCCGGCATCAAGCCCGAATGGATGATTCTCGAAGTGCTGCCCGTGCTGCCGCCCGAGTTGCGTCCGCTGGTGCCGCTGGACGGGGGCCGCTTTGCGACGTCCGACCTGAACGATCTGTACCGCCGCGTCATTAACCGCAACAACCGTCTGAAGCGCCTGCTGGAACTGAAAGCGCCCGAGATCATTGTACGCAACGAAAAGCGCATGCTGCAGGAGTCGGTTGATTCGCTGCTCGATAACGGCCGTCGCGGCAAGGCGATGACAGGCGCGAACAAGCGTCCGCTGAAATCACTGGCTGACATGATCAAGGGCAAGAGTGGTCGTTTCCGTCAGAACTTGCTCGGCAAGCGCGTCGACTATTCCGGTCGTTCCGTCATCGTCGTGGGCCCGGCGCTCAAGCTGCATCAATGCGGCCTGCCCAAGAAGATGGCGCTGGAGCTGTTCAAGCCCTTCATTTTCAACCGACTCGAAGTGCTGGGTCTGGCGACAACCATCAAGGCCGCCAAGAAAATGGTGGAAGACGAAGAGCCGATCGTGTGGGACCTGCTCGAAGAAGTCATCCGCGAGCATCCGGTGATGCTCAACCGCGCGCCGACGCTGCACCGTCTGGGCATCCAGGCGTTCGAGCCGGTGCTGATCGAAGGCAAAGCGATCCAGTTGCATCCGCTGGTCTGTGCCGCGTTCAACGCCGACTTTGACGGCGACCAGATGGCCGTTCACGTGCCGCTGTCGCTGGAGGCGCAGGCCGAGGCCCGCACCCTGATGCTGGCTTCGAACAACGTGCTGTCCCCCGCCAACGGCGAGCCGATCATTGTGCCGTCGCAGGATATCGTGCTGGGTCTGTACTACATGACGCGCGAGAAGATCAACGCCAAGGGCGAAGGCATGATATTTGCCGACGTGACCGAAGCACGCCGTGCCTACGACAACCGTGTGGCCGAATTGCATGCGCGTATTACCGTCCGCATCAAGGAAGTGACGCTGGATGCGGACAAAAACCGCGTCGAGACGATCAAGCGGGTGGAAACCACGTTGGGCCGTGCGCTGTTGTCTGAAATCCTGCCACCTGATCTGCCGTTCAGCTTTATCGACAAGGCGCTGAAGAAGAAGGAAATCTCCAAGCTGATCAACGCCAGCTTCCGCCGTTGCGGATTGCGAGAAACGGTCATCCTGGCTGACAAGCTGATGTATACCGGGTTCACGTATGCAACCCGCTCTGGCATGTCGATTTCGATCAAGGACATGCTGATTCCGAAAGAAAAGCATCAGATTCTGGATGCGTCGGAAGCCGAGGTGAAGGAAATCGAATCCCAGTACACCTCGGGCCTGGTGACCCAGGGTGAGCGCTACAACAAGGTGGTGGACATATGGGGTCGCGCAGGCGATGCCGTGGCCAAGGCCATGATGGGCCAGCTCGGCGGCGAGAAGGTGATCGATCGTGACGGCAAGGAAGTCACGCAGGAATCATTCAACTCGATTTACATGATGGCCGATTCCGGTGCGCGGGGTTCCGCGGCACAGATTCGCCAGCTGGCCGGTATGCGCGGTCTGATGGCCAAGCCGGATGGTTCGATTATTGAGACCCCGATCACGGCGAATTTCCGTGAAGGCCTGAACATGTTGCAGTACTTCATCTCGACCCACGGTGCGCGTAAGGGTCTGGCCGATACTGCACTGAAGACAGCCAACTCAGGCTACCTGACGCGTCGTCTGGTTGATGTGACTCAGGATCTGGTCGTGATTGAAGATGATTGCGGTACGCGCAATGGCCTGGTCGTGAAGGCGCTGGTTGAAGGAGGTGAAGTCGTCGAGGCGCTGCGTGAACGGATCCTGGGTCGCGTCGCAGTCAGCGACATCATCCATCCGGAAACGCAGGAGACCGTGTTTGAAGCAGGCACCCTGCTGTCGGAAGATGTATGCGACACCATCGAGTCACTGAGCATCGACGAAGTTAAAGTCCGCACTCCGTTGACCTGTGAAACACGTTTTGGCTTATGTGCACAGTGTTACGGCCGCGATCTGGGTCGGGGGTATCTGGTCAACACCGGTGAGGCTGTCGGCGTCATCGCTGCGCAGTCGATTGGCGAACCGGGTACCCAGCTCACCATGCGGACCTTCCACATCGGTGGCGCCGCGTCGCGAGCAGCCGCGGCCAGCCAGCTGGAAGCCAAATCAGCCGGCATGGTTCAATATACGGCTGCCATGCGGTATGTGACCAACGCTCGCAAGGAGCTGGTGGCTATTTCACGTAGCGGCGAGTTCATGATCGTTGATGAGAGTGGCCGTGAACGTGAGCGTCACAAGGTGCCATATGGCGCGACGTTGCTGGTCAATGACGGTGTCAAGATCAAGGCTGGCGCAGTACTTGCCACCTGGGATCCGCATACCCGGCCGATCATCACCGAGTATGCCGGTCGTATTCGCTTCGAGAACATCGAAGAAGGCGTTACCGTGGCCAAGCAGCTTGATGAGGTGACCGGTCTGTCCACACTGGTGGTGATTGATCCCAAACGCAAGGCTAGCAGCGTGGCCAAAGGCGTGCGTCCGCAGGTTAAATTGCTGGATGAGGCGGGTAACGAGATCAAGATTGCAGGTACCGAGACGCTGGTCAACGTCACCTTCCAGATCGGTTCGATTATTACCGTGAAAAATGGTCAGGACGTGTCGGTGGGCGACGTGATCGCGCGTATTCCGCAGGAAAGCTCGAAAACCCGTGACATTACCGGCGGTTTGCCGCGCGTGGCTGAGTTGTTCGAGGCGCGCTCGCCCAAGGATGCAGGCGTGCTGGCCGAAGTGACCGGAACCGTTTCATTCGGCAAGGACACCAAGGGCAAGCAGCGTTTGGTGATTACCGACATGGATGGTGTGCCGCATGAATATCTGATCACCAAAGAAAAGCACGTGACTGCTCACGATGGTCAGATCGTCCAGAAAGGCGAAGTCATTGTTGACGGACCGGCTGATCCGCATGACATCCTGCGTCTGCGCGGGGTGGAAGCGCTGGCCCGATACATCACCGATGAAGTGCAGGACGTTTACCGTTTGCAGGGCGTGAAAATCAACGACAAGCACATTGAAGTGATTGTTCGCCAAATGCTGCGCCGCGTCACCGTAGTCGACCCGGGTAACACCGGTTTCATCCCGGGCGAAGGTGTTGAACGCTCTGAAGTGCTTCAGATCAATGATGAAATGATTGCAGCCGGCAAAGAGCCTGCAACGTATAACCCGATCCTGCTGGGTATTACCAAGGCCTCGCTGTCTACCGATTCATTCATTTCGGCAGCATCTTTCCAGGAAACCACACGTGTTCTGACCGAAGCCGCGATCATGGGCAAAAAAGACGAATTGCGTGGCCTGAAAGAAAACGTCATTGTGGGCCGCTTGATCCCGGCGGGTACGGGTTTGGCTTACCACAATACGCGTCGTCGTCAGGCGGCGGGCGAAGATTTGGGCGCTGCGCATCTGATTGAGGGCGGGGAAGTCGACTCAGCTCAAAATCAGGAAGTGGCTTGACATCGGCAGGGGTCTCACATAAACTCACGCGTCTTTTTCCGGCCACAATTCTCGCCGGAAAGCGCGGTACAGTAGCTTGGGACGGCGTCGCTTCGTAAGCGGACGGTGCCGTCCTTGTTGTTTTAGATAAAACGCTCACATTAATTTAACGGACATTTTGATATGCCAACCATTAACCAGCTGATCCGCAAGCCGCGTCAGGCGCCGGTGGAGAAGAGCAAGGTCCCGGCCTTGAAGGCTTGCCCGCAACGCCGCGGAGTGTGCACCCGTGTGTACACCACGACGCCCAAAAAACCGAACTCTGCCTTGCGTAAGGTCTGTAAGGTCAAGCTCACCAGCGGCTTCGAGGTCATCAGTTATATCGGCGGCGAAGGCCACAATCTGCAGGAGCACTCGGTTGTATTGGTGCGCGGCGGCCGTGTGAAGGATTTGCCGGGTGTGCGTTACCACACGGTGCGCGGCAGCCTGGATACGGCTGGCGTGAAAGATCGTAAGCAATCACGCTCCAAGTACGGCGCCAAACGCCCCAAAAAAGCCTAAGTCGGCTAGCAAGCTTAATTAGAGAGAGACAGGAATATGCCCCGTCGTCGCGAAGTCCCCAAACGTGAAATCCTGCCTGATCCGAAGTTTGGTAATCAGGAAGTTTCAAAGTTCATGAACGTTGTCATGTCCAGCGGCAAGAAATCTGTTGCTGAGCGCATTGTTTATGGCGCATTCGAGCAGATCGTACAGAAATCCGGTAAAGACCCGCTGGAAGTATTCGGCGTCGCGCTAAACAACGCGCGTCCGATGGTCGAGGTCAAGAGCCGTCGAGTCGGTGGTGCCAACTACCAGGTGCCGGTCGAGGTGCGTTCCAGCCGCCGCACAGCATTGGCGATGCGTTGGCTGAAGGATGCGGCACGCAAGCGTGGCGAAAAGTCCATGGGCGCTCGCCTGGCGGGTGAGTTGCTGGATGCGGCCGAAGGTCGTGGCGGCGCGGTGAAGAAGCGTGAAGAAGTTCACCGTATGGCTGAAGCCAATAAAGCTTTCTCGCATTTCCGTTTCTAAGAACACTAACGCATTGATTGGCAGGTAATTAACGTGGCTCGCAATACTCCTATTGAACGCTATCGCAACATCGGTATTTCCGCACACATCGATGCCGGCAAGACGACGACCACCGAGCGCGTCCTTTTCTATACCGGTGTGAGCCATAAGCTGGGTGAAGTGCATGACGGTGCGGCAACGACTGACTGGATGGAGCAGGAGCAGGAGCGTGGTATTACCATTACCTCTTCCGCCGTAACGTGTTTTTGGAAGGGTATGGATCTGTCCCTGCCCGAGCACCGCATCAATATCATCGATACGCCAGGACACGTTGACTTCACCATTGAGGTCGAGCGTTCCATGCGGGTGCTGGATGGTGCGTGCATGGTGTATTGCGCTGTGGGTGGCGTTCAGCCGCAGTCCGAAACCGTGTGGCGTCAGGCAAATAAGTACGGTGTGCCGCGGTTGGCGTTTGTCAACAAAATGGATCGTTCGGGCGCCAATTTCTTCAAGGTCGTCGAGCAGATGCGAACCCGCTTGAAGGCCAATCCGGTACCGGTGGTGATACCGATTGGGGCGGAAGAGGGTTTTGTTGGTGTGGTTGACCTGCTGGAGATGAAGTCGATCAACTGGGACGAAGCCAGTCAGGGTATGAAGTTCGAATACGGAGAGATTCCGGCCGAACTTGTTGATCTGGCTGTGAAGTGGCGTTCGAGCATGGTTGAGGCGGCTGCCGAGGCTTCCGAGGAGCTGATGAACAGGTATCTCGAAGAAGGCGAGCTGAGCCAGGAAGACATTGTGCTTGGCCTGAGGATGCGTACGCTTGCCTGCGAGATTCAGCCGATGCTGTGCGGTAGTGCATTCAAGAACAAAGGCGTTCAGCGCATGCTTGATGCGGTCATCCAGTATCTGCCGTCACCGATCGATATTCCGCCGGTGGATGGTGTGGATGACGATGAGAAGCCGGTTGTGCGTTACGCGAAGGACGACGAGAAATTCTCCGCGCTGGCGTTCAAGCTTATGAGCGATCCGTTCGTCGGCCAGTTGACTTTCATTCGCGTCTATTCGGGAACCTTGGTGGCGGGCTCGACTGTCCTGAACTCGATCAAAGGTAAAAAAGAACGCATCGGCCGTATTCTGCAGATGCGCGCAAATGATCGTGAGGAAATCAAGGAGTTACGCGCGGGTGACATCGGGGCGGTTGTGGGCCTGAAGGATGTGACAACGGGCGAGACGCTGTGTGATATGTCGGCACCGATCATTCTTGAGCGCATGGTGTTCCCGGAGCCCGTGATTCACGTTGCGGTCGAGCCGAAAACCAAGGCCGACCAGGAAAGAATGGGTATCGCGCTGGGCCGCCTGGCTGCGGAAGATCCGTCGTTCCGTGTCCGCACCGACGAAGAGTCTGGCCAGACCATCATGTCCGGCATGGGCGAGCTTCATCTGGACATTCTGGTGGATCGCATGCGGCGTGAGTTCAATGTGGAAGCCAACGTTGGTGCGCCGCAGGTAGCCTACCGCGAAGCGATCAAAAAAGAGGTTGAGCAGGAAGGCAAGCACGCCAAGCAATCGGGTGGTAAGGGCCAGTATGGTCATGTGTGGATCAGGATGGGTCCGAATGAGCCGGGTAAAGGGTTTGAGTTCATCGATGCCATCAAGGGCGGTACGGTGCCCCGCGAATTCATCCCCGCCGTCGAAAAAGGCCTGATTGAGGCGCTGAACAATGGCGTGCTCGCAGGCTATCCCGTGGTGGATGTCAAGGTCACGCTGTTTGACGGTTCGTACCATGACGTGGACTCGTCCGAACTGGCATTTAAACTGGCTGCGATTCTGGCTTTCAAGGAGGGCATGCGTAAAGCAAGCCCTGCGCTGCTGGAGCCAATGATGGCGGTTGAGGTTGAGACGCCCGAGGACTATATGGGTGATGTGATGGGCGACTTGAACCGCCGTCGCGGCATTATTCAAGGTATGGATGATGTGGCTGGCGTCAAGGCGATCAAGGCCGAGGTGCCGCTGGCTGAAATGTTCGGCTATGCGACCGATCTGCGTTCGATGTCGCAGGGACGCGCGACCTATACGATGGAGTTCAAGCATTACTCCGAAGCACCAAAGAGTGTCGCAGAAGCGGTTATCGCCAAGAAATAATTTAATTTAATAAGGTATCTGAAATGGCTAAGGAAAAGTTCGAGCGGACCAAACCGCACGTAAACGTAGGCACGATTGGACACGTTGACCACGGCAAGACCACCTTGACCGCGGCGATCACCACCATACTGGCGAAGAAATTTGGTGGTGCGGCGAAGAA
>DATCSW010000030.1:0-63285 GCA_036568265.1 Thiobacillus sp.
ACCTATCTGACCCACAGGCTTGACCTAAAAAAGGCTGACCTTAAGTCTTGCCGATGTCTCCCAACTCAGCCGGCTCGATCACGTCGGAAAGTTTACTCCCGAGGCTTTCAAAGTCGGCTGGGGAAGGATACGAGGTCTTGCCTATTGCCAAGTGACCGGCGTTCTATTCTTGATGGCCCGGCGACACCGGCGGCTCCCGCCGAAATGGCCCTTCCATCTCATCCATGTAATGCGCGATCGCATCGGTCTCGCGCTCCAGAAAACGATCAACCGCATCACGGAATTCGGCGTTTTCCAGCCAGTGCCAGGAATGCGTGGCGGTGGGAACCAAGCCGCGGGCCAGTTTATGTTCGCCCTGTGCGCCACCTTCAAACACCTGCAGGCCATGGGTGATGGCGTATTCGATCCCCTGCTGGTAGCAGGTTTCAAAGTGCAGGCCAGGCACATATTCCAGTGTGCCCCAATGGCGGCCGTATAGGCGCTGACCGTCCTTGATGCAGAACGAGCAGGCGATGGGCATGCCGTTGCGGTCGGCGATGATCAGCACGACGTTATCCGGCATGTTGGCACGCATGTCGGCAAAAAAGGTGCGGTTGAGGTGGGGGTCGCTGCGGTGGCGGGCGTAGGTATCGGCGTAGCAGCGCAGGAAGTGGTCCCAGTCTTCATCGGTGCTGTCGCGACCTTCGACCCAGCGGAAGGTGACGCCGAGTTTGTTCAGCTTCTTCCGCTCCTGGTGGATTTTCTTGCGTTTGTCGTGCTTCATCGCGGCGAGAAAATCTTCGAAGTCGGTGTACCCCGCGTTCTGCCAGTGAAACTGGAAGGCGCTGCGATGCATTAATTTAGTATTCGCTGTTGCAGGGGCTTCAGCCGCTTGCAAGTCGGCGTCCCCGAGCGGCGCGAGTGGGAGGTTGAGTGCCGCATGGTCCGGCTCGGTGGGGAACAGGATATGGAAGGATGAAAACCCCAGATCCTGCGTCAGTTTGAGGGCGGCCTGGATCAGCGTGGCTCGGTCGTCATCATTCTTCGCCAGCAGGCGCGGGCCGGGCACGGGCGAGAAGGGCACGCAGCAGACCAGCTTGGGATAGTAGTTGAGGCCGTGGCGGCGGTAAGCATCGGCCCAGGCCCAGTCGAACACGAACTCGCCCCAGGAATGGTGTTTGACGTAGAGCGGCATCGCAGCATCGAGCTGGCCGTTGCGGAATAGGGCGAGGTGCACCGGCTCCCAGCCAATGTCGGGGCCGACGCAGCCGGTGGTTTCCAGCGCGTGCAGAAAGGCATGCTGCACAAAGGGAGAGTCGCCCGCCAAGGTGTTCCAGGCGGCCGGATCGAGGTCGGCCATGCGCTGAATCACGCGAATCACGGTGCCTGCGGCTTCCGCATCGGCGGGCTTTGCTTCAAAATGCGCGTTTTGGTTAGCGTCCATCAAACATGAACCTGCACGAGTATCAGGCCAAACAACTGTTGCGAGCCGGCAACATTACCACGCCACGCGGCATCGCTGCGTCGAGCGCGGAGGCAGCGGTGGCGGCTGCCACCGAATTGGGCGGCGAAGCCTGGGTGGTGAAGGCGCAAATTCACGCCGGTGGGCGTGGCAAAGTCGGTGGCGTCAAGGTGGTGAAAAGCCTGGATGACGTGCGTGCGATGGCGACAAAGTTGCTGGGCACAAGTTTGGTGACCAACCAGAACGCGCCCGACGGTCAGCCGGTGAACCAGGTGCTGGTGGAAGAAACGCTGCCGATTGCGCGTGAGTTGTATCTGTCGCTGCTGGTGGACCGCGAAACCGAGCGCGTCGCCATCGTGGCGTCTGCAGCCGGCGGCATGGATATCGAGGAAGTCGCTCACGCCACGCCGGAAAAAGTGCTGACTGAAGTTTGCGATCCGCTGTTAGGGGTGCAGGATTTTCAGTGTCGCGCGCTGGCCTTTGCGCTGGAATTGACGGGCGAGGCCTACAAGGATTTTTGTCGCTTGCTGCCCGCTTTGTATCGCGTGTTCATGAGCAATGATTTATCCCTGCTCGAAATCAATCCGTTAATCGTCACGACTGACAATCGCGTGCTGCCGCTCGATTGCAAGATGAGCGTGGAAGACAATGCGCTGTATCGCCGCAAGTCCCTGGCCGAACTGCGCGACGACAGCCAGATCGACGCCAAGGAAGCCGCGGCCAATGCGGCCAACGTGAATTACGTTGCGCTGACCGGCAATATCGGCTGCATGGTCAATGGCGCCGGGTTGGCGATGGCGACGATGGACCTGATTCAACTCGAAGGCGGCACGCCTGCCAACTTTTTGGATGTGGGCGGTGGCGCCACGCCGGAAACGGTGGCGCAGGGCTTCAAGATCATTCTGCTCGACCCCAACGTTCGCGCGGTGTTGATCAATATCTTTGGCGGCATCGTGCGCTGCGACGTGATTGCCGAAGGCATCATTCAGGCGGTGAAAGAAGTGGGTGTAAAAGTGCCGGTGATCGTGCGGCTGGAAGGCACCAATGCCATACAGGGCCGGGCACTGCTGGCCGAATCGGGTTTGGCGATTCTGGCTGCCGCGACGCTGACTCAGGCGGCCAAGCTTGCCGTGGAGAAAGCGCAATGAGCATCCTCGTCAATCAAAACACCCAGGTCATCTGTCAGGGGTTTACCGGCAAGCAGGGCACGTTTCATTCCGAGCAGGCGATTGCCTACGGCACGCAAATGGTCGGCGGTGTGACGCCGGGCAAGGGCGGTCAGACGCATCTCGAGCTACCCGTGTTTAATACCGTGCGTGACGCGGTACGCCAAACCGGCGCACAGGCCACGATGATCTACGTGCCGGCCGCATTTGCTGCCGACTCGATTCTGGAAGCGGCTGATGCGGGCATCGAAGTCATTGTCTGTATTACCGAAGGCATTCCGGTACTGGATATGCTTAACGTTAAAGCCGTGCTCAATATTCAAGCTGCGCTGCGTGCCAACGGCGCAAAACTGATCGGCCCCAACTGCCCCGGCATCATCACCTCGGGCGAATGCAAGATCGGTATCATGCCCGGCGTCATTCACCAACAAGGCAAGATCGGCATCGTTTCGCGCTCCGGTACGCTCACTTACGAAGCGGTGCACCAGACCACGCTGCTGGGGTTGGGGCAGTCGACTTGTGTCGGCATTGGTGGTGACCCGATCAAGGGGCTGGATTTCATTGATTGCCTGGCCATGTTCGAGGCTGACCCGCAAACCGAAGCGGTGATCATGGTGGGTGAAATTGGTGGTAGCCGCGAGGAAGAAGCAGCTGAATACATTCGCTCAAACATGAAAAAACCGGTGGCCGCCTACATCGCCGGGCGGACCGCGCCCAAAGGCAAACGCATGGGGCATGCCGGGGCGATCATCGCTGGTGGCGCAGGTACGGCCGACGCCAAGATCCGTGCTTTGGAAGCGGCCGGAGTCGTGGTGGCGCGCAGCCCTGCCGGGCTGGGTGAAGCCGTTCAGGCGGCGATTGCTGCGAAATGACGTTTCGTCCCGGCAGGCGCAGCGCATGAAACTCGGTATTGCCCAACTCAATCTGGTCGTCGGTGATATCGCCGGCAATGCCGCCCGCTTGCAGGCGGCCGCGCATGAAGCGCATGGCGCAGGCGCGGCGCTGTTGATCACGCCTGAAATGTCGATTTGCGGTTACCCGGCGGAAGACCTGGTCTTGCGGCGCGATTTCACCGCAGCATGCGCGGCGGCGGTGCAGCAACTGGCCGTTGCTGTGCCGCCTGAGCTGGCCCTGATTGTGGGTTACCCCGAACGCAGCGGTGATGAACTGTTCAATTCGGCCGCGCTGATTCGCGGCGGCCGGGTCGAGGCCGTGTACCGCAAGCATCATCTGCCCAACCATTCCGTATTCGATGAACGCCGCGTGTTCGACAGTGGCAATACGCCCTGTGTGTTTGCCTGTGGCGGGTTGAATTTTGGCTTGGTGATCTGTGGTGACATATGGGAACCGGGCCCGGCCAAACACGCCATGGAAGCCGGGGCAGACTGGCTGCTGGTGTCGAACGCCTCACCGTTTCATCTGAACAAGGAACATGCCCGCGTTGAGGTTGCGCGTGCGCGGATCGACGAAGCCGGGCTGCCTATTGTCTACGCCAACATGGTGGGCGGGCAGGATGAACTGGTGTTCGATGGCGCGTCGTTTGCCATGACAGCCGATCGTGAGATTGCCGTGCAGTTGCCGGCCTGGCGCGAAGGCTTGTTTTATCTCGAACTGGAAGGCACCCGCTGTAGTGGCCCGCAATACACGCTGCCGACTGAAGCCGCCGCCGCTTACGATGCTTTGGTGATGGCGGTGCGCGATTATGTCGGCAAAAATGGATTCAAGGGTGTGCATCTGGGCTTGTCAGGTGGTATCGACTCGGCGCTGACCCTGGCGATAGCCGCCGATGCGCTGGGTGCAGACAAGGTACATGCAGTGATGATGCCGTCGGATTACACCGCATCCATCAGCGTGGAAGATTCGCGCGACATGGTGAAGCGACTGGGCGTGCGATATTCCGAAATCGCCATCAAGCCGATCGTCGATGCATTCGAGACCCAACTGGCGGGAGAGTTTGCCGGCCTCGCAGCCGATACCACCGAAGAAAATTTGCAGGCTCGTGCCCGCGGTACGTTGCTGATGGCGCTGTCGAACAAGTTTGGCTCGCTGGTGTTGACCACCGGCAACAAGAGCGAAATGGCCACCGGCTATGCCACGTTGTATGGCGACATGGCCGGCGGATTTGCCGTGCTCAAGGACGTGCCCAAGACGCTGGTGTATCGGCTGTCGAATTACCGCAACAGTCTTTCACAGGTGATTCCGCAACGGATTATCGACCGCCCGCCGTCTGCCGAACTGCGGCCTGATCAAACCGATCAGGATAGTTTGCCACCCTATGACATGCTGGATGCGATACTGACGGCTTACGTAGAGCGTGATCTGTCGGTGCGTGACATCGCCGCATTGGGATACGATGAAGTTATCGTGCGTAAAGTGGTCCGCATGGTGGATCTGGCTGAATACAAACGACGACAGGCCCCACCGGGTCCACGCATTACACCGCGCAATTTTGGCAAAGACCGTCGCTACCCCATTACCTCGAAATACCGACCTGAAGGAGACTTGTCGTGAAAAAAATAGAAGCCATCATCAAGCCATTCAAACTCGACGAAGTGCGTGAAGCGCTGTCGGAGATTGGCGTGACGGGTCTGACCGTGACTGAAGTCAAAGGCTTCGGTCGTCAAAAAGGCCACACCGAGCTCTATCGCGGCGCTGAGTATGTAGTGGATTTTCTGCCCAAGGTGCGACTCGAAGTCGTGATTGCCGACGGTTTATTAGACCGGGCGATGGAGGCGATTATCTCGGCCGCCCGTACCGGCAAGATTGGCGACGGCAAGATTTTTGTCAGCAATGTGGAGCAGGTGGTGCGGATTCGCACCGGCGAGTCAGGCGAAGAAGCGATCTGATGGAGATTGCCGCAGGGTGGATGCGGCCGAGGCTCACGCAATACGCCCCGGCTTTTACCAGAACTGATACCAGGACTTACCCTCAGTGTTTACGCCTTTGGCATATTTGCTGTTGGGGAAGTTGAGTTTCAATACCCGTTGGGCATCATCACGCAGTTCGGGGAGCTTTAGCTTGTCGTAGGAAATCACCATGATTGCCAGCGCCTCTTCCAGCGCAGGCGCCTCGGGGTAAGTGTTCAATACTTCCTTGGCGCGGTTGGCTGCGGCCACCCAGGCTTCGCGCTTCAAGTAGTATTTTGCAACGTGGACTTCGTTGCCGGCCAGTGCGTTGACCAGGTATTTCATCCGGGCGTGTGCGTCGGCTGCATATTTGCCATCGGGGAAACGGGTAACCACTTCCTTGAAGGCCAGAAAAGCATCTCGGGCAGCCCGGGGATCGCGTTCGCTCAAGTCCTGATGCACGATGTCCCCAAAGTAGCCCAGGTCCTCGTTAAAATTGGCCAGACCCTTCAGGTAGTAGGCGTAATCGACGTTAGGGTGATTGGGGTGCAGCTTGATGAAGCGGTCACACGCGGCAATGGCGGATATTGGTTCATTGTCCTTGTAGTAGGCATAGGCCACTTCAAGCTGGGCTTGTTGGGCAAAGCGCCCGAAAGGGTAGCGTGATTCCAGGGTCTCGAATAATTTGACGGCTTTCTCATAATTTCCGCTATTCAGATTATCCTTGGCCTCGGCATACAGTTTTTGTGCAGACCAGCCCGCAGTTTCGTCCTTGACTTCGGGCAACAGGCCGCAGCCGCCCAGCGTGAGAGCGGCGGCCAGCAGCAAGCCACCCAGGGCGTGTTTGAGGCTGGGTGACCGATTGAATGCAATAGAACCGGATATATGTTGCTTGAGCATGGAAAAAGATACCGAAGATTCGTCGAACGATTATAAGGGAAATCCATCAGGAGACATTCGTGAGCTGGTGATCCCGGATGCCGAGGGAGGCCAGCGGTTGGACCAGGCCTTGGCCAAATTGTTGCCTGAGTTTTCGCGCAACCGCATCCAGAACTGGATCCGCGCCCGCAAAATTGCGGTGGACGACGCGTTCCCCAATACCAAAATGAAGGTTTTCGGGGGGGAGTCGGTACGTGTCGAGATTGAGGTGGACACCAATGCTACTCCGGATGCGCCAGAAGCGATCCCGCTTGATGTGGTGTATCAGGACTCGATGTTGATGGTGATCAATAAACCGGTTGGCCTGGTCGTACACCCCGGAAGTGGAAATCGTCATGGCACCATGCTGAATGCCCTGTTGCATTGGGTGCCGCAAGTGGCTGAATTACCGCGTGCCGGCATTGTGCATCGCCTGGACAAGGACACGTCGGGCCTGCTGGTTGTGGCAAAAACGATCAAGGCCCATACGGATCTGGTGCGGCAGTTACAGGCGCGCACAGTCAAACGCGAATATCTGGCGCTGGTATATGGTGAGATTGACCGCTCGGGAACCGTCAATGCGCCCTTGGCGCGTGATCCACACAACCGAACCAAGCGTACGGTTCATAGCATGGGCAAGGAAGCCATTACGCATTACGAAGTGGTCGAACGCTTTCCCGGCATCACCCTGGTGCGGTGCAAGCTGGAAACGGGACGGACACATCAGATTCGGGTGCACATGCAACATATCGGCCACCCTCTGGTGGGAGAGGAAACCTATAGTGCGAGCCGTCGAAGCCACCATAAAATCCCATTCCCGAGACAGGCCTTGCATGCTGAGCAACTCGGCCTGATACATCCGGTTACCCAGGAATACGTGCAATGGAGCTGCCCTTTGCCTGCCGACTTTGAGACTATCCTGGACGCATTACGCCAGAACGCCATCTAGTGTGAATCCCATGTTGCAACCCGATTGGCGCGCACCTGCTGGCGTGCATGGTCTGATGACGACCCGAAACGGGGGCGTGAGTGCGGCGCCGTGGGATAGTTTCAATCTGGCCGATCATGTGGGTGACGATGCGGCCAGAGTGGCTGAGAACCGTAGCCGATTACGTCAGCACGTACCCGCCGAACCTGTCTGGCTCAAACAGGTGCATAGCGCAACGGTAGTTGAAGCCGGCTCAGGCTTGTTTGAGGCGGATGCCGTGTTGACCCGCCAAAAGCGTCAAGTCTGTGTCGTGCTCACCGCTGACTGTTTGCCCGTTTTGTTTTGCGATCGCGCGGGCAGTGTGGTGGCAGCGGCCCATGCGGGCTGGCGCGGGCTGGCCCATGGCGTACTGGAAAATACGGTGGCTGCCATGCAGGTGCCGCCGGGCGAGGTCCTGGCCTGGATGGGCGCGGCCATCGGCCCTCAGGCATTCGAAGTGGGGGACGACGTGCGGCAGGCATTTGTTGAGCAACATCCCGAAGCAGCCAATGCCTTTGTGCCGCATCCTTCTGGTGTACCGGGCAAGTGGCTCGCCGATATTGATCACCTGGCGCGTATTCGCCTGACGCATGCGGGGGTGCATGCCATTTATGGGGGTGGGCGTTGCACCTTCAGCGAAGCCGATACCTTCTATTCCTACCGACGCGATGGCGTGACGGGCCGTATGGCCTCGCTGATCTGGCTGGAATAAGCGGTTAAAAATCGCGCCGCACGCGTAGAAAGACCGGAAAACGCGGGATCCCGTTTTTCGTCAGACTTTGGTAGCGATACGTGATGCGCGTGCCGATAGGCGGCGGCTGACGACGCACCCTATCAGTCAGCCCGCTGCCGATCCGGAAGCGTGTGCCGTCCGGCATTTCCATCTGCAGCGCGCCGGTCATCCCCTGGTATTTGCCCTTGCCGGGTATATATCCAACGATGATGGCTTCGGCATCCTGCCAGGGTTTCAGCTTCAGCAGCACATCGCTGCGTCCGGTGAGATAGGCTGCGTCGGCGCGGTGCAACATCAGACCTTCTCCGCCCGTCCGCATGACGGCGTCGAGCTGCCGCATCAATGCAGCCCGGTCAGCCACGCGGGCCTGCTCGACGGCACGCAGCCAGGGAATACCCGCCTGGGTGATGATGGCCTGCATCTGCACGACGCGTTCGCTGAACGTGCCAGCCGCGCCCGGCAATTCAAAAACCAGATATTGCACCTGCTGCCATTCAGCATCGACGGGTTCGATCTTGCGTACGGTGCCTGACAAGGCGTCGAACTGCGTACGTCCGATCCACAGTTCGCCATCCAGCGGCACCACTGGAAAATTCGCGGTAAACCAGGCCGGTGCCGGGACCAGGCCACCGCTGCGAAAACGCAGGGCATGGCCATCCCACTGGGCGCGCACGCCATCGTATTTCTCGCTGACCCAGTATTGCGTGATGTCGACATCGGCGGCGTATACCTCGGCCAGCAGCATCGGTGGCGCGGCGGGCAGGGCATCGGCCCGAACGGGTTGCGGGCTCAATCCGGACCAGGCGAGTACTAGCGTCAACCACAGCGCGGCCTGAGCGGGCTTCAATCCAGCCATTTGTGTAGAAATTGTGCATGCCCCATGGCCGGGTCGAGCTGGTAGTCGATAAACCCCAGGCGTTGATACACCGTGCGGGCAGCCGTATTGCCCTGCAGTACTTCGAGCGTGAGCTTGCAGGCGCCGCGTTCGCGGGCGATGGTTTCCACCTGCTCAAACATCTGCGCGGCGATGCCTTGCCCACGATGGCTGGGGGCCACCACCACATCGTGGATGTTGACCAGTGGACGGCAGGCAAACGTGGAAAATCCCTCTATGGCGTTGACGAGGCCTACCGGCGTGGCGCCGTCGAATGCCAACACGCTGAACATGAAGGGCCGGCTGGCAAGCTGTGTGACCAGGTTGTTGCGGGCGTAATCGCTGAGCGCTTTGCCACCGCCAGCCGGATCGCGTGCGTAGGTATCCATGAGTTCAACCAGCGCGGCGGCATGGCCTGCGTCCTCGTAACGGACGCGGACAACGTCAATCATCGAAGCGCATCGACAGATCGATTGCGCGGATGTGCTTGGTGAGGCCGCCGATGGAAATCCGGTCCACTCCGGTTTCGGCGACCGCGCGCACGCTGTCCAGGGTGATATTGCCTGAGGCCTCCAGTTGCGCGCGGCCAGCGGTTAATTTCACCGCCTCGCGCATCGCATCAAGGCTGAAGTTATCGAGCAGGATCAGCGTGGCATCTGCGGCGAGGGCTTGGCGCAGCTGTTCCAGCGTCTCCACCTCGATCTGGACGCTGACCTGGCCGGCGGCCAGTTTGAGCGCTGCATCCATCACTGGGGCAATGCCGCCTGCCGCCGTGATGTGGTTTTCCTTGATCAAAATGCCGTCGTACAATCCCACGCGCTGGTTCTGCCCGCCGCCCACGCGCACTGCATATTTCTCGGCGATGCGCAGACCGGGCAGGGTTTTACGGGTATCGAAAATGGCTGCACGGGTGCCAGAGACCGCCTCGACATACGGCCGGGTGGCGGTCGCCACAGCCGACAGGGTCTGCAGAAAATTCAGCGCCGGGCGTTCAGCCGTCAGTAGGGCGCGTGCATGGCCGCTGATTTCAACCAGTACGCTGCCGGATTTGACCATCGCGCCTTCCTCGACCTTCCAGTCGAGGGTACAAGCCAGGTCGAGTGCCCTGAAACAGGCATCGAACCAGGGCCGGCCGGCGACGATCATGTCTTCGCGGCAGATGACGCGAGCACGGGTCGTATGATGGGCAGGGATGAGTTGAGCCGTGAGATCGCCGCTGCCGACATCTTCATCCAGTGCGCGTGCGATATCGTGTTCAACGACAGCGGTATTGATTTCGAACATGAGCATTCATCAGGGGTTACTGGTCAATTTAAGATGCAGTGGGTTGAAATTACCAGAAATGCCACGATTTGGATGTCAGCGAATATACCTTATGCACGAGGTCACCTATGCGATTTGACAAGCTCACTACCCAGTTCCAACAAGCGATAGCCGATGCGCAAAGTCTGGCCGTCGGCGGCGATCATGCCTATATCGAGCCGCAGCACCTGCTGCTCGCCCTGCTGAATCAGGAGAGCGGCGGCGCGGGCTCGATTTTGTCGCGCGCCGGTGTGCAGGTGCCCGCGCTCAAGGCCTCGCTGATTCAGGCGCTGGATCGCCTGCATAAAGTGGAAGGGCAGGGCGGCGAGGTGACGATTTCGCGCGATCTCAACAATCTGCTGAACCTGACCGACAAGGAAGCGATGAAGCGCAATGATGCCTACATCGCTTCTGAGTTGTTCCTGCTGGCAGCGCTGGACGACAAAGGTGAAACCGGGCGGCTGCTCAAGCAGCATGGCGCGCAAAAGTCCGCACTGGATCAGGCGATCCAGTCGGTACGTGGCGGTGAGGGCGTGCAGTCGCAGGAAGCCGAAGGGCAGCGCGAGGCGCTCGCCAAATACACCTTCGACCTCACTGAACGCGCCCGCGCAGGCAAGCTCGATCCGGTGATCGGGCGCGACGACGAAATCCGCCGCTCAATCCAGATCCTGCAGCGCCGCACCAAGAACAATCCGGTGTTGATCGGTGAGCCGGGCGTCGGCA
The DNA here is from genome assembly GCA_036568265.1 of Thiobacillus sp. Lineage (GTDB taxonomy): Bacteria > Pseudomonadota > Gammaproteobacteria > Burkholderiales > Thiobacillaceae > Thiobacillus. The sequence continues at coordinate 10,971 of DATCSW010000030.1, forward strand.
AGACTGCCATCGTCGAAGGCCTGGCGCAGCGGATTGTGAATAACGAAGTGCCCGAAACGCTTAAAGGCAAGAAGGTGCTGGTGCTCGATCTGGCCGCATTGCTGGCTGGGGCCAAGTATCGCGGCGAATTTGAGGAACGGTTGAAAGCGGTGCTGAAGGAACTGGCGATGGATCCGGGCCGCTACATCATGTTTCTGGATGAAATGCATACGCTGGTTGGCGCGGGCAAGGCCGAAGGCGCAATGGACGCCGGCAACATGTTGAAGCCGGCACTGGCGCGCGGTGAATTGCATCTGATCGGCGCAACCACGCTCGATGAATACCGTAAATACGTGGAAAAAGACGCTGCGCTGGAACGCCGATTCCAGAAGGTGCTGGTTGACGAGCCCAGCGTTGAGTCGACCATCGCCATTTTGCGCGGGCTGCAAGAGCGCTATGAACTGCATCATGGCGTCGAGATTACCGACCCGGCCATCATCGCTGCCGCCGAACTGAGCCATCGTTACATCACCGACCGCTTCCTGCCTGACAAGGCGATCGATTTGATCGACGAAGCTGCCGCGCGCATCAAAATGGAAATCGATTCCAAGCCCGAGGTGATGGACAAGCTTGACCGTCGCATCATTCAGCTCAAGATCGAGCGCGAAGCCGTCAAGCGTGAAACCGATGAAGCCTCGAAAAAGCGGCTGGCGTTGCTGGAAGAAGAAATCGAGAATCTCGGTCGCGAGTCAGCCGATCTGGAAGAAGTGTGGAAGTCTGAAAAGGCCCACGTTCAGGGTAGTGCCCACATCAAGGAAGCCATCGACAAGCTGCGTGGCGAGATGGTCGAGCTGCAGCGTCAGGGCAAGCTGGATAAGGTTGCCGAGATTCAGTACGGCAAGCTGCCCGCGCTGGAAGCGCAGCTAAAGCATGCCGAGTCGACCGACGCCAAGCCGGTGTTCAAACTGCTGCGCACCGAAGTCGGCGCTGAAGAAATTGCCGAGGTCGTTTCGCGGGCCACCGGCATTCCGGTGGCGAAGATGCTGCAGGGCGAGCGCGACAAGCTGTTGCACATGGAAGACAAGCTGCACAACCGCGTGGTGGGGCAGGACGAAGCAGTACGCGTCGTTTCCGATGCCATTCGGCGTTCACGCGCAGGTCTGTCCGATCCCAGCCGGCCGCTGGGTTCTTTCCTGTTCCTCGGCCCCACGGGTGTGGGTAAAACCGAGCTGTGCAAAACCCTGGCTGAATACCTGTTCGATTCCGCCGACCACATGATCCGCATCGACATGAGCGAATTCATGGAGAAGCATTCGGTTGCGCGATTGATCGGCGCACCGCCAGGTTATGTAGGCTATGAAGAAGGCGGTTACCTGACCGAAGCGGTACGCCGCAAGCCTTACTCCGTCATCCTGATGGACGAAGTGGAAAAGGCGCACCCAGATGTGTTTAACGTGCTGCTGCAGGTGCTCGATGACGGCCGCCTGACCGATGGTCAGGGCCGTACGGTGGATTTCCGCAATACCGTGATTGTGATGACGTCCAACCTCGGCTCGCAGATGATCCAGCAGATGGAGGGAGACGATTATCAGGTGGTGAAGCTTGCCGTGCTGGCCGAAGTGAAGTCTTACTTCCGTCCCGAGTTCATCAACCGCATCGACGAAGTCGTGGTGTTCCATGCACTGGATGAGAAACATATCGCCAGCATTGCCCGCATCCAGTTGCAGGGACTGGAAAAACGTCTGGCGCAAATGGAAATGAAGCTGGAGATATCGGATGCGGCGCTGGACGAAATTGCCAAGGCTGGGTTTGATCCGATTTACGGCGCGCGGCCACTCAAGCGCGCGATCCAGAACGAGCTCGAAAACGCATTGGCGCGCGAAATCCTGGGCGGGCACTTTGCCGCCAAGGACACCATACGGGTGGATGCAAAGGAAGGCGTGTTCAGCTTCAAAAAAGCGGCCTCTTGATCGGCCGGTTCATATGTACAAACGCCCCGACTTTCGGTCGGGGCGTTTATGTTTGTGTGGATCAGATTTTTTCGGCGCCGAGCAATGCCGCAAACTCATCAGCGGGTAACGGACGGCTGAACAGAAATCCCTGAAACGCATGACAGCCTTGCTGTACCAAAAATTCGCGTTGGGCTTCGGTTTCCACCCCTTCCGCCACGACATTCAGACGCAGACCATGGGCCAATCCGATCACTGCCGCCGCGATTTCCATGTCGTTGCTGTCGTGCGGGATGTCACGCACAAAATCCTGGTCAATCTTCAGTTCGTCAATTGGAAAACGTTTCAGATAGGCCAACGACGAGTAACCGGTGCCAAAGTCGTCAATGGATAGTCGCAGACCTAGTGACTTGAGAGCATAAAGCAAGGGTACGGCATCTTCGCCGCGCCCCATGATCATGCTTTCCGTGAGTTCCAGTTTGAGTTGTGCGGCAGGAAGTCGGGTGTCTTTCAGAATGGTGGCGACCTGGGCTGTCATGTTGGTTTGCTGCAATTGGCGTGCAGATAAATTCACCGAGAGTGTCAGTGCAGGCAGGCCGGCATCGATCCAGGCGCGGGCCTGGGTACAGGCTTCACGCAGTACCCATTCACCGAGTTGCACGATGAGCCCGGTTTCTTCTGCCAAGGGGATAAAGCGCACAGGTGGAATCAAACCGAGTGTCGGATCGTTCCAGCGTACCAATGCCTCACAGCCGATGATCTTGCCGCTGCGAATATCGACTTGCGGCTGATAGTGCACCACGAACTCATGCTGAGCCAGGGCGCGGCGTAGATTGGCTTCCATGCCCAATCGTTCGTCAACCGCCTGGGTCAACCCCGGTGTATAAAATCTGAAGGTGTTGCGTCCGGCCTCCTTGGCCTGGTAGAGGGCCACGTCGGCATGCTGGATCAGTTCGGTGCAGGTGGCACCATCTTCCGGAAACAGGCTGATACCAATGCTGGCGCCGACATACACTTCGTGCTCGCTGGGCAGCACAAAAGACTGTTCGAGCATGTGGATGACTTCCATGGCGACATCTGCGGCCTCATCCGGGCGTTCGAGATCTTCCAGTATCAGCAGGAATTCGTCCCCACCCAGGCGACCGAGCGTGTATTCATCACTCAGCCTTTCGCGCATGCGTTGAGTCATGGCCTCAAGCAATTCGTCTCCAATTGGGTGCCCCAGGCTGTCGTTGATGTTTTTGAATCGGTCGAGATCAATGTACAACACAGCAACACCACTCTTGTGTCGTTCTGCCGTATCCAGGGCATGTTGCAGACGCGATTGCAGCAATAGACGATTGGGCAGATTGGTCAGCGAGTCGTAATGAGACAAATGTTCGAATCGGGCTTCGGTGGCTTTCAGCTTGCTCAGGTCGGTCATGACACCCACATAGTTGCTGGGCAGCCCTTCACTGTCGTACACCGTGCTGACCGTGAGCAGCTGAGGGAACAGCTCGCCATTCTTCCGGCGACTCCATATCTCGCCTTGCCAGTGTCCGGTTTCCATGATGCTGTCCCACATGGTGCGGTAAAAACTCTGGTCTTCCCGGCCCGATTGCAACAGGTTGGGATTGCCGCCCAGTACTTCGGTTTCTGTATAGCCTGTGATGGTTGTATAGGCAGCATTCACCCCTACGATGCGCGGCTGCAGATCGGTGATGACCACGCCTTCTCGAGTGGATTCAAACACTGCGGCTGCCTGGCGCAAAGCAGTCTCTACCTGGTTGCGTTCAACGGCAAGTCCGGCTATGCGCGCAAACTCACTGACCAGATCCAGTTCGTGCTGGGTGGGTGAGCGGGGTTGTGTGTAGTAAATGCCGAATGTGCCGAGCACTTCATCCGCCTGGTTCTGGAATGGGATCGACCAGCATGCACGCAATCCAGCCCGCTCGGCGACGTCGGCATACGCCACCCAGTATTCATGGGTGCGGATATCTTCGACGATGACAGGCTGGCGTGTGGCCGCTGAGGTGCCGCATGAACCGTTGCCCACTTTGGGTTTGAGGCCGTCGATCGCAGCGTTGTAAAAAGCAGGCAGGCTGGGCGCGGATCCGGTGTATAAGCGGTTGTTGCGTGGGTCATTGATCAGGATTGATACTTTCATGTCTGGATGAAGCGCTTCCAGTCGGTTGGCAATATCTTCCAGAATGGCAGGCAGGGGCAGCTTGCTGGCCAATCCATCCAGTACTGCGACACGGGTTTCCCGCAGCTGTTCGGCCCGGTGGGATGTGGTGATGTCGTGCCAGGCACCGCTGAATTCCCCATATTCGCGTAAGCCCCGGCGTACCAGACGCAACTCGTCACGTATCCAGCGGATCTGACCATGTCCATCGTATAGTCGGTAGTCGGACATGAGCGTGTCGGTGCTGGACAAGTCGCGCATACGGGCCAACGCTTCATCGCGGTCGTCCGGGTGCAGGTGGTTGACCCACCAGTCAGGCTGCAAGGCCTGTTCTTCAGTAAAGCCCAGTTGCCTCAGAATATTGCTGCTGACCCAGATGGGGCGCATGCCGGTCTTTTCCAGCCGCATCGTATACAGTACGACCGGGCTGCTGGCCAGCACGTGTTCGAGACGTTCTGTCGTTTCGCGAAGCTGGATGCGTTCGCGCGTCAACTCGGCCTGACGACGGACTTTTTCCAGCGTGGCCGGAAGCTCGTGCAGGTAGTTGGAATGCTTGACGATATAGTCATCGACGCCAAGGTGGATGGCCTGTGAAGAGACTGTTTCGCTGCCCTGGCCCGTGACAATCACGATTGGAATATCGAGTTCGCGCTCAGTACGCAGGATTTTGACCAAATCGAGCGCATCCATACTGGGCAGGCGGTAGTCCAGCATCAATACATCGAAATCGTTGGGAGTGGTGCTATCAGTCGGCAGCAACAGCAATACATCCTCCGCCTTGCTCACAATACTTAACTGGATGTGCGGTGCAAATCGTTTGAGATGCCGCTGGGTCAGGTCGATATCCGCGGCATGGTGTTCTGCATATAACACACGCAGCAGTTGAGTCTGGCAGGTATTGGCCTTCTGGAATCGCTGACATACCCCCCTCAGCGCGGCGGGTAAATGTTCGAGCGTCGTTTCGCCCTTGGTCAGGTAATCGTCAGCACCCGATTGCAGCGCGATGGCGGCCGCTTTCTGATCGCCCGATCCGGTGAGTATGATGACCGCAACCGGCAGGGTATGTTGACGTATCCAGTTGAGTAGTTCGAGTCCGGATCCGTCCGGGAGCTTGAGATCGACTAAAGCGGCATCGAAAGGTTCGTTAGCCTGAAAATGGGCGCGCGCCTCTTTCAGACTGGTAGCCAGGGTGAGTGCAATCTCCGGTGCCAGACGTGCCAGATGACGGCTCGTCAGATCGGCATCAACTGGATTATCTTCCACGTAGAGCACGCGCATGCTGGGTCCTAGTGTGGGGGATGGTTGATCAGACACCAATACAGCTTGATATGAGCGGCCATGTCCATGAGCTGGTCGAAATTCACGGGTTTGACGATGTAGGAATTGGCGTGGTTGGCATAGGCTGCCTGGACGTCGCGATCCTCTTCTGAGGACGTCAGCATCACAACAGGAATGTGTTCGCTTACAGGGTGCGCGCGCAGGGCGATCAATACTTCCAGTCCATTGACGCGGGGTAATTTGATGTCGAGCAAAATGACCATCGGCAACGTTTCACCCGCTTCCCAGCGTGGTATCCAGTCCAGTACCTCCTGTCCGTCACGTGCGACCTCAATGGGATTGGTCAGGTTCCGGCGTTCAAATGCGCGTAGCGTCAAATCCAGATCAACCGGATTATCTTCAACCAGCAATATCGGACGAGTATTGGGATCAGGTGTCATCGCGGCAACTCCAGATAAAAACTGGCGCCCTGGCCAGGCGCACTTTCGGCCCATACACGGCCGCCCATGCGTTGCATCGCCTTGTACACAATCGCCAAACCTACGCCGGTTCCGGCATAGTCTTCAGCGCGCTGCAGACGCTGGAAAATCTCGAAAATGCGATGATGAAACTGCATGTCGAATCCGATCCCGTTATCGGTGAATTTCAGGGTAACTGATTTGTCATTGGCAAGGCCAGAGATCGACAAGCGGGGCGGGTGGCTATCGCGGGTAAATTTCAGCGCATTGTCGATCAGGTTACGGACCACTATGGTCAACCCTTCCGGGTCCGCGCGGGCAGCCAGGTTGGCCAAATCAACCTCGATGACCATGCTGCGCGCCTGGATGTCCGATTGCATATTTTCGAGCACGTTGTTGACCAATTTGGTCAGGTCGAGTGCCTGCTCATTCAGGCTGCGGCGTTCCATCCGGGAGTAGGTGAGCAGATCTTCGATCAGCTGGTTCATCTGCGTCACGCCGTTACGTACTTTGTTAATCAGTTGTGTGCCTGCGGCGCCGAGCTGGTCCTGATAATCTTCAAGTAGCAGACGGCTATAGCCATCAATGCCGCGCAAGGGGGCTTTCAGGTCATGCGAGACGGAATAGGTGAAGGTCTCCAGTTCTTTGTTGGCCGTAGCGAGCTCGGCCGTGCGCAGGCGTACCCTTTCTTCGAGCTCGACGTTGAAGCAGCGTATTTCGGTTTCCAGTTGCTTGCGATCGGTGACATCGCGCGAGACCACCACGACCCGTTCTACATCGCCCTCTGGATTGCGAATGACGCCCCCCTGGGATTCGATATGGCGCACTTCGCCGTTGGCCAGTACAAAGCGGAAATCGATACGATGCCCATGCCCGGTTTGTACGGTATCCATGAATTGTTGACGTACTTGTTCGCGGTCATCCGGGTGGATATCCAAAAAGGAGTCGGTACCCTTTAAGGCGATTGGGTCGCCGAACAAAGCCTGATAGGAGGGGCTGTTGTAAAGCCGACGGCCTTCCAGATCGAGTACGGCAACCATGTCACCCATGTTTTCAGCAATCAGGCGGAAGAAGGCTTCCTGCTCCTGCAGGGCAAGCTCAGCCTGTTTGCGACTGGAAATGTCATTGATGGCCGTAAAAATGGCGGGCTCATTGTCAAACTCCACAATCGACGCTGAGACCATTGCCCAGAATGGCTCGCCTGTTGCGGTCAACATGCGCACCTCCAAATCATCGACTGTGCCCTGAGTTTGCAACATCTCAGTAAAACGCAGGCGTTGTGTACTGTCCTGATAAAACGCCGCGGCGGGTTGGCCGATGCCCTGGTCGCGGCTGATGCCGTACTGAATCTCGGCGCGATGGTTACCGTAAACCAGAATGCCGTCCCGCATTCGGGTGAGTACAGCAGGGAAGGGTGCCATTTCAAGCAGTGAACGATAACGGGCCTCGTTCTTCTGGATGATTTGTTCGGCTTCTTTGCGCACAGAAATATCGGTAATCACGGCCACGCGAGCCTGGCGATTTTCAAATAAAATGTCGTGTGAGCGGGCTTCGACGGTGATGCAACTACCGTCTTTTTTCAAATGATGCCACTCACCTACATGGGCCAGCCCCACTAATTGAGCAGCCACGTCCGTAATGGCCTGTTTTTCATCATCCGGGTACAGGTCGGTCAATAGCAGGACCAGCGCCTCGTCATGGGTATAACCATAATGGCGTTCAAATGCGTCGTTCACAGCCAGCATCTCCAGACTACCGCGCGCATAAACCAGCATGGGCAAGGGATTTTGCTCGAACAATTGCCGGAAGCGAATTTCACTTTCACGTAGCGACTGCTCGATCAGTACACGTTCGGTGATGTCTTCCGAAAAAATCACGATGCCGCCCACCGAGCTGTCTGCCGCAAACCAGGGCCGCATTTCCCAGGTCAGCCATTGAATACGGCCATCAGCCCGGACAAATTTTTCCTGTTTGGAGCGCACCAGTTCGCCGGCCATGCCACGTTGATGGATGGCTTTCCAATACTCAGGCAGATCAGGAAAAATCGCGTAATGGGATCGCCCCAGGATGTCGCTGTGTTCAAGTTGATAAGCTGTCATCCAGCGACGGCTGGCTGCAAGGTAGCGCATGTCGCGGTCAAACATGGCCAGCGCGGCGGGCGCGTGCTCGACGAATAGCCGCAAACGGCTTTCACTTTCAATCAGCGCTGTTTCAGCCGCTTTGCGCGCAGTGATGTTGCGGGAGAGGCCGAATACGCCGCGCACTTCGCCGTCAATGATGAGCGGACCCTTGGTCGTCAGGTAACTTTGGCTGGAGGCGAGGACCATAACGGTTTCTTCATATGTGCGGGCTACGTCGGTTTTCATGATGCGCTGGTCATCGGCGCGAAAGCGCTCAGCTGACGCCGTATCAAACAAGGCGTAATCATCAGCGCCGATAATTTCATCGGCCGGGATGCCAAGCAGAGAAACCAGAGCCTGGTTGACTACGATGTATCGGCCATCGAGGTCTTTCACGAAAATCGCATCTGTACTGCCTTCCACCAGGGCGTTCAGGGTGGAATGCAGTCGCTTGCGTTCTGCTTCTTGATATTTGCGTTCAGTAATATCGGTAAAAAAAATGGAAATGCCATCCTGTGTAGGGTAGATGCGATTCTCGAACCATTGTTTGAGGGGGGGGTAATAGGCTTCGATGCGGGTCATTTTTCCACTCGACATGACGCGCTCATAGGCCATTTGGAATGGTTGCCCTGAGCCATCCGGGAATTCGGCCCAGATGTTCTTGCCTGTCAATTCGGCGGGCGTGCGGTCAAGCATTTCGCCCGCTCTGCGATTGACATACTGGCAGCACCAGTCCCGACTCAGGCTCAAAAATCCGTCGCTCATGCCTTCAAGCAAATCGACCATGCGATTGTTCAACGTTTCGCGTGCCTGGTCAGATTCAATGAATTCGAGCGCAAAACCGATATCCTCGGCCAGGTCGTCGAGCAGGCGCAGTTCTTCCGCGTCGAAAAATCCGGTGCGATCTGCGTATAAATTGAATGTGCCGCGGACCTTACCCCCCACTTTGACCGGGAAAGCAGCTGAGGATTGATAGCCTAGTGCCAGCGCGGATTGACGCCAGGGTGACATGTGGGGATCGTGGGCAATGTCATTGCTGACGGCGTGCTGGCCAGCACGCAAGGCGGTGCCTGTTGGGCCGCGAGCTGTTTCGTCGTCGCCTAGCGATATATGCAATTGATCGAGATAGTGGTCGGTTGCGCCGGCATGGGCGACGAGTCGAACTTCGTTCGACTCCGTATCCAGCAGACCCACCCACGCCATGCGAAAGCCGCCGAGTTCAACCGCGATCCGACAGGCTTCTTCGAATAGACGTTGAGGGTTGCGATATCGGATGATTGCTTCGTTGATCCCGCCTAAAACCCGATACAGACGATTGAGTGTGGCAAGGTTTTCGCTTGCCCGGATTTGTTCGCTGATGTCCTGGAGTGTTCCGAATAGCGCGTGAGGTTTGCCTTGTGCATCGAATTCGATGCGGGCTCGAACGTGAACGGTTCGTACATCGTCGTGATCCCGCACGATGCGATAACGCAGATCCGGGAGCGTGTCGCCCGGTTGGCTGTTGAGCATGCGTTGCAGGTAGCCGTCATGTTTGGTCCGATCGTCGGGGTGGACGTGCGCAAGCAGCCAGTCATAGTCAATTGTGCGGGACTGGGGTTGCAGGCCGAATATGCGGTAGCTTTCATCCGACCAGATCATCTCGGCGTTACTCATGTTGTATTGCCAATGCCCCAGCTGCGCGATGGATTCGGCTGCCTGCAGACGGGCAGCACTTTCAATCAACGCGCTTTGCCGGCGGGCCAGTTCCTGTTTGAGCTGGCGATTCCAGATGAGTGTGGCGAGATAGCCCAACAGTGCCAGGGTGGCCAAACCGAGCAACCAGGGGAACAGGCGGGTGATCAGCGTGGGTTTGCTGAGTCGCTGGATTGCCTGGGCGTGGAGCGGCAGCCATTTCTGGAAGGCGTCATTTTTTGTTTGCGCGGGTATGTTGGCCAGTGCCTGATCGAGTATGTGCGCCAGTTCAGGCCAGTCCTTGCGTACACCAAAGCGCTGGCCGTTCACCTTCATGTCAAACCCGGCATTGGCCTTGAGGTTGTTGAGACCGTTATGGGCAGCGAGGTAGCTGTTTACCCCTAGCGCGCCGACATATGCATCGGCTTCGCCCGAGGCGACGGCTCGCAGGCCGTCAAGCGGATTGGCGACATAGTGGGGTTTCAGCGCCGGGTACAGCGCCATCACTTCCTTGCTGGATGAATATCCCGCTACCAGCACCAGTTTCAGTTGAGTCAGATCCTCGGTCGAAGTGAGTTGAGGGGTTTCCTTGCGGGTTGTGATGACCTGTGGGGTGGGCAGGTAGATGGCGGTGAATGCGAGAAAGGCCTCGCGTTCAGGGCGGTAGGCGACAGTGGCGACCGCGTCGATCTGATGTGCTTCGACAGCTGCCATCAGTTGTGGCCAGTCGAGATTGGAAACGAATTCGAATCGGACACCCAGCGCAGGACCGAGATGCTCGATCAACTCAATGGCTATGCCTTGTGGGCGCCCTGAGTCATCGAGAAAGGTGTAGGGGGCGTAGCCGGGGTCTATCCCTAGCCGAATGACAGGGTGAGCCACCAGCCAGGCCCGGTCGGCGGCCGTGAGTGCAAGTGCAGGCGGGGTGTTTTTGGCTGCCCAAGTGGGGGGTGTCAGGCACAGGGCGGCCAGCGTCAGCAGCAGGACAACAACGGGTAGCCGGCCGAGCCAGCAAGAGATATTCAGCGAAAAACCTGATGATTTCGTCTGCATAAAGGGGTGGCGCGTTTCACTCCGGTTATCTTTTATTGCACGCTGACGGTTCTTTTTACTCCGGGTTGGTATTCGTCACAACTGATTTTCAGCTGAGTACAGGTGTGATGGCGGATGGGCTTTCACACGCCGGTTTGAGCGAGCAAGGGCGCAAACAGCGCGGCTATGCCCAGGAACGAGAAGAAGCCAACGACGTCGGTAACCGTGGTGAGGATGATCGATGAGGCGGTGGCCGGATCCTGGCCAAAACGGCGCAGCAGTATCGGCACCAGCGCGCCGGTGAGGCCGGCGACCAGCATGGAAATGACCATCGCCAGCATGATGACGCCCACCAGTGCCAGCGAGCGGCTCCACACATACACCGCAAGGCCGGTGGTGGTGGCTATGGCGACGCCATTCATGAGGCCGGTTAACGCTTCTTTGCCGACCACGGCGGGCCAGTGGCGCAGGCTGATTTCGCGCAGCACCAGTCCGCGCATGGTAATGGCCAGCGCTTGCGCGCCGGCGTTGCCGGACTGCCCGGCCACCACCGGCAGCAGCACGGCCAGCGCGGTGAACTGCGCGATGGTGCTTTCGAACAATCCGACCACGGCGGCAGCCAGAAAGGCCGTCAGCAGGTTGATTTGCAGCCAGGGCAAACGCTTTTTGACTGCAAAAAATGGCGACGACAGCGCGCGTTCGTCGGGGCTGGCGCCCACCATGGTTTGCATGTCGACGCTGGTTTCTTCTTCCACCGCGGCCATCAATTCAGCGTGCCGGATGACGCCGATGAACCGGCCGCTGATGTTGACCACCGGCAGGGTGCTGATCGGTTGCGTCATCAAGGTTTCAACCACATCTTCGCGTGGGTCGAGATCACGCACATAAGCGACGATGCCGCGCGTGATATCGGCCAGCGGCAGGTCGCGCGCGGCCAGCGCCAGGTCCTGCACTTCGACGCAGCCGGCAAGCCGACCTTCATCATCGATGACGAATAACTCGCGCAAACCACTGCGCCGGATGTGACGCAAGCGTTCGATGGCTTCGGCCACGGTCATCCCGGTGCGCAAGGGGCTGACGCGCGGGTCCATCATGCGGCCGGCACTGTCTTCCGGGTAGGCAAGCAAACTGCGCAATTCGTGCGCGACTTCGGTATTCAGGCGCACGAGCCAGGCTTCGCGCTGTGGCAGGTCGAGTTGCGTCAGCACAGCGATGCTGGCCAAGGGATCGGCTTCGGCCAGCAGATGCTGCGCCTGTGCCTCGGGCAATTGTTCCAGCACGTCGAGTGCCACATCGGGCGCCAGCGATTCCCAGGCGCGCATGGCCGCATGGGCGGGTTGAGCGGCGATCAGCGCGGCCGCTTCGGGCGCGGGCATGGCTTCGAACAGACGCGCTGCTTCGTGCGGATAGTCGAGCAGAAAGCGATGGGTGAGGGCCGCATCAGCCGGGGCGAGTTGAGGCGCGAGGGATTCAGCGCTCATGGCGGACTTTCGTGGGGGTGGGTTTTTCGGTCAGTGCCGGCACTTTGGGCAGCAAGGCCAAACAGCCTTCAAGCAACCCCGACAGTGCCTGCCAGTAAACGCGTGCAAACAGCACGGGCAATGTGGCATCGCCAGGCTGGTCAGATGGCGTGGGTGCGTTGCGACGCAACGCACGGGTCAGCGCATCGCGAGTCATCACGCCTACCAGCCGTTCACCGGGCTCAACCACAGGCAATAGGGAACTGCTTTCCCAGCCGGGGTGGGCGGGCGTAGCGGAAAGCGGTGCGTGCGCGGTTAATACGTGAACCGGCCGCTGCATCAATGTTGCCAGGGTGGCGCCGTTCGGAGCCTGCAACAAGGCGCTGAGGCTGACCTGACCGACCAGTCGCCGCTCCAGGTCAGTCACGAAAACCAGCAGATGGGTGGGCGCTTGCCGCATGCGTTCGAGTGCGTGTGCGGCGAGCGTGTCGGCCGGCAGCATGACCACATCGGGATCGGCCCAGGCGCCCAGCGTGTCTTCGGCATAGCCCAGCAATAGCGAGGAGGCGAGTGCGGTGGCAGTGGGCAAGCCGGCGATCAAGGGATTGCGCCGAGACTCGGGGAGGTGGCGCAGCACTGCGACGGTGGATTGCGTGCCCATCGGCGCCAGCAGTTCGAGCGCGCGCGCGTCGGTCAGTGCGGCAATGCAGCTCGCCGCCCGATGCGGCAGCATGGCTGCCAGTACGGTGGCGCCGAGTCGGGCCGGTGTGTGATCGAACAGCGCGGCCGATTCCTCGGCCGGCAGGGATTCAAGTACTTGTGCGGCCTGTGCCGGGTGGCTGCGCATGAAGGCGAGGCTGAGCGTGGGGTCGCGTTCCTTGTCCATGGCGAGCGGGCTTAGGCGTTGTCGTGGCGCGTGATGAGCACAATGGCTTCATCGTGGTAGACGCGCCCGGGCAAGACCACGCGGCCGGAGTCGGTATCCAGTACCAATGAGGTGGCCGTGATGTCGACGATGTGGCCTTCGTGTCCGGACACGCGCACAAGTTGGCCCAGCTGGAAGGCCTGGCGCAGGTAATGCGCGCCGATCAGGTTGGATACATGACCGCGTGCACCGAGGCTGACGGCGATCGTGACGCCGCCGATCAGCGAGGCCGCCAGTACCGCGGCGAAGATGGCCAGCCAGGTGATTTTGAGCCCGATCTGATCGGCACCCACCAGCAAGGCCATCACCAGCGTCGCGCCTTGTGCCATGCGCGCGAGTGCGTCGCGCTGCGGGGCCGCCAACCCGGTGGCGGTGGCGCGCACGATTTCGGCGACAAAGCCCGACAATACATAGCCAGCGGCCACGATCAGCAAACCGGCGGCCAGGGTGGGCAGATAATCGACCAGTTGCTTCAGCCAATCGGTAAAGGTTTGCAAGCCCAGCATTTGGGTGGCGGCCGTCACAAACAGCAGCATCACCACCCAGTAGACTATCGCACCCAGCACAGTGGCCGAACGGCCAAAACGCCAGCGAGCCTGGCCGGTGCTGCGCGCGATCAGCGAGTCCAGCAGCACTACACCGCGTTGAGTGGCCAAGCGCAACACGCGGGCAAGTATCCAACCAACCAGCAGTAGCGCCAGTGCACCCAAGAGATGCGGTAAATGCGCCAGCACAAGCTCCAGCGTGGCGCGTGTGGCCTGGTCGAGTGTGTCGGTGAGGTTTCCCATGGGATCATCTTACCTCAGGCTTTTTATGCGCTGGATCCGGTCTTCCCGGATGCGAAATACGGGCGTTGGAGGCGGATCTCGTTTTCTGCCATCAGGATGGCGTGATTATTTTTTACACAATTTAGGGGATGTTGTGTGGTTGCTTTTTGTCGGATTGTGGCCCAGACCTTTAAAATGAACAGCTGATTTTTCCCTCAGGATTCCTTTGTCCACTTCTTATTCAAGAGCCTTGCTGGTTGTTGCTGCGCTGTGCGCAGGGCCCGCGCATGCGCTGACAGTGGAGGTATCTGCGCCAGAGGAACTGAAGGCGTTGTTGCTGCAACATCTGGAAACATCGCGCGCGGCACGCCTGAATGAGCGCATGGATGCGGAAGAAATGGCGCGTCTGCAGCGCCAGAGCGATCAGACTGCACGCAATTTGCTGGCCACCGAAGGTTATTTCTCGCCGCAAGTTGAAAGCGCCGTGGAATGGATGAATAACGACTGGCGGATCGAGTATCAGATACTTCCCGGTCCTCGAACGCAGATTCGCAATGTCACGTTGAATTTTGATGGTGCGTTGAAAACTGTTACGGATCAAGCCAAGCTGCGTAACCGTATTGAGCGCAGTTTTCCGCTTAAGCAAGGCATGCCTTTTCGCCAGGCAGACTGGGATGCAGCCAAGGTAATGGTGTTGCGATTCTTGCTGGTGGATACCTATCCCACAGCGCGCGTATCGACAAGTGAAGCGCGTATCGACCCCGCCACGCATGCTGCAGATCTGAGTTTGACCGTGGATAGTGGACCGGCTTTTTACTACGGTGCGCCAGTGATTACCGGTGACCAGCGTTACCCGATCGACATCGTTAAAAATCTGAGTCCAATGAAACCCGGCCAGCCTTATCGCCAGCAGGATTTGCTGGACTATCAGGCATCGCTTGAGGCCAGCAGTTATTTTGCACAAGCGACGGTGAGTATTGATCCCGACCCCGAGAAAGCTGCAGCGATTCCGATTCGGGTTGAAGTGGTGGAACGACCGGAAAAGCGCTTCAGCGTGGGCGCCGGTTTCAGTACCGATACCGGCGCGCGGGTGCAAGCGTTGTGGCTGCACCGGGATATTCTCGATCGCGGGATGCGCCTCAAGCTCGATGCGAAGATTGAAACTTCGCGCCAGACGGGGACGGCGGAACTGGCCTGGCCGCGTAATGCCAGTGGTTATGAAAATAGCCTTGGGCTGCAGTTTAAACAGGAAGATATCGAGGGTCAGGAAACACGTGCCACGGTATTGGCCGCCAAGCGTAACCGCACGCGCGGGAAAATCGAAACAACCCTGTCGTTGCAATTTCAAACTGAAGAACAACGCATCACCCACGTGCTCAATGCGAGCAATCAGGCCTTGACCCTCAACTACGCATGGACCCAGCGCAATGTGGGACGCGCTTTCTATCCGCGGCGCGGATATGTGTTGAGTCTGCAGGGAGGTGGCGCGCTGGAATCCCTGTTGTCCGACACCAGTTTTGCACGTTTGTATGGTCGTCATACCCAGTATTTCCCGCTTGGCAAAAGCGGGCGACTGATTCTGCGGGGTGAGTTTGGCAGCGTGCTGGCCGACAGCCGTGACGGCATTCCTACCGATTTCCTGTTCCGCGCCGGTGGTGACAACTCCGTGCGGGGCTACGCCTACCAGAGCCTTGGCCGCACCATAAATGGCGCGGTGGCCTCGGTACGTTATCTCGCCACCGGCAGCGTTGAATACAATTATTTCTTTGACCGCGACTGGGGCATGGCCCTGTTTGTGGATGCGGGTGATGCAGCTGACAGCCCTGGCAGTTTGTCACCCGTGTTTGGCTATGGCGTGGGTGCGCGCTACAGCTCGCCCGTGGGGCCGATCAATCTCGATCTGGCCTATGGCGAAGCCACGGATAAATTTCGCCTGCATTTTTCGTTGGGGCTGTCGTTTTGAAGCGCGCGATTTTGAAGCGTGTTGCCTGGGGTATCGCATCGATCCCCATTGCCTTGGCTGTTCTGGTTTTGGCCGGGCTCTGGCTGACGGGTACCGCCACGGGATTTTTGTGGCTGACCCAACAAGCCACTCCGTTGAGTCATGGCCGTCTGGTGCTCGAAGGGGTGGACGGCCATTTGGGCGCATCGGTTCATATCAAAAAACTGGTTTACACATCGGACCTGCAGCGCATCAGCTTGCAGCAGGTGCGGCTGGACTGGAATCCGCGTTTGCTATGGCATCGGCTGGTCGAGATCGAGTTGTTGGAAGCACAGCAAGTACGGGTAGAAATCCTCAAGCAGGATCCGACGCCGCCAGCCTATCCCGAGAGTTTGCGTCTGCCGCTGGATATCCGGGTGGTCGCGTGGGACGTGGGGCTACTCGAACTGGTCGACAATGGGCAGGCGCAACGCTTCAGCGCCTTGCATGGCTCGGTGGATGGCCGGGGCGATCGTTTCGACCTGATCGCTGCAGTCAAGACGCCGTGGGCGGATGTGGACGGGCGGCTGGGTATTCATAAAGATGCTCCATTCAAAATGCAGGGTGCGTTCAAGGCATTCCGCTCCACGCCCGTACCGATCGAGGCTCAACTTGATTTGACAGGCGCTCTGGCGGCGATGGATTTCAAAGTGGGCGCCTTGGCTGAAGGCATGCACATGATGGCGCTGGGCAAGCTGGCCTTGTTTGACAAGATACGCTTGCCTCGCCTGGTGCTGTCTGGACAGGGCATCGATCCGAGAAAGTTCGCAGCGGATGCCCCCCACGCCGACCTGGCGTTTTCAGGCGTGTTCGAAGGCCAACCAGGTGAACGTTTATTCGGTACTTTCAGCCTCGCCAACCAGCAAGCCGGCCGACTTGATCAGGACCGTCTGCCGCTGGCCAATCTGACTGGCGCCGTGGTGGGCGACAGCGTGAATGCCGATTTCAGCGCACTGGAAATCGATCTGGGCGCGGCTGGCCGGTTCGCGGGTGAAGGCCAGTGGCGCGACGGGCAGTTCGCCGTGAACTTGCACAGCCCGCGCGTGAATCTGGCGGGCATCCATCGCGACTTCTACCCCACCCGCATTCAATCCACGCTGCGCCTCAGTGGCAATGCCCAACGCCAGACACTGATGGCCGATGTTGTCGAATCCTGGGGGCAGGGCAGTTTTACGCTGAGCCTGGCCGATGCGGTGTTGCGTTTGCAGGATGCCGACTTCAGCGGACAGGCCGGCCGTGTGAGTGCCAAGGGCAGCGTGAAGCTCGATGCCAGCCGCGCATTCGAGGCCACGTTTGACGCGTCCCAGATCAACCCCGCCCGCTTCGGCAAATACCCGAAGGCCCGGCTCAATGCGCGAGGCGAAGTCAAAGGCGCGCTGCTGCCCACGCTGCAGTTGCAAACGCAATTCACCTTGCCGCCAGGCGAGCTCGAAGGCCGGCCGGTTAAAGGCCAGGGGCGCTTACGTTACGCCAATAATCATCTGACCGACACGGACATCGACCTGGATCTGGCGGGCAACCGCGCGCTGCTGAAAGGCGCACTGGGCCGCGCAGGCGATCAAATGAACTGGGACATCAACGCGCCGGCATTGGCGCGGCTGAATCTGGGCCTGGCCGGGCGACTCACGAGTACCGGCAGCATCAGGGGAGAACCACGCCAACCCCAAATCGATGCGCAACTCAACGCCAGTGGCTTGCGTTTGCCCGGTGACATCGCGGCTGATTCCGTCGATCTGAAGCTTCAGCTGCAAGCCAGCTTGACGGGTGTATTCAACGGCCAACTGGAAGCGCGTGGTGTTCAGGTGGCGGGGCAACGCATTAGCGCAGCACGTGCCAGCGTGCAGGGACGGCGCGATGCGCACACCATTTCGATTGACGCACGGTTGGCGGACTGGCGCGGGATGGTGTCACTGACAGGCGGGCTGGATGCCAATGAAGGTTGCCCGCAAGGGGTAGGCCGTGGTTGTAAAGACGCTAAAGCGTCAACAACCACGCTCTGGCGCGGTCAATTGAACCAGGCCGATGTACAGGGGGCGTGGCCCATGCAATTGAGTGCCCCCGCGGGTCTGGTGTTGGGGCGCGACCAGCAGCAGCTCAGCAACCTGTCGTTCACCCTGGCGGGCGGCAAAGTGAGCAACGTGCAATTCAACCGACAAGGCGCCCAGATGAGCACGCGCGGGGCGGTCCACTTTCTGCCGTTGGCACCTTTGCTGGGCTTGCTGGAACCTCCGCTACCCTTGACGACTGACTTGCGGATCAATGGCGACTGGAATCTGCGCTTGGGCGAGACGCTGGATGGTGAAGTCCGCCTCGTGCGGCAAGGGGGCGATGTCCGGCTGAATGATCCGGCCATGAACCTGGGGCTGACCGCGCTGAGTCTCGATATCAAGGCCGAGGCCAGCCGCGTGTTTGCTCGGCTCGACATTCAGTCACGCGAGGCGGGCAAAGTGCGCGCCGAAGGCAATGCAAAACTGGTTCGTGACGGCGCCATCCTGATGCTGCCGCGCAGCGCCCCACTGGCCTGGACCGCTGCATTCGATGTGCCTGATTTGCGGTTGCTGAAGCCGCTGATTCCGATCGGCATGCGCCTCGATACGCGTCTGGCTGCACAGTTGACGGGCAGCGGCAGCCTGGCGGCACCGCGCATCGACGGTCAGATCGATGCCAGCCGAATCCGCTTCACCTTGCCAGAAGAAGGGGTGTCGATCACCGACGGCAACCTTAAATTGCAGCTCGCCGACGATCGGGTGAAGGTGCTGCAAGGTGAGCTGAAAGGTTTGAGCGGCCGCATCGTGGTGAGTGGTGAAGCGCAGCTGAAAAATCCGCAGGCGGGGCTTACGCTGACCTTTGAAAAGTTCACCGCCACCAGTCGCAGTGATCGTCAGGTGACCGTTTCTGGCGTCACCCGCTTGAATCTGGATCTCAAGCGTCTGGAACTGACGGGGGAACTCAGCGCCGACCGGGCTCGCCTGGAAATGCCCGCGGCCAGCAAGCCCGAGCTGTCGTCCGACGTGGTGATAGCGGGGCGGCCACCGCGTGAACAATCGGCAAGCCAGCGTTATCCGGTGGCGCTCGATCTTAAATTGAAGCTCGGCAATGATTTCCTGTTCAAGGGCGCCGGGCTCGACGCGCGCCTGGGTGGTCAGCTGCGCGTGTTTACCCTGAATCAGACATTGCGCGGTGAAGGTACGATCAAGGTGGAGGAGGGTCGCTACGCCGCCTATGCGCAAACGCTCAACATCGAGCGCGGTGTGCTGCGTTTTGTGGGCCCGATCGACAATCCGGGGCTGGATGTGCTGGCCGTGCGCAAAACCTCGAACGTCAAGGCCGGCGTGCAGGTGGGTGGCACGGTGCAACGTCCCGTGGTGAAGCTGTATTCCGATCCCGCCATGCCTGATACCGAGAAACTCGCCTGGCTGGTATTGGGCCACGGTCTGGAAAACAGTGGCCAGCAGGAGTTCGTGCTGATGCAGGTCGCCGCTGCCGCGCTGCTGAGTCAGGCTGAATCGGTCAACTTTCAGTCGAAGCTGGCTGACTCGCTGGGAATCGACAGCTTTGACGTGCGCGCGGGCGGTGGCGAAGATCTCACCAGTGCCGTCGTCAGCGTGGGCAAGCGCTTGTCGGCGCGTGCCACCCTGAGCTACGAACAGAGCCTCGACGGCCTGAGCCAGGTGGTAAAAGTGCTCTACCAGCTGACGCCAAGCGTGCGGCTGGAAGCGCAGGCCGGGCAGCAAAGCAGCTTCGATGCGTTTTACACGCGGGAATACGATTAAGTCTGTTGGTTCCCGATGGTAGAATCGGACGCATGTTTGACGCACGCATCATTGCCATGAATTCCCTTGATCGATTGCCTGCCTTGCATGAGGGTAGCTGCTGATGCGCATCCTGCTTTCCAACGACGACGGGTACTTTGCACCGGGTCTGGCTGCGCTGGCCAAGGCGCTCTCGCCGATTGCCGACATTACCGTGGTGGCCCCCGAGCGTGATCGCAGTGGCGCCTCCAATTCGCTTACGCTCGACCGTCCGCTGATGCTGCGCCAGGCGCCCAACGGCTTTTATTACGTCAATGGCACACCCACCGATTGTGTGCACCTGGCCGTGACCGGCATGCTCGACCACATGCCGGACATGGTGATCTCGGGCATCAATCACGGCGCCAACATGGGCGACGACACGATTTATTCCGGCACCGTGGCGGCTGCCACCGAAGGTTATCTGCTGGGCATCCCGTCGATCGCGGTTTCCATGGCCAACCACAATGCGCTGAATTTTGATACCGCTGCACGCGTGGTGCTCGAACTGGCACAGCGCATTCAGGCTCAGCCGCCCACCGAACCGATGCTGCTCAATGTCAATGTGCCGGATTGCGCCTGGGATGAGTTGAAAGGCCAGCGCGTGACGCGTCTTGGCAAACGCCACAAGGCCGAGTCGGTGGTGAAGACCACCAACCCGCGCGGGCAGACCGTGTATTGGGTGGGTGCAGCCGGGTTGGCGCAAGACGCAGGTGATGGCACCGACTTTCATGCCGTGGCCCATGGCATGGTTTCGATTACCCCGCTGCAAATGGATTTGACCCTTTTCAGCCAGATGGACAATGTGAACACATGGCTGAAACCCTGAATTCTCGCGCCGGTATCGGCATGACCTCGGCCCGCACGCGTGGCCGCATGATCGAGCGCCTGCGCGAACAAGGTATCAAGGATTCCATTGTGCTGGCCGCCATGGACAGCGTGCCGCGTCATTTGTTTGTCGACCAGGCGCTGGAGTCGCGCGCCTACGAAGACACCGCGTTGCCGATTGGTTTTGGTCAGACCATTTCCAGCCCCTACATAGTCGCGCGCATGGCCGAACTGGCCCGCCATGGTGAAAACGGCCAGGGTCATGATCTTGGGCGGGTGCTGGAAATTGGTCTCGGTTGCGGTTATCAGGCGGCGGTGCTGGGCAAGCTGGCGCGCGAAGTCATTTCCATGGAGCGTATCGCTGCGCTGGTCGGTCAAACCCGTCCACGTCTGCGCCAACTCAGAATCAATAACGTCAAGCCCAAGCACGGTGATGGTATTTCCGGGGCCAAGGATTTTGCGCCGTTTGATGCCATCGTCATTGCCGCCGCGTTTGGCGAAGTGCCGCAGGCCTTGTTGCCGCAGCTGGCCGAGGGTGGCCGGTTGGTGATGCCGCTAGGCCATGCCACGCAGACCTTGTGCGTGGTGGAAAGACAAGGAGATACGTTCACCGAACAGCTACTCGAAGGCGTGAAATTCGTGCCCCTGTTGCCTGGGGTGGCGTAATGAAAGTCACCGTGGGTGTCTGCATCAAATCCCTCGGGCTGAGCCTGTTGATGTTGAGCCTGGTGGGTTGTGTTGCGCGGGGACCGGCACCGGTCAGTGATCGGGGCTCCGCCCGGACGACTTCCCCCACCAAGACAGAACCCGCACGCGCGGTGACCCCGCAGATTGCAGCATCGACAAATGGACTGCATACCGTGCAGCGTGGCGACACTCTGTATGCCATCGCGTTTGCAAATAGCCTGGATTACCGCGAGATCGCCGGCTGGAATCAGCTCGAATCGCCCGACCGCATTTTGATCGGCCAGGTGTTACGGTTGACCCCGCCTCGGGATGCGGCACCTACGCAAACGGCTGGCATCGAGATCAGGCCGCTGGAAAGCGTGGCGCAGCCGAATGCCCGTCCACTGTCTGATACCCCTACATTACGCACACCTCAAGCCGTACTGCTGGATTACAGCGAAGCCAACTGGGCGCAAGTATCTGGCGTACGCCCCGTGGCGGCTGCCGTGCCGCCCCCGCCAGCCAGTCCAGCGCCGCCCATGACTACACCTGCGCCGCCGCCGGCGATTACGGTAGATGGCACGGTCAACAGCTGGTTGTGGCCCGCCGACGGCACACTGGCAGGACGCTTTGGCGGCGCGGGCGGCAAGGGTATCGATATTGTGGGTAACCGGAATACACCCGTAAAAGCGGTGGCGCCGGGCAAGGTGGTGTACAGTGGCAGCGGTTTGCGGGGATACGGACAACTATTAATCGTCAAGCATTCAGGAGAGTACTTATCAGCCTATGCACATAATGAGACGATACTGGTTAAAGAAGGTGATACGGTGGCCGCCGGGCAGAAAATTGCCATGATGGGCGACAGTGACGCCGACCGAGTGAAATTGCATTTTGAGATCCGTCGTTACGGAAAACCACTCGATCCTTTGAACTATTTGCCGGAGCGTTCATGAACCGCAAACCCCGCGAGCAAGCAGAAGATTTGACGCCTGCTGAAACCGAATCAGAACAGGCGGCACCTGCCGACACCAGCGATGAGCTGGCCTCGGCCATCCTGCATGAGCCACAGGTCGACGTCACCCAGCTCTACCTGAACGAAATCGGCAAAGCCCCGTTATTAACCGCAGCAGAAGAAGTGGCATTGGCGCGCCTCGTCGTGCAAGGCGATTTTGAAGCCCGCCAGACCATGATCGAGCGCAACCTGCGCCTGGTGGTCAACATCGCCAAGCACTACGCCAATCGCGGCCTCACCCTGCTTGATCTGGTGGAAGAGGGCAACCTCGGCCTCATCCACGCGCTGGAAAAATTCGATCCCGAGCGCGGCTTCCGCTTTTCGACGTACGCCACCTGGTGGATCCGGCAAAACATCGAGCGCGCGATCATGAATCAATCGCGCACCATTCGCCTGCCGGTCCACATCATCAAGGAACTCAACATCTACCTGCGCGCCAAGCGCCATCTGGAAACGCACGGCGTGACAGATGCCAGTGCCGAGGACATCGCTGCGCTGACCGATCATCCGGTCGCAGACGTGCGCCGCATCATGCAGCTCAACGAACGCGTTGCCTCGCTTGATGCTCCGCTGGATGTCGATCCTTCATTGTCGCTGGGTGAAGCGATCGCCGACGACAACGCCCACCTGCCGGATGACATGTTGCAGCTCGAAGAAATCGAGCACCACGTCCACGAATGGCTCACCCAGCTCAACGACAAACAGCGCTGGGTCATCGAGCGCCGCTTCGGTTTGAACAACTGTGAAGCCTGCACCCTGGAAGACCTGGCGCTGGAACTGCAAGTCACCCGTGAACGCGTGCGGCAAATTCAGATGGAATCCTTGCGTGTGCTGCGGCAGTTGCTGCGCCGACGCGGCGTCTCGAAAGACGAATTGTTCTGACGTCATGTCAGGTCACGCTGTGATCGACTGGTCACCCATCGACACCGTCTTTCTTGACATGGACGGCACCCTGCTCGATCTGCATTTCGACAATCACTTCTGGCTCGAACACATGCCGCGGCGCTACGCCGAGTTTCACGGCTTGGCACCCGACATCGCGCGTGCCCACCTCACCACCCATTACGAACACCACGCTGGCACCCTTAACTGGTATTGCCTCGATTTCTGGAGCAGCGAGCTCGCCCTCGACATCGTGCAACTCAAGGAAGAGGTTGCACACCTCATCGCCGTGCGCCCCGACGTACCTGCCTTTCTGGAGGCCGTGCGCAACTCGGGTCGTCGGGTGGTGATGGTTACCAACGCCCACCCCAAAAGCCTCGGCCTGAAAATGCGTGAAACCAGGATCGATGCCTATTTCGATGCCTTGATTTCGTCGCATCAGATTGGTATCCCCAAAGAGCATCCGGATTTTTGGCAGGGTTTGCAGGGGATTGAACCGTTCGACAAACAGCGGACTTTGTTTGTGGACGACAGCCTGCCGGTGTTGAAGAGTGCGCAGGCGTACGGAATTGAGCAGTTGCTGGCGGTGTGTAATCCGGATTCGAGGCAGCCGCATAAGGATTGCGGGGATTTTTTGGCGATTACGAGTTTTGAGCAGGTGATGCCAGGGACTTTACGGGGCTAGGGTGCGTTGGCCGGGGGTAGCCCGGCGGCTAGTTACTTTCTTTGTCTCGCCAAAGAAAGTAACCAAAGAAAGGCGACCCCAACAGCCCCGAATTCCCGAAAATCGAGCCTGCCGGGTGGGCGGCAAAGAACTCGCCCCGCTTTTGCTGAGTTGATTTAATTTTGTGAGCGGGGCTCAAACACCTTTGCCGCTGATCCACCCGGCAGGCTCAATTTTCGGCGGGACTGAGAGGGGGGTTAAAGTCAAAACCAGGCTAGTGGTGTATTTATGGCGTTACAGTTATTAAGGCGCTCCGCTTTCTACTATTTGCGGCGGCGAGTACGCTTTATAACGAACCGATCAGAATATCCAATCTCAATGCACCCAACAGACAAACACGACAACGCTATAGATGAATTGGGGAGCGACGCCGATTTTGCTAAATCGTTGCTCGCCAGAGAAGATAGCCAGTTCAACCGCCGCATATATATCAGGGCTATTTTTGCTTATCTCGAAGGATATGCATTTTTCATGCGCCGGAATGCTGAAGAAATACTGGAAAAGAGACGATTTCTTGGAAAGGATATCGATCCTGCATTGATGTTTTTGCTTCGGGAGAAAGTTCCACAAATTGTGGATGGGGGAGCAGTAAAGTATCGCAAGCATAAGGTTCCATTTGCAGACCACTTAGCCTTTACCATGCGGACAATATTTGATGCCTTGGAAATTAATAGAAACCTTTTTGAAGAATCTGAATGGAAGCCTGGTTGGATAGCTTTCAAGGACACCTTGAACATACGAGACAGAGTTACGCATCCGAAACTACAGTCCGATATCGGAATTACAGATGGTGATCTGGAGATATGTGAATCGGGTTTATTCTGGTTTCGGAGTTTGATCCAGGTATTGTCGAACAAGAATGATTGGGGTCTCGGTAAAAAGTGATGCTCGCTAAACTTATTTACGCCCTACGGGGGTAAGCAGCAATGGCGCAACATAAGTGTCCGGTGTCTGGTTAACGCTACCCTGGTTTTAATTTCCCCTCACAGCCCCGCCGAAAATTGAGTCTGCCGGGTGGATTAGCGGCAAAGGTGTTTGAGTAACGCTACAAAAAACAAAATTAAAACAACCAAGCGGGGCGAGTTCTTTGCCGCCCATCCGGCAGGCGCAATTTTCGGGGTTTCGGGGATGTTGGGGTCGCTTTCTTTTGGTTACTTTTCTTGGCGAGACAAGAAAAGTAACTAGCCGCCGGGCATACGATTCCACATGCGCTTTAGCGCATAGTGGATCGGAGTCCTTTAGGGCTACCCCCGGCCAGCAGTCAGCAGCCCTGCGCCGTTCTCAACTACAACAACCAGCCATTCAAAATCTCAAGCCAAACCAGCAGGCTCAATCAACACCGCCGCCGCCACACTCCTGCCCTCGGCAATCAAAATGTTATAAGTCCGGCACAACGCCCCCACATCCATCACCTCCAGCCCAATCCGCGCCTCCACCAGCGCCCGCGTCAGCGAAGGGTGCGGAAACCGCAAGCGGTTGCCGGTGCCGAACAGCAGAATGTCCAGATCATGTTGCGCAACCCATTCGAAATGCTCGGGGGTGAGGGCCTCAAAGCTCAGTCCGGCCCAGGGGGCGACTTCGATACCCTGAGTGGTCAGTAGCAGGCTGGATTCATGGCGATGGCCGTTGATGAGGACGTGATCGTCTCCGTAGCCGGTGAATAGCCGCTGGCTGGCGTCGGTGTTGAGGTGCAGTTTCATGACCAAACCTTAGCAGATTCCGTTCGGTTCGTGAGGGGGTTGCCCCACCAGCGCTTCCGCGCCCTCCAGGGGCCAGTTAAGTTTGCCCGGGTCCCGTCCCTCCGGTAAAATCGCTCATTTTCCAAAGGCTTTGTTTTGCTTTGGTTTTATGCAGGTTGACCGGGAAGAAAGCCGTGACGGAAGATAAAAATCCACGTTTACGCACCATCAACAAATCGTCCAAGCTCGATAACGTTTGCTATGACATACGCGGGCCTGTGATGGCGCGCGCCAAGAAGATGGAGGATGAAGGCCAGCGCATCATCAAATTGAACATTGGCAATCCGGCGCCGTTTGGTTTTGACGCGCCCGAGGAAATTGTGCAGGACGTCATCGTCAACCTGCCTAGCGCTTCGGGTTACAGCGATTCGAAGGGCCTGTTTTCGGCGCGCAAGGCGATCATGCATGAGGCGCAACGCAAGGGTATTGCAGGCGTGCGCACCGATGACATCATTATTGGTAACGGTGTGTCCGAGCTGATCGTGATGGCGATGCAGGCGCTGCTGGACGGCGGCGACGAGGTGCTGGTGCCCGCGCCCGATTACCCTTTGTGGACAGCAGCAGTGAGCCTGGCGGGCGGCAAGCCGTGCCACTATATTTGCGACGAGGGCGCTGGCTGGTTGCCTGATCTGGACGATATTCGCTCCAAGATCACGACGCACACGCGCGCGATTGTCATCATCAATCCGAACAATCCGACGGGTGCGCTGTATCCGGATGATCTGCTGCTGGGCATTCTGGAAATTGCACGGGAAAACCAGCTGGTTGTGTATGCCGACGAAATTTATGACAAGGTGCTGTATGACGGTGCAACGCACACTTCGATAGCCTCGCTGGTAGACGACATACTGATTGTGACATTTAACGGATTGTCGAAAAATTACCGGGCCTGCGGTTACCGTGCTGGCTGGATGATCATTTCGGGCGACAAGCGCCATGCGATCGATTATCTGGAAGGCTTGAACATGTTGGCGTCGATGCGGCTGTGTGCCAACGTGCCAGGCCAATACGGCATCCAGACGGCGCTGGGTGGATATCAGAGCATTACCAAGCTGGTGGCACCGGGCGGCAGGCTGGCCCGTCAGCGCGACCTTGCGCATGACATGCTCACCTCGATTCCCGGTATCAGCTGCGTGAAGCCAAAGGCGGCGATGTATCTGTTTCCACGCATGGACCCCAAGCTGTATCCGATTGATGACGACCAGAAGTTCATCCTCAAACTGCTGGAGGAGGAGCGGGTGCTGGTGGTGCAGGGCTCCGGCTTTAACTGGCCTACGCCCGATCACCTGCGTGTGGTATTCCTGCCGCACGAAGAAGAATTGACCAAGGCGATTGATCGCATGGCCCGGTTTTTTGGCCGCCAGCGTGCGCATCGCTGATTTTTTACACATACGAGATTACTAGATGAAACCCATCAATGTTGGACTCCTGGGCCTGGGAACTGTCGGTGGCGGCACGCTGACTGTGCTGCGTCGCAATGCAGAAGAAATCAGCCGTCGCGCTGGCCGGGACATTCGTGTGCTGCGCGCTGCCGTACGCAATCTGGACAAAGCCAAAGCCATGGCGGGCGACTTGCCGTTGTCGACCAATCCGTTCGACATCGTCGACGATCCCGAGATCGATATCGTGGTCGAGCTGATTGGCGGTCTGGAGCCGGCTCGCGAGCTGGTGATGCAGGCGATTGCCAACGGCAAGCACGTGGTCACTGCCAACAAGCATTTGGTCGCCAAGCACGGTAACGAGATTTTTGCCGCGGCACAGGCCAAGGGTGTGATCGTTGCGTTCGAAGCTGCTGTGGCGGGTGGTATCCCCATCATCAAGGCGCTACGCGAAGGCCTTACCGCCAACCGCATTGAGTGGCTGGCCGGCATCATCAACGGCACCAGTAACTTCATCCTCACCGAGATGCGCGACAAGGGCGCTGCCTTTGAAGACGTGCTGAAAGAAGCCCAGGCACTGGGCTACGCCGAGGCCGATCCGACCTTTGACATTGAAGGTATCGATGCCGCGCACAAGCTCACCATTCTGTCGGCGATTGCATTTGGTATTCCGATGCAGTTCGACCGTGTGTATACGGAAGGGATTTCCAAGCTCACGCGTGAAGATGTGAAATATGCCGAAGAGCTCGGCTACCGCATCAAGCTGCTGGGTATTTCGCGCCGGGCTGAAAACGGCATCGAGTTGCGTGTGCATCCCACGCTGATTCCTGAGCGCCGTCTGATCGCCAATGTGGATGGCGCGATGAACGCCGTGCTGGTGAAGGGCGATGCCGTTGGCCCGACGCTGTATTACGGCGCCGGCGCGGGTGCCGAGCCGACCGCATCTGCGGTGGTGGCCGATCTGGTCGACGTCACGCGTCTGCATACCGCCGACCCGCACCACCGCGTGCCGCATCTGGCTTTCCAGCCGGATCAGTTGGCCGATACGCCGATTCTGCCGATGGATGAAGTGCGTACGTCGTATTACCTGCGCCTGCGTGCGTATGACCGCCCTGGTGTGCTGGCCGATATCACCCGCATTCTGGCCGATGGCAGCATCTCAATCGACGCCATGGTGCAAAAAGAACCCGCCGAAGGCGAAGAGCAGGTCAACATCATTCTGCTGACCCACATCACCGTGGAAAAGAACATCAACGCCGCGATCACCAAGATTGAGGCGCTTGATAGTGTGGCGGGGCAGGTGATGCGCATACGCCTCGAAGAACTGGCCGCGCGTTAGGAAACGAGATCAACTCATGAACTACATCAGTACGCGCGGGCGCGCCCCGCAGCTCCGCTTCTCCGAAATCCTGCTCGGCGGGCTGGCCAACGATGGCGGCCTGTATGTGCC
Source organism: Thiobacillus sp. (assembly GCA_036568265.1). GTDB lineage: Bacteria > Pseudomonadota > Gammaproteobacteria > Burkholderiales > Thiobacillaceae > Thiobacillus. The sequence continues at coordinate 39,226 of DATCSW010000030.1, forward strand.
GGATAGTTATCCGCGTTTCAGCGCGGAACAACTCGCGGCGATGCGTGGCATGAATTACCGTGAACTGGCTTTTGAAATCCTGTCGCGTCTGATCGACGATATCCCGCACGACGACCTGCGCCGCCTGATCGACAAGACCTACACGGCAGATGTCTATCGTTATGCCAACTCGGGCGAGAACGCCGAAGATATCACCCCGCTCAAAACCCTGGAGCCCGGCCTCCACGTGCTGGCGCTGTCGAACGGCCCCACGCTGGCGTTCAAGGACATGGCCATGCAGTTTCTCGGCAACCTGTTCGAGTACGTGCTGGACAAGACCCACGGCGAATTGAACATCCTCGGTGCGACCTCAGGCGATACCGGCTCGGCTGCCGAATACGCGATGCGCGGCAAGCGTGGCATCAGCGTGTTCATGTTGTCGCCGGAGCACGGCATGACGCGTTTTCAGCAAGCGCAGATGTATGCCCTGCAGGACGACAACATCCACAATCTGGTGATTCGCGGCGTGTTCGACCAGTGCCAGGACATCGTCAAGGCGGTATCGAACGATCTTGAATTCAAATCTACATATCGTATCGGCGCGGTCAACTCGATCAATTGGGCACGGGTGGCTGCGCAAAGTGTGTATTACTTCAAAGCGTACTTCGCCGCGACACACAGCAACGATCAAAGTGTTTCGTTCTCAATACCGTCAGGCAATTTCGGCAACGTCTGCGCCGGTCACATTGCGCGCCAAATGGGTTTGCCGATCAATAAGCTGATCGTCGCCACCAACGAAAACGACGTGCTCGACGAGTTCTTCAAGACCGGCATCTATCGGCCGCGCCCGCAAACCAAACACACCTCCAGCCCGTCGATGGATATTTCCAAGGCCTCCAACTTCGAGCGTTTCATCTTTGACATGGCCGGTCGCGATGCCGGGAAAATCCGTACCTTGTGGGAAGCCGTCGAATCGGGTGGCAGTTTTGATCTCAATACCGATGGCCTGTTCGACAAAATTACCCACTATGGCATCGTCTCGGGTTCGAGCAATCATGCCAACCGCATCGACACCATTCGCACGGTATACGAGGTCTACGGCACGATGGTTGACCCGCATACCGCCGATGGCATCAAGGTTGGGCTGGAGCATCGCGAGCCGGGTGTGCCGTTGATCTGCATGGAAACCGCGCAGCCTGCCAAGTTCGACGATTCGATCCGCGAAGCACTCGGCATCGAGCCAGTACGCCCGGCTGAACTCGTCGACCTGGAAAAGTTGCCGCAGAAAAAGCATGTCATGGACGCCGACGTCAACGCGGTCAAGCAATTCATCGTCGAGCAAGCGGGCTGATCCCTGCTGACTGCGATGGGTCAACCAAGACGCATTAGCAAACAAAATGAATATGGCGATTTGGTCGTGCGGGCGCAAGCCTGCACCGTGTGTGCAGCGCATCTGCCACATGGACCGCGGCCCGTCTTCAGCATTTCACCCGCATCCCGGTTGTTGATCATTGGTCAGGCGCCGGGGCGTCGGGTGCATGAAACCGGCGTTCCATGGAACGACCCGTCCGGCGACATCCTGCGTGCCTGGTTGGGCATGACGCGTGAACAGTTCTATGACGTATCCAGTGTGGCCATTCTTCCTACCGGCTTGTGTTACCCCGGCACCATCAAGGGGGGCGACCTGCCACCGCGACCGGAATGCGCGCCGCTCTGGCATCAACCCATGCTCGATGCCATGCCCAATATCCGGCTGGTTTTGCTGGTCGGCGCGTATGCTCAGGCGTATTACCTGGGCAAGCGCCATGGGCGCACTCTAACCGACACGGTGCACGCCTGGCGCGATTACGCGCCGGACACTTTCCCGTTGCCGCATCCCAGTCCACGTAACCGTCCATGGCTCGTACGTAATCCATGGTTTGAGCAGAACGTTTTACCCGACCTGAAAAACAGGGTTGGAACCGCATTGGCGACAGTCGATAATGGCGCCAATGCGTCCTAAACTTTTTATTTTTTGGTATTTTCAAAACTGCTATGAAACTTGTCACATCACTTACCAGCCCTTTTGGTCGAAAAGTCCGCATCGTGTTGCTGGAAAAGAAAATTGCCTTCCAACTCCAGGTTGAAAGCCCCTGGTTGCCCGACACGCCCGTCGCATCATTCAACCCGCTCGGCAAGGTGCCCGTGCTGGTGCTGGAAGATGGCGTCAGCGTGTTTGATTCGCGCGTCATCGTCGAGTATCTCGATAACATCACTCCGGTTGCACACCTGATTCCGTCCGACGCCAAAAGTCGCATGATTGTGCGCGGCATCGAGGCTCTGGCCGATGGTGTCACCGACGCGGCCATACTGGTTTTTCTGGAGAAAAAGCGCCCCGCCGAACAACAAAGTGCCGACTGGCTGGTCCTGCAAAACAGGACGCTGTTCAGTGGTTTGGGCGCTTTGTCCGAAGCCCTCGGTGACAAATCCTGGTTTCTCGGCAACAGCATGACCCTGGCTGATGTAGCCTGTGGTTGCATGCTCGGGTATCTGGATTTCCGTTTCAGCGAGATCGATTGGCGCAGTGCGCATCCCAACCTCGACAGACTGGCCGCCAAACTTGCGGATCGCACCTCGTTCGTGGAGACTGTTCCTGTCCTTTAAGCGGAGAACCCACCATGCCCCATGAAATTGCAACCCTCGCCGGCGGCTGCTTCTGGTGCCTCGAGTCCGTGTTCAACCGACTGCGCGGCGTCGATTCTGCCGTGTCCGGCTACATGGGTGGTCATACGCTCAACCCCACTTATCAAGATATCTGTAACGGCGACACTGGCCACGCCGAAGTGGTGCAGGTGACGTTCGATCCCGACGAAATTACCTACCGTGAGGTGTTGGACATCTTCTTCACCCTGCACGACCCCACGCAACTGAATCGGCAGGGAAACGACGTCGGCACCCAATACCGCTCAGCTATTTTCTGGCACACGTCGGAACAAAAATCCGCAGCCGAAGCCATCATCGCAGAGCTCACTGCGGCCACACAATTCGACGCACCCATCGTGACCGAAGTCACCGAGGCGGTGACGTTTTATCCAGCCGAGGACTATCACCAGGGTTATTTCGACCAGAACCCCGATCAGCCCTACTGCCAGTTTGTGGTGGCGCCGAAGGTGGTCAAGGCGCGGGCGAAATACGCGGCGCGCCTGAAACCGTAGATTTGGCTTGCGGGCATGGAGGAGTGGGTAATCAACCCCTGTCATGGGTGGCATCAAATCCGGCATTGCCATGGTTCGTTGATTGGAGGACGAACGCATAGCGTGCGCTGGTTGAGAACCTCGTCAAGCTGATGAGTGCCACGGGCTTTAATGGGGTGGCGGGAGCCATCAAGAAAAAATCCTGGGTAATGTGACAGCATCGGTTTTTATCCACGTCCCAGACCAATGAATGGCCCGACGGAAAAGATTCAGCATGAAGTCAGTTCGGTGTCGCGACATTTAATCATGATCACAAATCGTGTTTAAAAAATCCTGCATGGTCCTACCTGGAATGGCTTCAAAGCGCTGCTGGAGTTCGTGTATCGATTGCATTCTGTCCAGCCGAAAATGCCGAAAGCTATCTCTTAGTTCACACCAGGCCACCAAGGTCCACACCTTGCCCCAGTAGAACAGTCCAAGCGGGTGAACGCTCCGGTTGGAGCGTTCGCCATCCTGGCGGATATAATCGAAGTTCACTTTTTGCTGTTGCTTGATCGCATTGCGGAGTGGCAACAGGTGCGCCGACACTTCCGGGCTGATGCTGAAATCAGGTACCAGCATTTCTTCGCGCGTCAACTCGGGTTTAAGGTGCTCGGGGATCACGCTTTCGATTTTTTGCATGGCTTGATGCGCAGCCCGTGCCAGGCCTTTGTCGGTCCACACTTGCACCATGCGTGCACCCAGTAACAGCGCGGCCAGTTCTTCTTCAGTGAACATCAATGGCGGCATGTGGAAGCCGCGCATCAGCCGATAACCCACCCCGACTTCGCCCGTGATGGGCACGCCGGAAAGCAACAAGTCTTGTACGTCGCGATAAATGGTTCGCTCAGAAACCGCGAGCGCTTCCGCCAAGGCGCGCGCGGTGATGACCCTGTCGTGGTGTAGATGCTGGATCAGTTGAAACAGGCGGTCGGCGCGCCGCATTTTAAAAACGCAATGCCAGCGCCTTGCACAAAAAGCGTATGAAAGGCACGGACTGTGTATAAGACTCGACGACTTTTGGATAAAAGTTCTTGGAACGGATCGACGCGTCGGTCAGGGGGCTGAGTGCAATAAAGTCTTTGCGCTTCAGGTCGGCAAGCAAAGGATGGTCTTTGGCATAGCCGCGCGGTGCGTTCGTCAGGGAGTCGCCAACGAGCGTGAATGTCTGGCTGAAAACCGTGTCGTCACGTGCGACGAGCCAGGCATCGCCTTGGTCGACAATCGCATCGCGGATTTTCCCCAGCGCTTGCATATCCGGGCGCCATAGGCCCACGCCGACAAAACAATCGTTGGGTTCGATGTGCAAATAAAAACCAGGGGCATGCACGTCTTTACCCACCTCATGTCGAAATTGGATCCCGATATTGGTTTTGAAAGGGCGCTTGTCGTGGCCGAAACGGATATCGCGATTCACCCGCATCAACGCACCGCCCACCTTGCGCGGCAGGGCAAGAAAATGTGGTGAAATCATTGCAAGATCAGTCGCAATGTCGCTGATGAAATTCAAGGCAGGCGTGCGAACCATCGCTTCATAGTCGGGCTTGTGTTCATCAAACCACTCGCGCCGGTTGTTGGCGGCAAGCGCGGTGAGAAAATCAAACGTGCCCTGGGTGAAGTAACGGTTCGCCATGGATCGCCCTATTTTTTGTAGCTGATAATCGACAGCATAGCCCCTTGCGGATCCTGAATCACGGCGAAGCGTCCTACATCCGGGATATCGTGAGGCGGTACGGCAAGCTTGCCGCCGAGTTGGGTTACACGTGGCAACAAGGCATCGACATCAGTAACTGTGACATACCCGCCCCAACTTGGCGGCATGCCCGACGCTTCTTCGGGGATCGCCATGATGCCGGCAATTTCCTGGTCACCGAGTGTGGCCATGGTGTAATCCATGTCACCCGCTTCGCATTTCTGCATGCCCCAGCCAAACAGATCGCCATAAAATACTTTGGCTGCAACCGCATCGGTGGTCATCAGCTCATTCCAGCTAAAAGCGCCAATCGGCTTCATTGTGGTTTCACTCATGATGCTCTCCTTCTTAGGTGTAGTTAAAGAAGATTCAAGCGTAACGATGGGCTACTGACAGCGTGATGTCAGTAGGGTTGCAAAAAAGAATCAGAGGCAGGTATGGACTTCATGCACGACCAGTTGAGTGATGGCCGCAGCTTTCGTCTGTTCAACGCGCTGGGCGACTTCAACCGTGTGGGATTGGGAATCGAGATCGATCTGCCATTGCCGGCGGCACAGGCTCCGTTCACTGGAGCCGTTCATCGGATGGCGCGACAAGGTGTCGGCGGCCTGCTGCCTTGGTGGGCTGGGAGAAAAATCGGTTATGTGCATGCCCGGTTTCACGACTGAGTAGGGTGAATCCCGTCTTGCTTATGGCTTATGGGTCTTACTCGATGCCCAGTCTTTCCAGCCGGTAGCGGAGACTGCGAAATGTCACGCCTAGCACGCGCGCTGCGGCTGTTTTGTTGAAACGAGTTTGTTCGAGTGCTTCCAGGATGGCGGCGCGCTCTTGCTGATCGAGATAGTCTTGCAGGGGGTATTTGCTACCGAATGTTTCGGTGGTTGAAATCGGACTGGGTGTCAGATTGAGATCGGTCGCTGAAATGACCTGGTTGTCGCATAAGGCGAGTGCGCGTTCCAGGGTGTTTTCCAGCTCGCGTACGTTGCCGGGGAAGGCGTACGCGCGCAAAGAGGTTTCGGCTTCTCGATCAAGACTGATCTGCTGGCCGCCTAGCTTGTTGAGCAGGAAACGCGCTATTTCAGGAATATCCTCCGCGCGTTCACGCAGACTGGGCATGAGCAGGTCGATGACGTTGAGCCGGTAATACAAGTCCTGGCGGAATTGGCCGCTTTCTACCAGGCTGGCGAGGTGCTGGTGGGTGGCGCTGATGATGCGTACATCGATGGACTCTTCCTGTGTGGCACCGACTTTGCGAACCTTTTTTTCCTGCAGTACACGCAGTAGTTTGACTTGCATGGAGAGGGGCAGGTCAGCCACTTCGTCGAGAAACAGGGTGCCGCCATCTGCGGCCTGGAAAAAACCGTCGCGGTCGCTATCGGCGCCGGTAAAAGCGCCTTTTCGATAGCCGAAAAATTCGCTTTCCATGAGTGTTTCGGGGATGGCACCGCAGTTGACCGCGACAAAGGCGTGATCTGACCGCGCGCCGAGTTGGTGGATGAGCCGTGCGGCGAGTTCTTTGCCGCTGCCTGATTCGCCAGCAATATGGACCGGCGCCTGGGTGCGAGCCAGCTTGGCGATACGGACGCGAATATCCGCCATCGCCGCAGATTGGCCAATCAAGGTACGCGTGGAGCTATCTGCTTGAGTGGCCTCTGGAATTTTGAGTGCGGATTTGATGAGTGCGCGTAGCTGGTCCAGGGCGACTGGCTTGGCCAGGTAGTCGAATGCGCCAGCCTTGAGGGCGGCTACGGCATTGCCCGCATTGCCGTAAGCGGTGATCACGGCAACGGGTACCGGTTGGGGAAGGGCGCTGGCATGGGCGATCACGTCAAGTCCGACGCCATCGGTCAGTCTCATGTCGGTCAGACACAGGTCGTACTGGGTTTGGGTCAAGCGTGTCCGGGCTTCGGCAACGCTGATCGCGCGATCTGTTTCCAGGCCCATCTTGACCAAAGTGAGTTCCATCAAGTCGAGCAGGTCAGGCTCATCGTCTACCAAGAGTATGCGGGGCAAGTGTGTCATGGTTAATGCGTTCTCCGCAGGCTCAGGCGAAAGCGGGCGCCGTGCGCGTCTGGAACATAAGCCAGCTCGGCATGATTGGCCTCTGCCAGCTCACGTGCCAGAAACAACCCCAAGCCCGTGCCTTGTGCGTCGGTCGTAAAAAAAGGCTCAAAAAGCTTGCCTTGATGCTCCGCCGCCAGGCCGGTGCCATCGTCCTGAATATCAATCTGCACGTGATCTTCTAGCACTCGCGTGCTGACCCGTATGCTTCCGGGCAGTTTCTGGCAGAAACGCCAGGCATTCCGCAATAAATTCCATAGAATCTGCCGCAGGTGATCCGGGTCGAACTGGAACATTACAGGTTGAGTCATGCTGACTATGACGGCGTCCGGCCGGATTTCTTCAGTCAACCGCAGCTCGGTGATGAGTGCGGAAAGTGTTTTCTCATCAAATACGACCGGGTTGAGGCGGTCTCGTCGGTTGAGCGTCAGCACTTCTTCAACCAGCCGATCGAGCCGGCGTGCATTGTTCTCAATAATGTTGGCCAGTTTGGCCTGGGCTGCATTCTGCGTGTCTTCCCGCATCAGTTGGGCAGCATGGCTGATGGCCGACAGGGGATTACGAATTTCGTGGGCAATATTGGCCGTGAGTCGTCCCAAGGCCGCCAGCTTGAGTCGTTGGGCCGCTTGTTCAGCCTGGCTTTGGTCTTCCAATACCAGTACCCGGCTTTCGTCAGCTGTGGCGAGTGGGATGCTGCGTATTTTTAACTGCGCGGTTGGGGTGTTCAGGGTGATGATCTGGCCAGGTTTCATTTTTAACGAAAGTGCCCGGCTCAGTTCGGGAGAAAGGGCTTCAATTCGCGTCATGCCGGGCTTGATGGGTGCGATGCCTCCTAGCAGCGTCATGGCACGTGGGTTGGCATGGCGAATCACGCCATCGCCTTGCAGTGCCAGTAATCCATCGGGCGAGTTTTCGATGGCTACTGCGTTGATGCGGTTGAGCAATGCCAACTCGTCTGCTTGTTGCTGCGCCAGATGCTCGGAGCGCAAGGCGCGCTTGGTGAGCCCGTGGGCCAGCGAGCCAATCGCGAAATACCCGGCACACAACAGACCTACCTGAAAAAAGCTGTCATACCCCTGATTGATGTTGCCCAGCACATTCAGGCTGTGTTGCAGCAGCAGCGCAATCGATGCCAGGGCGGCATACAGCAAGGTGAGCCGTCCGCTGCCTACCAGGCCGCCGGAGGCGATGGAGATGACCAGGAGCAAACCCATGGCATCGGACAACCGATCACTGGTTGTCATCAAAAGCATGACAAAAATGATGTCGGCGGTGATGTGCGCGCTGAGCTGAACTTGAAAACCCGGCCAGCGTGCACGGATACCCAGCACGAAAAATGCTGCTATGACCAGATAGGCATAGGCAAAGCCCTGAAATTGCGCACTGGCACCCGAACGAAACAAATCGGAATCGCCAAAAAGCGTTCCGACAAAAACCAGTGCCATGGCCAGAGTCAGCCGGTACAGGTTGAAATAATCCAGGCTGCGCCAGTGCGACGCAAAATAGGGTTGTGTGGCGTGGCGCGGGACAGCAACTGCCGCCATAGCTTAGGGTTTACCGAGTTTCTGATGCTCGGGGGTGCAGTAGAAGGCGTCCTGGGAATAAATGGCCTCGCTGCGAGGCATATTCACGCCGCAATGCGCGCATTTCACCATGTTCTCGACTGTTTTTGAGCCGGCGTGCTTGGAGGGTGCATCAAACGAACGCTGGAAAGCCCGTATCAGCCCCCACACCACAAATCCAATTACGATCAGCAACAGAATCTTGATCACATTCATCCCCAAAAATGGTTTCCAGAATAGCATGACGGCCCGATAGATTCAGCAATTACGCGCGCTGCATGAGCGACTGTTTCTTGTGGGCCGGCAGATACGCGCAGGCGAGTGCCTGGAGTAGGCAAACGAATGGACATTTTATTTTAAAGACTGAGTGGATCGTGATGGTTGGTCAGGAAGAGTCGTTTGAGTGGGTGGACATTGGATAGACTGCCTCGCAGCCTCCTTGGTGTACCATTTGTACCGCGCAATGTCCGAAATCACTGGAGTGAGAGGAATACCGATGAATTACGATTTAACGAAAAAAGTAGTGTTTTCATGTTTGCTGGCTGCTTTGTTGGCCGGCTGCGATTCCAAACCAAAAGAGGCCGCAGAGGCAGCGATTCCCGCGGGAGAAGTTGCAGCCAAGGTAAATGGCACGGATTTGCCCGCCGCTCAAGTCGAATTGATGCTTCAGCGCATGTCGAATTCAGGCAGCGAACTGTCTGAAGCAGCCTCGCTGCAGGCTGCCCGCAATCTGGTTGACCATGAAGTGATTGCCCAGAAGGCGATTGCCGACAAATTGGATCAGGACCCGGCCATTTTGCAGGCGCTAGCCATTGCGCGGCGTCAGGTTTTGGCCGAGGCGTACATGAGCCGCAAACTGGGTACCACGGTGGAACCGAGCGAAGTGGAGGTATCCGGATACTACGACCAGCATCCGGAACTGTTCGCCAAACGCAAGATATACCGACTCCAGGAGTTGTCCATCCAGGCTGCGCCGGACAAGCATGCATCCATTCGTGCGCAACTGACAGCGGCTAAAACCCTGAATGATTTTGCGCAATGGCTCAAGAACGAGAACCTGCCTACCAAGGCTGGTGAGGGTGTAAAGCCGGCCGAGCAGATTCCACTGGACATGCTCCCCAAGCTGGCGGCTATGCCGGATGGGCAGGCCATGATTGTGAATGCGCCTAATGGACTGCTGGTTATTGTGCTCGCTGATTCACAGTTGCAGCCTGTGACTCTGGAACAGGCCAAGCCGGCGATTGTTCGCATGCTTCAGACGCAAGCTCGTCAGAAGGCTGCCAAGACTGAACTGGATGCGTTGAAAGCGAACGCCAAGATCGAGTACGTTGGCAAATTCTCCGATGCCGGTAAACTGGATGCCGCGCCAGCGACTGAGGCAACGTCTGCCCCCGTCCCTGCTGCAGGAGCAGATGTGACGGAGGCAGCGCCGGTATCGCCAACAACCAATGCGCCAGTCAAAAGCAAGGATGAGACGCCTGCTAAAAAGTAAGTTCAGACTTCTCTGCCCGAGCGAGCGTTTATGCCGACCTGGTAAAGAACGTTCGTTCGGACTGTCCATTACGAAATCATTACCAAAAGCAGAAAGCCCGTGAATAAAAAAGCACTGATTACAGGCGTGACAGGCCAGGATGGCGCCTACCTCGCCGAATTTTTACTGGACAAGGGGTATGAGGTTCACGGTATCAAACGCCGAACCTCCTTGTTTAACACCGATCGTATCGATCACTTGTATGAGGGGCCTGAGGTCAAGTCCCGTCGTTTTGTCCTGCATCATGGCGACCTCACAGATTCTTCCAGTCTGATCCGCATTATTCAGCAGGTTAAACCTGACGAAATCTATAATCTGGCGGCTCAAAGCCATGTCGCGGTGAGTTTTGAGGAGCCCGAGTACACGGCCAACTCGGATGCACTGGGTGCACTACGCATACTGGAGGCGATTCGCATTCTGGGTCTGGAAAAGAAAACCCGTTTTTACCAGGCATCGACCTCCGAGTTATTCGGTCTGGTGCAAGAAGTACCCCAAAAGGAAACCACACCCTTCTACCCGCGCAGTCCTTACGCCTGCGCCAAGCTTTACGCATACTGGATCACGATCAATTATCGGGAAGCCTATGGTATGTATGCGTGTAATGGCATTCTGTTCAATCACGAGTCGCCGATACGTGGTGAAACCTTCGTAACGCGCAAAATTACCCGTGCGCTCGCGCGTATCAAGCTGGGGCTTCAGGATTGTTTGTTTCTCGGCAACATGGACGCCAAACGCGATTGGGGTCACGCCAAGGACTATATCGAAATGCAATGGCTGATGCTGCAGCAGGATCAGGCGGAAGATTTTGTCATTGCCACGGGGGTTCAGTATTCAGTCAGGGATTTTGTTGACGCGGCCGCGAAAGAGCTGGGTATGGTCATCCGTTGGGAAGGGCAGGGCATGGAAGAAAAAGGCTATGCAGCTAACGGTCAATGCATCGTTGCGGTCGACCCACGTTATTTCCGCCCCACCGAAGTGGAAACCTTGTTGGGTGACCCCAGTAAAGCCAAGGAGAAACTGGGTTGGACGCCCAAAATCAGTTTTGCAGAACTGGTTGCCGAGATGGTGCGTGAAGATCTGAAGGCAGCGGAACGTGATGAACTGGTGAAAAAGCACGGCTTTAAAGCCATGGATTACCACGAATAAGACGATGGATCGGGAAGCAAAAATTTACATCGCGGGTCATCGCGGCCTGGTCGGGTCTGCGCTGATTCGCAATTTGCGCAAACAGGGTCATACCAACTTTTTAGTGCGTACCCATGCGGAGCTTGATTTGACCGATCAGGCCGCGGTTGAGTCACTCTTCGCGGTGGAGCAACCCGATTATGTGTTTCTGGCGGCGGCCAGAGTCGGTGGGATACATGCAAACAATGCTTACCCGGCCGAATTTATTCGCGACAATCTGGCCATCCAGACCCATATCATTCATGCCGCGTATTTGAATGGAGTCAAGCGCCTGATGTTTCTGGGGTCGAGTTGTATCTATCCTCGATTGGCGCCGCAGCCCATGCGCGAAGATGCTTTGCTGAGTGGCCCATTGGAATCCACCAATCGCCCTTATGCATTGGCGAAAATTGCCGGAATTGAAATGTGCTGGAGTTATAACCGCCAATACGGTACCCAGTATCTCGCGGTTATGCCCACAAATTTATATGGTCCGGGTGATAACTATCATCCTGAAAACTCGCATGTGATTCCTGCACTGATCCGCAAGTTCCATGAAGGGAAAATACATCAGCAGCCCGCTGTCACAGTATGGGGCACAGGCACACCCAAACGCGAATTTCTCTATAGCGATGATATGGCCGATGCCTGTGTGTTTCTGATGAATCTGCCGGATGAGCAGTTCAATACGTTGCTTGGGTCAGACGAGGCTGCGACCGGTGTGTTCATGCCCCCTCTGGTGAATGTTGGGGTGGGCGAGGACCTCACGATTTTGGAATTGGCTGAAACGATCAAAGCGGTCGTGGGCTTTGAGGGCAGGATTGAGTTTGATACCGCCAAGCCTGATGGTACGCCGCGAAAGCTAATGGATGTTGGGCGTTTGAATGCGATGGGCTGGAAGGCGAAAACCCGCATGCATGACGGTCTGGCAGCGGCCTATGCCGATTTTCTGCAAAGCGGTCAAATTTAACTTCCAGAAAGCGGGGCTGTGCTGGATGTGCGTCTGCTTAACTGTGACATCTTGAATAGGGGTTCAATGTGATTTTAGTCACTGGCGGCGCTGGCTTTATTGGCAGCAATTTCATACTGGACTGGCTCAACGATAGTGATGAGGCAGTCGTTAATCTCGATTTATTGACTTACGCTGGCAACCCTGAAAGTCTGGCTGTTCTGAAGAACGATCCCCGTTATCACTTTGTTCATGGGGATATTGGAGATCGTGCTCTAGTTGATCAATTGCTCGAAAAATACCAACCGCGTGCAATCGTTAATTTTGCTGCGGAATCTCATGTGGATCGTTCAATCCACGGTCCTGAAGCGTTCATGCAAACCAATGTGATGGGTACGTTTCACTTGCTTGAGGCGACCCGTGAGCATTGGACTCGTCTCCCCAAAGCGGAGCAGTCCACATTTCGTTTTCTGCACGTCTCCACGGACGAAGTGTATGGCTCACTAGACCCAGACGATGCACCGTTCACCGAAGCTACGCCGTTTGCACCCAATAGCCCTTATTCCGCCAGCAAAGCATCGTCCGATCATCTGGTGCGCGCATATCACCACACATATGGCTTGCCTGTTCTGACGACAAACTGCTCGAATAACTATGGGCCTTACCAGTTTCCCGAAAAGCTCATTCCCTTGATGATTCTGAATGCCTTGCGCGGCCACTCATTACCAATTTATGGCGATGGCATGAATGTGCGTGACTGGTTGTATGTTGCCGATCACTGCGCGGCGATCAGGACCGTATTGGCCAATGGACGATCAGGTGAAATCTATAACATCGGTGGTTGGAACGAAATGCCGAATATCGAGATTGTAAGCATTGTGTGCGGATTGCTGGATGAAATGCATCCGGACCCAGAAGGAAGCCATGCCCGGCTGATCACTTATGTGAAAGACCGCCCGGGCCATGATCGACGTTATGCCATCGACGCCCGAAAAATACATGATGAGTTGGGATGGAAGCCGGTTGAAACATTTGAAACCGGTATTCGAAAAACCGTACGCTGGTATCTCGAGAATCAGCAGTGGGTCGAACATGTGGTCAGCGGTGAATACCGCCAATGGATTGATGCCAATTATTCTAAGAGGAATGCATCATGAATCGTAAGGGGATTATTCTGGCGGGTGGTTCTGGTACGCGCCTCTACCCTGCCACGTTGGCGGTGTCTAAGCAGCTTTTGCCGATATACGACAAACCGATGATTTATTACCCATTGACTACGTTGATGCTAGCGGGCATCAGGGATGTTTTGATTATTTCCACGCCACAGGACACCCCCAGATTTTCTCAGCTACTGGGTGACGGTAGCCAATGGGGAATGAATTTGCAATACGCTGTGCAGCCCAACCCGGAAGGATTGGCACAGGCATTCGTTATCGGGGCGGACTTTGTGGCAGATGGTCCCAGCGCTCTGGTCCTGGGGGACAATATTTTCTATGGAAATGAGATGACAGCGGATCTGGGCATCGCAAGTGAAAAGGAAGTCGGTGCAACCGTATTCGCTTATCGTGTCAATGATCCTGAGCGGTATGGCGTAGTGGAATTCGATGAGGGGGGGAGGGCAATTAGCCTAGAAGAAAAGCCCGCACATCCCAAATCGCATTACGCTGTGACCGGGCTTTATTTTTATGATGCGCAAGTGCTCGATTTTGCACGAAATCTCAAACCTTCAATACGCGGTGAATTGGAGATTACAGACGTTAACCGCCTGTATCTCGAAGCCGGTGAGCTCAATGTGTCCATCATGGGGCGTGGGCATGCGTGGCTGGACACAGGGACGCATGAATCCATGTTGGAGGCGTCGATGTTTATCGAGACCATCGAAAAGCGGCAGGGCCTTAAAATCGCCTGCCCAGAGGAAATCGCATACCGCCAAGGGTATATATCCGCTGAACAAGTGGCGCAATTAGCTGAGCCGATGAAAAAGAACGGATATGGCCAGTACCTATTGAGCATGTTAAATGAGCAGGTGTTCGGATGAATGTGATCGAAACACGACTCCCCGGCGTGCTTATTCTTGAACCTAAAGTGTTTGGGGACTCGCGCGGCTTTTTTCTGGAGAGTTGGAATCATAAAACTTTTCACGACCTGGGGTTGAGTTTGGATTTTGTGCAGGACAACCACTCGCGTTCATCCAGAGGAGTACTACGCGGCTTGCACTATCAACTCAATCAGCCACAGGGAAAATTGGTTCGCGTGGTGAGCGGTGCAGTATTTGATGTCGCGGTGGATTTGCGGCGGTCCTCCCCAAATTTTGGGCAATGGGAAGGGTGCGAACTGTCTGCAGACAACAAGCGCATGCTATGGATTCCTCCAGGTTTTGGCCATGGCTTTCTTGTGTTATCCGATCACGCCGACTTCCTTTATAAAACCACTGCTTTTTTTAATCCAGAATCTGATCGAGGCGTACGCTGGAATGATCCGGAAATAGCCGTGCAGTGGCCATTTGAAGGGGTGCCTACACTTTCAGATAAGGACCTGAAATTACCCTATTTAACTAATGCGGAAGTTTATTTGTGAAAATCCGCCCGAAAATTTTGCTGACGGGCGCCAACGGACAAGTGGGATGGGAATTACGACGCTCGCTCAGCAGTTTGGGCGAGGTGGTTGCACCTGATTCCCAATCTTTGAATTTGTACGATATGAGTGCCGTCAGGCAGATGCTGCGGCATATTGCACCCAATATTATTGTCAATTCGGCAGCTTACACTGCGGTGGATAAGGCTGAAACTGAAACTGAATATGCTGACGCTTTGAATCACATTGCACTCGGACTGCTCGGTGAGGAAGCCGCAAAACTCGACGCGTTGCTGGTTCACTTCTCCACTGACTATGTGTTCAATGGAAGTGGTCATCAGCCATGGTCTGAAGAGGATGATTGCGATCCCATCAATGTCTATGGTGAAACCAAATTGCTGGGTGAGCGCGCGATCCAGTCGTCCGGCTGTCGACATCTCATTTTCCGCACGTCTTGGGTGTACGGTGCGCGTGGGAAAAACTTTTTGTTGACCATGCGCAAACTGATGCAGGAGAAATCGGAATTGAAGATTGTTGCAGACCAGGTTGGCGCGCCGACCTGGTGTCGTGACCTGGCTGAAGCGACTGCCCAGATATTGAGCCAGTTGCATTCCCCGTCAGCGCGATGGGGTGCGAGTGAGCCATGGGGCATCTATCATATGTGCAATTCGGGCGCTGTTTCATGGCATGGATTTGCCGAAGCAATTCGGGCTCACGCCGTCATGAACCATCAACCCGTTACCGCGCGCTTGCTGCCTATCTTGAGCCATGAATATCCTACGCCGGCCCGGCGACCGCTCAACTCACGCCTGAATTGCGACAAACTGGAGCAAACATTCGGTTTGCGTTTGCAGGACTGGCAAACGGCGCTGACCTTATGTCTGGGCGATATGGAAGGAAAATGTCAATGAGCGAGTGTCAAGCGTGAAGGTTTTGTTGACGGGGGGAGCGGGGTATATCGGCTCCCATACTGCGGTGGAGTGCCTGTTGGCCGGCCACGAGGTGGTGGTGCTGGATAATTTGTCCAATAGCAGTTCAAAGTCACTGGAGCGGGTGGCGCAGATTACGGGAAAGTCTGTCGTGTTCGTGCAGGGGGATATTCGCGATCATTCAGTATTGCGCCAGTTGTTTGCTGAACACCATATCGATGCGGTGGTGCACTTTGCGGGGCTGAAAGCTGTGGGCGAGTCGGTTGAGCAGCCGTTACGGTACTACGGCAACAACATCTCGGGTAGCGTTGTACTGTTTGAGGAGATGACGACAGCCGGGGTGAAATCGCTCATATTCTCTTCGTCTGCGACAGTGTATGGGGATCCAGAGACTGTGCCGATCACTGAAGACTTTCCGCTTTCAGTGACTAATCCATACGGACGATCCAAGCTGTTTATCGAAGACATGCTGCGTGATGTGGCTCGCGCTGATCCAGCCTGGAATGTTGCGCTGCTACGGTATTTCAATCCAGTCGGGGCGCACGAATCGGGTTTGATTGGTGAAGATCCGCGTGGCATCCCCAACAACCTGATGCCCTATGTGGCTCAGGTGGCTGTGGGTCAGCTCCCTTACCTCAATGTGTTTGGTAATGACTATCCTACACTCGACGGAACAGGGGTGCGCGACTACATCCATGTGGTGGATTTGGCACGCGGGCATGTTGCTGCGTTGAATAAATTTCAGCAATTAGGGGGTGTGCGAATCTGGAACCTGGGGACTGGGCACGGCGTCAGTGTGCTCGATATGGTGCACGCGTTTGAAGCAGCCAGCAGCCAGCCGATTCCCTTTGAGGTGGTCGCCAGGCGCGCGGGTGATGTGGCGCAATGCTGGGCCGACACTTCGCTTGCAAAGCGTGAACTGGGTTGGCAGGCAGAATATGATTTGGCGCGTATGTGCGCTGATGCATGGCGCTGGCAACAGCGTAATCCTGAAGGTTATTAGCCAGCGGTTTTGTTGACATGACTCTCTAGCTGATGGCATCCCAGTGCTGTAGCTTCAATTGCAGTGTTTGCTGGCCGTTATATTCGTTTGGCATCAGTGCGTACACAGCCCGAATGCAGTCCGGCAAGGGGTCTGACTGAAAAAATCGCATGGCATCGTAGAGATGCCCGTTTCGTGACAACTTTAGTTTCAAGTGCTTGTCGCCCACAATGCGCTGGGAGACCACACTGAATTCACCCACGAATAACGGGGCGGGAAAGCCCTGGCCCCAGACCGCATGATCCAGTTGTGCAGCAAAATCGTAATGATGAGCGTCATCATCCAGCTCACCATCCGTTTCGATACACCCTTCCAGGTCAGCTGGATCTACCAGTTCTCGCACGACGGCTTCGAAAGCTTTGCCAAACACTTCCTGTTGACCGGCTGGAATGCTCAGGCCTGCCGCCATGGCATGTCCGCCAAATTTGTGGATGAGTCCAGGGTGACGTTTGTCGACTAGATCGAGCGCGTCGCGTAGATGTAGCCCGGGGATAGACCGCCCCGATCCTTTGAGTTCGCCTGTCTCATTGCTGGCAAATACGATCGTGGGACGGTGGAATTTATCTTTCAGGCGCGAGGCCAGAATGCCAATCACGCCAATGTGCCAGCCTGTTTGATAGGCTGTCAGACTGACACTTTCGCTTGGACTGAATGTGTCGAGTATGGTCAAAGCTTCGTCCAGCATGTCGGCCTCAACATCTCGTCGAGTGCGGTTGAGCGCGTCTAGTTGTTGCGCCAGTTTTTGGGCTGTGACAGGATCATCCGTCAGCAGGCATTCAATGCCGAGCGACATATCGTCAATGCGGCCTGCAGCATTCAGTCGCGGGCCGAGCATGAATCCCAGATCGAACACCGTGGCGCGATGGGGGTCGCGTCCGGCAGCGCGAAACAACGCAAGGATGCCCGGGCTGGCTTTACCGGCTCGCATTCGGGCCAGACCGTTATCAACCAGAGTGCGATTGTTGGCGTCGAGCTTGACCACGTCGGCGACCGTCCCAAGCGCAACCAGGTCAAGCAGTACGCGCAGATCGGGTTCGGCTTGTGTGTCATACAGATTGCGTTTGCGCAATTCGGCGCGTAGTGCCAGCAACACGTAAAACATGACGCCCACTCCAGCCAGATTTTTGGACGCAAACGTGCAATCTCGCTGGTTGGGATTGACGATGCAAGCGGCCTGAGGCAGGGCTTCGCCCGGGAGGTGGTGATCGGTTACCAGTACAGGTATCCCGAGCGCATTGGCCGCGGCCACTCCGTCTACTGCAGCGATGCCATTGTCGACTGTGACCAGCCAATCGGGTTGGCGCGCCGCTGCAAGTTTGACAATGTCAGGCGTGAGACCATAGCCGTGTTCGAGCCGGTTGGGCACCAGATAGCTCACGCGTGCCCCCAGTAGAGCGAGGCCACGCACTCCTACCGCGCAGGCTGTCGCACCATCGGCATCATAATCGGCAATGATGAGCAGATGTTTGTTCTGCTGGATAGCATCGGCGAGCAATACGGCCGCCTGTTCAATATTCAACAGGCCAGCCGGGGGAAGCAATTGCGGCAGACGATGCGCGATCTGGTCGGGGTGCGTCACGCCACGCGCGGCATAGAGTTGGGCCCAGGCAGGGGCAAGCCCGGCATTTTCCAGAGCGACTCGTGCTGCGTTCGAGCAGGGGCGGGTAGTGATGGTTGGCATGCGGTGATTGTAGGGCAGGACGTTGCCTTGCCCATCATCGGTTCAGAAACTTTCCCTCAGGATGATTTGTCTTTCAAGGACACGGAGTAAGATTTCACCATGAGCCATTTACTTCCGCTTTCCCGCGTTGCACGTCTGGTTGGCCAGTCGCGCCATGTGCTACAAGAAATGATTCGCAATGACGCACTGGCGACATTTGACGGCATGGTCGAACTCGACGAACTGTTGCGTGCATTTCCCGATGTGAGATGGGATGACGATGCCGAGCTCAGGCGAGTCAGCGATATCAAAGACAGGGCGTTTGCCAAACGTGTGCGTGAGCATGTGCTCCCGGACAAGGATGTGCTGGTCGCGCGCCTGAACGAAATGGGCGACGACTATGCGTCTGCCAAGGCCTTGCTCAAGCATTATGGCAATGTCATGGTCTGGCTGGATGAGAAAATCGATGAAATGGATGAGCATGCGAGTATCGAAACGCACCATGCCTTACACACGGTACGAGCATTTTTGTTACGCAATTTGACCGAGCTGCCCGAGGATGCAGCACAGGCACGAGCTATTATTGCCCAGGAAAGGATACTGAAAATCATGGCGCCAACCGTCACCATTCTGCCCAGCGGACACGAGTTTTTCGTGGAAGGCAACGACACTTTGCTGGAAGCAGCTTTGCGCAACGGCGTTTCTCTGAACTACGGCTGCAGCAATGGAAATTGCGGTGACTGCAAGGCGCGCTTGGTGTCGGGCGAGGTCACTAAAGTTCATGCCTACGACTATGTATTGAAGCAAGCGGAAAAAGACGCCGGTGTCATTCTCTTGTGTTCTTATGCCCCGGTGAATGATGTTGTCATCGAGTCCAGTGTGGCGGAAGCACGTGATATACCGGTCCAGCAGCTCACCGCCCGGGTCAAATCGGTTGAAACATTCAATCCCCATATGGCAGCCCTGCATATCCTGGCGCCACGCAGCCAGCGCCTGAGATTTCTCGGCGGCCAAAGCATTCAGATTACAGTCGATGGGCTGAGCGGTCATTACCCCATCGCCAGCTGCCCGTGTGAAGACCGTCATATAGAAGTGCAGATCCCTCGTCGAGCGGGCGATGCGTTTTCAGAAGTCGTTTTCACAAAATTGAAATCTAACGATACGCTGGCAGTAGAAGGACCATTTGGCGAATTCACGCTGGACGAGGACTCGCCGCGCCCCGTCATTTTTCTTGCTTTTGGGGCGGGCTTCGCACCGATCAAGAGTCTGATCCAGCATGCCATGTCGTTAGATTTAACCGAGTCAATGGATTTGCATTGGCTGGCCGATGAGGCTGGCCATTATCAGGATAATCTGTGCCGTGCCTGGACCGATGCCTTGGATAACTTCAACTATCTACCGCATCCGCCAACCGACGATCTGGATGCCATGTTGAAAAGCATTGTGGTGGATTACCCGGACATGCATCGATTTGATGTTTACGCGGTGGGGACATCTGAGCAGCTGGATTTGGCCTACGAACACTTTGTGCGTGAAGGTCTGCATGGTGCGCGTTGGTTCGCGAGTGAACTGAACACCTGAATGTTGCAAAATTTGCGGTATGTCTGGGTGTTGCCGGCCAGTTTGCTGGGTTTGCTGCTGGTGCTCCTTGCCACTATGAGTGGTGGAGAGGTACGACGTGTGGGTGGTGTACTGGAGTCTGCCGGCGGCTGGCCGGCCTGGATATTGTGTCGTGGATTGCCTTTTAGCGGACCGGTAGCGGCGATCACCCTCGGGCACGTGGTGGTGGGCGTCACCCAAGAAGCACTATCGTGCACGCGGGTTCATGAGCGGGTGCATGTCAGGCAGTTTGAGCGTTGGGGCGTATTCTTTCTGGTGGTGTATCCCTTGGCGGGATGGGTTGCCTGGATGAAAGGGGGCAACCCTTATTGGGATAATGTGTTTGAGCGTGAGGCCAGAGCTGCCGAATTAATTGCATCACATCACATGGCACGACGAGACAACAGCAGGGTCAATCAATAGGGCGATGGGAAAAATCACTGGGATCGCCTGTATCCGGGTCGATCCATCCGGTGATGCCTAATTCGTCCTCTGCTTCTTCCAATGTTTCGCCGGGTTCGTAGTCGCTGTCAGCGACATACTCCATATCCTGGACGGCCTCCATCAAATTCGCAAAAGGGCCATATTCTTCGCCGCTCTCGGCATCAATCCAGTAACAACCATCTGGCCGCTCGACTATACGAGTATGGTCGTAATCAGGGGGCGTTTCGGGGATGAAGTGTTTCATTGCGTATCCTCCATAATTCTGCCCTGACTATAGGCAGCGAATCTGGTCAGGGCAAGCTGTGAATCTATTGCAGGACCATGGCCAGGCCAGATAGCGAGAGCAGCATTAAACCGAGATGGGTCCAACTCCAGAAGCGGAAGTGTCGGACCAGCGCATTGACTTCGCGATTGGCAATCAGAAACGGCTGGCCGTTCTCTGGTTTTTGAATGAGATGGATACCATCCGAGAGGCGTGTGCTGAAGTGCTCGCGGTCCACTTCCCTGGAGGCGGCCAGACGCACATGCTCCCATTCTTTCAGACTGATTTCACCGTCCTTGTCCGTGTCGAATCGCGACAGTAATGTGGTTTTATTCTGCTTCCATTCGGTCAGCAGCGCTGAGATATCGGATTTTTTATCGAGTACGGCACCAGGTCCTCCAAGAGTCACATGCTCGCCGATGACATATATGGTTTCGCCTTCGATCAACGTCCATTCAGTGGTGCGATAGCCCTCTGAGTTTGAAACCTGCTTGTGGGAAGTGATGATTTCGGCACCCTCAGGATCAACCAGTATTTGGCCGCTGCCATCATGGACGCCAAAGGTGTCGTATGACACACCAGACTCGATTTGTTCCCAGCCGTTATCGTTCTGACGTTCGACGCGATATCGGTACCACAGGCAAGGCAGCCCGGTCAGCGGACTGAGCAATTTGGCACCCGGGGGTTGTTTACCGCGGCCCACGACTTCGATATAGCCTTGCGGTGCCGACGCGATACGTGAGGTCGGTGTATCAGCCACGGTGCGGTAATGCTTGAGGTTGAGGTACCACGCGAAAAAGCTGGTGAAGCCCACCAGCACCAGGCTGATGGGCCAACTCATTTGTGATGGCAGGTAAAAACCGAACAACAGGATCAGCAGATTGCTGCCAGTCATGGCGAAATTGGCAGTACCCAGCTGCCAGTTTCCTCTTAACCAACCCATCAGCATCAGGGATTGAATAACTGTTTCAGATCAACATCTTTTTTCTCTTCGGCGGCAAACCGCAGGAGTGAGAATTGGCGAAACCCAAATAGACGGGCGATCACAGTGTCAGGAAACTGTTCGACCCGCACATTATTGACGTTAACCGAATCGTTATAAAACTCGCGACGATCTGCAATGGCATTCTCCAGACCCGTGATGCGAGCTTGCAAGTGCTGAAAGGTTTCGTTGGTTTTGAGTTCGGGATAAGCCTCGGCAACTGCAAAAAGATTACCCAATCCCAGTCGCAAAGCGCCTTCTGCCTGGCCCAGTGCGGAAATATTCTGTGATTCGCGGGCGTTTGCTACCTGGCTGCGGGCCTGCATCACCTTTTCCAGCGTCTCTTGTTCGAACTTCATGTATTGCTTGCAGGTTTCAACCAGCTTGGGCAGTTCATCGTGGCGCTGCTTGAGCAGAATGTCGATATTCGACCAGGCTTTGCCGACGTTATGTTTCAGCGTAACCAGTTGGTTGAACATGAAGACGCCAAAAATGGCGGGAATGGCAAGTGCGATAAAAAAGATCAGCAGGCCGGACATGATGAGGTTCCACGTAATAGAGTCACGAAAGTAACGGCGAGACGAGGCGTAACTTGAAACGAATGTGACTATATCCGTGACGCGATGACCGCTGCGATTTCATCATCTTCCAGTCGGATCGGATTGGTTTGCATGCTGCTTCCCTGGCTGTGAGCCACAATATGAGGGATGTCATCCAGAGTGACACCATAATGGCCCAGCGTGGGCAGGGCGAGTGTGTGAGTCCAGTTGTCCAGTATGTCGAGCAAGGCGGTGTGCGCAGATGCCTGATCGAGTTTCCCGACGTGGCTTAACAGACGCCCCACCTGTGCATATTTTTCCAGAGCAGGATGATCGGGCGCTCGCTGACATAATGCCGCGATATTGATACGAGTCGCGGCGGCAACGAGCGTGCCGCATACCACCCCGTGAGGAATGGGAAAGAACGCCCCCAGTGGTGCGGCCAACCCATGCACCGAACCGAGCCCCACCTGCGCCAGTGTGATGCCCGATATCATCGCCGCATAGGCCATTTTCTCCCTCGCGGCACCATCATTTGCATCGGCATAAAACGCCAGCAAGCCGTCCCGCGCTGCTTTCATCCCGCCCCAGGCGAGTGAGTCCGTGAATGGGGCGGCACGGCTTGAAACATAAGACTCCAGCAGCTGAGTGAATGCATCCATCCCGTTGGCTGCAATCACCGCGGGAGGACAGCTTGTCAGCAAATCGGGGTCTATTAATGCGTACTCAGCCACCAATCGTTCATCACGGAACGATTTTTTGAAACCATTTTGGCCTTGTACACTGAGCACGGCATTTTTGGTTGCCTCCGAGCCTGTCCCGGCAGTAGTGGGTACTGCGATAAATGGCGTAGCAGGGCCTTGATAGAGTAGTTCGGGCCCCACTCCTTCCAGGTGGTCCATCACCGTGTTGCCCGGCTTGAGTAGTCCGGCAATCGCTTTGGCCGCATCAAGCGTACTTCCACCCCCAATTCCGATCACAACATCAATCGTCACCGAATTCAGCGAGCGCACAGCGTTATCAACCATTGCGGGAGAGGGTTCTCCGGAGATGGTTATGTGCTGCCATGTCATATCCTGTGCTGCAAGGCCATTTGTGAGTACTGGCCATTTCGGCGAGTTCTGGAACGAATTAGTGCCGGTGACGAGCAAAGCGTGCGAGCCGTAAGGGCGGGCGATGCCAGGTAGCCGACTCAACGTACCTGAACCAAATTCAATGCGCGGTAAACGCGAAATGACAAAATCATTTATATGCACGATGAGCCTTCATTTCCTGTTATTTCCGTCAATAGACCGTCAATTGATGTTAACGGTTTGGTGCTGGGTGTAGACCATTTGCCCGGGTTCGTACTGGCCATTTTGGCGCAAATTGGCGCAATTGTTAACGTGCAAACGCAAGCACTGTCTGGCTGCCAGGAGAAGTCTCCGCGGCAGTCCATTGAAATCATTATGGATATTGGCAAACCCTGGGGAGGCCCTAGTGAATAGGGCGTTCAAGTGTTGACGACGCAGGCCTGACTTTGCTATAGTTCCGCTTCTCGATTGACGCAGTTTCTTTTGCGACAGGCGCGGGGTGGAGCAGTCTGGCAGCTCGTCGGGCTCATAACCCGAAGGTCGTAGGTTCAAATCCTGCCCCCGCAACCATTTCGAAATTCGAAATAAGTGTTGACGTTTTATGTGAACTACGTAGAATGCGCACCTCTCGAAACGGCAACGCAAGCAAGTGAAGTCAGTAAGAGATTGATCTTTAACAATTTACAGCCGATAGGTGTGGGTGTTGTTGCGGTAGTTGGGCTGACTTAGGTTGGTCTGACAACTAGCATAAATGCTCACACTTGAATTGAAGTTAATTCATTTTGAGTTGAGCGAAATAGTATTT
>DATCSW010000031.1:0-238821 GCA_036568265.1 Thiobacillus sp.
GACGGGAATACAACGAGGAAAGACCGAAGAAATCGCTGGGAGGCATGACGCCCTCAGCCTATGCCAGACAACTGGCTACCAAAGCAGTTATATTAACCACGGACTCTAAAGCCGAGTGCTACTGAAAGTGGGGTGACGTCGAGGCGAGGCCGACCCGGGCGCCTTTGAGATCGCCTATGGTTTTATAGGAACTATCGGTCAGAACGATAAACAGGCTGAAAAGCGGTTTGTTCCATTTGGCGATCGGCTCGAAGCCTTCTTCAATGGCGGCAGCCGTAATGTGGGGGGGGCCGAGGAAGATTGAATAGCGGCTGTTGCCCAGATGGCGCTCCATATTGCCGAAGCTCTGGCTGATTTCGGGTTTGATCGTGTCGCCGGTGACTTTCGCAATGTAGTCCACCAGCGGTTTGTACATGGCTTTAAGTTCGGTCTGGTTATCCTTGCTGGCTGAACCGGCGAAAATACCCATTCGATAGTCCGCGCCGTGAGACACGGCAGGCAATGATAGGACTGCACCAAGGATCAGTGCGCGGGTCAGGGGGGTGTAGCGGCTCATGTCAGATCCTTTTATGGTTACAGGGAAAAGGTTGGTTACTGAATCAGTCCAGAAACCTAATCGCTGGATGCCAGTTCGAATCTGCTAGCGGAAATGCTGGGTGAAACTTGAGTGTGGTCGAGTAGTATTTTTGAATGATGAATCAATGATTTACGGAGATTTTGCTGTCGAATTCCCGACAAGCATGAGGCCGGTTTCATCCATGGCGGGCAAGCGCTCATGTGTTTAGCATGGGGGCGCAACGTATCCCCCTGATATGACAGGCATATCCTGGCCAGGCGCCACGGCAGACGTCATGCTTCACCGACGCGATGCAGGTTTTGAGGCATCATCCCCTAACTGTCTTTCGATCTGCCTTGTGTATGAGTCTGCCCCCCTATGCCGCGTTGACCCCCGATTGCGCCCTGGATGCGCTTGATAGTGTGGGTCTTCACGCGGACGGCCGCTTGCTGGCGCTGAACAGTTACGAGAACCGGGTGTACCAGATGGGCGTCGAGGACGCGGACCCGGTGGTCGTCAAGTTTTATCGCCCTGAACGCTGGAGTGACGCTGCTATTCTGGAAGAGCATGCGTATACCGCTGAGCTGGCTGAGCGTGAAATTCCGGTGGTGGCGCCGCTGCAATTGCAGGATGCGACCTTGCATACCCACGCTGGCTTTCGTTTTGCCGTCTACCCCAAACAGGGCGGGCGCATGCCCGAGTTCGATCGGACGGGCGCCCTGAAATGGATGGGACGTTTTCTCGGGCGGATACATGCGGTTGGCCAGCAGGCAGCGTTTGTGCACCGTCCTGTGCTGGATCTTGAAACCTTCGGCATCGCGTCGCGCGATTTTCTGCGTAGCGGTAAATGGCTGCCGCCCGATCTGGTGACCGCGTGGGATAGCGTGGTGGATCATGCGTTGGCCAATGTGGCGACGTGCTACGAACGGGCGGGCAAAGTGGAGGTGATTCGCTTGCATGGCGATTGCCATGCCGGTAACGTGTTGTGGACCGAGGACGGCCCGCATTTTGTAGACTTCGACGACAGTCGCACGGGGCCGGCGGTGCAGGACTTGTGGATGCTGCTGTCCGGTGAGCGCGAAGAACAGCAGATCCAGATCAACGAGATTCTGTCGGGCTATGAAGACTTTGCGGAATTCGATCCGCGCGAACTGCATCTGATCGAGGCACTTCGAACCTTGCGGCTGATCCATTACGCCGCCTGGTTGGCGCGGCGCTGGAATGACCCGGCTTTCCCCGCGGCGTTTCCATGGTTCAATACCCAGCTGTACTGGCAGGCGCGGATACTCGAATTGCGCGAACAAATCGCGCTGATGGACGAAGCGCCTCTGGTGGCATAAAACAAGATGACCTACCCGTTCCGCGCTTGATCGTGCATTCAGTGCACATCATGCGCGTCGCGCCCAAACTGGATAAATCAACATGTGTGGCATAGCAGGTGAATTTCGATTCGATGGCAACGCACCCGATGCAGCGGCAATGGCGCGCATGCTGGCCCGGCTGGAACGGCGCGGTCCGGACGCAGAAGGTCAGCATGCCGAAGGCCCTATCCGCCTGGGGCATCGAAGGCTGGCGATCATCGACCTGTCCTCGCGTTCACGTCAGCCCATGGTGGATGCGGCCACGGGCACGGCGGTGGTGTTCAACGGCACCATCTACAATTACCCGGAGCTGCGTGCCGAACTGATTGATTACGGCCATGTGTTTCACTCCAACGGCGACACCGAAGTCATTCTGCGCGCCTATCTGGAATGGGGCGATGCCTGCGTTGAGCGCCTGCACGGCATGTTTGCCTTTGCAATCTGGAACCGTGAAACCCTGTTTCTGGCGCGCGACCGCCTGGGGATCAAGCCACTGTATTACAGTGAAAACATGGGTCGTTTCCGTTTTGCCTCGACCCCGCAAGCCTTGCTGGCAGCGGGTGGGATTGATACCAGCATTGATCCGGTTGCGCTGCATCATCTGTTCACCCTGCATGCCGTGGTACCCGCGCCGCGCACGATTTACAACGGCATCCGCAAGCTCACGCCAGGCACCACCTTGACGGTGAACATGCGCGGCGAGCTCAGCCATCACCGTTATTGGTCGCTCAAGGCGCAGCGGCCAGCCATCCCCAAAACTGCAGCCGAATGGACCGAAGCCATCCATGAAAGCCTGCGTCAGGCAGTCAAGAAACGGATCGAAATTGCCGACGTGAAAGTCGGCGTACTGCTTTCAGGGGGCCTGGATTCCAGCCTGCTGGTGGCCCTGCTGGCCGAGCAAGGTGTGCCCGATTTGATGACGTTTTCGATCGGCTTCGAAGATCAGCCGGAAGAACGTGGCAACGAGTTCGAATATTCCGACCCGGTGGCGGCGATGTACGGCACACGCCATCACAAGTATTTGATCCCCAATTCGGAAGTGCTGCGGCGTTTGCCCGAAGCGGTCGATGCCATGAGCGAACCCATGTTTGCGCAGGATGCGGTGGCGTTTTATCTGTTGTCCGAACAGGTCAGCAAAACCGTAAAAGTGGTGCAGAGTGGACAAGGTGCCGACGAAGTGTTCGGCGGTTATTTCTGGTATTCGCGCATGGCGGCGGAAACGTCCGGCTCGCCGCTTGAGCGTTTCCGCAAACATTACTTCGATCGCGATCACGCCGAATTCCTTGAAATGGCCATGCCTGCGTATCATGGTCTGGACTACACCGCCGAAACCATCGCCACGCATTTGGCGGAACCTTTCACCGATGAATTCATCGATCAGGTATTACGCATGGATACCACCATGCTCATCACAGACGACCCGGTGAAACGGGTTGACAACATGACCATGGCATGGGGGCTGGAAGCACGGGTGCCGTTTCTCGATCATCAACTGGTGGAATTGGCGGCCTCGATGCCGCCTGAATTGAAGTTGGCCTCGGACGGCAAGCACGTATTGAAAACCATTGCGCGCGGTTTGGTTCCTGATGCGGTGATCGATCGCAAGAAAGGCTATTTCCCCATGCCCGCACTTAAGTTTGTGCGTGGGGATTTTTTAAATTTCATGCAGGACATCCTGAATTCGCAGGCCTGTCGTGAGCGCGGTCTATACCATCGTGCTTACGTGAACAAATTGCTGGACGCCCCGGAACAGCACCATACCCGCATACTGGGCAGCAAGCTGTGGCATCTGGCACTACTGGAGTATTGGTTACAAAAGAATGCGTAAATTGTATGTGCTGCTGGCTGTGTTGGTTGCTTTTCCCTTTCAGGCCCATGCGAGCTTTGACAACTGGCTTGCGACCTTCAGGCAGGAGGCTGCGGCGCAGGGTATTTCAGCGGCCACTCTGGATGCCGCGTTGACCGGTATCATGCCGATCGAACGAGTGGTGGAGCTGGACAACCGCCAGCCCGAATTTCAGCAAACCTTCGCTGACTATATTGGTCGCCGCGTGACTGATAACCGGATCGCGCGTGGCATGACGCTATCGCAGGAGCATGCGGCACTGCTCAATGCGGTGGAACAACAATATGGCATCCCGAAATCGGTTCTGCTGTCATTTTGGGGACTGGAAACCAATTTCGGCTCGCATATGGGTAGTCTGAATATTCCCGCCAGCCTGGCAACCCTTGCTTACGATGGACGCCGTAGCCAGTTTTTCCGTAGCCAGTTACTCGATGCCTTGCGCATCATTGATGCCGGGCATGTCCAGGCCATCGACATGAAAGGCTCCTGGGCGGGGGCCATGGGGCATATGCAATTCATGCCCGGTACCTTTCGCGCGTATGCGATAGATGGCGATGGTGATGGTCGCATCGATGTGTGGCAGTCGTTGCCCGATGCCATGTATTCGGCCGCCAATTACCTGCAGCGTGCAGGCTGGCGTGCCAATGAACCCGTGGCGATAGAAGTGCGGCTACCGGCTGGCTTCGACTGGGCGCAGGCCCGTTCGATCAATCGCATGGCAGTCAAGGAGTGGGAGGCACAGGGCGTGCTCAAGGCCGATGGCCAGCCGTTACCCACGGTCAGTGGGCAAGCGGCCATTGTGTTGCCACAGGGTTGGCAGGGTCCGGCCTTCATGATTTTTGACAATTTTGATGTGGTGATGCGATGGAATCGCTCGGTCAGTTATGCGTTGTCCGTCGCCCAGTTGGCCAACCGTCTGTCGGGCGCCAGCGCGTTATCCATTCCGCCGGGCGAAGCCGGTGCGTTGAGCACTGAACAGTTGAAAAGCCTGCAGCGCGCGCTGAATGAAATGGGTTATAACGCGGGCACGCCGGATGGTCTGTTTGGTCCGCGCACGCAATCGGCCATCCGGCTCTATCAGGTGGTGCATAAATTACCGGCCGACGGTTATCCGGCGCCCAGCGTGTACGCGCATGTAGAACAGCGGCATGCCGCCGCAACCGCCTCCGGCCGGGTCACGCGTGCGTCGGAACCCGCTTTTGTGGAAGCGGATGACCCGCCCTGACACGTTCGATTTTACAGATGATATTTTTCAGACACGGGGTCGATCTGACAGGAGCACAACGTGAGTGATGCGCGCAATGTATTGGGTACCTCGCTGCAAATATGCAGCGTGTCGCCGATGACCGGCTTTGTGCGGGACGGGCTCTGCCATACCGGGGCGCAGGACATCGGCAGTCACACTGTGTGTGCGCAAATGACCGACGCGTTTCTGCAGTATTCGCTGAGTAACGGTAATGATTTGATCAGCCCCGCGCCTGAGTACGATTTTCCTGGCCTGAAAGAAGGCGACCGCTGGTGCATGTGCGCGATCCGCTGGCTGGCAGCCGCTGAAGACGGCGTGGCGCCGCCGGTGGTGCTCGAAGCCACCCATGTGCGCGCGCTGCAAAAAATTACGCTGGCCGATTTGAAATACCATGCCCTGCGCGCACAGGGTTTGCCCGGCGCATGAGTCTGGTGTGCTGGAAATGCGGTGCCAGCCTGGCCGGCAAGCTGTTGCCGTTGTCGCGACTGGACACGTGCCCCAGTTGCCGTACCGATCTGCATGTGTGTCGGCTGTGCCGTCATTTTGATGCGCATCGTTCCGGCCAATGCCGTGAGCTGGCCGCTGATCGTGTGGCCGACAAAACCCGCGTCAACGATTGCGGCTGGTTTGTGCCGCGGCCAGAAGCCTACAAAGGCGGCGGTGCGGCCATGGCGCAAGCCAGCCGGGATGTACTCGATGCCTTGTTCAAAAAACCGGGCGATGGCTCGGGCTGAGCGCACACATCGTCTGCAGCATTCACTGGTCGTCTACTGGCGGCTTGATTAGTTAAACCGCCCTTGCCAATGCCTGGCGAATTGGCTACCCATCACCATTTGCGGTTGCGAGGGCGTCAAGCCTTCCGCTTTTTCCCGCTCGGCAATACGTTTTTGGGCGATTTTGAATGCGGCCGTGAATGAATGCGTTTGTTTGAGCGCTTCTTCAAAATAGGCTCGCCCAAAATCGGTCATGCTGTTTTGATCGGCGCAACCAAACGAGTTGCGGTTTGCGCTCGATGCGGTGATGACCAGCGTGTAATCGTCTCGCAGCGCGGGAATGAAGCCACCTGAATAACAGGCGGAGACGACCACGACTTTCCATTTGATCGGGGTGGCCGCCAGCGCGGCCTTCAGTCGTTCGGGCGTCAATTGCGTCAAATCAAGGCCTGCATGATTAATCGAAATGTGTGGTGGGCTTGCCGAGCCATGGCTGGTCACAAACAAAAACAGCACATCTTCATCGGGATTGATCAACGTGCCGACGCGATTGAGCGCGGCTTGCAAAGCCGTGGTGCTGGCAATGGGCGTGGTCTGGCTGGTTTGAGCATTGTTGATCAGCACCAGCGAGCGGCCCTTGCTGTCGAAGCGATCGTCAAACAGCGCGCGAACGGTATTGACCTCTTTCATGAATACGTCCTGCCAACCGTAGCTGGCAAAGCCGATGAAATAGAGGTCGGAGATGTTGGGTCGCTGCGTTTGGAGTGCACTGAGTTGCTGGTCGAGCAAACCGGTTTGCTGGTAGAGCAGGGCCTCGTGGCGGCCAATGCCCAATTCTTCCCGCTCAGGTGAGGCGTCGTACCAGGCTTCTTCTCGCGGCAGCCACCACAACTGGGCCGCTACCACCGCTATGAGGAAACAAGCGATCGCGGCCCGTGTACGGATGCTTAAGGGTGCCCATACGGTCACGGCCCGCAGCAGCAAAAACGAGAACAACAACAGCCATCCAATCGCCCATGCCCATGCAGCGCCCGTTCCCAGGTCCAGCATGGGCCAGGCCAGACGACCGGCATAGGCATAGACAAACACCATGGGTGTCATGGCGGTAGCGGCGACGGCATAGCCCAGCAACATGGTCGGCGTGCGCGTCCAGTAAGCCAGGAGCGCGGCCACGGCCAGCGTGAGGGTGACCGAGGCCAGTCCATCCAGAATGTAACGGGTATTAAAGTAGCCGTCGCCATCCAGGCTGAGATAGGCATCACCCACGCCCAACCCAAATTCAATTGCGACTAGTAGCACCAGCTGGGCCACCGAAACATGAAAGCGGTCTGCCGTCACGCGTTGAAACGTGGCCAATCGAAAACCAGCTACCAGATTGCTGAGAAGTGCTCGCATGGCGTTATTTTTGGATAGGGGTGGGTAGACCGTTTTCGGCTGTGGCGCGAGGGGACTTTAATAAGCGCAGTGCCTGCCACTCATACAGCACCAGTCCAGCACCGATCAGCGCGATGCCGGCCCAGCCCATGGTGGGGATGAATTCGGCGTTGAGCGTTTGTCCCAACAGCAAGGCGGTCACGGGCGTGATCAGCATGATCAGCGCGACGCGGCCCGCGTCGAGATGCTTGATGATGTAGTAATACAGCGTGAAGCCCACCACCGAACCCAACACACCCAGATAAATGATGGCGGCGCTGGCGCGCGGCGTGATGTCGGCCGGCAGTCGCGCGGCATCGGCGATGACCCAGGCCAGAACAAACAAGGGGGAAGCCACGCTCAACGAGCCGCAGGTGATGGCGAGCGACGAGGCACGCAGATTGATGCGCTTGATCCAGACCAGTCCCAGTGTTTGCGTCATCATGCCGGCCACCACGGCGAGCGTGGCGAGGGTGGCCTGGGTATCGTCGCCCGGCCACGGCTGGCCGAAAATCAGCCACAGGCCGATCAAGGCAAGCGCCAGGCCTGCCAGCTTAAGCGGCGTAAGCGTGCGCTCACTTAACCACAGTGCAGCCAAGACCCCGGTCATCAAGGGTGAGAGACCATAGATGACGGAAATCAGCCCGGATGGCACATGCAAGGCCCCCCAATACGTCAGCAGCATCGAGACAAACAGGGTTAGTCCACTGATGGCATACAGGCGTCGCGCGGCGGGCGCAAACGGAAAAGGGGTGCGGGTGACCAGCAAGAGCAGCCAGCAGAGTGCGAGTCCGATCAACATCCGTGCCATCACGGCAAAGCTGAAACTGGCCCCCTGCGCGCTCCATTGAATGCCGAGCGGCGTCGTGGACCAGATCAGGATGACGCCGAGATAGGCGACAGGAACGGACACCGGCGGCTGGCTCAGAGCATGTAGTCGCCAGCCCGCTCGGGCTGGTAGGGAATGTCGACGATGCGCGCACGCACAGCCTGACCGCCTGACACGCGCCATTCGATGTGCTGACCCACCGCCAAGCCCAGCACGGCGATGCCTGCCGGCGCGGCCACCGACAACTGATCCGGTTGGCCGGAGAAATCGCCCGGATACACCAGGGCCATCTCGACTTCCCGGCCCGCCGGTTCGAGCACGAACCGGATGCGGGAATTCATGGTCACGACATTGGGCGGCATCGCTTCGGGGTGTGCGATTTGCGCGCGGTCGAGTTCTTCGCGCAACGCTTCTACTCCAGGCTGATTGTCAGGCAGGTCGTCGAGCATGGTTTCGAGGCGCGCAAGGTCGCGCTCGGATACGGTGATGTCGGGTCGAGTCGTGATTTCCATGGCGGTTTCCTCAAGGCAGAAAAATGAAAACCGCCCGGGCCTCGGCCCGGGCGGTACGCTTAAAACTATAGCACTGAAGGGCGGGGCAAGCCAGTCTGTAAGCAGGGCGTGTTCACACCCATTTCACGCCCGCGACGAGGCCGATTCGGGATGCGGCAGGCGACAAAGGAATGTGCTCGAATTGACCCGTCCCTTCGGGTTGCTGCGAGAAAGCGCGCCTGCTGCGTTGCGCCACTTGGCAAGGGCCATCCCTTGCCAAGTGGCGCGCCTTGCATCCATCGCTTTTTCGCAGCAACGCGGGCGCGAAATGGGTGTTAATACGCCCTAGCTGCCGGCGGCAATGCCTCCAGGCTCTCGGCGGCTATCTCGCGTACGTCTGCGTCGTCGTCTGTGAGCCGTGTATCGAGCCACGGACGCGCGGCAGCATCCCCCGTCATGCCCAGATAGTGGCAGGCATCGGCCCGTACCCGTGCGTCTTCATGTTGCGACAACTCACCCAGGCGCGGCAGCAGCGCGCGCAGGGTGTCGGTATCAGCAAAATTTTCAAGCAACACGCCGGCACCCAGTCGTACGTTGAGGCTGGCATCGACATTGCCGACGATGGGCAACACGGCGGCGAGCAGGCTGGCATCGGCTTCGATCAGCGATTGCACTTTGGGCAACTGGCCTTCTTTCAGCAATTGGTGAAACCAGTCAGCCATGCCGGTTTCGCTGCTGGCCCTGGCGACCCAGTCGGCGAGCTCGGGTTGGCTGTGCACGCCGGCCAGTTCAATGCGGCCGATGCGCACCCACGGTACCGAGCGCACGCCTAAGCTTTGCCCTACTTCGGGATGCTGCTCGAGATTGACCGCTTCGAGGCGGCCAATGACACCCTGTTTCACCAGGGTGGCGAGCGCGGACAACATCGCCGGGCAATGCGGGCAGTGGGTGGAAATCAGCAGCAGGGCGTCGGGTGCGGGCATGGTGGTTGGTCGATGTGAGTCGAGGCGCGATAATGACCCTATGGAATTTACCATTCTCCCCGTGACCCCGTATCAACAAAACTGCTCGCTGGTGTGGGATGCCGATGGTCGCGCGGCCCTGATCGACCCCGGCGGCGAGGCCGAGCGCCTGCTCGCCGAAGTGGCCCAGCGTGGCTTGCAACTGGACAAGATTCTGCTCACCCACGGCCATCTCGACCATGTTGGCGCCGCAGCAGAACTGCGCGAATCATTGGGTATTCCGATTATCGGCCCGCACCGCGATGAGCTATTCTGGCTTGACCTGTTACCGCACCAGGCCGAACTGTTCAATTTTCCGCCCGCGGTGGCGTTTACCCCGGATCAGTGGCTGGATGACGGTGATACCGTTGAAGTCGGCAGCCTGCGCTTTGACGTGCTGCATTGCCCCGGCCATACGCCAGGCCATGTGGTGTTTTATCAGCCGGATGCGCAACTCGCTTTTGTTGGCGACGTATTGTTCAAAGGTTCGATTGGACGCACTGATTTTCCGCGCGGCGACCATGCGGCGTTGCTGACGGCAATCCGTGAAAAGCTGTTTCCGCTGGGCGATGACGTGCGGTTTGTGCCGGGGCATGGTGCCATGTCCACGTTGGGGCACGAGCGCCGCGAGAACCCCTTCGTCGGATTGGTGTCAGACTGACAGTCTATAGGCAGGCCCCCATAAAATCAGGAGGTTGTTATGAAGTACTCGCAGGTTCCATTTTCCCAATTGTGCTCAGCTCTGCTGTGCTCAGCCCTGTTGTTTGTCGCCGCCACGGCACATGCACAAAACCTGGGCGCCATCGTGAATCCGCCGCCCGAAGCGCCTGCAATTACACAGGCTGCGCAAGCCGAACTGGCGGCGGTGAACAAACGCGTGCCGCAGCTGGATACCGCGGGCCTGCTGGCGCAACTCAAAGCGGCGCCCACCACGGTGGTGATCGACGTGCGCTCGCCTTCTGAATTGAACCTCTCGGGCTATATGGATGCGCCGCTGTTTTTCAATATCGACCGTGGCCTTCTGGA
The DNA here is from genome assembly GCA_036568265.1 of Thiobacillus sp. Classification (GTDB taxonomy): domain Bacteria; phylum Pseudomonadota; class Gammaproteobacteria; order Burkholderiales; family Thiobacillaceae; genus Thiobacillus. The sequence goes on from DATCSW010000031.1 coordinate 10,483, forward strand.
ATACCAGATCGAAGCGCGCATTCCTGACAAGGCGACACCCATCGTCGTCTACTGCGGCGTCAACCAGCGCAGCCCACTGGCCGCCGAGACGCTGATCAAGCTGGGCTATACAAATGTCAAAAATTACCGCGACGGGTTTTTCAACTGGAAACGCGCCGGTCTGCCGATCCAGCAATTCGACAAGGCCCCTAATTCATTTTTGTATGATATGCCGCAGGAAATCATTCCCGGCGTGTGGTCGGCCATTGGCGCCACCGCGCCGGGCACGTACGAAAACTCCGGCCACAACAACAACCTGTCTTTCATCATCACCGAAGACGGCGTGCTGGTGGTGAACGCCGGCGATAACTATCTGCTCGCACAAAGCCTGCACGAAGAAATCAAAAAGCTGACCAAGCAGCCGGTGAAGTACGTGGTGCTGGAAAACAGCCAGGGCCACGCCATGCTCGGCTCCAAATACTGGAAGGAGCAAGGCGCCACCATCATCGCCAACCGCGACACCGCCGCCTATATGGAAAAAACCGGTTACGACGCGCTGGCGGTCATGCGTGCCCGCGCACGCGATAAAGCTTTCAAGACCGAGTTCGTGATGCCGGACAAAATTTACGACGACAAGCTCGAACTCAAAATGGGCAGCTGGAATTTGCAAATCTTGCACCTCGGCCCATCGCACAGTCACGGTGACACCATGGTGTGGATCCCCGAGAAGAAACTGGTCATCGCCGGCGACACGGCCTTCCACATCCGCATGTTGCCGATTTTTGAAGATACCGACACCGCCAAATGGGTTCAGACCTGGGATAAGTTCGAAGCACTCGGTGCCAAGATTGTCGTGCCTGGTCATGGCGGGCCCACCGATATGGCTACCGTGCGCAAATGGACTGTCGATTACCTCGTTCATCTGCGCGCCAAGGTCGCCGAAGTCATCAAGAACGGCGGCTCGCTCGACGATGCCTACAACGTTGATCAGTCGGCCTATCTGCATTTGCACACTGCCGACCAGCTCGCGCGCAGCAATGCCGGGCGGATATTCCGTGCGATGGAGTTTGAAGGCTTCTAAGGCCCGACTGTGACTAAGAGCCGGGCGTGCTCAAGCGAGCCCGCCCAGGTTCACGTATTTGGTTTCCAGATATTCGTCGATGCCGCTGCGCCCGCCTTCACGCCCCAGCCCCGATTGCTTGACGCCGCCGAACGCCGCCTCGGCAGTGGAAATCATCCCCGCGTTGATTCCCACCATGCCGTAGTCGAGCTGTTCGGCGAGTCGCCAGGCGCGGCCGAGGTCGCGGGTGTAGGCGTAAGCGGCCAGCCCGAACTCGGTGTCGTTGGCCATGCGGATGACCTCGGTCTCGTCGGCAAAACGGATCAGCGGCGCCACCGGGCCAAAGGTTTCGTCGCGGCAGATTTTCATGTCAGGCGTGCAAGGGCTCAACACCGTGGGCTGGAAAAATTGCCCGCCAAGTGCGTGGCGACCACCACCCGTTAAGACGTGTGCGCCCTGAGCCAATGCATCAGCGATGTGTGCCTCCACCTTCTCGAGCGCAGCTGGATTGATCAGTGGGCCGACTTCCGCGCCGGCTTCAAATCCGTTGCCTACCTTCAGCAGTGCAACCGCAGCCGCAAACTTGTCGGCAAAGGCGTCGAAAACCGCTTCCTGAACAAACACCCGATTAGCGCACACACAGGTTTGCCCGCTGTTGCGGTATTTGCTGGCAATCGCGCCCGCGACCGCGGCGTCGAGGTCAGCGTCATCGAACACAATGAACGGCGCGTTGCCGCCGAGTTCGAGCGACACATGTTTGAGTGTGGGCGCGCATTGCGCGAGGAGCTGTTTGCCGACAGTAGTCGATCCGGTGAACGAAACCTTGCGCACCAGCGGGTGCGAAGTCAGCACAGCGCCGATGGTTGCCGCATCGCCGGTCACCACGTTCAACACCCCCGGCGGTAGTCCTGCGCGTTGCGCCAGCTCGGCCAGCGCCAGTGCAGTAAACGGCGTCTGCGACGCCGGCTTCGCCACCACTGTGCAGCCCGCGGCGAGCGCCGCACCGGCCTTGCGCGTCAGCATGGCCGCCGGAAAATTCCACGGCGTGATCAGCGCCGCCACGCCCACCGGCTGCTTCAAGGTCAGCATGCGCCGGTCTGCCCACGGCGATGGCACCACGTCGCCATACACCCGCCGCGCCTCTTCGGCGAACCACTCGATAAAACTCGCCGCGTATTCAATTTCCCCGCGCGCCTCGGCCAGCGGTTTGCCTTGCTCGTTCACCATGATCGTGGCGAGATCGTCACGGTGCGCGAGAATCAGGTCGAACCAACGACGCAGCAATTGCGCGCGCGTTTTGGCAGGAGTGTTACGCCAGTCTGAAAATGCAGCGTGTGCAGCTTCGATCGCTCGCTCAACGTCAGCTACCGCGCAGCGTGGCGCATGGCCAACCAGTTCGGCATTGGCGGGGTTATGAACGGCGAAGCGTGCGCCATCGGCGGCGCCTTGCCAGCCGTCATTGATAAATGATTGCTGCTTGAATAAGTCTGGATCGATAAACTTCATCTGACACTCCTGAGCATGCTGTGGCTATTAAGCATCATAGGGCCGATGGCCTGCCCGCATCACAGCATTATCCGGTTCCATATTGTTATCGCATGACTCAATATTTGCGTGGACAGCACGAGCGCGTTTTATAGCTCGAGAGCCATGAACGCTACAGGCCATGATTTACCCTTAAAATTTGAAGTTGATATTCTGTGGGACGCTATAATGCGCGGCGCCTCTCTAACCTGCGGGCCAGATTCAGACGGCCTACAGAAGCGCAGAGATGAACCGAGTTCATTGATAAAAAACTGCTTTGAAAAGGGAAATAATAAATGTCAAGAATGCTCTCAAAGGGAAAGCTTGGTTATCTGCCCATGCCAGTTGTTATGGCTCTGGCAATAGGTCTATCAGGCTGTGCAATACAGACTCCACCGATTGAACAGAAAGAGTCCCCGCAGCCATTAGCTACGCAAAAGTCTGCCCAGCAGGCCATCACTTCGCAAGCCCCCGCCACGCCCACTCTAAAAAGAAAGATTGCTTTGGGGCGCATTACCAACGAAACGAATTATGGTCAATCGCTCCTGCGTGATCGGCACGATGACCCTCTTGGTAAACAAGTCGCTGATCTGATGAGCAAAGCGCTCACCGAATCCGGTGCTTATCTGGTTTTCGAGCGACCGGACATTGGCCGCATCCAGGCAGAAGGCAGTCTTACCAATGCCAAGCTCAATTTGATTGGAGTCGATGCGCTTATTATTGGCTCACTTACCGAATTTGGACGCAAAACCTTGGGCGAAACAGGCTTCGCGTCAGCCAGCAAGCGTCAGGTGGCTTTTGCCAAAATTGATGTGCGAGTTGTTGATGTAAATACAGGCCATGTGTTTTTTGCTACTTCGGGTGCAGGTGAGGCATCCACAGAGACTGCTTCAACTTTCGGTTTTGGTTCACAGGCCGGCTACGATGGCACACTAAATGACTCGGCTATCCGGCAGGCTGTTGCCGGTGCCATAAGCAAGTTGTCGGTCGAGATGAGTTCGCGCCCTTGGCAGACATACATATTGAAAGCTGATGGAAGTCGTGTTTTCTTGGGCGGCGGTAAGAGCCAAGGCATCAAGCCTGGGATGCAGTTCGCTGTCCAAACTCAAGGTGAGCAGGTGAAGTCTCCCCAAACAGGCGCATGGGTAACTTTGCCTGGTCAGGTGATCGCTCAGGTACAGGTTGAGGCTCTGTTCGGAGACGGTGAACTCAATGAAGGGGCTGTCGCTTCTGTCGTGTCGGGCTCCCTTGCTGGGTATAAGCCGGAACAATTGCTGATCCGTTACGAGGGAGCCAAATAATGAAAAATATATTTAGTGCCGTGTTGATTGCTGGTGGCCTACTTGGTGTACTGATCGTCGGAGGGTGTACCCAAATGCCAACAGAGAAGCAAAGCATCTCTGATATGCGCCCGCAGATATCTTTCAAAGCAACCGATGATCAGGCGCGCAGCGCAAGGGTGATCCTGGATGGACTCGATATGGGCGTTGTCGGGGATTACGTTGAGGGCTCGGCTTCACTCCGTATTCTTTCCGGAACACACCTACTCCGTGTAGTCATGGGGAATCAAGTTGTTCTTGATGAGAGGTTTTACGTCGGCGATGGGACAAATCGCACTTTCATAGTGAAGTAAGGGGAATATGGTGCGATTAATATTGATTCTGCCAATCGTGGTGGCTCTTGGTGGCTGCGTAACGCCCTCACTTTATCAATGGGGCGGCTATGAAGAAGCGCTATATGCCGGGTACAAAGACCCGACCAAAATGGAAGCATTGCGTCTGAAACTGGAGGCACACATCACTGAAATGGAAAAGTCTGTGCAGAAAGTGGCGCCAGGGCTCTATGCTGAATTGGGCACGCTCTACCTCCAAGCGGGTTCGTCGGACAAGGCAATATCCATGTATTCGCGTGAGCGTGATATATGGCCGGAAAGTAAAGGACTGATGACTTCGATGATCCAGAACCTTGAGCGCCGTCAGCAAGCTCGGGCGGAGGCGGCAAAATGAAAATAGTTTCATCGGTTTTGATATTGGCTGTTTTGACCGGGTGTGTTGCGCAACCTATCAGACAGGATATGAGCGCTTTTCATGCGGCCGCGCCTCGCTCAATTCTTGTGGTGCCAACCGTCAATAAGTCGCTAGATGTCGATGCACCAAACTATGTGCTTGCGGCTTTACCCGTTCCTGTCGCAAACAAGGGCTATTACGTTTTCCCCGTAAACACGACCAAGTATGTGTTAGAGCAAGAAGGTTTTTACGAAGGTGAGCGCATTCACCAGATGGCAACGCCGGATTTAGCAAAACTATTTGGCGCTGACGCCGTACTCTATGTATCAATTAACCGATGGGATGCTCAATACGCTTTTATCACCACAGTCGTTACTGTCGAGTTTGATTACCGTCTGGTCAGCAAAGATGGTGCTGAGATATGGAAAGAGAGTAAGCGTATGCAGTATCAGCCACAGAACAACAACTCCGGTTCCCCGATTGCAATGCTTATTGTCGCGGCAGTTAATGCAGCAGTAACCCGCGCTGCTCCGAACTACATGCCGCTTACCCGGCAAGCGAATCACCAGGTCTTCATTTCGGGTGTAAACGCGATACCGGATGGGCCATATCGACCAGCTGCATCTAAACAATAAAGTTAGCTGGAGCTAAGTCGCCTCAGTTGATCGGCCGCCTTGGGTGATCAACTGAGGCACTACCAGCCAATAAAAATAATTTAATCGAAAGCGTTATTAATCATTTCATTCCACATTCTGGAATGGAAATGTCTGATGGATCATTCTGGCATCAAGAACATTTTCATCTGGAACTGATGCTTATTGGTTTCGGGCTGTAGCCAGCCTGGTTTCAATGTTGAGTCTCTTCCACGAGCACTTCCAGCAAGCTAACCAGTGCTTGCCCAGATGGGTCTTTCAATGACGCATGCTGCACGGTAATGTCGCGTGCCTGGCAAGCGGCTTCATCAATTACTGCTGGGCCGGTCACGACGATCCGTATGAGTTTGTGTAGCTGGCCAATGGCCTCAGCGTCTATCGATGTGGCGTGGGTGATGACGGTGGTGGACCAGAACAATCGCGGGATTAAATCCGACGGTTCGGTGAACGGGTATTCGCTCCAGTTGTGCTCGAAGCTGGGGATGGGGAGGTCGTCGTTCGTGAACGCTGCGCGGTCGAGAAAAACGACGCGCTCCTTGAAACTCACTTGGCGTCGCCCACGAGCCGCTCGAGCGCGCGCATGATGGCGGACGAGTCGAGCTCGCTGTCGCCCGCGCCCATCAGCGCATTCATCTGCTGGGCGATGAGTGCGGCACCGGGTAGAGGGGTGGCGGTTTCCTGTGCGTTATCCATGACGATAGCCATGTCCTTGTGGTGCAGTTTGACCTTGAAGCCGGGCTTGTAGTTGGAGTCGAGCATGCGCTGGCCGTGCACTTCGAGGATGCGGCTGCCAGCAAATCCGCCGAGCAGGGCTTCGCGCATCTTGACCGGGTCGACGCCGTTGCGGCGCGCCAGCAGGATTGCTTCAGCCACGCCCTCGAAGGTGAGGCCGACGACGACCTGGTTGCAGCATTTGACGACCTGGCCGGCACCGTGACCACCGACATGGACGATGTTCTTGCCGAGTGCTTTGAACAGCGGCAACACTTTTTCAAAGATGGGTGCTTCGCCGCCGACCATGATCGACAGCGTGCCATCGCGGGCCGCCACTTCGCCTCCCGAAACGGGCGCGTCGAGCATGTGTACGCCACGCTCGGCCAGCGACGCAGCGATGCGGCGGGTGGCGGAGGGCGATACGGTGCTCATGTCGACGATGGTGTGGCCGGGTTTGGCGCCGTGGACGAGGCCGCGGTCGCCGAAGATGATTTGTTCGACATCGGTGGTGTCGGAGACGACGGTAAAGCTGATGTCGGCTTCGGCGGCCACTTCGGCCGGCGTGCCTTTGCCGAGCGCGCCGGCGACGAGCATGGGTTCGAGCCGGTCAAACCGGCGACCGTAAACGTAGAGTTGGTGCCCGGCGGCCAGGAGATTTTCCGCTATCGGGCGGCCCATGATGCCGCTGCCTATAAATCCGATTTTCATGATGCGAACCCCTTAACAACCACAAGCCAGAATGGCAGCGTAACTAATCCTGCCAGCGTTGACCAGCCCATAATGAGCCCTGCCAGTCGGGTGTCCAATCCAAAACGGTCGGCCAGCGCAATCACCATGACCATCGTTGGCATCGCGGCTTCCAGCACGCCCGCTTCTCCCGGCTCGGTGAGTTCGCCCGGCCACGCCAGCGCCAGACCGAGCGCAAGCAATGGCATCAATGCCAGCTTGATCGACAGTGCGACAAACACGGCTTTTTGCGGACGCAGATCGTGCCAGGGAATCGTGAGTCCCAGCACAAACAGCATCAGCGGAATGGTGGGGCTGCCGGCCCAGCGTGCGGCTTCGATCAGCGGGTCAAGCGGCAGACCGGACAAGTTCACCGCTAACCCTGCCGCGAAGCCCCACACCGGGGGCAGCTTCAGCCACATCTGCAGAAACGAGGCATGCTCGGTGTGCTGTCCGCAGCGGAAGGCGATCCACACGCCTATCGACCAGACCAGCGGGGTGGTGGCGAGCATGTCGGCAAAAAAGGGATAGCGCGCACCCGGCTCACCAAACACGGTGGTGAGAAACGGGTAGCCAAAAAACAGCACGTTGCCGAACCCTGAGGCCAGCATGATCGAGCCGCGCGCGGGGTTGGAGAGGCCGCGCCCAAGCGGGGTGGCAAACAGCACCAATGCCGACAAGCCCAAGCCGAACAGCGTGGCGACGCCCAGGATCAGCGGCACCTGCAACAAGCTGAGATCAACCGTGGCGGACGCGCCCGCCGCAAAGAACAACATGGGCGCAAAGAAATTCAGCACCAGGCGGTTGATTTCACCGCGCAGACCCACAATGGAAATGCCGCTTTGCCAGCGCGGCCAGATGCCACCGGCGGCAATCAATAGCGCCAGGGGCAACAGTGTTTTAAGCAGCAGTTGCAGGGCAAGTTCGGATGACATGATACGGAAACCGGGCGGAGGAGCATTCATCATAACGCCGTCGCCAGGTGTAAAAGCCATCGCGCCCCAATGGGGCGCGATGGCTTTTACACCGTGAGAGTCAAGCGCCGCCGAAAAATCAGGTGCGCGAAGCCGGCGTAAAGCGGATGTCCATCTGACGCGCCTGGCCCGACTCCAGCCACTGCTTGATCAGATTGGCATCACCCGCGCGGCGGCTGGTGCCCTGGGCATCGAGCAGCACGATGATGACATCGCGGTTAGCCACTTGTGCCTGCATGACCAGGCAATGTCCGGCTTCGTTGATGAAACCGGTTTTCGACAGACCGACGTGCCAGTCTTCGGCGCGGGTAAAGCGATTGGTGTTGTTGAACGCAACCTGGCGATATTTCACTTCCTGGTGACGTTTCTTTTTCAGGACCACGCGCTGGGTGCCCAGGGTGTAGTTGCCCGTGGTGCTGATATGGCGAATCTCGGGATAGTTCTCATACGCGTAGCCCACCAGTTTGGAAAGGTCCATCGCGGTTGAACGATTGTTGCTTGACAGCCCGGTGGGCTCCACATATACCGTGTCGTTCATGCGCAAAGCACGCGCCATCCGGTTCATGTTGGCGACAAAGCGGTCGAGCCCGCCTGTTGTGGTGCGGCCTAGTGCATGGGCGGCGCGGTTGTCCGAGGCAATCAGGGCGAGGTGCAGCAATTGGCCGCGGGTGTAGGATGAGCCAATGGCGATACGGGAGCCGGTGCCTTTGAGCGTATCGAGATCTTCGGTGGTAATCGTGATCCGTTCATCCAGCGATTGACCCGCATCCAATACCAATATGGCGGTCATCAGTTTGGTGATCGAAGCAATGGGGGTTTGCATGCTGGCGTTTTTGGCCAGCAGGGGCTGTCCGGTGGCTTGATCCAGGACCAGAACAGACTGGGCGCTCAGTTCGGGCATCGAGCCATAATCGAGCGTAGGCTGCGGCACAGACATGGTCGCGCCCATCTGGGTGCTCAGTTGCAGATTCGGTTGTGAATCAAGCGCAGCAGCGCTAGTGTGCACACACACCAAAATCAATCCAGTCAGTACAGCTTTCATATGCATGGCGTTTAATCCGGGTCGGCGAAATGTATCAGCAATGAGAGATCTACGGCAAAAAGCGCGAAAACTTGAAAACAACAGTTGCGCGCGTATGTGTTGCGTAAGCCCAACTAGTCTTTATTCTGGATTGACTGTTTACCCAAAATCATTATATATAGCAAGGAGATGGGAGAGCTTTCGAATAATTTACTCAAGAAGTCGGAGCTAATAGCCTGCCTTTGCGCCCCTGGTGTGGTCGCAGAAGCGCTCGAACTCTTGATGAAGGGCGAAACCGCGCAGGCCGCGTTTGCGGACTGCGTGCGGTGCGACCCTGTGCTCGCGGTTCGCTTGCGGTTTTTCCCGGGCTATTTCACCCAGCAGCAACAGGAAGTGCTGCGTGCGTTGTTGCTTGCCGCACCGGTTGCGGCGGGTGCCGCACAAATTCCTTATGCGGCGCGTTGGCGACAATCGGTCACGGTTGCGCATCTGGCCCAGGCGCTGGGCGCGCGCGCCGGCGTGGTGGATGCAGAAGCCGCTTGGGCCGCTGGATTAAGCCACAATCTGGCAGATTATCTGGATTCGGAAACCGCCTCCCCCGCACAAGTTGCCAGCTGGCTGAACGGATTGGATGCCGATGGCTGGCTGGCCGACGCCGTGCGCTATCACGCCGAACCTTTGGCGCGTGGTCGCGCGGCCCATCCTCTGGTGCGTATCGTTCAACTGTCTTTTCAGCTGGCCACGCGCCCGGATGGCGTGGACAGCGTGGATGTGCGTGCGGCCTTGGCCACGCTGCAGCTGAGCGCAAGCGATGCTGCAGCGATGCTGGCCGAAAGCCAGGTGCAAACACGTCAGCTGGCCTTGCGTTTCGGGCTGGTAGAGGGGGTGATTCAGGCGGAAAGCGCTGGTTTTGAACGGCTTGCACGACTATATGCCGTGCAAGCTGCGCAATCGGCATTGCATAGTCATTTTCGCCATGCCAGTGAAGTCGCCCAGGTGTTTTCCTTGCTCCAGGACAATCTTCACGCCTTGTTCGGGATTGAACGGGCCTGCCTGTTTGCCCCGGCCGACGATGGCAGCCTGCGACTCAGCCCGTTGATGTATTTTTCAACGGGTCTGGGGGCTTTGGCGATTCCACCCGATGATGGTCACTCAGCGCTGCCGCGTGCACTGGCCCGCAATGCACCCCAGCAGTTCGAACATGGTGAACCGCATGGCGCGTTGGTCGATGAGCAGATTGCGCGGCTGCTGGGGGCGACGCGATTGACCTGCCAACCTTTGCCGTTGCATGACGGGCAGACGGGTGTGCTCGTGGTGGGTGATGCTTTGCCCGATATAGGTGCTTCGCCGTTATGGCAATTCACGCTCAGCGAGTGCATCGCGGTATTGCGGCCCCCTGCCCCCGTTGTCGCCCCGGTTGCTGTGGTTGCGCCCGCCCTGTCCGTGACGGTCGAGCCAGTGGCGGACAAGCCTGAAGCACCACGAGACGACATTCCCCGTGACCGGGTGCGTCGTGCGGTGCATGAAGTGGCCAACCCGCTCACCATCATGCGCAACTACGTCAACCTGTTGTCCGACCGGCTCAGTACAGATACGACGATGCAGCGTGATCTCAGCATCATCAGTGATGAAATCGAGCGGGTCGCGCGCATCGTGCGCAGTCTCGCAGTCGCAGAAGAAACGCCCCCTCTCCCTACTTCGCTTGAACTGGTTTCCGTCAACAGTATCGTGTCCGAACTGGTCCGGATGGCGCTCGGCACGCTGTTTACGCCCAACAAGGTCAATGTGCAAATTGATCTCAATCCCGACGTGCCACCGCTGCCTTTGCAGAAAGATTTGTTGAAACAGGTGTTGTTCAATCTGGCCAAAAACGCAGTCGAAGCCATGCAGGCAGGCGGACACCTTAAATTCACGACGCGTTTGGTCAGCGAACATGGCCAGCGTCAGGTTGAAATCGAAGTGGCCGATACCGGCCCCGGTTTACCAGACAAGGTCGTATCGCAATTATTTGAGCCGGTGATGAGTGACAAAGGGGGCGACCATGCCGGCCTGGGACTCAGCATCAGCCGCAATCTGGTCGAACGGATGCATGGTCAGCTGAGCTGTACCACCACGCCGCAAGGCACATTTTTTCTGATTCGCCTGCCAACTTTGCAAAATGGCCAGGCACCGCTCACAACAACACGCTACGGGTCAATGTAACCCAGGCACCTGAGGAGAAATGCATGTCAGAAAACCCGATAGACCCGAGTCCGCATCGGAGTAGTGTCAGTAACTTTCCGGTTCGTCCCCGCATCCTGGTGGTGGACGACGAGCCCCTGATTCTGGAAGGAATGATGCGCCTGCTGTCATCGCGCGACTACGATGTGGTACTGGCCCAGGGCGGCTGTGAAGCCCTGATTGCAATTGGCAAACAGCAGTTCGATGCGATTTTGCTGGATCTGGGCATGCCGGATTTGAATGGCAATGAAGTATTACGATTTGTTGCGGATCGCAGTGCGGATACGCCCGTGATTGTGGTGTCAGGCGATAGCACGATAGACGCTGCCATTCGTGCATTGCGGGGCGGTGCCGCCGACTTTGTGCGAAAACCGTATGAGCCCGAAGAGTTATTGCGTCGCATAGACAATACGCTGACGCGTCGGCGTCTGGAAAAGGAAAACAACCATATCCTGCATCGCCTGCAGCAATCCGAAAAATGGCATCGATTTTTGGTGAACAGTTCGCCCGATTTCATTTACACGCTGGATTGCGATGGCCGCTTCACCTTCGTCAACGACCGGGTCGAAAGTTTGATGGGTTATCGACGCGAAGACCTGGTGGGCCAGCATTACAGCTTGGTGATTCATGAAGAAGATATTCCACGTGCCGAACACATATTTAATGAACGACGGTGCGGTGATCGCAATGCGCGCAACATCGAAATTCGGCTGAAATGCAATCCCGGCGTCCGTCGGCCACGTTTGATGAACGGCCGTTGCAAGGCGGTCGAGTTGACCGCGATGGGCATGTATGACGAAGAAGCCAGCCCGTTCGAGCGTCGGTTCATTGGCAGCTATGGCGTTGCGAAGGACGTCACCGACCGCAAGCAGGCAGAGGAAACCGTACATTACCAGGCCTACCATGACCTGCTGACCGGCCTGCCCAATCGTGCCTTGTTTCGTGATCACCTCGGTCTCATGCTGGCGCAGGCCAAGCGTACTCAGCAGCCTTTGGCCGTGCTCAGTCTGGACCTTGACCATTTCAAACTGATCAACGATTCGCTTGGCCATGCAATTGGCGACGAAATGCTGCTGGCCGTGGGCGCACGTTTGCGTCAGTGCCTGCGTGAAGGCGACACCCTGGCACGCCTGGGGGGCGACGAGTTCGCGGTTCTATTGCCCACCCTGGCGTCGCGTAGCGATGTGGAGCACATCTGCCGCAAAATCATTGAGGTGTTGTCCAAGCCGGTGTATCTCAAAGGCCATGAAATCTATATTTCAGTCAGCATTGGCGCCTGTGTTGCGCCTGAGGACGGTGATTTGATCGACGGTCTGATTCGTCAGGCAGAGATCGCCATGTATCAAGCCAAAACCGCCGGTCGCAGTCGCTTGCAGTTTTGGGAATCCGGCATGCAAGCCCCCTATTCCGAGCGGATGTCGATCGAAACTGATCTGCGCCGTGCGCTGGCGCGTAACGAGTTCGTCCTGTTCTACCAGCCTCAGGTCGATACGGCCACAGGAGAAGTGCGCGGATTCGAAGCGTTGCTGAGGTGGTGGCATCCGCAACGCGGCCTGTTGACGCCTGCCGATTTTGTGGCGGTGGCTGAAGAATCAGGGGTCATCGTACCGATAGGAGATTGGGTGCTACGGCAGGCAGCCATGCAAATGGCTGAATGGAGCAAAGCAGGCCTGCCGCCTGTACGCTTGTCCGTCAACATATCGGCCCGTCAACTTGAGAGCCCGGATTTTGTCGAAAGCGTGATGCGGGCTGTGCAGGTGTATTCCCTGGACGGTAGCTTGTTCGAACTTGAAATTACCGAAAGTCTGTTGATGCAGGATTTCGAAGCCAACGCCATCAAGTTGGGCCGGCTGTCTGCCTCGGGTATTCGTCTGGCCATCGACGATTTCGGCACCGGCTACAGTTCGTTTAAATACCTGGCGCGTTTCCCGATTCACACGCTCAAAATTGATCAGTCATTTGTGCGCGATCTCGACCGCGAAGAAAATGTGTCCATCGTCAATGCGATGGTGGCCATGGGCCGTGGCATGAATCTGAATGTCATTGCCGAGGGCGTGGAACATGAGTCACAACGCGCCCTGCTGGAAAAAATGCAGTGCCATGAAGTGCAAGGCTTTTATTACAGCAGTCCGTTGTCCGGGCAGGAAGCTACCACTTTGCTCGGGGAGAAAATACGCGGCTTTACGCAGATGGAGACGTTCGCGTCGGGTTAATCGGGTTGTGCAAACATAAAAAACCCCGGACAGCATGCGCTGGGCCGGGGTTTTTTATGCCCATTGCGAACAGGCAATGGGACGAATGCTGGTGGCCAGTCTCGGAATCGAACCAAGGACACGCGGATTTTCAATCCGCTGCTCTACCAACTGAGCTAACTGGCCGTATCAATATTTCGGTTGGGTTGTGAACGTAGTCCACAAGGAAAACCGAAGCCCGGCATTTAAACCTTAAACGCTGGTTTAGTCAAGAAAGTATGCGGTTTGATTGGTGTTCAGCACATCGAACGCCCGTAGCGGCAGGCTGGCAACGGGCGTTTTAAATGCGGGCAATGGATGGGTGTTTTCAGAGGAAAGAAGGGGAGGAACGGATGGAAGTATGGTTTGTTTGGCTGGCGCGGTTGATGTTTGTGGGCGTGTTCGCATTGGGCTTTGGCATGTTGTTTCGGGCCTGGAAAGTTGGCGTGCGCAAAGACTATCGATATGTAGCTGATTGGCGGGGACGGGTTATTGGGGAAGGTCAACGCTGGGCGTTCCCGGTATGGGTGATTAATGGCCTGGGCGGGGCAGGACTGTTGGCGGTGGGTGTGTGGGTGATCGGGATCGGCGTGCCTTTTGCAATGTGGACAGGTGCTTCAGCGCTCATTATCTGGAGTTATTTCTTTGCCTTACAGGTAGTTGTCCACCGGGCCAAGTCGCGATAAACAAAATTTAAGGGGTGAGTGACGATAAACAAAATCAGGAGTAGAGTCGCTAAAAATAAAAATAAGCTAATGGGCAAATTCGATTTGTTAATAGGCAAAAAGAGGAGGAGAGCAACCGATGTCCAAACCACTAGACTTTGATTCAAAAGCGTACTGGAGTGCAACGCTCCGGCTACTGATCGTCACCCTTGTTATCTGGTTCATTGTTTCATTCGGCGCCGGCATCCTGTTCCGCGATGCACTCGACGGTATCCATCTTGGCGGTTATCCCCTGGGCTTCTGGTTTGCTCAGCAGGGTTCGATCTATGTCTTTGTCGGCCTGATTTTCTGGTACGCGCGACGCATGGACAAGATCGACCGCGAACATGACGTCCACGAAGACTAAAGAGAAGATCGAGGAGACAATAAAATGGATTTGAAAACACTGACGTATATCGTCGTGGGGCTTTCGTTCGCCCTGTATATCGGCGTGGCTATCTGGGCACGCGCGGGCAGCACCAAGGAGTTTTACATTGCAGGGGGCGGTGTACACCCGATAGTCAACGGCATGGCAACCGCGGCGGACTGGATGTCGGCCGCCTCGTTTATCTCGATGGCGGGCCTCATCGCCTTTCTGGGCTATGGCGGATCGGTTTACTTGATGGGCTGGACCGGCGGCTATGTGTTGCTTGCGGTACTGCTGGCGCCCTATCTGCGCAAGTTCGGCAAATTCACCGTGCCCGAATTCATCGGCGACCGCTACTATTCCGACGCGGCCCGGATCGTGGCGGTGATCTGCCTGATCTTCATCTCCTTCACGTATGTGGCGGGTCAGATGCGCGGCGTTGGTATTGTGTTCTCGCGCTTTCTGGAGGTGGACATCACCACCGGCCTGATCGTGGGTATGGGCCTGGTGTTCTTCTACGCGGTACTGGGCGGAATGAAAGGGATTACCTACACGCAGGTTGCGCAGTATTGCGTGCTGATCTTTGCCTACACCATACCGGCAGTGTTCATTTCGCTGCAATTGACCGGTAATCCGCTGCCGCAGCTTGGGCTGGGCAGCACGATGGGAGACGTCGGGTTCCTGACCAAGCTGGATGGCGTGGTAACCGACCTGGGATTCGCCAAATACACGTCGGGTGACAAGAGCATGATCGATGTGTTCGCCATCACCCTGGCGTTGATGGCGGGTACGGCGGGTTTGCCCCACGTGATCGTGCGTTTCTTCACGGTACCCAAGGTGCATGACGCGCGCATTTCGGCCGGCTGGGCGCTGGTGTTTATCGCGATTCTCTACACCACGGCGCCGGCTGTGGGCGCAATGGCGCGTTACAACCTGCACACCACAGTGAACAGCGCACTGGCTACGGGCGGCGATGTGTTTGCACCTGAAGCCAGCCTCGAAGGCGACGCCCGCCCCGGCTGGATGAAGCGTTGGGAAGCCACCGGCCTGATCATGTGGGAAGACAAGAACGGCGACGGTCGGATTCAGTATTACAACGACAAGAGCAAGGACGAAACCTTTCTGACCAAGGCCGATGCGGCAGGTTGGAGGGGCAATGAGCTCGGCGCCAAGGGCAAGGACGGCAGTTTCGAAGGCAAGGTCGACCGTGACATCATGGTGCTGGCCAATCCCGAGATTGCCGGCTTGCCGGATTGGGTGATTGCCCTGATTGCTGCTGGCGGTATCGCGGCAGCGCTGTCTACTGCAGCCGGTCTGTTGCTGGTGATCTCATCGTCCATTTCGCATGATCTGCTCAAGGGTATATTCGCACGGAATATTTCCGAGAAAGGCGAGCTGCTGGCAGGGCGTGCGGCAGCGGCGGTGGCCGTATTGGTGGCGGGCTATCTGGGCTATAACCCGCCCGGGTTCGTGGCAGAAGTGGTCGCCTTCGCCTTTGGGCTGGCGTGCGCATCGCTGTTCCCCACCATCGTGATGGGTATTTTCAACAAGAAGATGAACAAGGAGGGCGCTATTGCGGGCATGTTGACTGGCCTCATCTTCACGATGGCCTATATCGTCTATTTCAAGGGCATCTTCATCGAGCCGATGGCCAAGAACGAGGCGGCCAACTGGCTGTTCGGGATCTCGCCTGAGGGTATCGGTGTTGTGGGCGCGCTGCTCAACGTGACGGTTGCTTATTTCGTCAGTAAAATGACGCCATCCTGTCCTGAGCATATTCAGCACCTGGTGGAAGGGATTCGGTATCCACGTGGTGCAGGAACGGCTCAGGCACACTGATCTAAACCGGAAAACCCCTTGGCCCTCGCTTTGCGGGGGCTTTTTTTGTCTAAACGGGCTGGATTTGTCTGCGCCAGTTGTATTCCAGCGTTTTCATGTCGCGAAGATGATGTGCGCCGCGGGCGGCCAGCCGGGTTTGTAGTGCGAGAAAAAGCTCGGCCGTGACCAGGGCGTCGGCCAGTGCATGGTGACGGGCGTAATTGTGGATTTGAAACAGATGAGCCCAGTCGTCCAGCGTACGGGTGCGGTTGGCGATTTGGGGATACAAGGCAGGGGCCAGATACGTCAGGTCAACCCAGACAGCTTCGAATTTAAGGCCGAGAAATGACGCCAAAGCCCGTTCGAGCATGGCTTGATCGAAGGCTACATGGAACGCAATCAGTGGATCCTTGCGCAAAAACGCCAGAAAATCGAGCAAGGCTTCAGCCGGCGGCGTCCCTTCGCGCTGATCCGTCCCGCCAATGCCGTGGATCAGGATGTTGTCCTTGTCACTGGCGTGCGTTTGCTGCAACACGATTTCATGGCTGTCGCTCAAGGCAATTTGCCCGTTGACAATGGCAACGGCGCCGATGGCGATCAGATGATCACGGGCGGTATTGAGTCCGCTGCTCTCCACATCGACTACCACGTAGCGGCTTTCACGGATGGGCTGATTTGGCCGGGATGTAGGCAGTGCCTGCCAGGCTGTCAAACGTTCAGCCTGTTGCGGCGTGAGTTCAGGTTTGGGAGAAAAAAGCCTGTGCAGCCAGCTCATACCTGGTAATCCAGGCCCAGCTTGGTCTGTAGCTTGCGTGCCTGGCGAAACACTTCCTTGAGTATGCGGCGGTCCAGCGTGTTGAGGGTGTCGGGGTTAACCCGGTTGGTCAGGGCCTCTCCCCGCGCGTTCTGCTCGTGATGCAACCGCATCCGTAATAACTGGATGAACAGGAAGGCATCACAGTAGGCGTCGATATCGTGGAATTTGATGTTGAGCGGCCCTGCAATTTCGCGTAGCCGTTCAACCGTATTGGTTTGCGTGCCCCCAACCGCCAGACTGAAAATGCGCGCTGCATCGACAAATGGCGTGATGCCGTTCAGCTTGAGGTCCACCGTGCGGTCGTCGCCGGTGACAAAATCGCGTACCACGCCCAGCGGCGGGCGATTGCGCAGGGCATTGACGGCCATCTGGTGCAGGAAGCGCGAATTTTTTGGCGCGGCCTGCTGCAGCCATTCACGCAGTGACGTGCCCAGATGCGTGGCGCCATAGAGCGGGCGAAAATCGAAGAAGATGGTCGAATGCAGCAAGTCCATCGGCGCACCGTGATCAATCCATCTGGCGAAGGTGGCCCGCCATTCTTCCAGCGACAAGCACCATTTCGGGTTCGACGCCATGATGAGGCCGTCGCACAACGGAAACCCGCATTCATCCAGCGCCTGATTGATGCGTTGGGCAAACGGCAGCAGCACATCCCGCAGATCAGCAGGTTTCTGGTCTGCCTTGGGTGCAAAGATGATGCCGTTGTCCTGATCGGTCTTCAGCGTCTGCTCGAAGCGACCTTCCGACCCAAGTGCCAGCCAGCAAAACTCGATGTCGGGAATGGGATGGGCTTCCAACTCGAGTTCGATGATGCGGGTGGTGAGCAGATTGTTCAGCGTGGTGATGATCTGCGTCAGTTGCTCGGCCGCCACGCCTTGCGCCAGCATATTGCGCGCGAGCTGCTGGATGTCCTGCGCGCATTGCTTGAGCAGGTCCAGGCTTTCAGCGTGTCGTATGGCGTTGCTAATCCGACTCAAGCCTACCCGTTGCAGGTTAAACAAATCCTTTTCCGAGATCACGCCTACCAGGCGCCCGGCGGTGGTCACCAGTACATGGCGGATGCCCCGCCTGGCCATTGCAAGCGCGGCCTCGTGTCCCAGCGCGTGAGGCGGCAGCGTGGTGAGCTGCGTGCTCATGATGCTGATGACGGGTGAATTCAAATCGGCCTCGGCTAGCACCACGCGGCTCAATACATCGTGCAGCGTTAGAATACCCAGCGGAGTGGCGTTATCCACGGCCACCATCGCGCCGATGCCGTGATCCTGCATGAGCTGCAAGGCATCTCTGATCGAAGTATCCGGCGAGCAGGTTACGGGCTCGCGACGGATCACGGCCGCAAGGCTGTTGCCCATCGATTGTTGTTCTGCGCTGGCTTTAGAGTAGCCCGCTTGAATCAGATGCCTGGATTGTTCGAGCAGATTGGCGATACGGCGGGTGCAGAAGTCGTAGAACGCTGGGGACAGCCGGGTCAGCTGCAGAAAGTCTGCCGCTGGCACAATGTAACAAAACACGTCGCTATTGGCGCGGTAGACGTTGGTGACCGGGCGGTTGGCGAGCAGTGCGCCGAGCGGAAAACATTCGCCCTCAAGCAACTCGAGCCAGGCACTATCCTGCAGTGTGCCGTCCACGCCCTGTTCCCCCACCACCACGCCCTGCTTGATGATGACGAACGGAACGGGCTCGGACTGATCGGGCGATAGCACCGCTTCGCCTTTCGCAAAATAGCCCAGCCTGGCGCGTTGTGCCAGCCACTGCACGTGTTCGATGTCCATCTGGTCGAACGGTGCAAATTGGCTCAGGTGATCCGCTGTAGCCTGGATCAGTGAATTGGTAGCCTCGGACATGGGGACCCCTCGCGAACGCCTGAGTGATGGACCATTATTGTCGGGCGATCATGCGTTCTGCAAGGCGCGTGCGACTGGATGGCGGTGTCGCCCATGACTCGGGCCGAGTCTAGGCAGGGTGTGGGCAAGGCAGGACGGCGGTCATGCGTCTGGTTCAATCGTGGTGGTTTTCATCCAGTGTGTCGCATCCGTGCGTGATGCATGGCCGAGCGCGCGCATGTACACCAGCGCCAGCATCCGTCGCCACAACAAAATCAGCATCAGCGCGAGCCCCGACGCGCCCCAGGCCAACAGTCCCGGTCCGCTCGTTTCGTCTCCGCTTTTCATGCCCATTAAGCGAAACGCGCCTTCGAACGGGACGATCTGGAACAGCGTGATGACCAGGCCGATTGCGGCAAGATTGCTGTCCTTCCATTCGCCGTGCCGCGTGCTGGAATCGTCGATTCTGGCGTCGAGGTTGTCGAGGTTTTTTCGCAGCTCGTTGAGCAGGATGTCGAGTCCGCGATCCTGGTTGCCGGTATCGACGATCCAGCGTTCCGAAACGTACTGGAACACATTGCCAAGATAGTCGCGGTCGAGCCACTGGCCGAGCTGCTCGCGGGCGTGTGCAGTCGCGCCATCGCGCAGCGCTTCATCGATTTCGGCGACGAAGGCTGCGACGTGGCGCGGGGGTGAACGGGCGTCGTCGCGGGCGCTCAGGTAGCGTTTCCACAAGTGGCCAACCACCGTACGAATCAACCAATCCGGGCTGCCGGGCAGATCGCTGAGCGAATGTTTGCGAAGTATGGTGCCGACCAGTCGGGCGCGCAGCGCATGCGCCGCGTCGAGCCGATGTTGCGTCGTTGTCTTGTCCGTGCCGGCCGGAATCGGACCGAGTAGGTCGTGCGCGCGTTCGGCCTGTCGCAACAGCACATGCGCGTCGAACAGAATGCTCTGGTTGTGCAGCAACAGGGCTTGTGGCAACAAGAGATACGGCGTGACGCCGATCGTGTCTGCCTTGTCGTCGAACAGGCGATCGTTCTCTGTGAGCGACAACAGCATGCCGCGATGGATCCCCGTGATCGCGCTACCGGATGCGTCGATGCCTTCGAGCATGTCGTCCAGTTCGTTCATGTCGACGTTATGGATGTCGAGGATGTTTTGCAGCAGGCACGCCACCGCCGTGAGCGGTTCGACCAGTTTCGCGTCCGGCGCTGCGGTGCCTTCCTGCTGGCGGGCGGCGATCGCATCGAACAACTCGCGTACGCTGATGGCGCCAGCGTCTGTTCTGGCCGCGACGAGCGTGTCGGCATCGTCGCCGCGCAACGCGTTGTAGACGATCTGCAAACAGCCTCCCACTGGCGCCGGGAGCGGCTCGCCGCTGGTGATGAAAAAGTGCGCGCGCGCGAACGCTTCGAGGGTGTAGGTCCGATCGGCGTAGCGAACGGTGGCGGCGCCGAGCAAGCGGGTTTCGCTGTCATCGGGTGGGCACCAGAGTTTGGTGAGCGAGAGGAGCTCGTACTCGCCCACGGCCTCGTTTGCATCGAGGTCGAGATGCACGACGAGGTTGAGCACGCTGCGCGACGAGCGGATGAAGTCAGTGCGGCTGAATGAAACACTCGCCTCGACGCTGGCCGGCCCCTGTCTGCGCAGCGTGAAGGTCTCGCCTTCGCTTTGATAGCGGAATACGTCGGGGAAGATCAGAGTGCACCGCAAGCCATAAGGATTCGCCAGTCCGGTCGCGTGGGGGCTGGCCACGCAGTAAGTCCGAAACGGCGGCGGACGGCGGAAGGCATGCGACAACAGATCTTTCTCGTAGGAGTGGAAATGCCGGCAATACGCGGTGTCGGGCGCACACGCGGTGACGTCCGGATTGACCGGTGCCTCGATCAGATACTGGAAGGCGACGGCCGCCTTGCGCACGTGGAGGCTGGAACGCACGCGTTGTTCAAGTGCCTCGTGGATCGGTTCACCTTTGGCTTCAGCGGCGGCGAGCGTTTCGATGCTGCTGAAAACCGCTGTATAGGCCGGATCATGCTGCGGTTCCGTACTGCCGAGCAGCCGATAAAATTCGATCAGGAATTCCCGCAGCGTCGCGGTAGTGAACACGGCATCCGGTCCGGTCAGGGCGGGAAAAGTCGCCAGCCACAGGCTGTGGCTGGGCTGCTTGCCCTCACCGAGCGCGGGCTGGATGTAATCGATGGGAAGCTTGCGTGCTCCCAGTCCTGTCATCGCCTCGATGCGTGCCCACGGATCAATCACATCATCGGCGGCGGCGAAGCGCGCAGGGTCATGAATTTCCGCCAGCACCCCGGCCACCGGCGCGCCACCGCCCACCGCCCCAGCCTGGATGCGCGATTTGAGCACGCCGAAAAGGTAGCGCGCGACGCCCAGCTTGCGTGCGGACTCTGCCACTGCAACATAGCTCACCAGCAGGCAACGGCTGTCGGCGTAGTACTCGGCGATGAGCAGTCCGAGTATCTTGCGCTGGTCAGGGTCGTCGAGATGTGTACCGGCGATCAGGAAATTGAGGCGCGGCCGGGCAGCGGGATCAAGCAGGCGTGGCGTCCAGACGGCGGGGTCTTCCTGCTCGTCGCGTAGCGGGAACGCAGGCAGGTAAACCTGTCGGTAGGCCGCCTCCAGCAGTCTGGCGTCGAAGCGTTCACCGAGATCGGTCCATTCCAGCGCGGTCATGCGTCCAGGTCCGATATCGCCTCGGTAAAGCGTGCGACGGCGCGGCGGCCTTGTGGCGTGAGGCGCTGCGACAGCTTGTCGCCATGGCACAACCAGCAGCGCGCATTGCCGCAGCCGCCGACACGCAGGCGCTTGCGGAACAGGTTTGCTGACAGCACCGGTATGGGCAACCCGCGTGCACGCGCCAGCGCCAACCAGCGCTTGTGCTGGTTGCGTGTGCGGATACGTTCACGGGCGGCGCGTTGCATGACTGGCTCCAGGTTAGATTCGGCATGATATAGCGGAAGCACGCCCATGAAAAAGCCCCGCCGAAGCGGGGCTTAGAACAACTGAACAGCCTGGGTAGGCAGAAATTACATCATGCCGCCCATACCACCCATACCGCCCATGCCACCCATGTCAGCACCGCCCATGCCGCCACCGGCCTTGTCGTCCGGCAGGTCGGCCACCATACACTCGGTGGTCAACATCAGGCTGGCGATGGACGCTGCATTTTGCAGTGCCACGCGCGTCACCTTGGTGGGGTCGAGTACGCCCATCGCAACCATGTCGCCGTATTCGCCGCTGCCGGCGTTGTAGCCAAAGTTGCCCTTGCCTTCCAGCACCTTGTTGACGACAACCGAAGGCTCTTCGCCACAGTTCTTGACGATTTGACGCAGCGGCTCTTCGATCGCACGCAGGACGATTTTAATGCCAGCGTCCTGGTCATGGTTCTCACCCTTGAGGTCCTTGATGCAGGAACGCGCACGCAGCAGCGCGACGCCGCCGCCGGGGACGATGCCTTCTTCCACTGCAGCGCGGGTGGCGTGCAGCGCATCTTCAACGCGGGCTTTTTTCTCTTTCATCTCAACTTCGGTTGCAGCGCCCACCTTGATGATGGCCACGCCACCCGCCAGTTTGGCTTTGCGCTCCTGCAGCTTCTCTTTGTCGTAGTCGCTGGAGACTTCGTCGATCTGCTTGTTGATCTGGGCGATACGGCCCTTGATCGCGTCAGCAGGGCCAGCACCATCAATTATGATGGTGTTGTCCTTGCCGATTTCGATGCGCTTGGCGCGGCCGAGTTCGGCGAGGGTGGCTTTTTCCAGCGACAGACCGACTTCTTCAGCGATCACGGTGCCGCCGGTGAGGATAGCCATGTCTTCCAGCATTGCCTTGCGACGGTCGCCGAAGCCCGGTGCTTTAACCGCACAGGTCTTGAGAATGCCGCGAATGTTGTTCACCACCAGGGTAGCCAGCGCTTCGCCGTCGACATCTTCAGCGACGATCATCAGCGGCTTGCCAGCCTTGGCGACTTGCTCCAGTACGGGCAGCAGGTCACGGATGTTGGAGATCTTCTTGTCGAACAGCAGGATGAAGGGATCTTCCAGCAACGCCATTTGCTTGTCGGGGTTGTTGATGAAGTAAGGGGAGAGGTAGCCGCGGTCGAACTGCATGCCTTCAACCGTTTCCAGTTCGTTTTCCAGGCCGGAGCTGTCTTCAACCGAGATCACGCCTTCTTTGCCGACCTTGTCCATCGCAGCAGCGATGATGTCGCCAATCGAAGAATCGGAGTTGGCCGAAATCGAACCAACCTGAGCGATTTCCTTGCTGTTGGTGCAGGCGACCGACATTTTCTTCAGTTCGGCGGTGATTGTGATCACGGCCTTGTCGATGCCACGCTTCAGGTCCATTGGGTTCATGCCAGCAGCAACGTACTTCATGCCTTCATTGACAATGGACTGAGCCAGCACGGTTGCCGTGGTGGTGCCGTCACCGGCGATGTCGGAGGTCTTGGAAGCGACTTCCTTGACCATCTGTGCGCCCATGTTCTCGAGCTTGTCCTTGAGCTCGATTTCCTTGGCGACCGATACACCGTCCTTGGTCACGGTGGGGGCGCCAAAGGAGCGCTCCAACACTACATTACGGCCTTTCGGGCCCAGCGTGACTTTAACGGCATCAGCCAGAATATTGACACCTGCCACCATGCGGTGACGGGCGGAATCGCCAAAACGTACGTCTTTTGCAGCCATGTTTTACTCCTGAATTTGAATGAGGTTGGGTCGTGTTGTGAGCGCTTACTTACGCGGAGGCGATTACTTCTCAACCACACCCATAATGTCTTCTTCGCGCATCACCAGCAGTTCGTCGCCTTCGACCTTGACGGTCTGGCCAGCGTATTTGCCGAACAGCACGCGGTCGCCGACTTTCACATCCAGCGGAATGATCTTGCCCTGGTCGTCTTTTTTGCCCGTGCCCACAGCCATGATTTCGCCCTGGTCAGGTTTTTCGGTGGCAGAGTCGGGAATCACGATGCCGGAAGCGGTCTTGCGCTCTTCTTCCATGCGTTTGACAATCACTCGGTCGTGCAGAGGACGGATTTTCATTGCAAAGTCTCCATTGCGGTAACGTTAAGAACTGGCAGCCAAGGCTGCCCGAAAATAGGGAGGCGGCGAAGATGCAATTAGCACTCGCCGCCATCGAGTGCTAATAGTAGGGGCGGAGTGTGTCAATTTCAAGTACATGGACGATTTATTAAAAAGATCCCAAGCCGCCGTTTGGCATCCCTGCACGCAGATGCAGCATCTGGAAGCCGCGCCACCGCTCGCGATTGCGCGTGGCGACGGCCCTTGGCTGATCGATTCCGATGGGCGCCGATACCTGGACGCAATTTCGAGCTGGTGGGTCAACCTGTTTGGCCACTGCAACCCGCGCATTAACGCCGCCATCACCGATCAGTTGGGCAAGATCGAACACGTGATGCTGGCGGGCGCCACCCACGAGCCGGTCGTTGAGTTATCGGAGCGATTGGCAAAATTGACCGGTTTGGGCCACGCCTTTTACGGATCGGACGGGTCTTCGGCGACTGAAATCGCGCTGAAAATGAGCGCCCACTACTGGCGTAACGTCGGCCAGGCGGAGAAGCATGAATTCATCAGCCTGAAAAATGCCTATCACGGCGAAACCGTCGGTGCACTGTCGGTGACCGATATCCCGCTCTTCAAACAGACGTACCAACCCTTGTTGCGGCACTCGGTGCAGCTGCCTACGCCGGATGCGCGGCTGGCCGAACAGGGGGAATCGGCCGAGGCCTTTGCGCTGCGCTGTGTCGATGCGCTGGAAGTGCATCTGGTCAAGCATGCGGCTACCACCGCGGCCTTTATTGTCGAGCCCTTGGTGCAAGGGGCGGCGGGGATGGCGATGTACCACCCAATCTATCTCACTCGGGCGCGCGAATTATGTGATCAATACGGCGTGCATCTGATCGCTGACGAAATCGCAGTGGGGTTTGGCCGCACCGGGACGATGTTTGCGTGTGAACAAGCCGCTATCCGGCCCGATTTCATTTGCCTCTCGAAAGGCATTACCGGCGGCTACCTGCCGCTGTCGGCGGTGCTGACGACCGACACGGTCTATGCGGCTTTTTATGGCGACGCCACCGCAAAAGGCTTTTTGCATTCGCATTCGTATACCGGCAATCCCCTCGCCTGTCGGGCGGCGCTGGCGGTACTGGATATTTTTGAGTCAGACGATGTCCTCATCGCTAACCGTGAGAAATCATCCGTATTTACTAAGGATTTGGCCGAAGTGGCCACTCACCCACGCGTCCGTCATTTTCGTCAGCGCGGCATGATCTGGGCGTTTGATGTGGCGGAGGCCACGCCGGGTTTTGCCACACGGTTTCATTCAGCGGCACTGGCACGGGGGGCTTTTATTCGCCCGATCGGTCAAACCGTATACCTCATGCCCCCTTACGTGACGGCCACCGAAGATCTGCGGGAACTGGCGTTGACGCTTCGACTATGCCTCGATCAAGCTGACGTTTAGGCTTGTTTGACCTGATTCTTCCCACCATTTCCATGGCTTGTCCATGGCTTGCCCTTTTCACGTTGCACGCCTAAGATAGTAATCAGTCACTATCTTATTGGGTTCAATCCATGTCCGACAAACCGGTTCGTACCCGCCTCGGGGCCGATGAACGACGCGAAGAAATCATCCGTGTCACGCTCGAACTCGCCGCCAGCCAGGGGGTGGACGACGTGACGACCCAGGATATGGCGCAGGCGATGGGGGTGACGCAGGGGGCCGTGTTCCGTCACTTTGCCAGCAAGGATGCGATCTGGCTGGCGGTGATGCACTGGGTACGCGACCGCATGATGAGTGTGCTGGGCCGGGCTGCCTCCCAGGGACGTGACCCGCTGGATGCCTTGCAGCGCATGTTCTTCGCCCATATCGAATTCATTGCGGGTCATCCGGCGATCCCCCGCGTCCTGACCTCGCAGCATCTGCACGGGCGCAACGCCGTTCTGCGCAAGCTGGTGACCGAGATCATGCTGGGCTACGAAGAAAAGATCGCGGGACTGCTGGTCGACGCCAAAACGCAGGGGCTGGTGCGCGCAGATCTTGATCCGCGCGCAGCCGCCACGCTGTATATCGGCATGATTCAAGGCCTGGTCCTGCAATCGTCCATCTTGCGCGGGCAGCGGACCTTGTCGACCGAAGCGGCCCGGGTCTTTCCGCTTTTCCGTTACGCCATTACCCCTTCACCTGCTTAAGGACATCATCATGAAAATAACATCCTGTATGACCGCCGTGTTGTTGAGCATGGGTGCTTCAGTTGCGCTAGCAGCAGAGCCACACGCGCACCACGCGCCGGTTTTCAACTTTGACAAGCGCATCGTCTTGAGTCTGACCGACAGCGAACGCGCCATGATTCTGCAAGAAATGCATCTGTTCCTTGCTGGCGTGCAGCAACTGACCGGCGCGCTCGGCAAGCAGGACATGGCGGCTGCGGCGCAATCCGCACGCAAGCTCGGACTTGTCATGGCGCACGACGTGCCACCGTCGCTACGCGCCAAGCTGCCTGCAGAATTCCGCCAACTCGGATCGTCAGTACATCGTGATTTCGACCAGATCGCGATGGATGCTGAAACCCTGAAGGACGTCAGCCATACGCTGGGTCAAGTGTCAGCGACCTTGCAAAAATGCGCGAGCTGCCACGCGACGTATCAGATCAAGCAACCCGTTCTCCATCTCAAGCGCTGACCGGAGTCGACGATGAAAATCGGCAAGCGTAGCCTGGTACTGGTCGTGGGAGGCCTCGCCTTTGTCGCGGCATTTGTCTGGCTGCTGACCACGAGCGGGCCGCTGGCGCCGGTCGGGGTGGAGTTCGCTTCGGTGAGTCGCGCCGATCTCAAACCCGGCGTCTATGGCATCGGCACGGTGGAGGCGCAGCACGATTACGCGGTCGGGCCAATCCAGGCTGGGCGGGTATTGAGCGTGCGGGTAGACCAAGGAGATGTGGTTAAGATCGGCCAGTTGTTGGCGGAAATCGATCCGATTGACTTGAGCCAACGTGCTGAAGCAGCGCGCAATGGTACGGCACGGGCACGTCAGGCGGCGGAAGCGGCGCAGGCCCAGGTGGCCGAGGCAGATAGCCGCGCGCAGCTCGCGCAAGCCAACAACGAGCGCTACCAGGCGCTGGTCAAGCAGAAATTCATTGCGAAGGAAATGGCTGACAGTCGCCGTCACGAGGCGGCTGCGGCTGCGGCGGCGTTAACTGCCGCACGCGCCAACGCGGCCGGCGCGCAACGTGACATCCGTCGTGCAGAAGCCGAATTGCGCGGCATCGGCCAGCTGCAAAACAGTTTGCAGCTTGTGAGTCCGATCGACGGAGTGGTGACGGCACGTGAAGCCGAGCCGGGCGCGACCGTGGTGGCCGGGCAGGCGGTCGTGCGTCTGGTTGATCCGACGCGTCTGTGGGTACGGGCACGAGTCGATCAGGCGCGCGCCCAAGGGATACAGGTGGGCCAGGCTGCCGACATCGTGCTGCGTTCCGCGCCGGGCAAGGCATTGCCCGGCAAGGTGGTGCGCATCGACTTGCAAAGCGATGCCGTGACCGAAGAGCGCATCGTCAACGTGGCCTTTGTGGCGGCGCCTGATCAGCTGTATCTGGGTGAACTGGCAGAAGTGGATATTCAATTGAAGGGCGTGAGCAATGTGCTGACGGTGCCGCGCGCCGCTATCGTCCAGCTGAACGGCCAGGGTGGTGTGTGGCAGTCGGACGACGGCCACGCCCGTTTCATGCCAATCAAGCTCGGCGTGCACACGCCGGAGCGGGTGCAGGTCGTGTCCGGTCTCGACGCGGGCAGCCGGATCATCGTCTACAGCGCAAAGCAGCTCGAAGACGGCGTACGGGTACGCGAGCAGCACCTGACGCCAAAATGATCAATCTGGCCCGGCGCGACATCGCGCACAACCTGAAAAGCTATCTACTGACCGGGCTGGGGCTGGGTTTGCTGATCGGCGTGACGCTGACCATGGCCGGCGTCTACCGCGGCATGGTCGACGATGCCAAGGTGCTGCTGCGAGCGGTCGATGCCGATGTCTGGGTCGTGCAGCAGGATACGCTCGGCCCGTTCGCCGAGCCGTCGAGCGTACCGGACGATTTGTATCGCACGCTGCTGGGGCTGGAAGGGGTGGCGCAATCGGGCAACGTGTCGTTTCTCACCATGCAGGTTACGCACGCGGGCAAATCTCAACGTGTGATGGTGGCCGGGTACGAGCCGGGCAAGCCCGGTGGGCCGGCATTTTTGATAGCCGGTCGCCCGATCAGCCGCGCGCATTACGAGGCGGTAGCCGACGCCAAGACCGGATTAACAGTCGGCGATGTGGTGCGCATCCGCCGCAACGATTACACCGTGGTCGGCCTGACCCGACGCATGGTCTCATCCGGTGGCGATCCGATGCTGTTCATTCCACTGAAGGACGCGCAGGAAGCGCAGTTCCTGAAGGACAACGACGCCATCGTCGAAGATCGTCAACGGCTCGCTGCCAATCCCGCGCTCAACCGGCCGGGTCAGTCCGGCGTGCTGGACGCGGTGCAAGCGATCCAGACATCCAGCCACAAGGTCAATGCGGTGCTGCTGCGTCTGCACCCGGGAACCGATGCGCGCGCGCTGGCCGACAGTATCGCGCGCTGGCAGCGCTACACCGCCTATACACGCGACGACATGGAAGACATTCTGGTCGCCAAGCTGATTGCCACGGCGGCCAAACAGATCGGCCTGTTCCTGATCATTCTCGCAGTGGTCAGTGCGGCCATCGTCGCCTTCATCATCTATACGATGACGCTTGGCAAGATCAAGGAAATCGCGGTGCTGAAACTGATCGGCGCGCGTGACCGCAGCATCGCCGCAATGATCATGCAAGAGGCCTTGGGCCTCGGCGTGATCGGCTTCTTTGTCGGCAAGTTCGCCGCCACCCTGTGGGCGCCCGCCTTCCCTAAATACGTCTTGCTCGAAACTGGCGATGCCGCGCGTGCCTTCGTGCTGACCCTGGTGGTGTGCGCGCTGGCCTCGGTGCTGGCGATTCGTGCCGCGCTCAAAATCGACCCGGCGGAGGCGATTGGTGGCTGAACAAGAGCAACCCGCAATCCTGATCGAAGGGATCACCAAGCGTTACGGCAGCGGCAGCGCGGCGGTCGATGCGCTGAAGGGCGTCGACATGACGGTGTATCCCGGCGAAGTGGTGGGGCTGATCGGGCCATCCGGCTCCGGCAAAAGTACCTTGCTGAAATGTCTCGGTGCGGTGATCGAGCCCACTACCGGCAAATTCACCCTCGGAGGCGAGGTGATTTACGACAATGGCTGGAAAACCCGCGACCTGCGCGCGTTGCGCCGCGACCGCATCGGCTTTGTGTTCCAGGCTGCGTATCTGATCCCGTTTCTCGACACCACCGACAACGTCGCGTTGCTGCCGATGCTGGCGGGCGTGCCGAACGACAAGGCCCGCGCGATCGCACTCGAGATGCTCACCGCACTCGACGTGCAGCATCGCGCCGAGGCGCGGATTCCCGAGCTTTCCGGTGGTGAGCAGCAGCGCGTGGCGATCGCGCGCGCGCTCGCCAACAAGCCGCCGATCATCCTCGCCGACGAGCCGACGGCGGCGCTCGACAGCGTGCGTGCGTTGACGGTGGTGAAAATCCTCAATCAGCTGGCGCAGGAATTTCGCATTGCCATCATCGTCGTCACCCACGATGAAAAAATCATCCCTACTTTCAAACGCATTTACCATATCCGTGACGGCAAGACTTACGAAGAAGCAGGCGAGGGGCGTGAAATATGAAATTGACTTTTCACGGTGCGGCACGTGAAGTGGCGGGCTTTGGTAAATCAGAAAACTCAGTTTGGTTGAGATGGGATGATGTCTCCTCTGGATCACAGCGTGAGCCTCGACTGAATGCAGATTGGATATGAAACATATTCGACATCAATGTGGCCTGGTTTTACTCATGTCTCTCAGCGTAGGTTTACTGGGCCAGTCACATGCTGCCTCGGTTGCCGACTGGGAAGGATGTAGCGTGATTCCCGCGGATGCGGAGCGTCTGGCGTGCTATGACCGTTTGGTCGGTCCGCCCCCGCCCGCGCCGGTTCCCCAGGTCGCAGACAAGCCGGATACGCAGTCCGTTGTGGCGCAGGCGGTGCCCGCGGAACCGAAGTTGCTTTCAGCGCTGTCCCGCCATTGGGAACTGGATGACGAGGCCAAGCAAGGTGCCTTCCTGTTTCGTCCGCACCATCCCAATTATTTTTTGCCGATCAAATACAGCAATGCCCCCAACAACACGCCATTCAAGGCCGCGTTTACGCAGCCCGATCTGGGGCTCGACCCCATTGAAACCGAGTTGCAGCTGAGCTTCAAGATCAAGGCGATGGAGGGCGTTATGGGTCACGACAACCTCGATCTGTGGCTCGGCTACACCATCACCTCGTTTTGGCAGGCATACAACGACACGATCTCGTCGCCCTTTCGCGAGACCAACTACGAACCGGAAGCGATGCTGGTTTTTCGAACCAATTATGAACTGGCCGGTTTCCGCGGCCGCTTCATCAATTTGGGTATGTCGCACCAGTCAAACGGCCGCGGGGAAACCTTGTCGCGCAGCTGGAACCGTGTGTATACGCAATTCGGGTTTGAGCGCGATAATCTGGCCGTGATGATCCGCCCCTGGGTTCGCATTCCGGAAAACAATGGGAGTGATGACAACCCGGATATTGAGGATTACATGGGTCATGGTGATGTGCTGGCCGTGTATCGCAAGGGCCGCAACGCTTACTCACTGCTGTTGCGCAATAACTTCAAGACATCGGATAACCGTGGTGCGCTGAAACTCAATTGGAGTTTTCCGCTGTATGGGCGCCTCAAAGGTTACGTCCAGTATTTCAACGGTTATGGTGAATCGTTGGTTGATTACAACCACAAGCAGCAATCGGTTGGCTTCGGCGTCAGTCTGACCGAAGGCATGTAGTCGCTACTGGATTTTGGGTAGCACCTGATCCAGCATGTCCTGCACATACTTGCTGGGGATGGCGTAGCTGATCCCACTGGGTGTGGAAAGCGCGGCTTCCTTTGACCCTTTGACATAAACCGAATTGACAACCCCGAGTACTTCGCCCGTTTCGGGATGCCAGACCGGGCTGCCGCTATTGCCCGGATAGGCAATTGCATCGAGCTCAAAAATATCGAATGCGTTGCGTGCCTGTTTGAGCGTACGCGCATCAAGCTGGGCGGCTTTTTGCAGAGGCGTGTATATGGGAACGATGGCGGCCAGGCCTGCCCGATGGGTGGACGGGTTAAGGCCCAGCACTGATCCAATTGGATAGCCCGTGAAATACAGTTGCGAGCCTTCGCGTGCAAGATCAGAATTCCCGAGCTTGAGTGCAGGCAGGGGGTCTCCCTCGATTTTGAGCAGCGCCAAATCGTGCAGCAGGTCTGTGGCGACGAGCCGGGCGGGGCGCACGCCGATCTGACGGTCGCGGCCCAGAAAAACGGCGTGGATTTCCTTTTTCTCGCTGTCCAGCGGCTTGCTGAAAATGTGCGCGCACGATACGACATAGCGGCCATCCAGGATGGCAAATCCCGTGCCCTGGAGATTGGCGCGCGGACTGCCAGTGGGGTGATAGGTGCCCACGCCGACCACCCCTGGCTTGATGGACAGCAAGGTGTCAGCCACATCTGCCCAGGCCGTCATATTGAATAGCAGACCGGATAAAATCACCCCTATCCGCCTGTTTGTCAGCGGGTTCGGTAGATGCAGCCAGTGAGTCTTGGGGAGCGGGGAAAAGGAGGCGGATCGCGGCTTACACGTGCCGCCCGCTTGCCTGGCGACCACCTGTGATCGCTCGCAGGCACGCCGTTTGCTGATGGCTAACCAGGTCATTCGGCCGATGCGTTCGGGCAGCGCCATACAAATTCGATACAATCCGGACGGCAGCAAAGACTTTTTATTCATAAGGGAATCCAAGCATGAGCGTTGTTGCGGTTGTCGGGTTGGGCTACGTGGGCTTGCCGTTGGCGGTTGAGTTCGGCAAAAAAATGACCACGATTGGTTACGACCTCTCGGTCAATAAAATCGAGCAATACCGTCAATTCCGTGACCCGACTGGCGAAGTCTCGTCGGCGGATCTCAAGGCGGCGAACCAGCTTAGCGTGACCACCGACCCCGCCGATCTGGCTCAAGCCGATTTCATCGTCGTGGCGGTCCCCACGCCCGTAGATGCAGCGCATATCCCTGATTTCTCGCCCTTGGTGAGTGCATCCACCATGGTGGGCAAGTACATGAAAAAAGGTGCCACGGTCATTTATGAATCCACAGTCTACCCCGGTGCGACCGAAGAAGTCTGCATTCCGATCCTGGAAGCACAGTCCGGCATGAAATGGCTGCGCGACTTTCACGTCGGGTATTCGCCCGAGCGGGTGAATCCGGGCGACAAGGAACGCACCATCACTAAAATCGTGAAAGTGGTGTCGGGCGACGATGCCGAGACGCTGGATAAAGTAGCCAACCTCTATAGCAGCGTGATTACCGCCGGCGTGCATCGCGCCAGCTCGATCAAGGTGGCCGAAGCCGCCAAGGTGATCGAAAACACCCAACGCGACCTCAACATCGCATTGATGAACGAGCTGTCACTGATTTTCCATCGTTTGGGTATTGATACGATCGAAGTGTTGAAAGCAGCCGGAACCAAGTGGAATTTCCTGCCCTTCCGTCCGGGTCTGGTGGGTGGCCACTGCATTGGCGTTGACCCTTATTACCTGACTCACAAGGCCGATATGCTGGGTTACCACCCGCAGGTGATTCTCGCTGGCCGCCGGATCAACGATGGCATGGGCGCCTACGTGGCGCAGGAAACAGTGAAGGGCATGATCGCAAACGGTGTGCAGGTGAAAGGCGCCAAAGTGAACGTGCTGGGTCTGACGTTCAAGGAGAATTGCCCGGATCTGCGCAATTCAAAAGTGGTGGATGTCATCCGTGAATTGAAAACCTTTGGTTGCGATGTGCATGTGCATGACCCATTGGGCGAGTCCAGCGAAGCGGAGCATGAATACGGCTTGAGCCTCACCGCCTGGGATGACCTGCCGGCGTGTGATGCCATCGTGGCCGCCGTATCGCATAGCGACTATTTGGAAAAACCCTTTGCCGAATTGACTGCCAAGCTCAATCAAGGCGGTGCCTTTACCGATGTGAAATCGGCTTACGATCCAGATGTCGTCAAAGCCGCGGGTTTTGCGCTCTGGAGGCTGTAATGGGCGCGTTCGAAGCGTTACAGAAGTCGCTCCAGGCTGAACCTCAAACCTGGCTGGTCACCGGAGTGGCGGGCTTCATTGGCAGCAATCTCGCTGAAGCCTTGCTGAAACTGGATCAGCGCGTGGTGGGTCTCGATAATCTGGCTACGGGCCATGAAAAAAATCTGGCCCAGGTTCAGGCAAGCGTCGGGCCCGAGCGTTGGACCCACTTCAGCTTTACGCGGGGCGACATTTGTGATCCTGGCACCTGCTACAGCGTGTGCAAAGGCGTGGACTACGTGCTGCATCAGGCGGCGCTGGGTTCGGTGCCGCGTTCGCTGGAAGACCCGCTGTCCACGCATGCGGCGAACAATACGGGTTTCATCAACATGCTGGTCGCAGCGCGCGATGCCCAGGTCAAACGCTTTGTGTATGCTGCGTCGAGTTCGACCTATGGCGACCATCCCGGCTTGCCCAAAGTGGAAGATCAGATCGGCAAGCCCTTGTCGCCGTATGCGGTGACCAAATTGGTCAACGAGCTGTATGCCGACGTGTTTGGCCGTTGCTACGGAATGGAAAGCATCGGTCTGCGCTATTTCAATATTTTCGGCCGTCGCCAGGATCCTGACGGTGCCTACGCTGCCGTGGTCCCCAAATGGGTGGCCAGCATGATTCATAACGAGCCGGTGTATATCAATGGCGACGGTGAAACCAGTCGTGATTTCTGTTACATCGACAATGTCATTCAGGCCAACTTGCTCGCAGCCACCAGTCAGCACGCCGATGCGGCCAATCAGGTCTATAACGTTGCAGTGGGCGATCGCACCACGTTGAATCAATTGTTTGAAGCGATACGAGCCTTGCTTGCGCCTCAATTCGCGCATCTGATCGATTTCAAACCACAATACCGTGATTTTCGTGCGGGCGATGTGCGTCATTCGCTGGCCGATATCTCGAAAGCGCGCACCCGCCTGGGATATGAGCCGACGCATCGCATCGGTGAAGGTCTGGCCGAAGCGATGGATTGGTATGTACGTGATTTGAGTTGAGCTGGTCAGGGCTTCTCCTGCGATCGCGCGCAGGCTGCCGCGGCGCGCCCCTACATTTGTCCATTTAGCAATAAGCATGCGGTACATGCTGAGCCAATCGCTCAAGCCTTGGCATCTCAGGCCGTTACCTTCTAATAGGTAAGCAAAAGGGCGGCAGTTTAAGAACATGGTGAAGCACGAAGAACTCGCAATACAAGAGTCGACGGTCGGCGGTCGGCGAAATGCGCTGGATATCCTGTTGCATCATATGCAAACCGACAGTGATTTCCCTGCATTGTCTGAGGCGATCGGCGCGATTAATCGCATTGCTTCGTCAGACCGGGAAGGGGTCAACGAACTTTCCAATAGCATCCTCAAGGATTTCGCACTCACCAACAAATTGCTCAAGCTGGTCAACGTTGCTTTTTATAACCAGGTCGGCGGTGGATCGATCAGCACCATATCGCGCGCAGTCGTGATCCTCGGCTTCGACGCAGTGCGATCGATCGCGCTGAGCCTGATCCTGTTCGACAATCTGGCAAACAAAGCGCACGCGCAACTGCTGAAAGAAGAGTTCGTCAAGGTGTTGTACGCGGGCATGATGGCGCGAGAGATGGCAAGCGAAATGCACATGAAGGATGTGGAGGAGGCGTTCATAGGCGCCATGCTGCACAACCTGGGCCGTATGCTGGCCATGTTTTATTTTCCCAGCGAGATGGCAACCATCCGGCTACGCATCGAGACTGAAGGTCTGAGCGATGTCCGCGCTGCAACCGAGGTGCTGGGCGTAACGTTCGAAACGTTGGGCGTCGGCATCGCACGCAGTTGGGGATTCCCGGACCAATTGGTGCTGAGCATGAAAAAGCTGCCTGCCGGGAAAGTCAGGAAATGCACGAACAATACCGACCGGCTGCGGGCCTGCGCGGGTTTTTCCAATGAGTTATGTGAAGCGGTTCTCGATACCCCGGATACGGATCGTGACAAGGTGCTGGCCCAGCTCATCGCGCGTTTTGGGGACAGCTTGCAGGTGACGGAAAAACAGCTCACCGGGCTGATGACCAAATCGATGCAGGATATCGCGCAGTTTGCCCTGGCGGTGAACGTGAATCTAAAGCACAGCGATTTTGCCAAACAGGCATCGAAGTGGGCGGGTCTGAGTGCAGCACCGGGCGTATCACTCGTGCAGCACGAAGCCGATGCCGGCACCTCAACGGTGGAGCCGGTTGATGACCTCGCGGCCCTGGACGACAGCGTGTTGCAGGAACGCGCGCAGATTCTCGATGCGAAATCGGGACAAATCGGCGCGCAAGCGCCGCGTACATCCGCAGACGCGCAGGCCATCCTGACGTCAGGTTTGCAGGACGTCAG
The DNA here is from genome assembly GCA_036568265.1 of Thiobacillus sp. Lineage (GTDB taxonomy): Bacteria > Pseudomonadota > Gammaproteobacteria > Burkholderiales > Thiobacillaceae > Thiobacillus. The sequence goes on from DATCSW010000031.1 coordinate 45,751, forward strand.
TAATTCACTGATCGATGACGAGGTTTCCATCAACGATATTTTGCGCATGATCCTGGAGGCCATGTATACCGGCATGGGGTTCGCGCATGTGGTGTTGTGTATCAAGGACGGTCGCCACAACACGATGTGTGGCAAATTTGGTTTTGGCGATGGCGTGCAAGGCTTGATCAAGGCGTTCGATTTCCACTTGTCCGCGCAGCCGGATGTATTCCTCGTGGCGCTCCAGAATAATGCCGATATTCTCATCACCGATATCAACGACCCCAAGATCGCCGCGCGGATTCCGGCGTGGTACCGGAAAAGCGTATCGGCCCGTACCTTCGTGGTGTTTCCGATCATCGTAAAGGGTAAACCGGTCGGCATGATCTACGCTGACCAGACGCAGCCCGGCGACATCTCGATTCCGGAGAAGGAGCTTTCCCTGCTTAAGTCCTTGCGCAACCAGGCTGTACTGGCGATCAGACAATCACTTTGATACCCGGGCATTTTTATCGCGCTTGAATATTCGCTAGCCGGTGCGATTGCAATCAGGTTCGCAACCAGTCTGCCCGGCGATAGAAAAAACTCAGCGCAGAATTCGGCATAATGATGCGATGTATACCTTCCGAAGCGCCCTGCTTTTTTTCGCGAGCTTGCAGCTTGCCTGCCTTGCCCCACTCGTTCATGCGGCCGAGCTTCCCGCCGCTTTTACTTCGGCGCTTAAACAGGCCGGCATTCCGCTCGACCATGTGGCCGTGTTGGTGCAGCCGCTCGGTGCGCCAGAGCCGGTACTGAGCCTGAACGCGGAAGCCTTAATTTGCCGCTTTACTTGATGCGCTTAAAAACGAGTTTGCTGGGTACGATTAAAAACACTCTGTTCTGCCAGCATGAAGAGCACAGCAATGTTGCCGCTTTGTTGGCTCATCGTGGCCTGGCCAGCCTCAAGATCGGTGAGTCTGACCATGCTCAATGCATGGCCACGCATCTGTTTTTGGAGCGCGCTCGATCAATCTAACCGGACGTTGACTGGCCGTCGATTTGATAGTCGATACTATCTGACCCATCCAGCGTGCGCAGCGTGAACGTCCCCTTGCCGTAATCGTATAGCGCAAAACAGCTACTGCTTGGATACTCGATATGGGTCCAGCTCATGCAGACGGTGTTGGCTGCGGTGTCCAGCTTGAAGGTGCCAGTGCCCATTTGCAGACGACAGCTCATGCAGTCCCGCCGAAGGTAGCCGTTGCGACTGACGCTCAATATAAATGGACTACTACGGCCCTTTGCCGTGGCCTCGAAGGCGTTCGAGAAATGCTGCACGAGTTCCTGCCCGATGATTCTGCGCCCCCCGCCGTCCCGCTTGGACTCTTGAGACGTTTCCGGCGTGCCGGCTGGGGTGGTCGTGGTGGTCTGCGGTTTGGGAGTATCAAGCTTGGCCAAGTTCTTTTGACCCCTAGATGCCACATCACGGATATATTCCGCAGGGATGGCGAAATTCAGTGCCAGCCCCTCCGATACCCCGGCGTTGGTGATGCCGATCAGATTGCCCTGATCATCAAACAGACCTCCACCACTGGAGCCGCGCGCTGTCGCCGCGGAAGTCTGAATCAACTTGTTGCCGCGATCATTCCGGATGGCCGAGACCAGTCCTTCGGTGAGGGTCAATTCCATGTTCCGAGGTGCGCCGATCGCATACACGCGCAGGCCGACTGCTATCCGGCTGAGTTCCCGGACCGGGGGCGCGGCCACTTTCAGGTCCTCTACGCGCAAAATGCAAAGGTCACGTTCTACATCAGGAAACTCCAGGTAAGCGCGCATCAGCGTGTTGCCATGTTTGATATGGATCACTTTTGATTTTTGCAGGACATGGCAGTTGGTGACCACCTGCTCCGGCCCTACTACTACCGCACTGCCGGAACTGGCGCCACCTGCCTGCGACTGCTCTGCAATGATCTGGAAGATACTGGAAGACACTTTTTCAAATAGTTTTTCCGCATCCAGTGCCGAGGCGGGTGCGGTGAAACTGGCCAACAAAAATGCGAAGATTAGTCGTGTTTTCATGGCTTGGAGCCAGTCGATATGCCGGGCAGAAGAATATCCCTGAGGTCTTCGATGCGGATCTCCGCGCGTTCCCGTCTGCCATCGAGCGTTGAGCCACCTGCGGCAATCGAGCGGCTAACCGCAAGCCCCTGCAGTTTTGGGAAGAGCTGCTTGAACCGCGAAACATCACGCTCCTGTCGGTCTTGCTGGTGGAGCACGCGTCCCTCAGCGTAATTCATATGGTAGTTGCCGATATAGATTACCTGTCCGGCTTCTGCCCTAAAACGATAGTTGAGTCCATCCCGATACCAGAAGCCATTTCCAACATCAATTGTCCATTTGTAGATTTCGTAATCACCGGGATCCACTTCAACCAAGAGCAGACTGCCCAAAATTTCGCCGAAATCCGATTCCTTGCTCGCTGCGGCACGGCTGATGGGCGCGTCATAGGCATTTTTGAAACTTTTGAACAAACGACTGTTATCGCCCCCGGTTCTGCGATAAACCAGAGAAGGAAACTGGCGGTTGTCACCGGTCTCGGTGATGGATAGCAGAACGAGGGCCTTGCCTTTTGCGCGATCAGGGCTGTAATTTGGATCCACAATGCTGGTGGAAACGCAGCCGCTCAGCAACAGCACGATGCCTAGCCAGGGAACAGTCCACGTGAAAAGTCGATTCATGATTGGGTGAGTGTGATGGCGCGTGGGCTATTCTAGCGTCGGATGGGGTCGTATAGTAGCGGCGGCCGACTGGATGATCAGGCCATGCCAGCTGAGCTTGAACTCAAGGTGATCTGCGTGGCCATAAGGCTCCATGCCGATTTAGGCATAATGGAGCCATGCTCGTTACCAACATAGTTGTCCGATCGCTAGTCTGCCTGCTGTTAGCAGGTGGATTCTCCTCCGTAGTGGCCGCTGCTTTACCCGCCGCCTTTACAGCCGCATTGAAACAGGCGGGCATTCCGCTCGACCATGTGGCTGTGTTGGTGCAGCCGCTCGATGCGCCAGAGCCGGTACTGAGCCTGAACGCGGAAGCGGCGCTGAATCCGGCGTCGGTCATGAAGCTGGTGACCAGCTTTGCTGCTTTGAATCAGTTAGGGCCGAATTACAGGTGGTCGACTGATATCTGGGTAAATGGCACGCTTGCGGAAGGCGTGTTGTCCGGGGATCTGGTGATCAAGGGCTATGGCGACCCGACATTGACGCTTGAGCGTCTTTGGCTGCTACAGCGGGCTTTACGCGCAAAAGGTGTGCAGCATGTGCGCGGTAATCTGGTGCTGGACACCAGCCATTTCAGCTTGCCGACCATGGACCCCGGTGCGTTTGATGGTGAGCCGTTGGCCATGTATAACGCTGCGCCGGGGCCGTTGCTGGCCAATTACAATGCCATCAACTTGAGGCTGAAACCCGAAGCGCAGACGGTGCAGGTCACGCCCGATGTCACGCTTCCGGGTGTGGTGGTGAATGCTCAGCTGGAGTTGGAAGAGAAAGCCGACTGCAACGGTGGAAAAGATGCGATCAAGTCGTTTGCATTCAATGGTGATCGGCGGGTCGTTGCATTGAGCGGCCGTTACGCGCGCGGATGCGGTGAACAGATGTTGTCGTTAAGCCTGTTTGACGCAACGACAACATTCGATTTGCTATTTCGCGGCCTGTGGTCGGAGTCGGGCGGCACGGTCAGTGGCGAAACAGTCAGCGGCCTGGCACCGGAATCCGAACCGCTGCTGAAGTTTGCTTCGGTTCCGCTGACCGAAGCGCTGGTACGACTCAACAAATATTCCAACAATGTGATGACGCGTAACCTGCTTTTGACGCTGGGCGCAGAAAAATATGGCGCGCCCGCCACACTGGAAAAAGGCCAGGATGCGGTCGTCGATGCGCTGACGCAACGCGGCATATCCACACACAAGCTGGTGCTCGAAAATGGCGCGGGTCTGTCCCGAATCGAACGCATCAGCGCCGCCGCTTTGACACAGTTGTTGCAGGCAGCTTATCGCAGCCCTTTGTTTGGTGAGTTTGTATCGGCGCTTCCGATTGTGGCGATTGATGGCACCTTGAAGAAGCGCTTCAATGGTAGTGCGCTGGCCGGTAATGCCCATCTCAAAACCGGAAGTTTGCGTGATGTCAGCGCATTGGCAGGGTATGTGACGACAGCCAGCGGCCAGCGTGTCAGCTTTGTCATGCTGGCCAATCATCCCAATGTGCGCAGCATTGAGCCGGCACAACGCGCGCTATTGGAGTGGACACTGAATGAAGGCGAATCAATGAACAAGGCAGCCACGAAATGAAGCCCGGTTGTCGAGTCATGGGTTTGTTTCTGGTGGGGCTGGCTTTGTATCAGTCGCTGTCCGTTGGATGGGGCGCATGGCAGATGCAACACTGGCCCAGCCAACCGAGTGAATGGGTTCGTCTCGGGCTGTTGCCGGTTGCGCTGTGGGTGTATGTCCGTTATTTCAGTCCATGGAGTGATTGCTGGTGTCGAGATGAAGATGAATCTCGATAAGGTTCCGGACTGGGTGGCCTGGTTTGCTCAGGATGCGGATGGCGCGTGGTGGGGATATGAAGCTGAGCCGAACAAGCAACACAACGGCTGGTATGAAAACGAAGTGGGACGCATTGTGCGGCTAGGCCAAACGGCTGCGCCGGATGACTGGGAGCGCACCCTGATGAAACGCCAGCATGACATACCAGCTGTATTGGCGGGCTCCCGCTAGGATTTCAACCGGCTGCTTCCGCGACCTGATTGGCCCAGGACATGGCCTCGATTTCGGCAGCAGTCACCTCGGCAATGGATAGGCCTCCTGCCTGGTTGAGCAAGTCAGGCACATGCGTCATGTCGGCATGTTCGACACATTCGACCAATCTGAGCATGGCGCCCAGTTCACCTTCGCGTCGCAGCAGAGCATTGGCAAGCGGCTCGCCCAAATTCAGTTCGGTGACAATGTCGGCGAGGGGTTGGTCGATCAGGCTCTCAATCAGGGACAGAATGCCAACCATAAACGCGGCGTCACAAAAATCGGTATGGCGTTTTTGTCGGGTAGCCAACAGTTCCATCATCTTGCCGCGGGTAGCGGCCAGTATCAATAAAGGGCTGGGATAGCTCGCGCCGCTTTGTAGCGTGAACAGCAACAACTGTAGCCAACGTTGCAGCTGGGTGCGACCAAGTACCATGATGGCTTGCGAGAGCGAGGTGATACGTCGATGGACACCGCTTGCCACCGAGTTCACCAGCCGCATCAGGTTGTAAGTCAAGGTGGGGTGTTGCTTGAAAACCTGCTCGATCTGCCGGCTGTCGGCATCCTTCAGGACCAGTCCGAGTAGTTGTATCAATGCCAGCTGGCTGGAGTCGGCCCGTTTGGCGGTCAGTACCGAGGGCCGGGCAAAATAAAACCCCTGAAACAAATCGAAGCCGAGTGAATGGCAGTAATCAGCCAACTCTGCACTATCGACTTTTTCGGCCAATAATTTCACCGGCCAGACCTTGAGTTTGGTGACAACGGCTTGTAGTTCATCCCGGGTGTGCAGCATCAGATCGACTTTAACGATGTCGACCAAAGCCAGTAACGGACCATAGCTTTCAGCGTAAACAAAATCGTCAAGTGCGAGCGTAAACCCCAGTTGCTTCAGGGCTCGACAGCGTTCGATGACAGCTTCATTGATCTCGATGGTTTCGAGCAGCTCCAGAACAACCTGCTCTCTGGGCAAGAGCTCCACCATGCCTGAGAGCAGCATGTCGGCACTCACGTTGATGAAGCCGAGCTGGGTACCGAGTACCGTATGCACCCCCATTTCGCTGAAAGCATGGTGAATGACACTGGCCGTCGCGTGCATGTCATCGGTGACGATGACGCCCGGTGTATTCCCCGTGCGAAACAGCAGTTCATAGGCAACAATGCGCTGGTCGCGATCCAGGATGGGTTGACGGCCCAGGAAGATGTCGTGAGTTGCCATGTTCGTGGCCACGTGTGCCTATAGGCCGAGGTCTTTCCAGATGGCATCCACCCGTGCTTTGACGGCTTCGTCCATCACGATGGGGGTGCCCCACTCGCGTGTGGTTTCGCCGGGCCATTTGTTGGTGGCATCGATGCCCATTTTGCTGCCCAGGCCTGAAACCGGACTGGCGAAGTCGAGGTAATCGATGGGCGTGTTTTCCACCAACAAGGTGTCGCGCGCCGGATCGACGCGGGTGGTGAGTGCCCAGATGACCTCTTTCCAGTCGCGCACGTTGACGTCATCATCGGTGACGATGATGAACTTGGTGTACATGAACTGGCGCAGAAAGCTCCACACCCCGAACATCACCCGCTTGGCGTGGCCGGGATAGCTCTTCTTCATGCTGACCACTGCCATGCGATAGGAGCAGCCTTCGGGCGGCAGGTAAAAGTCGGTGATTTCGGGAAACTGTTTTTGCAGCAAAGGCACGAACACTTCGTTCAATGCCACGCCGAGTATCGCCGGCTCGTCCGGCGGCTTGCCGGTGTACGTGCTGTGGTAGATCGGATCACGCCGCATCGTCATGCGCTCGATGGTGAATACCGGGAAGGTTTCCTGCTCGTTGTAGTAGCCCGTGTGGTCACCATACGGACCTTCGAGTGCGTTTTCCCCGGGATGAATCACGCCTTCGAGCACGATCTCGGCCGAGGCAGGAACCTGCAAATCGTTGCCGATACATTTCACCACTTCGGTTTTGGCACCGCGCAGCAGGCCGGCGAATTGATATTCAGACAGCGAATCCGGAACCGGTGTCACCGCACCGAGTATCGTCGCCGGGTCGGCCCCGAGCGCGACCGAAATCGGAAACGGCTGGCCTGGATGTGCCAGCTGATGTTCACGAAAATCGAGCGCGCCGCCGCGATGGGCCAGCCAGCGCATGATGAGCTTGTTTGGGCCAATGACCTGCTGGCGGTAGATGCCGAGGTTTTGGCGCGGCTTGTGCGGTCCGCGTGTCACGGTCAGCCCCCAGGTCACGAGCGGCGCCACATCACCCGGCCAGCAATGCTGGATGGGCAGACGCGACAGATCGACGTCGTTGCCCTCCCACACCACTGCCTGACATGGCGCGCTTCGTACTTCTTTTGGCGCCATGTTCATCACTTGCTTGAGTACCGGCCATTTATCCCACGCGTCGCGCAGGCCTTTGGGTGGCTCGGGCTCCTTCAGGTAGGCCAGCAGTTTGCCGACTTCCCGCAAGCGGTTGGGGTCGTCTTCGCCCATTCCCAGCGCAACCCGTTTGACCGTACCGAATAGATTGGCCAGCACCGGGATGGTGTGGCCTTTGGGGTTTTCAAACAGCAATGCCGGGCCGCCCGCGCGCAACACGCGGTCAGCGATTTCGGTCATTTCCAGTTTGGGATCAACTTCGATGGCGATGCGTTTCAGTTCGCCCATTTTTTCGAGTTGGGCAATGAAGTCCCGCAAGTCGTGATAAATCATGTTCGGGTGCGATGCCGGATACTCAAGTGGAAAATGTATGAACGTCTTAGGCCGAAGGCGGGTTGACGAGTCGAATCGCTCGACCCAGCCTCAGGTCCTAAGGCGGGACGGGTGATTAGTCAATATATTCGAACAGGACCACAACCTTGGTCACCCCCGATGTCGTGCTGGCGATTTCGGTGGCGACCTTGGCTTCTTCCTGCGTGACCAGACCCATCAGATATACGACTGCGGCTTCCGTCACCACCTTGATTTTGGTCCCCGGCGCTTTTTCGTTACGCAACAAACGGGCTTTGACTTTGCTGGTAATGCCCGTGTCGTTGGCGGCCGATGTGAACGAGGTAATACCCGAGATGCTGAGTTCGTTATATACCGTGCGTACATCGGGCACAGCTTTGGCAATTTCGCCAGCGCGTGTGCGGGTTGCGTCATCCAGTGCCTGGCCGGTCAGCAACACCTGTCGGTTGTAGCTGGTGGTTGAAATGCTGGCGGTATTTTTCGGGATCGCTTCGCTCAGTCGGCTCTGCGTGCGCAACTCGATTTCCTGGTCGCCGAGGAAGACGCCCGCGGTACGGCGATCCAGTGCGACGGCCCCGCCTGTGGCTGCCGCGCCGCCCACGACCGCGGTGGCGCATCCATGTAGTTGAGCTACTACCAAGCCAGCTATGGCGATTTGTATTAATTTATTCATTCTTCAACTCCTAATAATACGCTGTCCACCGCATCGCACAGGCAATGAATGGTCAGCAGGTGGACTTCCTGGATGCGCGCAGTGGATTCTGCGGGCACGCACAAGAAGACGTCGTCTTCCTGAATTTGTTCCGCTAAGCCGCCACCACTGCGACCCGTGAGTGCGATGACGTGCATGCTTCGAGCGTGGGCAGCCACGACGGCGTGTAACACATTGGGTGAATTGCCGCTGGTGGAAATGGCCAGCAGGATATCGCCCGGCTGGCCCAGTGCCTTGATTTGCCGGGCGAATATCTGATCATAGTTCGAATCATTGGATATGGAAGTCAGGGTCGAGGTGTCGGTTGTGAGTGAAATGGCGGCGAGACCGGGTCGCTCCTGTTCGAATCGGTTGATCATGGCAGCCGCAAAATGCTGGGCATCGGCCGCGGAGCCGCCGTTGCCGCAAGCCAATACCTTTCCGCCTTGAGTAAAGCTTTGCACCAGCAAACGTGCGGCCAGCTCGATCTGAGGTGCAAGCGCCTCGGCTGAGCCGAGTGTGGTTTGGGCCGACGCCTTGAAATGCCCCAGAATTCTGTCATGTAAAGCCATGGGCGCGATTATCCTATATCGTCGAATGCGTTTTTGATCCAGTCGGGCGGTGCCTCGCCTGTCAAAGCCACCACGTCGAATCGACAGGGCGGCAGTGTCCTGAGCGTGGCCAGATACTGGCGTGCAGCGGCGAGCAGTTTTTTTTGCTTGACGGGGGTCACGCTGGCGGCCGCGCCGCCAAAATCGCTGCGGTTGCGCAAACGCACCTCGACAAACACGGTTGTGGGACCATCCTGCATGATCAGATCGATTTCTCCAAAGCGGCAGTGCCAGTTGCGTGCCACAAGCGTCAGGCCATGGGATGTCAGAAAGCGTTCGGCACGTTTCTCTGCGCTTTGACCGAGCAGGTTTTTCAACATCTGCGACAATGACGCCTCATGAATGAATCCGCGCATCATACTCGTCTGCCGCCCGCACTTTATGTGGTCGCCACGCCCATTGGCAATCTCGGCGATATCACGCTGCGTGCGATAGACACCTTGAAATGTGTAGACCGGGTGGCAGCTGAAGACACTCGCGTGTCGGGGCAGTTGCTCGCACACCTCAATATCTCCAAACCTATGGTGTCGATCCGCGAGCATAACGAACGCGAGGCCGCCAACAAGGTGATTGCGTGGATCGCTGCAGGTGAAGCGGTCGCGTATGTGTCGGATGCCGGCACACCAGCAGTCTCCGATCCCGGCGCACGGCTGGTTGCAGCCGTACGCGCGGCTGGACTGGCCGTGGTGCCTCTCCCCGGTGCATCCGCGGTGACCACGGCGCTGTCGGCCGCTGGCGTTGAGTCGGGGACGTGGCTATTCCATGGCTTTCTGCCGCCTAAAGCAGGCGCCCGCCGCGCGCAGCTGCAAACACTTGCGGCCATGCCGAGCGCGCTGGTGTTTTATGAGGCGCCGCACCGGATTGAAGAAACGCTGACGGATATGGCCGCAGTGCTGGACGATGCGCGTGCCGTTACCCTGGCGCGTGAATTGACCAAGCGATTCGAAACCATTGTCACCCTGCCATTGCGGGATGCGCCCGCCTGGCTGGCCGCCGACCCCAACAACGTGCGTGGCGAGTTCGTGGTCATCGTGCATCCACCTGCGGCTGCGGCGGCGGTGGTCGACGCCGAAGCGATGCGGGTGCTTGATGTGCTGCTGGCCGAATTGCCACCGACGCTGGCAGCCAAGCTTACGTCGAAGATCACCGGACGCAGCAAGGCCGATCTCTATAAAATGACCCTGGCATTAAAACCGCAAGATCAGGAAGACGCATGACCGATACCCTCACAATCACCCGCCCCGACGACTGGCACATCCATTTTCGCGACGGCGAAGCCATGCAGAGTGTCGTGCCCGACACCGCCCGTGTGTTTGGTCGCGCGATTGCCATGCCTAATCTCAAGCCACCGGTTGTCGCCGTCGTCGATGCGGCAGCCTATCGTGATCGCTTGCTGGCTGCCGCCGCGGGGACCGCGTTCGAACCTTTGATGACGCTTTATCTGACCGACAACACGCAGCCCGATGAAATCCGTCGCGCACGTGCCAGCGGCTTTGTGCATGCGGTGAAATACTACCCGGCAGGCGCCACCACCAACTCCGATTCCGGCGTGACTGATTTGTCCAAAGCGTATCCGGCGATTGCCGCAATGGAAGAAGTCGGCATGCCGTTGTTGTTGCACGGCGAAGTGGTCGATGCCGAGATTGATGTGTTTGATCGCGAAGCCGTGTTCATTGAGCGACATTTGAGCCGGCTGATTCGTGATTTCCCCAAATTGAAAATTGTGCTCGAACACATCACCACGCGGCAGGCCGCCGAATTTGTGGCCGCTGCGCCCGCCAACGTGGCCGCGACCATTACCGTGCATCACCTGCTCTATAACCGCAATGCCATGTTCAAAGGCGGCATCCGCCCGCACATGTATTGCTTGCCGATTTTGAAGCGTGAGTCGCATCGGCAAGCGCTGGTTGCTGCCGCCATCTCGGGCAGCCCCAAGTTTTTTCTCGGTACCGACTCGGCGCCGCATGCTGTCGGTGCCAAGGAGTCGTCCTGCGGCTGCGCAGGGGTGTATTCGGCGCATGCCGCCATCGAGCTGTACGCTGAAGTATTTGAAGATGCGGGCGCGCTGGACAAGCTTGAAGGGTTTGCCAGTTTTTATGGTGCGGATTTCTACGGCCTGCCGCGGCATACCGACGCGATTACGCTCAAACGTGAGGGCTGGGAAGTGCCGGCTCGCCTGGCACTTGGAGCGGATTCACTGGCGCCTTTACGGGCAAGCGAGATGGTGCGCTGGCGCGTTGTCTGAGTGGGCGCATAAAAAAACCGGGCATCCGCCCGGTTGAGTGGGAGACACACAAAATCACGGGAAAGCCGGGATCGTGGGTTCCATGCCTGAGCCCATGGCCTCGGGGTGATGCGCTGCAATCAGTTTCTTGATTTCATCGACACGTCCTGAAGGCACATCCACCATCATCAGAATGTGCCCGGCGGCGATAGCCGACTCAAAGGTTTTAAGCCGCGAGTTGGGAATCGAGCTGGCAACCATGCTGGCGACCCAGGCACCAAATGCAGCGCCGATCAGGGCGGTGATCAGGATTGTGACGAGTTGCAGGTCCACGCCTGCCGGGGGAAAGAATACCGCTACCAGTCCGGCGAGGATGCCGATGCCGCCACCAACCGCGAGCCCGGTCTCGGCGCCGTGGACAAAATCGGTTTTTTGCAGGATTGAGGCCTCGTGCATACCTGCCAGGGGAATGCCGTCCTTGGCCAGGACGTGTATGTGGCCATCCTCGATGCGATTGAGTAAAAGTTCGTTACGGATTTGTCGGGCGCCGACCACGTCCGGTACCATGAAGTACAAGCGTCTTCTCATGATGAGTCTCCTGTATAGGGCCGTTAGATTTCGACCCGGTCATTTCTGGGTAGCAAATAGACAACTGAAGTCAAGCGAGAACGGCTTATAATCCAGGTGGGGAAGCCAGTCAGACAACCGCTGCCGGCCATGTGCTTTCGGGTACATGGGCGGGAGAGGAAAGTCCGGGCTCCATAGAGCAGGATGCCGGCTAACGGCCGGACGCAGCAACCTTTATGTCGCAAGACGTAGGGGCCAAGGCGAGGAATAGGGCCACAGAGACGAGCGTATTCAGTTACGGTGAAACGCGGTAACCTCCATCCGGAGCAACACCAAATAGGCAGGCGATGAAGCGGCTCGCTGAGTCTGCGGGTAGGTGGCTGGAGCCGGTCAGCAATGACCGGCCTAGAGGAATGGTTGTCCACGACAGAACCCGGCTTATCGACTGACTCCCCCACTTTATAAGCAATTCAATAAGTTAGAGGTTTTTCCTCAAATAACTGGCAAAAAACCCGGCTAAGCGGCGGTTTTTCCAGAGACTTATCCACAACCCAAAACCACCCCTAAGTCATTGAGGCATAGGGGTTTTTTTGCGTCTTTTATCTTGACCCCCCCAAAACTATCCCCTATAGTGGGTGGCAGTGGTGAATGGTGGGAGGATGTGGGAGAATAATCCCGTCCGATCACGGCTGGCTGTCAGCCAAATCAAATCAATAATGAGGGAGGGGCATGTTTCGGGGTGTTGCAACGGTCAGTCTGGATAGTAAGAACCGGCTTGTTGTGCCGGCGCGCTACCGTGACGCCCTTCTGGTGAACGGAGGCGGACGTGTGGTCATCACGGCTGATCCGAGCCAGTGCCTGCTGCTTTATCCCTTGCCCGAATGGGAGCCGATCGAGAAAAAACTCAACGGCTTGTCTGACTTCAATCCCCGAACCCGCAGCCTCAAGCAATTGCTTGTGGGTTATGCGCATGACATGGACATGGATAGTGCCGGCCGTGTATTGCTGCCGCCGATGCTACGCAAGTTTGCCGAGCTCGATAAAAACGTGGTGCTTGTAGGCCAGGGCAGCAAAGTCGAATTATGGAACGAGGCACGTTGGGAGGCGCAGGTGTCACAGGCACTGACTTTCAGAGATGACACACTGCCGCCGGAGCTGGAGGGATTTACGTTGTGATGGAAGCCGCCCATGTGCCGGTGCTGGCACAGGAGGCGGTGGCGGCGCTGGCGATTGAGTCCGATGGCGTCTATGTCGACGCCACGTTCGGGCGCGGCGGTCATAGCCGTCTGATTCTTGATCGGCTGGGCCCTCAAGGCAGATTGATCGCGCTGGATCGCGATCCGGATGCCATCCAGGCCGGGGCGGCTTTGCAAGATGCGAGGATGACGCTGGTGCAAAGCGCATTTTCGCGTCTGGGTTTGGTATTGAGTGAGTTGGGGTTGACGCAGGTGAGCGGAATTTTGCTGGATATCGGGGTGTCGTCGCCGCAACTGGATGACGCGACGCGCGGCTTCAGCTTCCGTTTTGATGCGCCGCTCGATATGCGGATGGATCCGGGAAGCGGCCTGTCGGCAGCGGACTGGTTGGCAACAGCGACAGAGGGAGAAATCAGTGAAGTCATCCGCACCTACGGGGAAGAGCGGTTTGCTAAATCGATTGCGCGCGCGATTGTTGCGGCACGACAAGAAGAAGCCCTCCGCAGTACCGGGCAGCTGGCGAACCTCATCGCCGCCACGATCAAACGGCGCGAGCCGGGGCAACACCCGGCGACACGCAGTTTCCAGGCTATACGGATTTATATCAACCGCGAACTGGAAGAGCTGAGTCAAGTGCTGCCGCAATGCGTGGATAGTCTCAAACCAGGTGGGCGGCTCGCAGTCATTAGTTTTCATTCGCTGGAAGATCGCATTGTCAAACGTTTCATGCGTGAAGAAGCGCAGGGCGAGCAGGCGCCGCGCCGCCTGCCGATCAGGGCGGCCCTGCTGAAGCCGGGTCGCCTGAAGTTGGTGGGACGCGCGCAGCATGCAAGCGATGCAGAGGTGGCGGCCAATCCGCGTGCCCGCAGTGCTGTGCTACGCGTGGCGGAAAAAATGGGTGGGACGGCATGAGCCGTCTGATGGGTGTATTGGCGGTGGTGGTGGTGATGTGCGCCTTGGCAGTGGTTCAAGCGCAACACCGCTCACGTACGTATTTTGTGGAACTGGAACGCTTGAAAAAAGAAGCGCGCGCCCTGGAAGAGCAGTGGGGGCAATTGCAGCTGGAGCAGAGCACTTGGGCCAACCCGGCACGGGTGGATACGCTCGCACGTGCGAAATTGGGTTTGGTGCCGCCTGCGCCTGAACGTGTCCATGTTGAGTCCGGGCGTGCAGAACCGATGGCAGCGCTACGATGAATTATCACACCCGCAAACTCCTCAAGCTGAATCTTGCGCCGTGGCGCATGGTCGTGGTGGGTGGGCTCATTATCAGCGGTTTGCTGGTGGTGGCTGGGCGGGCGTTTTACCTGCAAGGTCTGAACACCGATTATTTGCAAGGTAAGGGCGATGCCATTGCCAACCGCAATCTCACTCTGCCCGCTCATCGTGGCCAGGTATCCGACCGGCACGGCCAGCTGCTGGCAATCAGCACGCCTGTTGAGTCATTGTGGGCGCGCCCAGACGAACTGCAGCTGACCCCGGAGCATCGTGTCCAGCTTGCCAAAATACTGGATTTGTCGTCCCACGATCTGGCAGCCAAGCTGGATCGCAAGACGCGCGGTGAATTCAGCGTGCGACGCCCTGTGACGCCGGAACAAGCCGCAAAAATTACCGCAATGGGCGTGCCCGGATTGCATCTGCGACGTGAATTCAGACGCTATTACCCGGCAGGCGAGGTGGCGGCGCACGTGGTCGGCTTCACCAATGTTGACGATCTGGGGCAGGAAGGCGTCGAGCGCGCCTACCAGGATTGGCTGGCGGGACGTGAAGGCGAGCGCCAGATCATGCGTGACCGGCGTGGCAATACCATTCGTGATCTGGCGCCGATTAAAACAGCGCAAATGGGCGGCAATCTGGCGCTCGCACTGGACCTCAAAATTCAGTATCTGGCGCATCGCGAACTGGCGGCCGCAATCATCAAGCACAAGGCTAAAGGGGGTAGCGTGGTGGTGCTGGACGCCAAAACCGGTGAAATTCTTGCGCTGGCCAATCAGCCGATCTTCAATCCCAACAATCGCCGTGATTATCAGCCGGGGCCGATGCGCAACCGCGCCGTGATTGACACATTCGAGCCCGGTTCAACCATCAAACCATTTGTCGCTGCTGCGGTGTTGGAGCGGGGTTTGTTTCAGCCGGATAGCGTGATCGATACCCCGCAAACCTGGTTGGTAGGCAAAAAGCTGGTTCGAGACGAGCATCCGCATCCACAGATGACGGTGAGCGAAATCATTCAGAAATCCAGTAACGTCGGTGCCGTCAAAATGGCGATGACATTGACGCCCCAGCAATTTTGGGAGGTGCTGGATCGTGCCGGTTTTGGTCAGTTGCCGGGCTCGGGGTTTCCGGGAGAAACGGCGGGCCGCTTACGCGATGCCGCCAGCTGGCGGCCAGTTGAACAAGCCACCATGGCTTATGGATATGGTTTGTCAGTCAGCCTGCTGCAGCTGAGCCGCGCTTATATGGCCTTTGCCAATGACGGTGAAGTGATGCCGTTGTCTTTTCTGAAGCGGGAACCTCAGGAAATGATTGGTGAGCGTGTGTTTTCACCTAGTGTGGCCCGGGAAGTACGCGCCATGATGGAGGCCGTGACGCAGGAAGGCGGAACGGGCACACGCACACGCGTGCCCGGCTACCGTGTGGCCGGCAAAACCGGGACCGCGCATAAGCTGGTGAATGGCCGGTATGCGGCGGATCGTTACTTGTCATCCTTTGTGGGAATGGCACCCGCTTCGAACCCTAGGTTGATCGTGGGTGTAGCGATTGATGAGCCATCAGGTGGAGTGTATTACGGTGGCAGTGTGGCAGGACCCGTATTTGCACAGGTCATGGGCGCCAGTTTGCGGCGCCTGGCCTTGCCACCCGATGCACCGGAAACCGCAACTCAAGTAACGCAGAGTCCTTTGCCCGTAGCGCTACGGGCAGGAGGCGGCGTCTGATGGCGCGAGTTGAGATGAAATCATCCCCTGTTTTCGACAACCGGCAATCAAGGGAATCGGTGGCGCAAATACTGGAACGTTTGGGAATTCCTGTGTCGCAATTGGTGAGCGATAGTCGTAAATCAGCGCCAGGCGCCATATTCGCTGCCTATCCTGGCGAGGTTTGCGATGGCCGGGAATTTATCGCTCAGGCGGTAGCGCGGCATGTCGATGGCGTGCTGTGGGAGGCTGACCACTATCAATGGGATCCGGCGCTCAGTGTTCCCAATGCCGGTGTGCCGGACTTGAAAAAGCGTATCGGTGAAATTGCCGCGCATGTATATGGCGAGCCTTCTCGCGCGATGCACATGATAGGCGTGACCGGGACCAATGGAAAAACCTCGGTGGCGCACTGGATCGCGCAGTCGTTTGCGGCGCTGGGGCAAAAAATTGCCGTCATCGGCACAATCGGCAACGGTTTCCCGGGCGAACTGACCCCTGCGCTAAACACCACGCCCGATGCAGTGGAGTTGCATCAGCGCCTGGCCAGTTATCGCAAGCAAGGGGCGGTGGCGTGTGCGATGGAAGTGTCTTCGCATGGTCTGGAACAAGGACGTGTCAATGGCACCGCATTTAATGTGGCCGTGCTCACCAATCTGTCACGCGATCATCTCGATTACCACGGCAACATGGACAACTATGCCAATGCCAAAGCCAGGTTGTTTAGCTGGCCGGGTCTGGATTGGGTGGTGCTGAATGTCGATGACGCATTTGGCCAGCGACTTGAGGGCGAAGTGAATATTGCGCAGGTCGCGGGCTATGGGTTTCATCGTGGTGCGGTAGTAGCAGACAAACTGAACTTGTCGCAATCCGGCTTGCATCTCAAGATACGCACCGACTGGGGGAATGCCGAGCTGGATGTGCCGCTGCTAGGTCGCTTCAATGCGGCCAATGTGCTGGCTACGCTCACCACATTACTGGTGTCGGATGTGAAGCTGAGTGCGGCATGCGAGGCTTTGGCGCGCATCACGCCGCCGCCTGGCCGCATGCAGACGCTGGGCGGCAATGCGCATCCGCTGGTGGTGGTGGATTACGCTCACACGCCCGATGCGCTGGAAAAAGTGCTGGCCACGCTGCGCGAGATTGTCGGCGGCGGCCGTCTGATCTGTGTGTTTGGCTGTGGCGGCAATCGCGACAAAGGCAAGCGCCCGTTGATGGGAGAAGTCGCAGCGGCGGGTGCGGACGAAGTCTGGGTCACCAGCGACAATCCGCGCAATGAGGATCCGCGCCAAATTATTGAAGACATCCTGACGGGATCAAGTGCCAAATCGCACGTTGAGCCGGACCGTGCACGCGCGATTTTCGAAGCCATTGGCGGCGCTCATCATGGAGACGTCGTGCTGATTGCCGGCAAGGGGCATGAAGATTATCAGGAGATCGCCGGCGAGCGTTTGCCGTTTTCCGATGTGATCGTCGCCCAAAAAGCGCTGGAGGCCTGGACATGATGCGCCTGTCAGAAGCGGCCAGCATGCTGGATGTTCCATTCGGCGGCGCAGATGCCGAAGTGCTGCGTGTTTCGACGGACAGCCGCAGCATACAGCCGGGCGATTTGTTCATCGCCTTGCGTGGCGACAGGTACGACGGCGGCGCTTTTGCAGCACAGGCCTTGCAACAGGGCGCGGTGGGCGTCGTGCTCGATCACAAGCAGGCGCCCGACATGGCCCATGCCCTGCGCGTCGACGATACGCGGTTGGCGCTGGGCAAGCTGGCTTCGGCCTGGCGCTCACGGTTCAAGATTCCCGTCGTGGCGGTGACTGGCAGCAACGGCAAAACCACCGTCAAGGAAATGCTGGCCGCCATCCTGCGTGTGGAGGCTGGGTCGGATGAGGCGGTGCTGCACACCGAGGGCAATCTCAATAACGACATCGGCGTACCACTGATGATGTTGCGCCTGCGTGAGACGCATCAGTTCGCCGTATTTGAAATGGGCATGAACCACGCCGGTGAAATTGATTATCTGACGCGGCTGGCCCATCCCGACGTGGCGGTGGTCAATAACGCGATGACCGCCCACATCGGCTTTCTGGGCTCGATTGAAAACATCGCGCGCGCCAAGGGCGAGATCTTCAATGGTCTATCGAGTGCGGGTATTGCCGTATTCAACGCCGATGACCCCCACGCCTGGTTGTGGCGCGAATTCAATGCGCAACGCAGCGTGACCGACTTTGGGTTGACTCAGCAGGCAGCAGTGCGCGGGCGTTACGAACCCACTGCGTTTGGCTCGACATTGACGCTGGTTTTACCCAACGCCACCCTGGACATTGCCTTGCAGGTACCGGGTGAGCATAACGTCATGAATGCCCTTGCGGCTGCAACAGCTGCATTTGCGCTGGATGTCAGCCATCGCAGCATTGCGCAGGGCCTGTCGGAATTTGCCGGAGTCCAGGGTCGCTTGCAAAAAAAACCGGCTTTGCATGGCAGCACGTTCATTGACGATACCTATAACGCCAATCCCGATTCGGTCAAGGCCGCGCTGACGGTGCTCGCGCAGCAAGTGGGCAAGAAAGTGCTGGTGATGGGTGATATGGGTGAGCTGGGCGACGATGCGGCTGCCCTGCATGCGCAAATCGGTCTGGCTGCGCGCAACGCCGGCGTTGACCGCCTGCTGGTGTTGGGTGAGCTGACAAAAGAAACGGCTGGGGCGTTCGGTGCGGGTGCAATGCATTTCGAGCGCATCCAGGAGCTACTGGCTGAACTCGAGAATGTGTTGACGGCTGATACCACGGTGTTGGTGAAAGGCTCACGCTTTATGCAAATGGAGCGTGTCGTACAAAGCTTTATGGACTACCCGACGGCTTTGCAGCCTGGGCACAAGCACCCGACGGCTTTGCAGCCTGGGCACAAGGAAAACTGACATGCTGCTTTGGTTATTTCAACAACTCGGCCAGGACATACGGGCATTCAACGTTTTCAATTATCTGACGTTGCGTGCAGTGATGGCCATGCTGACCGCCTTGGCAATTTCATTTATCGTCGGCCCTGCCGTGATCCGCAAACTCACGGCGTTGAAAATCGGGCAATCGGTGCGCAATGATGGCCCGCAAACTCATCTGATCAAGGCGGGCACACCGACCATGGGCGGTGCATTGATCCTGGTTTCGGTGACCATCACCACGCTGTTGTGGGCGGACTTGTCAAATGACTATGTCTGGGTCGCGTTGCTGACGCTGGTGGGATTTGGCGTGATCGGTTGGGTCGACGACTGGCGCAAGGTGGTCGAGAAAAATTCGCGTGGCCTGCCTTCGCGCTGGAAATATTTCTGGCAGTCGATGATCGGCTTGGCTGTCGCGGTTTATCTGTGGCAAACCGCGTCCGAGCCGGTGCACACCGAACTCATCATTCCTTTTCTGAAACATGCGACGCTCACGCTGTCGGCCATGGCATTCATTGCCCTTACCTATTTTGTCATTGTCGGCTCAAGCAACGCCGTCAACCTGACCGATGGGCTTGATGGCCTGGCGATTCTGCCGACGGTGATGGTGGCTTCGGCGCTCGCCATTTTTGCTTATGTGGCAGGTCACGCCGTGTTCTCCAAATATCTGGGCGTGCCTTTTATTCCGGGTGCCGGTGAGCTTGCCATTTTCTGTGCAGCCATGGCGGGAGCCGGGTTGGCTTTTCTGTGGTTCAACGCCTATCCGGCTGAAGTCTTCATGGGTGACGTCGGCGCACTGGCGCTAGGCGCGGCGTTGGGCGTAGTCGCCGTGATCGTGCGTCAGGAAATCATTTTGTTCATCATGTGCGGCGTGTTTGTGGTTGAAACTCTGTCGGTGATGGTGCAGGTGGCGTCGTTCAAGCTCACCGGTAAACGCATATTCCGTATGGCGCCCATACACCATCATTACGAGCTCAAGGGCTGGAAAGAAAACCAGGTCGTGGTGCGATTCTGGATTATTTCGATGATTTTGGTGTTGATTGGCTTGTCGAGCCTGAAGCTGAGATGAACTACGACAGCCTCAATCTTTCCGGCAAAAACGTCCTGGTGTTGGGCCTGGGCGATACCGGCATGTCGTGTGCACGCTGGCTGGCTGCGCGGGGAGCGCAGGTGAGTGTGGCCGATAGCCGCGCTGCGCCGCCTCAGGCTGCGCGCCTGGCCGAGATGCTGCCGGAGGTGAAGCTATACACCGGACCGTTTGAGGATGCGCGGCTGCAGGCTGCAGCGTTGTTGGTGCTCAGTCCGGGTATCCCGTTGAGCGAGCCAGCAGTCGCGCGTGCCATTGCTGCCGGCGTTGAAGTGGTGGGCGACGTGGAATTGTTTGCCCGTGCCATCGCAGCGTTGAACCGGCAACGCGCCAGTTCTGCCGATTCAATTAGCCCCATGCAGATCATTGCGATCACCGGCAGCAATGGCAAGAGCACGGTCACGGCCATGTGCGGCGACATGTGCCGCATTGCGGGTTTGAGCACATGCGTGGCAGGCAACATCGGTTTGCCGGTGCTGGAGGCTTTGCTCGAAATCGAACAGGGTGCCATGCCTGCACCGCAAGTGTGGGTGCTGGAGTTGTCGAGCTTTCAGCTGGAAACCACAAGCAGTCTCAATGCCACGGCCGCTTCAGTGCTGAACTTGTCTGAAGATCACATGGACCGTTATGCCGACATGGATGCCTATGCGGCGGCCAAGGCACGCATTTTCAGTGGGGATGGCGTCCAGGTATTGAACCGTGACGATCCACGCAGCATGGCGATGGCTTTACCTGGCCGGCAAGTGGTGACGTTCGGCTTGGATGGATGCCCAAATGGTGAAAATTTCGGCTTGTGCGAGAACGAGCTGTGCATGGGCGACGAGATGTTGATGCCCCTATCTGCTCTGCCGGTTGCGGGTCTTCACAACGGCGCCAATGCGTTGGCCGCCTTGGCGTTGACCCGGACCCTGGGCAAGCCGATCGAAACGTTACTGCGCGGACTGGTCCATTTCAAAGGTTTGCCGCATCGGGTGGAAAAAATCGCCGAGATTGAAAGTGTGACGTATTACGACGACTCCAAAGGTACCAACGTCGGCGCCACCGAGGCTGCGCTGTACGGCATGGGTGATCGCCGTGCGGTGGTCATACTGGGTGGCGACGGCAAGGGACAGGATTTCGGCCCACTCAAAGCTGCGGTCCAAGCCAACGCGCGCGCCGTGTTGCTGATCGGACGCGATGCGCCCCAGATTGCGAGTGCGATCGAGGGGTGTGGCGTAGAGATTTATCCGGTTGCCGACCTGGCTGAAGCAGTCGAAGAAGCGCATCGTCTGGCCCACCCCGGTGATGCGGTGCTGCTGTCGCCCGCATGTGCCAGCTTCGATATGTTCCGCAGTTATGTTCATCGCGCCGAAGTGTACGCCGAGGCCGTGAATCATCTGGCGACCCGAAAGGCGACGCACTGATGCTGTACGCCGCTCGCGCCCCCAAACCCAGTGGTGAACTGGACTTTGGCTTGCTATGGCTTGCCATGGGTTTGCTGGCGATTGGATTGGTAATGGTGTATTCCGCATCCATCGCTATTGCTGAGGCGGCGCGCTATACCGGCGGCAACGGCGAATACTATGTATTGCGGCAGGGTATCTTCATCACCATCGGTGTCGGTGTCGGTGTCGGTGCGTTTCAGGTGCCTATGCGGGTATGGCAACAGGCGGCCCCCTATCTGTTCCTGGCAGGATTGCTGCTGCTGGTGGTGGTGTTGATCCCCGGCATCGGTCGTGAAGTCAACGGCAGCCGGCGCTGGATTCCGCTCGGTTTTGCCAACCTGCAACCGTCCGAGTTGATGAAGTTTCTGGCGGTGCTGTATGCCGCCGACTACACCACGCGCAAAGCCGCTTTCATGCACGACTTCAAAAAAGGTTTCATGCCGATGGCTGCGGTGATGATGTTGGCCGGCGCATTGCTGTTGAAGGAACCTGACTTCGGTGCGTTTGTGGTCATCGTCTCGATTGCCATGGGCATTCTGTTCCTGGGCGGGCTGAACTGGAAGGTGTTCGCAGGCTTGATGGTGGTGCTGCTGGTTGGGTTTGCCTTGCTGATTTTCACTTCGGAATACCGGATGCAACGCATCCTCGGATTCATGGACCCGTTTGCCGATCCCTACGGCAAGGGTTATCAGTTATCGCACGCACTGATTGCTTTCGGCCGGGGGGAATGGCTGGGCCTGGGCTTGGGCGGCAGCGTCGAAAAGCTGTTTTATCTGCCCGAGGCGCATACCGATTTTTTGCTTGCGGTGATTGCCGAAGAACTTGGATTTGTTGGCGTGGTTATCGTTGTTGGCCTGTTCGCCTGGCTCATCATCAAGGCTTTTCTGATCGGGCACCGTGCCGCTCAACTTGAGCGCAACTTTTGCGCGCTGGCAGCGCAAGGTATTGGCATCTGGCTGGGTGTGCAGGCGCTCATCAACATGGGCGTGAATGTCGGGTTGTTGCCCACCAAGGGGCTCACCCTGCCTTTCCTGTCATTTGGCGGTAGCGGCATTGTCGCCAATTGTCTGGCCATTGCCGTGCTGCTGCGTATCGACTGGGAACATCGGCAGATGATGCGAGGAAAGACCTTCTGATGGCCGCCCCATACGATTCCTCACGCGTGACAACGCGTAATCAATCGGAGACCTACCGGGCGGCGAATCGCACCCTCATGGTCATGGCCGGCGGCACCGGTGGTCATGTCTATCCCGCGCTAGCTGTGGCCGATGCGCTGCGCGCGCGTGGCTGGAATGTCTTTTGGCTGGGTACGCGTGCTGGCCTTGAAGCACGCGTGGTACCGATTGCCGGTTTCGAGATGGTGTGGGTAACCGTGGGCGGCATGCGTGGCAAGGGAATACTCAAAAAAATGTTGTTGCCCTTCATGCTGCTGGTTGCCTTTGCACAGAGCTTGAGCGCTATTTTGGTCCGTCGCCCGGACGTGGTATTGGGGATGGGCGGGTATACCGCATTCCCCGGCGGCATGATGGCCAGTTTGTTGAATCGTCCGTTGGTCATCCATGAACAGAATTCAGTGGGGGGCCTGACAAATCGCATGCTGGCCTGTCTGGCCGATCGCGTGCTGACAGCCTTCCCTCAGGCTTTCCAGAACAAGCGGGACAAGCCTATTCCGTGTAATCGAGTAACAACCGAATGGGTGGGTAATCCTGTGCGTTCGGATATTGCATCGATCGTACGTATGCCAGGGAGTGGCCCGCTGAAGCTGCTGGTGGTGGGCGGCAGTCTGGGCGCACTGGCGTTGAACGAGCTGATTCCGAAGGCGCTGGCCCTGCTGCCCGCAGACAAGCGACCCCTCGTGGTGCACCAGTCGGGACGTAAGCATATTGAAATTTTGCGTGCGAACTATGCGGCTGCGGGTGTAGAAGCAGAGGTATGCGATTACATCGATGACATGGCCGAAGCGTATCAACGTTGTGATTTCGCAGTGTGTCGGGCGGGTGCCATGACCGTGGCTGAATTGGCTTGTGCGGGCGTTCCCGCGGTGTTGGTGCCCTTTCCATTTGCGGTGGATGATCATCAAACAGGGAATGCTGAATTCCTCAGCGCGTCTGGGGCAGCCTGGTTGATACAACAGAAGGATTTGAGTCCGGAAAAACTGGCTGAGCTGATAGGCAGTCTCGATCGCAGTCAACTTGAAATCATGTCACACAAGGCCCAGCAGCTGGCCAAGCCCGATGCCACCCATCAGGTTGCCGATATTTGTGAGGCGCTCGCGCGATGAGGCACGCCGTCAAACACATTCATTTTATCGGTATCGGCGGTGTCGGCATGTGCGGCATCGCGGAAGTGTTACTGAACCTGGGTTACGCCGTATCCGGCTCGGATCTGGCTGATAGCGCCGCGACCCAGAGGTTGGCCCGATTGGGCGCGCGCATCCAAAAAGGTCATGCAGCAGAAAACATCGCTGGCGCCGATGCAGTGGTGGTATCGACCGCGGTTCAGGAAGAGAACCCCGAAGTAGTCGCCGCACGTGACAACAAGATTCCCATCGTGCCGCGTGCCCTGATGCTCGCCGAACTGATGCGGCTGAAGCAGGGCATCGCCATTGCGGGCACGCACGGCAAGACCACCACCACCAGCCTGGTGGCGAGCATTCTGGGTGAAGCCGGTATGGATCCGACCTATGTAATCGGTGGCAAGCTGACCGCCGCCGGCACCAATGCGCGCCTGGGTCAGGGTGATTTTCTGGTGGCCGAGGCAGATGAGTCAGACGCATCTTTTCTCTACCTCACGCCGGTGATTGCGATCGTTACCAACATCGACGCCGATCACATGGACACCTATGGCCATGATTTCGAACGGCTGAAGCAGGCCTTCGTGGATTTCTGTCAACGCCTGCCTTTCTACGGCATGGCGGTACTGTGTGTGGACGACCCGAATGTGCGCGAGATTTTGCCGCGTATTACCAAGCCGATCACCACCTATGGTTTTGATGAATCCGCGCAGGTTCGAGCCGTGGATGCGCGTTTTGAGAATGGCCAGATGCGTTTCATCGTCAAGCGCGAAGGCATGGTCGATCTGGATGTGGTGCTGAACCACCCGGGGATGCACAACGTGTTGAACGCGCTGTCTGCGATTGCTGTAGCGACCGAGGTGGGCGCCAGCAACGCTGCCATCGTCAAGGCACTGGCTGAGTTTCATGGTGTGGGCCGACGCTTTCAGCGTTACGACGCGCTGCCGGCAAAAACAGGTGGTCACTTTTCGCTGGTGGATGATTACGGCCATCACCCGGTGGAAATGGCAGCCACGCTGGCTGCTGCGCGAGGTGCGTTTCCGGGCCAGCGACTCATCCTGGTTTTTCAGCCGCATCGCTTCACGCGTACCCGCGATTGCTTTGAAGATTTTGTGCGCGTGCTATCGGAAACGGATGTGCTGGTGCTAACCGAGGTCTATCCCGCTGGAGAGGCCCCGATCGTGGCTGCGGATGGTCGCGCATTGGCCCGGGCCGTTCGGGTGCTTGGCAAGGTTGAGCCTATTTTTATTGAAAACGTCGCCGATATTCCAGCAGCTGTCCATGACCTGGCTCAGGCTGGAGATGTGGTGCTGATCATGGGGGCGGGAAGCATCGGCCACGTTGCTCCAACGATAGGAGAAGCCCATGCGGCATGACTATCGGATGAGCGAGATGGATCTGGGTGGCGGCGGCCCCCCCACATTGAATGGCCAGTTCCTTTATAACGAGCCGATGAAAAAGCACGTGTCGTGGCGAGCCGGCGGCGCAGCCAAACGCGTGTATATCCCCTCTGATCTTGAAGACTTGTCCTGGTTGGTACGCTCGGTCCCCATGCGCGAGGATATCCACATGGTGGGACTCGGCAGCAATCTGCTGGTGCGTGATGGCGGTGTGTCGGGCGTGGTGATCTTGCTGCACGGCGTGCTCAGGAATATTGCCATCGAAGGCCGTACACATGGCTTGCCACCTGCCCCCACGGAAATGGATACGGCCCTGGTCTACGCCCAGGCAGGTGTGGCAGCGCCCAAGCTAGCCCGGTTTGCTGCGAACCATGATTTGGTGGGCGGCGAATTCTGGGCGGGCATCCCTGGGACGGTTGGTGGCGCACTCGCCATGAATGCGGGTTGTTATGGCGGCGAAACCTGGGACAAGGTGGCGCAGGTTTTAACGCTCAATCGTCAGGGTCAACTGAACGAACGGCTGCCAGAAGAATACGTGACGGGTTATCGGCATGTTGCGCTCAAACCTGCGGAGCAGGAATGGTTTATCGGCGGGTGGTTTCGCCTGGCCAAGGGGGACGGGCGCGCTTCCCGGGAAACCATTAAAACCTTGCTTGAGCAACGGATCAAATCGCAACCCCTGAATCTGCCCAATGCGGGTTCGGTATTTCGCAATCCTCCGGGAGACCATGCTGCGCGCTTGATCGAAAGCTGCGGGCTGAAGGGGTTTCGTATCGGCGGTGCGCAGGTGTCCGAAAAGCACGCCAACTTTATCGTCAATGTGGATCATGCGAGTGCGACAGACATCGAGCGCTTGATCGAACATGTGGAAGGCAGCGTGGAAGCGCGTACCAATGTACGACTGATACGCGAAGTCAGAATTATTGGAGAGCGGCAGTGAGTCAAAACGAATCGGCGAAACAGTTTGGAAAAGTCGCCGTCATGTTGGGTGGCATTTCAGCTGAGCGCCCTGTTTCACTGAATAGCGGCGCCGCGGTGCTGGCCGCGCTGGAGCGGCAGGGTGTGGATGCACATGCATTCGATCCGGCCAACCGAAATCTGGGCGATCTGATTACTGGTGAATTTGATCGTGTATTTATTGCGTTGCATGGACGCTATGGCGAAGACGGTTGCATGCAAGGCGCACTTGAACTGTTGGGTATTCCTTATACCGGGAGTGGCGTGATGGCCTCGGCTATTGGGATGGACAAGTGGCGAACCAAACTGTTGTGGCGCGCGGCCGGTTTGCCCACGGCTGACTGGGAAATCTTGACGACGACCAGTGACTTTTCTGAAGTGGAGAAACGCCTGGGTTTGCCGATTTTTGTGAAACCTGCGCGTGAAGGATCCAGCATCGGCATGACCAAGGTGACTGAGTTGGGCACACTTCAGGCCGCCTATGACATCGCGGCAGAACATGATCCTCTGGTGTTGGCGGAACGGTACATTGATGGCGGTGAATTCACAGTGGGGATTCTGGGTGAAACCGCGTTGCCGCTGATTCGACTGGAGCCCGCGAAGGACAAGGATTTCTATGATTTTGAGGCGAAATACTTGCGTGACGACACGCAATATCAATGTCCTGCCGGTCTGCTTGATTCGCAGGAAATGGCCTTGCGGCAACTGGCGCTGGATGCGTTCCGGCTGATTGGGGGACACGGTTGGGGTCGGGTCGACATCATGCTGGACAGCCTGGGTAATCCTTATCTGCTGGAAGCAAACACCTCGCCCGGCATGACCGACCACAGCCTGGTACCGATGGCGGCCCGTGTAGCGGGGCTGGAATTCGATTCGCTCTGCATGAAAATTTTGGAGCAAACACTGATGCCCAACGGGGTGCTGCCATGAGTACATCCGCTGAACTCGCCGCGCACCCCATGTGTCAGCTCGCCCGAGTGCTGACCTGGGGCGCGCTTGGCTTGTTGGCCTATGGCGTGATCAACTGGGTCGCCGCGCAGCCCTGGTTTGCCTTGCATACGATCGAGGTCAAAACGCCAATGGCTCATGTCACCGAAGCGCAAGTTCGGTTGGTGGCGGAACGTCGAGTGCGGGGTACATTTTTTACCGTGGACCTGGAGCGGGTTCGCGGCAGCCTGGAAAAACTACCATGGGTGCGTGAGGCCCGGGTAGAGCGTCGCTGGCCGGATACGCTGGTCGTCACGCTGATTGAACATGTGCCGCTGGCGCGCTGGAATGACAAGGCGCTTGTGAGCGAAACCGGTGATGTGTTTGTCGCCGCATTGAATCAGCCCCTGCCGCGCCTGTCCGGCCCGGATGACAGCAGCGTCGAGGTGGTCGCCGCCTATCGTGAATACCAAACTGCGTTGGCTCCGCTCGGCATGACGATCGATGAGTTGCGCCTCTCGCCCCGCCGGGCATGGCGGATACGTCTGAAAAATGGCATGCAGATTGCCTTGGGTCGTGATCAGGCGCAGGCACGGCTGGCTCGTTTTGTCACGTTGTATCCGCGCGTGTTTGTTGCGGAGCCTGTTGCCGTGTCCAGCACAACACCCGGCTCGGTGGACGCCGCCGCAGCAACGGTACCGCCTGTTTATCCCGTTACGGTTGATCTGCGTTATCCCGACGGTTTCGCAGTCAGGATGCCGAACGGCGCATCCCCTTTTAAACCGAGTACAACATGAGCATCGTGCAATATGAGTAAGCCTAGAGATCCTAAAAATCTGGTTGTGGGCCTGGATATCGGTACCTCCAAAATTGTTTGCATCGTGGCTGAAATCAACGATGAGGACGAGCTGGAGATTATCGGCATGGGCACGCATCCTTCGAGAGGTCTGCGACGCGGAGTGGTGGTCAATATTGAAGCGACCGTCAACGCCATTCAGCGCGCGCTGGAAGAAGCCGAGCTGATGGCCGACTGCAAAATCCGTGATGTCTATACAGGTATCGCGGGCAGCCATATCAAAAGTTTCAACTCACATGGCATGTTCGCGATCAAGGACAAGGAAATCAGCCAGATGGATGTCGATCGTGTGGTGGAAACCGCACGCGCAGTCAATATCCCGACCGACCAGCAAGTGCTGCATACCATTCCGCAGGAATTCATTGTGGATGGACAGGAAGATGTACGCGACCCACTCGGCATGAGTGCAGTGCGGCTCGAAGTCAAAGTACATATCGTCACAGGCGCGGTGTCGGCCGCACAAAATATCATCAAATGCGTTCGTCGCTGCGGTCTTGAAGTCAACGATCTGATCCTGCAGCCATTGGCCTCAGCCATGGCGGTGTTGACTGAAGATGAGAAAGAGCTGGGTGTATGCCTGGTTGATATTGGTGGAGGCACCACCGACATCGCCGTGTTCACCAATGGGGCGATTCGTCATACCTCGGTGATTCCAGTGGCGGGTGACCAGGTGAATAACGACATTGCCGTGGCGCTCCGTACGCCGCCCAAAGAAGCCGAGGACATCAAGATTCAATACGGTTGCGCACTGCGCCAGCTGGCCGATGCACGCGACATGATCGAAGTGCCGGGAATCGGCGACCGCCCCCCCCGAACGCTTTCCAGGCAAACGCTGGCCGAGTTCATTGAACCCCGGATGGAAGAGCTGTATTCGCTGGTACAGGCCGAGTTGCGTCGCAGCGGATTCGAAGAGTTGCTGTCGTCCGGCATTGTGATTACCGGTGGGTCAGCCGGGATGCAAGGCATGGTCGAACTGGGTGAAGAGATTTTCCATATGCCGGTACGCATGGGGTGGCCGCGCTACCAAGGTGGATTGGCCGAGGTGATGCGCAATCCCCGCTATGCCACTTGTATGGGGCTGTTGATGGCGGGTTTGGAAGCTCGCGGACGTGATGCGCCCAAGCTGTCTGGCAACAGCATTAAAGACATTCTTGAACGGATGAAAAGTTGGTTCAAGGGCAATTTTTGACGTCGTCTTGCCAGCACGAGCGGGCGGCGCCGAAACGGAATTTGGTGGTTGTGTCAGGTGGGTGGCTCCATCGCGGCAAACACGCCAAAAGATTTAAAAAGTGGTTTTTGATTGGGTAAAAGAGGAGAGCAATATGTTTGAACTGATGGATGTAGACACCCAGGATGCGGTGATTAAAGTGATTGGTGTAGGCGGTTGCGGCGGTAACGCGGTCGACCACATGATCAGTTCGGGTTTGACTGGCGTGGAGTTCATCGCCATCAACACCGATTCACAGGCGTTGAAACGTAACCAGGCCAAGTTGCAACTGCAATTGGGCAACGGCGTGACCAAAGGCCTGGGCGCGGGCGCCAATCCGGACATAGGCCGCGAAGCCGCACTGGAAGATCGCGAGCGTATTGCCGAACTGATCGACGGCGCTGACATGCTGTTCATTACAGCCGGCATGGGCGGTGGCACCGGAACAGGCGCGGCTCCCGTGGTGGCCGAAGTGGCCAAGGAGCTCGGCATTCTTACCGTTGCTGTGGTGACCAAGCCCTTCATGTTTGAAGGCAAGCGCGTACGGGCCGCCAACGCGGGTATTGAAGCGCTGGCACGTCATGTCGATTCGCTCATCATCATCCCGAACGAGAAGCTGATGCAGGTCTTGGGTGAAGACGTGTCCATGCTGGACGCTTTCAAGGCAGCCAACAACGTCTTGCATGGCGCGGTTGGCGGTATTGCCGAAGTGATCAATTGTCCGGGCCTGGTCAACGTCGATTTTGCTGACGTTCGCACCGTGATGAGTGAAATGGGCATGGCGATGATGGGTTCGGCAGAAGCCAGCGGCGAGGATCGTGCACGCATTGCAGCCGAACAAGCGGTTGCGAGCCCGTTGCTGGAAGACGTCAATCTTGCAGGCGCGCGCGGCGTCCTGGTGAATATCACCGCCTCATCCACCGTGAAGATGCGCGAAATTCACGAAGTCATGAACACGATCAAAGGGTTCACCGCAGAAGAAGCCAGCGTGATTGTCGGCCAGGTGCTCGACGATGAAATGGGCGAATCGCTACGCGTCACCATGGTGGCCACCGGGCTGGGTAATCCTGTCGCTCGTCAACTCCCCAAACCGATGCAGATTATTCGCACGGGCACCGATGATGCACCAATGATGGTCGGTAGCACTGAAGAACTGCCCAACGTGATGACCAGCCGTCGTTCGCGGACGATACAGGCAATGACGGACTCCGGTATCGATACGCTGGATATTCCGGCCTTTCTGCGTCGCCAGGCTGATTGAGGTGGGGGCGGGTGAACCCCAATCAAGCTGCCAGGGTTCCATTCCACCCTGGCGGTTCCTCCTCCACCCGCCCTCATGACCGGTTAAAATAGCCAGATGATCAAGCAGCGCACCCTGAAAACCCTCGTCCGAGCCACTGGCGTGGGTTTGCATTCCGGCGTCAAAGTCGAGATGAGCCTGCGCCCCGGTGCGCCTGATTCCGGCATTGTGTTTCGACGAATGGATCTTGATCCGCCCGCTGAACTCAAGGCTGACCCCTATCTGGTAACCGACACCCGGCTGTGTTCAATGCTTGAATCCGGTCTTGCCAAGGTGTCTACCGTTGAACATCTGATGTCCGCACTCGCGGGCCTCGGCATCGACAATCTGCTGGTTGATCTGACCGGCCCTGAAATTCCCATCATGGATGGCTCGTCTGCGCCATTCGTGTTCTTGTTACAGTCTGCAGGCATCGTCGAGCAGGACGCACCTAAAAAATATGTGCGTATTACTCAGCCGATCGAAGTGCGCGATGGCGATAAATGGGCACGCTTTGTGCCGCATAACGGCTTCAAAATCGAGTTCACCATCGACTTCAAGCACCCCGTGTTCGACAAAAGCGGCAAAACCGTCCGTATCGACTTTGCCGACGATGCGTATACCAAGGAAGTCGCGCGTGCACGCACGTTCGGCTTCATGCACGAGGTTGAGGCGCTGCGTAACAGCGGCCTGGCCCTTGGTGGTTCGCTTGACAATGCCATCGTGATGGACGAATTCCGCGTGCTGAACCAGGATGGTTTGCGCTATGACGATGAGTTCGTCAAGCACAAGGTGCTCGATGCCATTGGTGACCTGTATTTGTTGGGCCACCCTGTTATTGGTGCCTTTGAGGCCTACAAGTCGGGTCACGCGTTGAATAACGCATTGTTGCGCGAGTTGTTGCAACACCAGGAATCCTGGGAGTGTGTGAGCTTTGAAAAAAACGAAGATGTACCTCCGGCCTTCCTGCGTTTGCATCCGCTTACGGCATGATCGTCATTCGTCTGATGATCGTTGCCCTGCTGATAGCAGTGGTGGCACTCGGGTTGACCTGGATGTTTACCGGCAATCGCAAATATCTGACTTATATCGGGCGCGTGTTGCGCTTCGCGGTCGTCGTCGGACTCATTACCGCGCTCCTTTACGTCGTCGAGCGGGTAGTATTGCGGTAATGTGTTGGTTGCATAAAGATAACGAATAGTCCTGCCTGCGAACATAACGAGTCTATTGCCATGTCTTTGACCAAGCATTCTGAAAATGCCCACGCTGTCATCGAGTCAGTGGTCAACCTGACGGAACAGCGCGATGAGTTGCCGCTTCTGCGCAGCTTGCTGGAAGCGGTGCTGGAAATGCTGCCAGAGGTCGAGGCTAGTCTGATCTGGCTGATACCCGGGGCGGAGCCAGGCAAATGGATTCAAGACGAAGCGTGCTTGCTGCCGAAATCTATGTTTCCCGTCACGGAATGGCTGCGTGCAGAAGCCGCGAGCCTGAGTTCGGAGACACCCACCAAACAGGCCGAACATGATGGCCAAGGTTATTTAATCTGTAGCCTGGGTATTCAGGAAGGTCGGCGTAAAGTGATTGTGGTCCGGCAACCTGAGTGGGGCACAACGGATTTGGGCATAGCCCAAGGCATGATCCGGATTCATGCCAACTATGCCCGGCTGTTGTTTGATAGTGAGCGGGATACCTTGACGGGTTTATTCAATCGCAAAAAACTGGAACAAAAACTGGGTGAGATGCTTGCGGCCCGTAACAGCGGATACAACCGTGAGGGTGACAAGGATAAATCGGATTATCTCGCTGTTTTTGATATTGATCATTTCAAACGCGTCAACGACAACTATGGTCATTTGATTGGTGACGAGGTATTGCTCACCTTTGCAGGACTGGTTCGCAATACGCTACGCGATCAGGACTGGGTTTTTCGCTATGGTGGAGAGGAGTTTGTGGCGCTGGTCAAGAGCGTTTCGCCCGAAGTGATCGTGACCATTCTTGAACGTATTCGCATCAAAGTCAGTAACCACTCGTTTCCGCAGGTGGGCCAGGTTACAGTCAGCGTGGGTTTTGCTCCGATAGCCGACCAGACCCTGCCACCCCATATTTTTGAGGAGGCAGACAAAGCCCTTTACTATGCGAAAGAGCATGGGCGTAATCAGGTTTGCGATTACCGGGCTCTGATCAGCCAGGGCAAACTGGCACCTGAAGAGCGTATAAGCGGCTCAGTGGAGTTGTTTTAGGCGACGTTTAGACTGCGCGAGCCTGCACCTGATTGCTCGGCGATGCCGCCGCCTACTTGACAGGCAACCCTTGGTTTTTCCAGCCGATGAAGCCATCCGCGTAGTTTTTCACGTTGGTATATCCCATTTGCTGCAAGGTGTGGGCAGCCAGGATGCTGCGGATATTGCCGCCGCAGTACACAACGATGGGCGCATCTTTGTTTTGGGCGTGACGCGTCGCACGAAATTCCAGCCAGCCGCGTGGAATATTGACGTTCTGCGTAGCCTTGATCGCGCCTCCCATGTTCCGGATTTCATCCGGCATCCGAATATCAATCAGCACCAGTTCCGGGTTCCGTTCGATTTCTTGTCGTAACGCCTGGGTGGAAATGTCAGGCACGCTGGACGCGACTTCGCGCGTAAGCTGGGCGCCATCCTTGATGCCTGTTACTTCGGCGAAAGCGGTGCCCGATATGACGGCACACAGCGTGGATGTGATGAAGACGGATCGCAGGTTGGTCATGTTGAACCTTTCGTTAGTCAAGACTGCTGAACATGTCAGTTGGGACGCCGGCTCAATCAATATAGTTCGGGTTTCGGGTTTAAACGATGTCGAAAGTTTTTGCCAGCGCATCAAAAAATATGCAGTACAGGGCGATTGGAAGCGGTAAGCCCAGTAACGTGCCGATCAAATAATCGCGAAATCGGACGCCACTGATGGCAAGGGTGTAATTCAGCGCCGGGACGGTTTGAAACAGCATTCTCAACAAAATGATGTTCTTGACTGGATGGGCATGCAGGCGGCCAAGCAATTTTTGAGCGAGTGTGCTGTCCAGTTTCCCAAGCGCATTGCCGCCTATGTAGCGAATCGTGAAGAAAGTGATCACACACGATATGCAGGCAGCCAGGTAGGTGACAATGCCCCCCCATACCTCTCCCAATGTGAGCACCGCTGCAGCAAGAAAAATCCAGCCAGGAATCTGAACCAGATTGCCGAGCGAAAATGCCAGGATAAAAATCAGTACGCCACTGATGAGGTGTGAGCGGATCACTTGCTGTAGAAAACTCAGTGTGAAATGGGCTCGTGTACCCGACAATTCAAAAAAGGCAAACAATAGAACGATAAACAGCGCCACTGCCATGAGGCGTTTGTATGGGCGTATAACGGGCCAGATGTTCAGGTTCAAGGGGATGTACGAACGCAACGTTTAACCAGTTTGCGGACGGCTGGCGCAACCATCATGACGGCGGGAAACGCTATCAGCCATGAACTGAGCCAGGATGCTATCCACAGATCAATGAAGTCGCTGCGAAAGCCCAGGCTTTTCCAGGTCGCCACACCGGATACCAGGAATGACATCATGCCGGAAAGCAGGCCAGCAAATAACAGGGGTTCAAAGCGCGCGGGCAGTTTATTCATGTGGGTGGGCTCGGGAAGGCGGCACAGCATGTTGCACCATCGATGTGTGTGCAACCATAACGTGGAAGCCCCTAAGCATAAAGCACGTCCGCACAGTGGTCAGTAGCAAAAAGCCTGGTTTGTTCAAACGACTTGTCGTGACCGGGTGGTGTCCGGTATGTTGCGCTAAACCCTTAGTGAGTCAATAGACATGTCGCTTTCGCTCCCGTCCGAAATTCAAGCCATGTTGGTTTCCTGGCGTGCCTTGATCCAGGACCCGTTGATATGGTGGGAAATGGGAGCCATTTTACTGGCGGCGGCGGGCGCAGTTATGGTCCATCGCCTGCTGAGCCAGGCGTTGATCGATCGCACGGAGCAAAACACGGAATTTGCCGTACGCCACCTTGCCGTGAAGACCCTGCAACGCATCCTGTTTCCGGTCTCCATGTTATTAGGCGTGTTGGTGGCTCGGGCGCTGTTGTTGCGTCAGAACATGTCAGTCGGATTGCTGGATCTGGCAGTACCTTTGCTGCTGTCGCTGGCGACGATTCGTACCGTGGTGTATTTCCTGCGCAAGACTTTCCGGCCCAGTCCGATGGTCAAGGCCTGGGAAAACATTATTTCCACGTCCGTCTGGATCGTCGTCGCGCTGCACGTGGTTGGCTGGCTACCCGGCGTACTGGAAGGGCTGGATGACATGGCCATTCAGATGGGTACGAAGCGGATTTCGGTGTTGGCTGTAGGCAAGCTAGTGCTGGCTGTCGCGGTATTGTGGATGCTGGCGCTGTGGGTGGCGCGCCTGATCGAGAACCGTATCAGTCAGGCCAAGTATGTCAACGCCAGTATGCAGGTGGCGATGGTCAAGCTCAGCAAGTTTCTGCTGCTGGTATTGGCGTTTCTGCTGGCGCTCGATGCGGTCGGGATTGATCTCACCGCGCTCGCCGTATTCGGCGGCGCATTGGGCGTAGGCCTGGGTTTTGGCCTGCAGCGCATCGCCAGCAACTTCATTAGCGGTTTCATCGTGCTGTTTGACCGTTCAATCCGGCCGGGCGACGTCATTACCATCGGTGAAAAATTCGGCTGGGTGCAGGAACTGCGTGCCCGCTATGTGGTGGTGCGCGACCGCGACGGTGTGGATCGGTTAATCCCCAACGAGACCTTTATCACCAACGAAGTCATCAACTGGAGCTTTAGCGATCGTAACGTGCGCCTGAAGATTCCGGTTTCCATCAGCTACGACAATGATCCGGAACAGGCCCTTGCTCTGCTGAGCAAGGCGGCAATGGCCAATTCGAGGGTGCTGACCGACCCTGAGCCGGCCACCCGCCTGATGGGATTTGGCGACAATGGAATCGAACTGGAGCTTCGGGTCTGGATTCCTGATCCTCAGGCGGGGCTGGGTAAAGTGAAATCAGATATCAATATCGCGATCTGGCGTGCATTCAAAGAGGCTGGCATCGTGATTCCTTATCCGCAGCGCGATTTACATATTCGTGGTGGGCTGGAAGCCCTGAAACCCTGAGGGGTGCCGCCCATCAGGGCGAGCGATGGTGGCGCAACAAGCGCTCAAGTGCGTCTTTCAGGGGGCCATCCTCGATGCTGGCATTCAGGTTGGCCAACCCATTTAGAGCTGAAGCCGGTAAGCCGTGCTTGACTGTCGGATGAACGTAGCGGGGCAGCAATTCAGGGTTGACACTGACACGCAGGCTGATGGTCGCGATGCCATTTTTACCCAGCTGGGCGATCAGCGCTTCGGTTTGATTGCGCAGTCGGCTGGCAATGGCGCCGCTGTCACACGCGAGGCTTAACACCCCGTTTTCATGCTGCATGACCCGAACGTGCCCGGCTAAAGCCGCCGGCAGCGCGCGCTCCAGCGCGGCTTGCGTGCTCAGCAAGGCGCGGGCGTGCTCGGCCAGGCCGCTCGGGAGCTGGCTGGCCAACAGATCAGACAGGCTGGAGGCACTCATGCTGGGCGAATGCGCGGGATGGGCCGCGTTGTCCTGCGGGCACCATGGCAAGCCTGCGCCCCTATGCTAAACTTCGACGATTTTCCGCGTCCTGCGGGCATTTCGGGTCCCTCATGCTGCAATCCATGTTCAAGAAAGTCTTTGGTAGTCGCAACGAACGACTGGTCAAACAATACCTGCAAAAGGTGAAAGCGATCAATGCGCTTGAACCGACCATGGAGAAATTATCCGATACCGAGTTGACCAACAAGACGGCTGAGTTCAAATCCCGGCTCGAAAACGGCGAATCGCTCGACAAGTTGTTACCCGAGGCCTTTGCCGTCGTGCGCGAAGCGTCGAACCGGGTGCTCGGCATGCGCCATTTCGATGTACAGATGGTGGGCGGCATGGTGTTGCACGACGGCAAGATAGCCGAAATGCGCACCGGTGAGGGAAAAACGCTTATGTCGACCCTGCCCGCGTATCTGAATGCGCTGACAGGCCAGGGCGTGCATGTGGTGACGGTGAACGATTACCTGGCGGGTCGCGATGCGGAATGGATGGGTCGCTTGTACAGTTTCCTTGGCCTGACCACCGGCATCAACCTGTCGCAGATGCCGCACGACGCCAAACAGGCTGCGTATGCCGCTGACATCACCTATGGCACCAACAACGAATACGGTTTCGACTACCTGCGCGACAACATGGTCTACGAGATGGGCCAAAAGGTGCAGCGCCCGCTGGCTTACGGCATCATCGACGAAGTCGACTCGATCCTGATCGACGAAGCACGCACCCCGCTCATTATTTCAGGGCAGTCGGAAGAGAACACTGCGCTGTATCAGCAGTTGAATCTGGTCCCGAGCAAACTGACTCGGCAAAAAGACGAAGAAGCCGAGGGCGATTATTCAGTCGACGAAAAGTCACGCCAGGTGCTGTTATCCGAATCCGGTCACGAAAAAATCGAAGCCATTCTGACCGAAATGGGCCTGCTGCCCGAAGGCGGCAGTTTGTATGACGCGACCAATATCATGCTGATGCATCATGTGTATGCGGCCTTGCGCGCGCACGCCCTGTTTTTTAAAGACCAGCATTACGTGGTGCAGAACGACGAAGTTGTCATCGTGGATGAATTCACGGGCCGTCTGATGAGTGGGCGCCGCTGGTCGGAAGGCCTGCACCAGGCGGTGGAAGCCAAGGAAGGTGTGTCGATTCAGAAAGAAAACCAGACGCTTGCTTCGATCACCTTCCAGAACTACTTCCGCATGTATCAGAAGCTGTCGGGCATGACGGGTACGGCGGATACCGAGGCATTCGAATTCCAGAGCATTTACGGTCTTGAAACCGTGGTGATACCGACGC
This sequence comes from Thiobacillus sp., assembly GCA_036568265.1. Lineage (GTDB taxonomy): Bacteria > Pseudomonadota > Gammaproteobacteria > Burkholderiales > Thiobacillaceae > Thiobacillus. Next base: position 82,708 of record DATCSW010000031.1, read on the forward strand.
ATCGCCCGATGATCCGCAAGGACGAGCACGATCAGGTTTACCGCACGGGACGCGAGCGCGACCAGGCGGTGATCAACGACATCCGCGAGCGCCATGCCGCCGGTCAGCCGGTACTGGTGGGTACCACCTCGATCGAGGCCAACGAGCTGCTGTCGGCCGAACTGAAGCAAGCCGGATTGCCGCACAACGTGCTGAATGCCAAGCAGCATGAACGCGAAGCTGAAGTCATCGCGCAAGCAGGCATGACGGGCGGTATCACCATCGCTACCAACATGGCAGGCCGCGGCACCGATATTGTGCTGGGGGGTAGCATTCAAAATGAACTCGATGCCATCAGCCTGGATGAGACGCTGTCCGACAGCGAGAAAGCCAGCCGCATCGCTGCACTGAAAGCCGAGTGGAAGCCGCGTCATGACGCGGTGCTGGCCGCAGGTGGTTTGCACATCATTGGCACTGAGCGACATGAATCGCGCCGTGTCGACAACCAGTTGCGCGGGCGTTCGGGGCGCCAGGGCGACCCCGGCTCCAGCCGCTTCTTCCTGTCGCTGGAAGATCCGTTGCTGCGCATCTTTGCCTCCGACCGCGTCGCTGCAATCATGGATCGTTTGAAAATGCCCGAGGGTGAAGCGATTGAGCATCCGTGGGTGACACGTGCAATTGAAAACGCACAGCGCAAGGTCGAGCAGCGCAACTTTGACATTCGCAAGCAGCTGCTTGAATACGACGACGTGTCGAATGATCAGCGCAAGGTCATTTACGAGCAGCGCAACGAACTGCTGGCCAGCAACGATATTTGCGACACCATTCGCGCCATGCGCGACAACGTGTTGAGCGATGCCATCGATCTGTATATCGCACCGGGCAGCATGGACGAACAGTGGGACGTGGCCGGTCTGGAAAAAGCGCTGGCAGCGCAGTTTGCACTCGACCTGCCATTACAGCAGTGGCTGGACGAGGACAAGACGCTGAACGAAGACAGCTTGCGCAAAAAGATCATGAGCGCAGCCGATGCGCTGCATGCCGAGAAAGAAGCGCTGGTTGGCAGCGAAGGTCTGCGGCAGTTTGAACGTTCGGTGATGTTGCAAAGCATGGACACGCACTGGCGTGAGCATTTGTCGGCGCTGGACCATTTGCGCCAGGGCATCCATTTGCGCGGTTATGCTCAGAAGCAGCCCAAGCAGGAGTACAAACGTGAAGCGTTTGAATTATTTTCGGGCATGCTCACCGGGATCAAGGCCGAAGTCACACAGATCACCAGTACCGTGCAAGTTCGAGTGCCCGAGGATATGCCCGCAGTCGATTTGCATGAGGATCTCTCCAATGTGCAGTATCAGTACTCGGGTTACGATGAGGCACAGGATTTTGCCGAGGCCGGAGCCGAAATGCCAAGTGGTGAGCGATATCCCAAAGTGGGGCGTAACGATCCCTGCCCGTGCGGTTCAGGTAAAAAATACAAGCAGTGCCACGGCAAGCTGAATTAAGGAGCGGGTATGCCGTATTACGTTTTTCGTCTGGGTATGTTCAAGGTGTTGGAAAAACAGGGTGAGTGGGCCTCTTTCAAGGAGGCCAAAGCGCACACCAATGAACTGCGCAAGACGCTCGATCCCAAAACTGGCGACAAGTACAAGATGATTTTTGCCGAGAATGAAATCGTCGCGCAGGAGACCTTGTCTGCCGAACGTGAGTTGGATACCCGGCTGACGGGCGACGACTGGTAACAGCCCTCATCAATCTGCTACGCGTCTGTGATTTTGGATCGTGTGTTACTCGCAACTCTCATGACTTCAGCACATCGATTGTTGCGCTGCTGACTCACCCAACTGGCAGATGCTCGTTACGATTGCTGATCACTGAGTAGTTTTTTGGTAAGTTGATATGGCTGAGTACAACGAAGACGCATACAAACTGGCTCGCAAGGCTTATATCGAGTACAGCTGTCCGTTCGAGCGGGCATTGCTGTCGCGTTGCGTGAGCTGTGCCCGCTCGCGGAAGATCAACCTGGCTGAGCGCGAAGCGATTGCCTGTAGCGATCCTGTCGCACGTGATGGCTGTCTTGCTTTTTATCAGGCACTGCACGAGAACGCGCAATTCGCACTCAAGATCAACCCCCAAGCCCCGTGGCCATTTGGCAAGGAAATCCGTGCCCAGTGCGGCGGGGTGCGTGGACTGGCGGCTGCGTTGGGCGAAACCGGTGATGAAACAACCGATGTGGTCGCAACGGTGGAGCAAGCCCATACCCGTTTCGGGAGCTGTGCGGCATTCCCCTACTCTGAAATCATGCGCGCTGTGGTGCATTATGAGCCCCGCAAGCGCCGTTCATAGCGTGATTCGACCGGTTTTTGAACCTTAGTACCTGGTGAGGGTCAGAGGGCTCATGCCTGTTTTTGGTACACTGTTCGCGTGCGTTCAACCCTAACCCGATTTCTGCTGATTGTGATGATGCTGGCGCTGCCCGTGCAAACCTTTGCATCTGCAGCCATGCTGGGATGTGCTTTCTCGCATCAGAGTCAGGTCATGCAGTCGGCGCAGGGCACACACATGATATCCGGCACGGCCGCTGCAAGCTGTCATGAACCGGAACAAACTGAGCAGGCACCGAGCGCGCAATACTGCAAGCACTGCACCGCGTGTTTTCTGACGTCAGCCATGCTCATTCCTGCGGCCGAAGCGACGTTGCCTCAGCTTGCCTCGCAGCCTGCGATTACATCCGCAGATGATGCGTTCCCCGGTTTTATCTCCGACGGTCCCGACCGTCCACCTCGAATCCACTTCGCTTGAATCCCGCGCTGTATTGCGCGTTTCCCTGATTCTTATTGTGGCTCCGGCCGCTCAATTTGCGAGGTTCACTATGTTGAATATCTATACTCGTCCCGTGGCGTTATCCATCCGTGCCCGGCTCCTTTGGCGGGCCGTACCGCTGGCCATATTCGGCGTGCTGGCTTGGCCCATGGCTTACGCAGCCGAACCCATGGCCATGCCTGCAGAAATGGTGATGGCGCCCGCCCCCGCGCTGAGTCAGTACCAGAAATGGCGCGATGATCCCGTAAGCGACTGGATTCAATCCAACGACCGCGTTGGTGAAATAGGTGGCTGGCTCACTTATTTGCGCGATGCACAGCCTGACGATGGTGCTGCAGGCCCCAGCAACCATAGCCATCATGGACATTGAGGTCACTACCATGAATACCCATCCATTGACGCTACGCACGCTCGTGCTGGCGATGTTGTCAGCCACGTTGTTGGGTGGCTGTGCCAGCTTTTCCAAAGATGGCGGGTTTGATGCAGTTCAGTCTGCCACCCAGTCACACATCCAGAAAGATGTCGTTTGGGCGCGCGACGATGCGACACGCGCCCAAACGCAAGCGCGGGTCGATACGTTGCTGGCGCAGCCGTTGACCCCTGATTCGGCAGTGCAGGTTGCGCTGCTTAACAATCCGGGCCTGCAGGCGGCATTCAACACACTGGGCATCGCCGAGGCCGATCTGGTTTCGGCCCAGCGTTTGCCCAATCCGGGCTTTTCCATTGGTCGTCTCACACGTGGTGATGAAATCGAGTGGGAGCGCAGTTTGCATCTGAATCTTGCGCGCTTGTTGACGATGCCGATGCGGACCGAGATTGAGCAGCGCTTGTTTGAACAGACGCGTCGCGAACTGGTTTTGAACGTGTTGCGCCTGGCTGCGGATACCCGCAAAGCCTGGGTCATTGCCGTGACGGCTCATCAGTCCGCGCAATACCAGCAGCAGGCAATGGAGGCCGCTGAAGCCGGCGCCGATCTCGCCAATCGCATGGCGAAGGTGGGTAACTGGAGCAAGTTGCGGCAAGCACGCGAACATTCGTTTTATGCTGATGCGGCACTGGCTGTGGCACGCGCCGAAAATGCGAAAACCCAGGCCCGCGAACGGCTGGTCCGTTTGATGGGCTTGAACAATGCAGATAAATTGAAGCTGCCGGAACGCCTGCCGGATCTGCCGGAATCCCTGCCCGCGCTGACCAATGTAGAACAACAGGCCATGGAATCGCGACTGGATTTGCAGGTGACCAAATTGCAAACCGAAGCGTTGGCGAAAAACCTGGGGCTGACCCGCAGCACGCGACTGATCAACGTGCTGGAATTAGGCGTGATCAATAATGGTTCGAATACTGAACCGCAACAGCGCGGATATGAAATTACGTTCGAGTTGCCACTGTTTGATTGGGGTCAGAGTCGAGTGGTCGCTGCGGAGTCGCGTTATCGCCAGGCACTCCAACGTGCGCGAGCGGTAGCGGTTAACGCACGTTCCGAAGTACGCGAAGCCTACGCCATGCAACAAGGCCAGTACGCCATCGCCAGGCACCTGCGTGATGAAATCGTGCCACTGAAAAAGCGCATCTCCGAGGAGAACGTATTGCGCTACAACGGCATGTTTATCGGCGTATTCGAACTGCTGGCCGATGCCCGTTCACAGATTGCGTCGGTCAACGCCGCCATCGAGGCACAGCGTGATTACTGGTTGGCCGAGTCTGACTTGCAAATGGCACTGGTTGGTTCGCCCGGGATGATGGCCGCCCCCTCAGCTTCATCCGGCCCTGCAGAAGCAGCGGGCGGACATTGAAAGGAATACTCATGACTTCAAGACGCGATTTTTTCAAACTGACCGGCGCGGTGGCTGCGGCCACCGTCAGCCCCGCTGCGCTGGCAGGCTTGCCGGAAATTGTCAGCATGGACAAACCCGATACCCAACCGCCATTGATCCCGCAAAACGGACGCCCTTATAACCCGGTGGTCACGCTGAACGGCTGGACGTTGCCATGGCGCATGAAAAGCGGAGTGAAAGAATTTCATCTGGTAGCCGAACCCGTGGTGCGCGAAATCGCCCCAGGCATGAAGGCTCACTTATGGGGTTATAACGGGCAATCCCCTGGCCCGACGATCGAGGTGGTGGAGGGCGATCGAGTGCGAATTTTTGTCACCAATCGATTACCTGAGCATACGTCCATACACTGGCACGGCCAGCGCTTGCCCAATGGCATGGACGGGGTCACCGGGTTGAATCAGCCGCCCATTCCGATGGGCAAGACCTTTATCTACGAGTTTACTGCGCGCCGTCCCGGCACGTTCATGTATCACCCGCATGCCGATGAGATGACGCAGATGGCGATGGGCATGATGGGTTTCTGGGTGACGCATCCCAAGGGCAAGCATCCGTTGATCGATCCGGTTGATCGCGATTTCTGCTTTCTGCTCAACGCCTACGACATTGATCCCGGCAGCGCGACGCCTATGGTGAATACCATGCTCGATTTCAACCTGTGGACGTTCAACAGCCGGGCATTTCCGGGCATCGACAGCCTCAATGTTAGACTGAACGACAAGGTACGTATCCGTGTCGGCAACCTCACCATGACCAATCACCCGATTCACCTGCATGGAGTGGAGTTCGAAGTGACCGGTACCGATGGGGGCCCCACATCCAAGGGCTCGCGCTGGCCGGAAGTCACCACCGATATTGCGGTGGGACAGATGCGCCAGATCGAATTTCTGGCTGACGAGGAAGGCGACTGGGCATTTCATTGCCACAAGAGCCACCACACCATGAACGCGATGGGACATGCGACACCGACCATGATTGGTGTCGATCACACCGGGATCATGCAAAAAATCAACAAGCTGGTGCCCGATTACATGGTGATGGGTGAGCGCGGCATGGCCGACATGGCTGAAATGGAGATGCCGCTGCCTGATAACACCTTGCCGATGATGACCGGACAAGGCCCCTACGGCTCGGTTGAAATGGGTGGCATGTTTACCATGATGAAAGTGCGGCGCGATCAGAAACCCGGGGACTATTCCAATCCGGACTGGTACAAGGCACCGGCGGGCACCGTGGCGTATGAGTACACCGGTGCGTTACCCGAACCGGTGCGTGCGCCGAAGTCGGCTTCACCGAAAGGCAAGCCGACAGATGTGGAAGTGAAGGTCATCAAACCGACAGGGCATGGCGGCCATTCTGGCCACTGATCGTCCGGAGCGGAATTGTCCCGCTCGAAGCATATGTATTAACCAGGAGTCAAAACATGAAGAAATGGATATTGATGGTGGCCGCATTGTCTTTGGCGGCGCCTGTGTTTGCTCAGCAGGCGGCCTCATCTGCCAGCGAATCGGCTGTGATGAGCGATGGCGTCGTACGCAAGATCGACGCTGCAAACAATAAGGTTACGCTCAAGCATGGCCCGATCGCCAATCTGGATATGCCGGGCATGACGATGGTGTTTCGTGTGGTGTCGCCTACGTTATTGAATGGCATCAAGGTGGGCGATGCCGTCAAGTTTCATGTTGAAAAAGCAAATGGTGCAATGACTATTACGGAAATTAAACCAGTTAAGTAAGTTGATCACTGACACCATGCGTGCATGATTTGCGGATGGTGTCAGACCTGTCTGAAATGCAGTGCGGCAGAAAAACCATGGCCGCCATCAGGGCGCAACAAGCCATCGCCCAACTCAAGCCGGGCATGCGATAACTGTGCGATCCGGCTCACGATGGAGAGTCCCAGGCCGCATCCCTCACTTTCCTCTTCCGACTCGCCCCGCGCAAAACGGGCGAGCAATTGCATGCGTTGATCGGGCGCGATCCCCGGCCCATTGTCCGCAACCGTGATGGAGCATCCGGTATGGGTTGTTGCCAGACTGATTTCGATATGTGCGTGATCACCAGCGTAACGCAATGCGTTGTCGACCAGATTACGAATGGCAATTTGCAACCAGGCTGCGGTGATGACAATCGAGCAACCCGAATGGATATTGACGTCCAGTGTTTGTGAGCGGGATTGGGCCAGCGGCATGCGTTCAGCACATACGGCTGCAATGCTTGCAACAGGATCCATGGGTTGAGGCGCAGTGCCAGGGTTGGCAGGATCAACGCGCGCCAGCGTGAGCAATTGTTCGACCAGATGGGTCATGCGGTCAACGCCTGCGACCACTTGTTCCAGCGCATGTTTCCGGCTTTCGTTGGACTGCGCACGCAGGGCAACCTGCGCCTGTATTTTCAGGGCAGCCAGAGGCGTACGCAACTCGTGCGCAGCATCGGCGGTGAATCGTCGCTCATTTTCGAACGCGACAGTGACGCGTCGGATCAATGCATTTAGCGCCACCCGCAAGGGTGCAATTTCGTCTGGCAGCAGAAGCGATTCATCGAGTGGCGCAAGCGCCTGTACGTCCAGCATGCCGACATGATGCGCCACGGTGTCAACGGGGCGTAGCGTGCGTCCGACGGCCCACCAAACAGCGAGCGCCATCATGGGTAGCGCCAGAGCGGCGGGTAGCAGCAAAGACAACCCGATTTCGCGCGCGAGTCGTTCACGCGCGGAATGGGCTTGCCCGACGATCACGCGGTATTCGGCCTTGTTGTCCTGCGTCACATACAAGCGCCATCTGGATCCTGTGTGGAGCCGTTCGCTGAACCCGGCTGGCATCACCACTTCAAATCCATGATGGCCGGGTGACGTGGCCAGGCGCTGGAATGTGCCGTTATGTGTGCGCCATATTTCAAATGCGATGGGCACCGGTGAATCTTGAGCGTGTTCATGCAACTCTTTCACAAAGTGGTCGACTTCACTGCCCGCGACAATCGCTAGCAGAGTGTCAGCCACTTGTGCCAGTTGACTGTCCAGCAACTCGTCGGCTTCGTGGTGCGCGCGCTGATAGACAACCAATGCAGACAGCATCCAGATGACTGCCATCGCACTGGTCAATAGCCAGACCAAACGGTGCCGAAGTGAGTAACCAGTGGAATCAGTCATTCGGTTTGGCTGTGGTCGATACGCTATAGCCTACGCCACGTATGGTGCGTATCACTTCATTGCCCAACTTGCGGCGGAGGTGGTGGATATGAACTTCAAGTGCATTACTCTCGACCGCATCGTTCCAGGTGTAGAGTTGTTCTTCCAGCGCGCGTCGGGTCAGGACGCGGTCGATATTTTGCATCAGCAGGTGCAAGAGATCGAACTCACGCGGTGTCAGTTCGATCATCTGGTCTGCACGGGTGACGGTACGCGCAGCGGGATTGAGTTCGATTTCGCCCAGTGTCAGCATGGGTTCGGGGCGACCATGGGCGCGCCGCACCACGGCCCGTAAACGCGCGGTCACTTCATCGAGGTCAAAAGGTTTCAGCACGTAATCATCTGCGCCCAGGTCGAGTCCCCGAACTTTATCGGCCAGCAGGTCACGTGCAGTCAAAATCAGCACTGGAGTCGCATCATGGCGGCCGCGCAACCATTGCAGAACCGACAGGCCATCGCGTTTGGGCAAGCCCAGGTCGAGCACGATGGCGGCAAATGATTCGGTCGACAAAGCGGCCACCGCCGCTTCGCCATCGCGCAGCCAGTCAACCGCATAGCCGGCCTGCGTCAGCCCAACCTGCAGACCGTCGCCCAACAAGCGATCATCCTCAACCAACAATATGCGCATCGTTTGATTCATCCTTCTACGGTGACTCACGCAGCATTCGCTGCCGGCAGTAGCATCAGGATAGCAGTCAGCCCACCTTGTACACGAGGCTTATTCACGGTGCGTTTCGTGATCGGCCGTCGGATATTGCTTGCCAGTGAGCATGCTCTGCGCGACACGTTCGCCACGGAGCTGATGAAAAACCAGCGCGGCCATATGCAGCCCGATAAACCACAGCATCAACACAAAACCGGCCTCATGTGGATCTTCCAGCACATCTTCCAGCCAGGTGGCGTTGCCGAGCCAGCCGGCCAGTGGTCCAGCCTGAAATTCGCTGGCAGCAAGTCCCAGTCCTGTGACGACCATCAGCGCTATCACACCATAGGCAAACAGGTAGGCCAGGCTCGCGATGGGGTCGTGACCGACACGGTGCGCTTTGGGCAGGCGCAGGTTCCTGAGGCTGTCTTTCCAGAGGGCGGGGTGCCATAGATCACGCCAGCGTGCTGTGCTTGGCCCCACCACACTCCATAGCAGGCGCGTCAGCAGACTGATCGCCAGGGCGTAGCCGGACAGGATGTGCGCATTCCACAGCGTGTCTTCATAAGGGCCATGTTCAAACCAGTCGGCCAGTTGGCTGGTGATGATGAGTGCGAGAACGGACAATGCGATGGTGGCGTGCAGTAGACGCAGCAGCGGGTCATACACACGGCGGGGTTGAGCTTTCGCCTGGGACATGGTGGTCTCCTTCGGATGTGATGAAACCACTCTAGCGATGCAGGCTTAGCGCAGCCTTAAGCTACAAGGCTGTATGTCGAAATTGGCCATCACGTGCGCGGCGTGCTGTTGCTTGATAAGCCGCGATTGCGCGATTGACCAGCGGGTCGGGTTGGACAACCGGGGTGGTCAGTTCTTGTTGCTGGTTCAGATGCCAATCTTCGACTTTCTTGCCTGGACTCAGAATGATGAGTTGGTCAGGCGTCAAATATCCCAGCTTTTGATAGGTGGCGATAAATGCGCGACCGGCGTCAGGGTAGGCATGCAGTACGCTGCGACCCATGAAGCGGGTGCGTTCGGACATGCCAAGCAAATCGAGTACTGTGGGCACCAGGTCGATCTGGCTGGCGAGTCGTGTGTCGGTATGCGGTGCGATGTGAGCGGGTGCATAAATGATGGCCGGAATGTGGTAGTTCTCGGGGGGTAGACTGGTGCGCCCTTTGCTCGATGCGCAGTGGTCGGCCACGATGACAAAGACAGTGTCCTTGAACCAGGGTTTGTTGCGCGCCATGTCGATAAAGCGCCCAAGTGCATAGTCCGAATATTTCACCGCGCCATTGCGGCCCCGTTCCAGGTCGATGCGGCCATCCGGAAAAGTGAAAGGCGTGTGATTGGACGTGGTCATCAAATGCATCAGAAAGGGCTTGCCGCTCGCGGCATCGCGATCCATCTGGTCGAGTGCGTTGTCGTACAGGTGTTCGTCGGCCAGCCCCCAGATGTTGCCGAATCCGCGGTGTTTCTCGGGAAATTGGCCACGGTCGATGGTTAGATAATGATTGCCGCCAAAATAGACGTCCATGTTGTCAAAGCGTGAGTAACCGCCATACATGAAATGGTTGGTATAGCCGTGGTCGGCCAATACCGCGCCCAGTGTTTCCAGATTCTGGTTGTCTTTGCGCCAGATGATCGAATGGCCGGGTAACGGGGGAATGGCCAGCGAAGTCGCTTCGAGGCCGCGTACCGTACGGTTGCCTGTTGCATGAAGGTTAGCCAGGAACAGGCCTCGCTCGGCCAGACGGTCCAGATTGGGCGTGATGTTCAAGCGGCCCCCACCATGCGCCATGTAACTGGAAGACAGGCTTTCCATGGTCACGATGACGACGTTCTTGGGACGCGTTGTTTCTACAATACGGGGTAACTCGACAACGGATGGGATGGTTTGCTGGGGTCGGGTGGCGTAAAAATCGAAGTAATCGATTTCGTTGTGACCGAATGCATAGCCCATGCTGTAGAGGCCGTTTGCCGAGAGCTCCTGCTGGTATTCGTTGATGCCAGTCCGCTTGTCCATCGACCATACCATCGAAAGACCGATGGCAAGCGCTACGCTTGCTGCCCAGCCCATCACGCGGGTGCGTCGCCGCGCGGTGGGCGTGGCCGTGCGCAACAGCCAGTGACGGCTGGCCCAGACCAGAATCAGACTGATGGCGGCCAGCGACCCCAATAAGATGCCAACGGGAAAGCTCTCCCGGATATTGCCCATGACTTCATTGGTGTAGACCAGATAATCCACGGCAATGAAATTAAAGCGTACAGCGAACTCATCCCAGAAAAACCATTCGGCCATGACTCCGAAGCCCAGCGCAAACAGACTGATTGCGGCAACCAACAGTATCAGGCTGCGTCGAATGCTCCCGGCATGTTTGCGTGTCCCCAACAGGCTTTCGATGATCAACAGTCCCGGTAACACCAGTCCAAGTGTCACCAGATCGAAAAGCAGACCGATTCCCAAAACGGAAAATGCCGAAATCGGTGTGAATTGTGCGGCATGCCAGGTTTGCAGCTCCAGTACCAGGCGCAGCCCGGTGTTCAGGATCAGGAACCATCCAGCCAGCCAGGCTGTCAGTGGGTAAGGCGAAATGCGCTGGGTTAAAGCGTGAAACCGGGATTGGGATGCAAGCCGCATGGATTTCTCCTGATAATGACGGGTAGGATCGCACCTGGAACTTAAGACAAGCTTAAGAATAGTCAGACATCATCAAGGTGTTGTTGAGCCGCAGTTGGCGGCTAGAAGCACATCCTGTAACCTTAAAAAATGATTGATTGAGTACCCTGATACTGTGTCTAATCGAACCATACGCTTGTTGATGCTCTGGTTGTTTGTTGCCTTGCAGGCAATGACGCCGTTCATTCATGCGCATGCAGATTCAGCGCAGTTGAATCATGGCGGGTTGTTTCATGTTCATCAGTCTGCGCATACTGATGTGATCTATCATGCCATCGCTGCCCATGACCATGGTGCCGAGTTTCAGGTTGCTGCAGGCGTGCCTGCGCGCAAGTGTGAACTCGGCATTGCCAGTTCGGGGCAGGTATTCATTGTCAATCCGTTTCTACATCGTATTGATATCTCTACCCAGCAGGACGCGCGTTACTTTAATCAGCCGCCCCGTTTCCTGACCTTGCCCGAGCACACGCTGCGGCATGCCCTCGCCCCGCCTTCTGCCTGATAGTCTTTCGTAGCGCGTTCAATGCGCGCAAATCTGGTGAAGTACATGGAGGTCAAGCATGGCTGCTACTGCTGTTCGCATTCTTTTACTGGCGCTGATAAGCGTGACGCCTGCCCTTGCGGCTGAGGCTTTGCCGCTCACCGCGGCGCAAAAAAACAACCTGGGTATTCAAATTATCGTCGCCAGTGCGCCAAGCTCGGCTCTGGCGATGACTTATCCTGCGCGGGTCAGCTTTCCGCCGTCCAGTGTGCGAGTGATCGCCGCCGCGGGCGAGGCATTGGTCACGCAACTCCATGTGCAGGCGGGCGATGCGGTCAAGCGTGGAGCGCCGCTCGTCACCCTGTCCATGCCCGGTTTGGCCGAGGCGCAGAATGCGCTGACACAGGCGCGATTGCGCTCGAAGCTGGCGGCCAACAATGCCATACGCGATGAGAAATTGTTTGCAGAGGGTTTGATCGCCGAATCGCGTTTGCGGGCCACTCAGTCCGAGGCGCAATCGGCCCGTGCCAACCGGTCGGCCGCGCAAGCCGCGCTCAATATGCTGGGGGGCGGCAAGGTGTCGGGTAGCACACTCACTTTGAGCGCGCCGATATCCGGCGTGGTGACGGAAAGCATGGCTGAACCGGGTTTACGGGTGGACGCCGGCATGGCCCTGCTCAAACTGGCCGACTTGTCGAAACTGGCATTGGATATTCCTCTTTCCACCACGCAGGCGCGTCAGGTCGTGGTGGGGCAATCCGTTGCGGTAGTGGGTAGCGACGCCCGTGGACGTATTGCCGCCCTGCTGCCACACCTGAGCGCATCACAAAGCGTGCTGGTGCGGGCGAGTTTGGTCGACCCGCAAAAACTGCTGCGTCCGGGTCAATCGGTCCAGGTATCCATCGCGGGAGAGCGGTCGGCCGACAGCGTGGTATTGCCGTCGGTTGCCGTGGTATGGAAGGTGGATGTGCCATATGTGTTTGTCGAATCCGGACAAGGGTTTGTCCCGACACCGGTTCTGGTGATTCGTCGCAATGCGAATCAGGTCTCCGTGACCGGCGTGGCCGTGGGGAGCCGTGTGGCCATCAAGGGCGTCGCGGCGCTCAAGGCCCAGTGGCTGGAGGAATAACATGCTCAACACCTTGACCGAATTCGCGTTGACGCGACGATGGCTGGTGCTCGCGCTGGCTCTGGTGCTGGCGGGCCTGGGCGTACGCGCTTACCAGCTGATCCCGATCGATGCTTTTCCCGACGTGTCGACCACGCAGGTCAAACTGATCCTGAAAGCGCCGGGTATGACGCCACAGGAAGTGGAGTCCCGCATCACTCAACCGGTGGAAACCGAGCTGCTGGGCATTCCCAATCAGACCATTTTGCGCAGCCTGTCCAAGAATGCGTTGGTTGATATCACGGTCGACTTCAAAGAAGGGACCGATATTTACTGGGCACGGCAACAGGTGGCGGAACGTTTTGCCAACGTGAAAGGCGAATTGCCCGATAACGTGTCCGGGGGGTTGGCGCCGATTTCAACGCCGCTCTCTGAGCTGTTCATGTTCACGATAGAAGGACCACTTTCATTAACCGAGAAACGCATCCTGCTCGATTGGACGATTCGTCCGCAATTACGCGCGATTCCGGGCGTTGCTGATGTCAATTCGCTGGGTGGGCGAGCGGCCACCTTTGCCGTCAGTCCCGACCCTGCGGCATTGACTGCGCGTGGGATCACGCTGGACGAATTGCGCATGGCCCTGGAGAAGAACACGCGCAACGACGGCGCCGGCCGCGTCAATGAAGGGGAGGAAACCTGGGTGGTGCGCGTCAATGGGGGCATCTCGGTGCTCGATGATTTGCGCCATATCGGCATCAAGTTGGTCGCCGGTGTGGTCGTGACCGTGGGCGATGTAGCGGATGTGGAAATGGGCGAGCTGGCGCGATATGGCGCCGTCACGCAGGATGGCAAGAGCGAGGCGGTGGAAGGCTTGGTCATCGGCCTGAAAGGCGTGAATGCGGGCGAGCTGATCAAGAACGTCAAGATCAAGCTCGCGGAAATTCAGGCCACGCTGCCCAAAGGCGTCAGCGTCTCGACGTTTTATGACCGCGCACAGTTGGTTGACCGTGCTGTGGGCACGGTGAGCAAAGCGCTACTCGAAGCGGCCGTGCTGGTGGTCATTTTATTGCTGCTGTTTCTCGGCAACCTGCGAGCCGCCATCGTGGTGGCGCTGATTCTGCCACTGTCGGTGCTGGCCACGTTTGTCCTGATGCGCCAGTTTGGGCTGTCCGCAAACCTGATGAGTCTGGGGGGGCTGGCCATTGCGATCGGTTTGCTGGTCGATGCGGCGGTGGTCGTGGTGGAAAACGTCGTTTCTCATCTTGCGCACGACCCGGAAAACACCGAAGAAAAGCCGATTCAACGCGTGTTGTGGGCCACGCAGGAAGTCGCCAGTCCGGTGACTGCCGGTATCGTGATTATCGCCATCGTCTTCCTGCCTTTGCTGACGCTGGAAGGCCTGGAAGGCAAACTGTTTGCACCCGTAGCCATGACCATCGTGTTTGCCTTGGCGGCTTCGTTGCTGCTGGCACTCACCGTGATTCCGGTGTTGGCGTCGATGCTGCTTAAACGCGGTGCGCACACCGATCCGTGGTTGCTGCGGAAGGCGCAACGTATTTACACGCCTATCCTGGATCGAGCATTGGCACGCCCAAAGGTGGTCTACGCAGTAGCGGGTGTGCTGATGTTGGCAGCAATGGGCACGTATCCCCTGATTGGCAAAACCTTTATGCCAACGATGGATGAAGGCGATATTCTGGTGCAGTTGGAAAAGTTGCCGTCGATCAGCCTTGAAGAATCTGTCGAGCAGGATTTGCGTGTGCAGGCAGCTTTGCTGAAACACATCCCTGAAATACGTCGCATTGTGGGCCGTGTAGGGGCAGACGAATTGGGACTCGACCCGATGAGTCTCAACGATACCGACACCTTTCTGGTGTTGAAGCCGCATGACGAATGGCGGCGTCAGGACAAGGCATGGTTAACCGATGAGATCCGCAAAATTCTCGATGGCTTTCCAGGCATTGCCTACAACTTTACGCAACCGATCGATATGCGGGTGGGTGAAATGCTCACGGGTTCACGCGGCGACGTGGCGATCAAGATTTTTGGGCCTGATCTCACCAAGTTGAACCATCTGGCGAGTGAGATTTTCAAAGCAATCGAAAAAGTCCCGGGGGCGTCCGACGTCTATACCCAGCAGAACGAGGGGGTGCAGTATTTGCAAGCGGAAATTGATCGCAATGCCGCAGGACGCTTTGGCGTCAGCGCGGATGAAATTGCCGAGTTGCTGAGAACGCAACTTGAAGGCGAGGTCATCGGCATGATTCAGCAGGAAGGCCGGCGGATTCCGTTGCAATTGCGCGGACCGCAAGGGCTGCGTGAATCGCCTGGCGCCTTGCAGGCGATCCGTTTAACCCTGTTTGATGGGCGTGTGATCAGTCTGGATCAGGTTGCCACACTCAAGCGGACCACAGGGCCGGTCGCGGTCAAGCGCGAAAATGCCGCACGCTTTACCGTGGTACAAACCAACGTTGCGGGTCGCGATCTGGTGAGCTTCGTCGAAGCGGCAAAAGCAGCAGTAGAACAGCAGGTCAAGCTGCCGCCCGGTTACAGCATCACTTGGGGCGGTCAGTTCGAGAACCAGCAACGAGCGGCCCAGCGATTGATGATTGTGGTGCCAGTTGCCCTGCTGCTGATTGGTTTCCTGTTGTATGTCACCTTCGGTGATGTCCGTCAGGCGCTATTGGTGATGATGAACGTGCCGCTGGCTCTGATCGGCGGCATCTTTGCGCTGGCCGCGTCGGGTGAGTATTTGTCGGTTCCGGCTTCAGTCGGATTTATCGCCCTGCTGGGTATTGCCGTATTGAATGGTGTGGTACTGGTGAGTCATTTCAATCAGCTGCGCGACCAGGGAATGACGGGCGATGCAGTGGTGCGTGATGGCGCGTTGCGCCGGCTGCGTCCGGTGCTGATGACGGCCAGCATTGCTGCATTCGGTCTGGTGCCTTTGCTGTTTGCGACCGGACCCGGTTCCGAAATTCAGAAGCCGCTTGCCATCGTCGTCATCGGCGGGTTGGTCAGCGCCACGTTACTCACGCTGGTCATGCTGCCACTTCTATACCGTCAATTCATCTTGAAAGGAGCACGTGCATGAAGACCGTGCCTACGTTGTCTCTTGCGCTCATGCTGGCGTATTCGGCTGTTGCGTATGCTGAATATTTGCCGGACCCTGCGGCGGCGGAAGCAGCTTTATGGGCCAGTCCCACGGTGGAACAGGCGCGAGGCGATCTGGCTGCGCAGCGTTTGCGCGGCCAGAGCCTTCAATCCGGGCGAGATGAATGGACACTGGGTGGCGACCTTGCCCAACGCCGGATTCAATCGACGCCGCGTGATAATCAGGCGGAATGGGGCGTGACTGTGTCGCGCCCTGTGCGACTACCCATGCGTGCGGCAGCTGATCGAGCGCTGGCAGGCGCATTCAATGCCTATGTGGAAGCCAGCTTGGGCGAAGCCCTGCACGAAAGCGGGCGGCATTTGCTGGGATTGTGGTTTGCCTGGCTGAATGAGTCCACCCAGGCGCGTTTATGGCAATCTCAATTGGCGTTGGCTGAACAGCAGTTGAGCAATGTGAACGCGCGCATTCGTTTGGGCGAGGCGCCGCGAGCTGAACGCGTCAATGCGGAAGCAGCATTGGCACAGGTGCGTTTGCAACAGCAACAGTCAGCCGCGCGCGAGCAGCAGGCGCGTAACCGATTACGCGCCCAGTTCCCGGCGTTGCCGGTTGTTGCGGAAGGCGAACTCCCTTCGCCCAGCCAACCGGCTGGGACGGCAGATGATTATGTCAGCGCAGTGCTTGAGCATAACCATGAACTGGTTCGGGCGCGGCGTCATGCCGATGTGTTACAGGCTGAGGCGAGGCAGTTGGCCAAGCGCCGCAGCGTCGATCCCCATGTCGGGATGTTTTACAAAAACGAAGGGGGTGGCAATGAGCATGTGTTGGGATTGAATATCGGTCTGACATTGCCGGGTGCGGCACGACGCACTGACCAGCAGGCGGCCGAGCAGTTAAGTACTACCGCGCAACAGGCTGCCATTCGGTTGGAGCAACGTTTACGACAAGAAGCACGTGCGGATTTTGAAGCTGCGACGTTCAATACACTGAACTGGCAACAGGCAAACCATGCCGCCCGTGCACAAGCTGAATCAGCCCGGCTGGCGGCATTGGCGTATAGCCTGGGTGAAGGCAACCTGGATCAGGTGCTGATCAATCGCCGCCTGGCTTTGGAAAGCCAATTGCTGGCACAGCAAGCGCAGGTGGATGCGTTATCGGCGCATGCGCGTTTGAAGCTGGATTCGCATCAACTGTGGCCGCTGGATGTGGATGCGGATAGCCATCACGCGCACCCGTGAAATCTGGAGGCAGAGGCGAGATTAAGTATGGTAAGCGCACATCAATGCATAGTTGATGTGCGCATCGATACACATTTTGGGGTAAAGGGAACATGACTGAACTGTCCATGCTTGAGTTGCGGTGGAACCGGATCGGGGCCGTTTTCCGGGCCCGCTGGTTTACCTACACCGTAGCCATGATGCTTGCACTGTTGGCAGGCAGCGCATTCGCGCATGGCGTGGCAGAAGATGACAAACGCTTCATCGAGCAAATCAGCGGTATGCAGCTGATTCCATTCATTTATCTTGGCGCCAAGCACATGGTCACGGGGTATGACCATTTGCTGTTTTTGTTCGGTGTCATTTTTTTCCTGTATCGCATGCGGGACGTCGGAATTTACGTCACGCTATTTGCCATTGGTCATAGTGTGACGTTGCTCTACGGCGTACTCAGCGGCACGCACGTTAACCCCTATATCGTTGACGCCATCATTGGCCTTTCGGTGGTGTACAAGGCACTCGACAACTTGGGCGCATTCAAACGTGTGTTGGGTTTTCAGCCCAACACCAAGGCGGCCGTGTTGATCTTTGGTTTCTTTCACGGCTTCGGCCTTGCCACCAAGTTGCAGGAATTCACGTTATCGCAGGAGGGTTTGGTAGCGAACATCCTCGCATTCAATGTGGGGGTCGAGCTTGGGCAACTGCTCGCGCTCGCCGCCATTTTGATAGGTATGGCTTTCTGGCGGCGTTCCGATGCATTTTGGCGCCAGGCATTTGCGGCCAATGTGCTGTTGATGGCTGCTGGGTTTGTCCTGATGGGTCATCAAATGACCCGCTATTTCACGCTTTGAATTGAGGTACTTTGGCATGACCACACATAACACTTATCCGCAGCCGACACTCCCCCAGCTTTTCAAGGCGACAGGCGTGGCACTGATCGCCGCCGCCGCTATTCTGATGACTACTGTGCTCCCCGCTGAGCATGGAATTGATCCAACCGGGATTGGAAAAATGCTGGGCCTGACAACGTTGAATGCTTCAGATGGCGAAGTAGCGACTGCGCCAGTTTCGGAACCCATTTCCGAGTCGGCGAGCGTGAATCAGGAAATGACTCCAGCACCTGCCGCACCTGCTTCAGGTGTCACCGTATTCAAAAGCGAAGTGCCATTTAAAAGTGACGAAATGGTTATCACGCTTCAACCGGGTGAAGGGACGGAAATCAAGGCCACCATGCGTCAGGGTGAGCAATTTGTTTTTGCCTGGGAAGCCATGGGTGGGAAGGTCAATTTTGATATGCACGGCGAGCGGCCCAATGCTGGTGCTGAATACACCAGCTACTGGAAAGATAAGCAGCAAGCTGCCGCACAGGGCATGTTTGTTGCGCCATTTGATGGTACGCATGGCTGGTACTGGCGTAATCGCGGTGATCAGCCTGTGAATATCAAAGTGAAAGTGAGTGGTTTTTACGAAACACTGCAACAGGCGAAATAAGTCAATTTACGCAGAGCGGTTTGAGCTACTACGCGGGCCAGGCCGTGTAAGTCAGTTTCGATAACCCATTTTCAATTCCACGCACCCGTGGACATGGTTTAGATTGCCATACTCGTTTGCAGCTACACAGTTAATCGCAGAGGCGCTACCTGGTAAGGCGTCAGACAGGCACTCTCCGGGGCGCTGAATCGACTGCGGAGTCACACGTTTGCAATGACACTCAAATCAAGGGACGGCAGGAGTGAGACGAGGCGTGGGCGCCGGTGAAGTGAGCGTCATGTGTCGGGCTTCTTCCTGCATCTCGGCAATCTGCTCGGGCTTGAGTTGCCATACGAGACCGTCACGCGCCTTAACAGCGGCGTCCACGCCCTGCGCGGCGGCCAGGTTGAACCATAGATAGGCGCGAGCCTTGTCGATGGGAGTGCCCGTGCCGTATCGGTGCAGTTCACCCAAACTATATTGGGCTTTTGCATAACCGCGTTTGGCCGGCTTTTCGATCCAGTTGAAGGCAGCACGATAGTCCTGTACGACGCCGCGCCCTCTGAGCAACATCAAACCATAGTGATACTCCGCTTCGGCCAGACCTTGCTTGGCCGCTAACGCAAACCACTTGGCAGCTTCCTTGTCATCCTTGATGACGCCATCCCCTTCCGCGTAGCGTTGACCCAATTTGAGTTGGGCCTCGGCGTCGCCCTGAGCCGCACGGCTATGGGGGAGCCTTTCAAGTGCCTGGCTGACTGGCATGTTGGGACGCGGGTCTAGTGTTAACCAGGCTGTCACCCCAACCAGGATGCCGACAACTATGAGCAAAAAAATGGGTTTGAGTGGATTGGCGATCCAGAAGCGATGCCGGCATTCGCGGCAGCGCATGGATGTGCTGAACAGGATATGACGCACACCATCGTGCGCGTGTAATGAGGCGCTACGAACCTGATCGCTCCCACAATGAGGGCAGACGAGCAGCATCGTCTTAGCGCGATTGTGCAGCCATATAGTCGACAGCAGCCTTGACGTCATGATCGGTCAGTGAAGGGTTGCCTCCTTTGGCAGGCATGGCACCCTTACCCAGTAATGCTGTTTTATAGAGTACGTCCATGCCTAGCGCGAGCCGTGGGGACCAGGATGCGGTATCACCCGTCCTGGGTGCGCCGGCCACGCCCTTGTCATGACAAACCGCGCAGGATTGGCGATATACCTGTTGGCCACGTGCCAAGTCAGGGTTGGGCGCGCTGGGCAAAGCTTCTTGCGAGGGGGCAGCCGAGGCTTGGGGTGGGGGGATAGCAGGCGCTGCCGGCTTGGCCGCGCGGGGTTGTAACTTGGGTGTGGCTGGGGGCGTGACGGGTGCCTGTGCAGGCACGCTAGAGGCTGCGGAGGGGACGGGTTCGACCACAACTGATTCTGCGGGCGCGGGTTCAACCGCGACCGATTCAGCAGGCGCGGGTGCAATCTGCTGAGGCGCGTCCATGACCGAAGCGGGGGGCGCGGCTTCTTCAGATTGTCCGCATGCAAGCAGTAACGTCGTCGTGACAAACAGGGTAAATAAACCAGTGCTTTTCATCGTCTCATTCCTTGTTTGATGGATGTAGGGTTGCGTCCACCCGCTTCGTGGAAAACCGGATTTACAACTTGCCGCCTGCTTCTTTGAACATATAAGCCACTGCATTGGCCAAGTCAGCTTCTGGCAGATCGGCATTGCCGCCTTTGGCCGGCATGCCGCGAATACCTTTCAGGGCATTGTCATACAAACCTGCGTAACCTTGACCGAGACGCGCCGTCCACGCGGCCTTGTCGCCCGGTTTGGGTGCGCCGGCCACGCCGGTTGCATGGCAGGCCGCACAATTGGCGTCATACACGGCCTGGCCTTTGGCTGGATCAGGTTTGGCTGTGGTTGCGGAGGCAGCGGAGGCAGCGGACGCTGCGGGCGCAGCCGTTTCAGGAGCCTTGAAGCTGGCACCGGCTGAGTTGGCCATGTAAGCAACTGCACGTGCGACTTCAGTGTCTGACAAGTCGCCGTCGCCGCCGCGCGGGGGCATCTGGCGGATGCCTTCGATGGCATGCTTGATCAGCGTATCGTAACCTTGGCCCAAACGACCGGCCCAATCCCCTTTGTCGTTGAACTTGGGCGCGCCCAGTGCGCCTGGGGTGTGGCATGAGGCGCAAACTGCGTCAAATACTGCCTGCCCCGATTTTTCGACCTTGGGTGCATTGCCATCAAGCGCAACCAGTTGGGCCACGGGCTTGATGCGGGCGAGCGTAGCTTTTTGCGCAGCCTCACTGGTGGTATCGGCTATATGATTGTCCTGAATGCTCAGGACCAGCATGACGATCAGGAAAATCGCCAACAGGGGTGCGAACAGCCCTGCAACAACAGAAATAATGACTTCCTGCGGGGTAGCTTGAGTCATTTTGGCGTTCGAGTCGGCCATGTTCATTATCCTTGGGAGGGTTGCATCAAAACCCCGGATTATAAGGAAAGCAGCGGCTACAGGAAAGGGTGGCGCATTCCTCGTGGATGGACGTCATGTGGCAAACCCGCTATGCTTCTCGGCTCCTGGCGCCCGTAGCTCAGCTGGATAGAGTACTGCCCTCCGAAGGCAGGGGTCGCGCGTTCGAATCGCGCCGGACGCACCAATTTTCATAGTAAACCGGTTTCAATCCCTTGTTCCGCCGGGGTTTATTCTTCGCGCTGCGGGTTTAAACTGGGAACAGCGTTTATTTTGAGTGTTTCAACATGGCTACTCCAACTCCTACTGATATCAAGCTTCACCAGGCTTCCCGCAAGCTGGAAATCGCATTTACCGACGGCGCACAGTTCGAAATGCCGTTTGAATTTCTGCGCGTGTACTCGCCTTCTGCCGAAGTGCGCGGTCACGGCCCCGGCCAGGAAACCTTGCAGGTCGGCAAGAAAGAAGTGTTGATCAATGCGGCCGAGCCAGTGGGCTTGTATGGCATCAATTTCTTTTTCTCTGACGGCCACAATACGGGCATTTATTCCTGGGAATATCTGCATGAACTGGGCACCAACCAGGAAGCCTTGTGGACGGAATATCTGAAGCGCATGGAGGCCGCGGGCGCCTCGCGTGATCCGGGCATTTCCAAAATGTTCGAGCAGCGCCCCAAGGGTAAATAAGGGTCAGGCATGACGGCTTGCACAGTCAACACTTGCGCGCCCTCCGGGGCGCGTGTTGTTTTGGTCAGTCCCTACGAATTGGGACGGCAGCCATTCAATCTGGCCCAACCTGCGGCCTGGTTCGCGCGCGCCGGCATTCCGGTTGCGAGTCTCGACCTGTCACAACAAAAGCTCGACCCTGATGTACTCAAGACAGCCGAATACGTGGCGATTTATCTGGGCATGCATACCGCCACGCGGATTGCCGCCGCGGCCATACCCAAGATTCGCGAGCTCGCGCCGCATGCCCGGCTTGCTGCGTTCGGTTTGTATGCGCCGGTCAATGCACCGATGCTGAGAACCCTCGGCGTGGAAGCCGTTTTCGGCGGCGAATCCGAGCCCGATTTGCTCGCCTGGGTGGAAACGGGCGTGGCGCCTGCGGACACCGTGGTGCGTCGCGACAAGATCGAATTTCTGTTACCCGAGCGCAGCGGTTTGCCTGAGCTGCAGCGCTACGCCAAGCTGATTTTGGCCGACGGCACCGAGAAGGTGACCGGCTTTGCCGAGGCCACGCGCGGCTGTAAACATCTGTGTCGCCATTGCCCGGTGGTGCCGGTGTATGAAGGCAAGTTCCGCGCGGTGCCGGTGGACATCGTGCTGGCCGACATCGCGCAGCAGGTAGCAGTCGGCGCGCAACATATCAGTTTTGGCGACCCCGATTTCCTCAATGGCCCCACGCATGCGGTGAAGGTGGCCGAAGCGTTGCACGCGCAGTTTCCTGATCTCAGCTGGGATGCGACGATCAAGATCGAGCATCTGCTCAATCATGCCGACCTGCTGCCGCGGCTCAAGGCGTGTGGCCTGTTATTCATCGTGGCGGCTGTCGAGTCGATCGACGATGCGATTCTTGATCGCCTGGACAAGGGCCATACGCAAGCGGGCTTTGAAGACGCGCTGGCGCTGGTGCGTTCGCTCGATATTGCGCTTGCGCCCACCTTTGTACCGTTCACGCCGTGGACCACGCTGGAAGGCTATCGTGACCTGCTGGCCGCGTTGCTGCGCTTGAATCTGGTCGAGGCCGTGCCGCCGATACAACTGGCGATTCGTTTGCTGGTGCCGCAAGGTTCCTATCTGTTGCATATGGCGGATTTTGCCGCGCAGGTCGGAGCATTCGACGACGCCATGTTGGGTTATCCGTGGCAGGCAGAAGACCGTCGTGCGGACGTATTACAGGCCGCAGTCATGGCCTGGGTGATGGACGCAGAACAATCAGGCTTGCCGCGTGCCGAAGTGTTTGCCGGCATCTGGAGCCGCACTCACGCTGCGCTCGGTGTAACCCCGCCACCGCTCGATCCCGCGCAATTCGGCGCGACCATCCCGCATCATTCCGAACCCTGGTATTGCTGCGCGGAGCCCACCGAAACCCAACTCGCTTCTTTTTAGCCATGCCGCGCCTCCTGTTGCTGCTCCCCGCCGCAGGCTATGCCAATCAGGACTTTATCGAAGCGGCAGACCGGCTGGGTATCGAGCTCGTGACCTGCGCCGATTATTGTCATCGGCTGGCCCCCGGCTGGGGGTTGCCGCCCTTGATGAGCGTGCCTTTTGATCGGCCCGTCATCGCCGCAACTCAAGTGCTGACTGCGTTGACACAGCCTGTGGATGCGGTGCTGGCGGTGGATGACCACGGCGTGGCGTTGGCCGCGCAATTACGCGTGGCGCTGAAGCTGCCGGGCAACCCGCCAGAAGCCGTGGCGCAACTCACTGATAAATTGCATTTCCGCCAGTTGCAGCAGCAAGCCGGTTTATTGCATCCCGATTTTGTGGCGGTGCATGCGGATGACACCTACGCTGCGCAAGCACTGGGATTTCCGCTGGTGGTGAAAGCCCGTCGACTGAATGCCAGTCGCGGAGTGGTTCGGGTCAACAACGCTGAACAGCTGTCGCGCGCAATCAAGCAGGTACAACGCATCCAGACGCGTATTCAGCGCGATGCACCCACGCTGGGTGTGCTGATCGAACGCTTTATTCCTGGTGTGGAGGTGGCGCTCGATGGCGTGCTGAGCCACGGTACGCTGCACGTGCTGGCGGTGTTCGACAAACCCGATCCGCTCGACGGCCCCTATTTCGAAGAAACCTTGTACATCACCCCCTCGCGACTGCCGGACGCCACCCAGGCTGAACTCATGGCTGCTGTGCAGCAGGCTTGTGACGCGGCCGGAATCACCGAGGGCGTCATCCACGCCGAAGCACGCATCAATGAAGCCGGTGTATGGTTGCTCGAAATTGCGCCGCGTGGCATTGGTGGACTATGTGGGCGCATGTTGACGTCTACGCTTGGCATGGGCTCGGCTGAAATCGTGTTGCGTCATGCGGCTGGCTTGCCATTGCCGGGTCGAACACATGCTGAGGCGGCAGGCGTGATGATGATTCCGATCCCTGCCAGCGGCATGTTGCGCGGCGTGGATGGTGTGGAGGAGGCACGCGCGCTACCGCACATTACCGGCATCGAGATCACCGCGCATCCGGGCCAGTTGCTGGCCCCGC
This sequence comes from Thiobacillus sp., assembly GCA_036568265.1. Classification (GTDB taxonomy): domain Bacteria; phylum Pseudomonadota; class Gammaproteobacteria; order Burkholderiales; family Thiobacillaceae; genus Thiobacillus. The sequence continues at coordinate 106,910 of DATCSW010000031.1, forward strand.
CGCCTGAAGGCGCGGCCTATCTGGGCTTCATCTTCAGCCGTGCACATTCTCCGGCCGCGGCGGAGGCAGCCCTGCGTGCCGCGCATGCCGCGCTCACGGTGCGCATTCAGCCACTGGTCGAGCCATGAGCGCTTTTCTCACCGAGCTTTCAGTTGCCATCAGCCAGGCTAGCGGCAGGCCATTCGACATCAAGGTATCGCAAGGCGTGCACGGTGGCGATATCAGCCAGGCATTCAAATTGAGCGATGGCACGCGTCATGTATTTGTCAAAGTTCAGCCCGCCGCGAAACGGGCCCTGTTCGAGACGGAAGCCGAAGGGTTGGGTGAGCTGGCTGCCGCGAATGCAATACGCGTGCCGCATGTCATCTGTCACGGTGTGGCAGCGGGTCAGGCGTATCTGGTGCTCGAATATCTGACGCTTGATGCGCATGGCGATGCCGCGTTACTGGGCCGGCTGCTCGCGCAGCAGCATCGTGTCAGCGCACCGCAGTTTGGCGGGGGAGGTGATAACTGGATCGGCGCGACCCCGCAACCGAATCAGCGAACCGATCAGTGGATCGATTTCTGGCGCGATCAGCGGATCGGATCTCAACTGCGGCTGGCTGCCGAAAACGGCTATGGCGGAAAGCTGCAGCAGGATGGCGAGACGCTGCTCACCGATCTCGATGCGTTTTTTGCGGGCTACACGCCGGTCCCTTCGCTATTACATGGCGATCTATGGGGCGGCAATCATGCGTATCTGACCGATGGGACACCGGTGATTTTTGATCCGGCCGTGTATTTTGGCGACCGCGAATGCGATCTGGCGATGACCGAACTGTTCGGCGGATTTGCGTCGGCGTTTCATGCAGCCTATCGTGAGGCATGGCCGCTGGATGCAGGCTATGCAGTCCGCAAGACGCTCTACAATCTTTACCATATTCTCAATCATGCCAATCTGTTTGGCGGCGGCTATGCGGCTCAGGCGCAGCGCATGGTTTCACAGCTGCTGGCACAGGTTCGATAGGAGCTCACATTGAAACGTCTGCTGCTTATGGTCCTCGCAATCGGTCTCACAGCCTGCTCCAGCCTGCCTTATCACGCGAAGGCGCCCAAGGTGAGCGTCGCCGAAGTTGATGTCAAAAGCATCGGCTTGTTCGAGCAGCGTTTCGATGTGGGCTTGCGCGTTGCCAACCCGAACGATTTTGATTTGACGATCGTCGCACTCGAATTCGATCTCGAACTCAATGGACGCGCATTTGCAAAGGGCTTGGCGCGTACCTCGGCCTTGATTCCGGCCACATCCAGCACCGTGATGCAGGTGGACGGCATGACTCAGTCAAGCAACCTGATACAGCAATTCAAACTGCTGTCATCTGATCTCATGAAGTCGGGCGTGCCCTATCGCATCAGCGGACGCGTCAAGACTGACAGATCGTCGCGCTGGATTCCGTTTGATCAAACAGGCGTGTATGGCAAAGCCGAGAAAAAGCCTAAGGCGCCCGTCACGATCTGATTGTTATTTGCCGTGCGCCCCATTTTAGATTCGGGCTTCGACTTCGCATTCTGAATGCTTCATGTTCGCCAGCAACAAGCGGCTGCGGTGGGGGGGCCTGTGTGCATGGCCGCAGGATGCGCAGGATCAGTCTGCGAGTCCGCGCAGGGTCGGAACGGAGAGTTCGAATGCGTCCGCATGCTCCAAAGCGCGTTTGAGACGCGCCGGCGCCGAACGGCCGGTGCAGCCATGCATGGGGTCCCCGTCAAAGGCTTCAAGCATGCCGGCAATCAAGGCGTCACGGTTATGAATCACGCCGGTCAGCGCATCCTGAATATCCATGACTTCGTTCGCCACCTGGCGGGCAAAGGCTTCGTGCTGCGCCCACAATTCCGATACGGTGCCACCTGTTTTGAGACCAGCGATATTGGTGGTGAGGATGTAGACATTCTTGCGTACCAGCTCGAACAGCAGTTCGTCGCCCATAGCCACTTCGCGACATGGCAAGTCAATGGACGTGAGCGCGCGGCATAACAGGGCCGCACCAGGGCCGGCTACCGGCGAGGCAATCAGCGGCTTGGCATCGGTCCCTTTTTTCTTTTCGAACCATACCGAGATCACGGTAGGGTCCACGATGTGGTGGGTTGCCCAGTCGCGTGGCAGCAGCTCGTTCTGAATCAACGCAACATGCGGTTTCCAATTGTCTGGCAACACAGCCAGCACGGTGTGCAGATCGTTTTCCGCGACAGCCACCAGCACCAATCCAGGTGAGGCGTGACGCTGCGCCAGCGCGGCCATGTCATCACCGCGGTTGACCGGGATCACGGTGCAGCCTGCGCGCAACAGGCCGCCTGCGAACACGCGACCGAGTTGTCCCAAACCAATGACGATAATTTTGCTCATGCCCGCCCCTTATTCCAGACCTTTGGAGTGCAGGTATTCATCGTAGTCACCCATGTAGAACTCGACACCTTCGGGCGTGATTTCCAGGATACGGGTGGCCAGACTGCTCACGAACAGGCGGTCGTGCGAGACAAAAATCAGCGTCCCTTTGAACAGGTCGAGCGCCAGGTTCAGCGACTCAATCGATTCCATATCCATGTGGTTGGTCGGCTCGTCCATCACCAGCACGTTGTGACGGCCGAGCATCAGCTTGCCGTAGAGCATGCGGCCTTTTTCGCCGCCAGACAGTACGCGCACCGATTTCTTGACGTCGTCGCCGGAGAACAGCAAGCGCCCTAGAATGCCGCGCAGTATCTGTTCGTCGTCGCCCGGCTGGGCCCATTGATGCATCCAGTCGGTGAGGTTGAGATCGTTGTCAAAATCGGTGACGTGGTCCTGCGAGAAATAACCGATGCTGGCGTTCTCGCTCCATTTCACCTCACCGAACTGCGGCGTCAACTCGCCCATCAACAGTTTCATCAGCGTCGATTTACCGACGCCGTTGCCGCCGATGACGGCCATCTTCTCACCCGCTTCAAGCGAGAAGTTCATGTTGGCAAACAGCGGGGCACCGTCGTAACCGAATTTAAGATTTTCGACCTCAAGCGCGCGGCGATGCAGGAGCTTCTCGGGTTCGAAACGGATGTAAGGGTTCTGCCGTGACGAGGGTTTGAAGTCCTCGATCTTGATCTTGTCGATCATCTTCATGCGGCTGGTAGCCTGACGGGCCTTCGACTTGTTGGCAGAGAAGCGGCGCACAAATTCCTGCAGTTCGGCGACCTTGTCCTTGGCCTTGGCATTGGCCGACGCCTGGCGTTCCTTGACCTGGGTCGAGGCCAGCATGTAGTCGTCGTAATTGCCCGGGTAGACCTTGATCATGCCGTAGTCGAGGTCGGCCATGTGGGTGCAGACCTGATTCAAAAAATGACGGTCGTGCGAGATGACGATGATGGTGGCCTTGCTCTCGTTCAATACGTTTTCCAGCCAGCGGATGGTGTTGATGTCGAGGTTGTTGGTCGGTTCGTCGAGCAACAGGATGTCGGGGTTGGAAAACAGCGCCTGCGTCAGCAGCACGCGCAGCTTGAAGCCCGGCGCGATCTCGCTCATAAGGCCAGTGTGCTGCTCGATCGGGATGCCCACGCCGAGCAGCAGTTGACCGGCGCGCGCCTCGGCGTCGTAGCCGCCCATTTCGCCAAATTTGGCTTCCAGCTCGGCGGCATGCAGATAGTCTTCCTCGCTCGCCTCCGGGTTCATGTAGATGGCGTCTTTTTCCTGCATCACCTTCCACATGTCGGCGTGGCCCTGCATCACGACGTCGAGTACGCGCTGGTCTTCATAGCCAAACTGGTCCTGCCGCAGCCATGCCATGCGTTCGCCGGGGTCGAGCGAGATGTTGCCGGCGCTCGGCTCCAGTTCGCCCGCGAGGATTTTCATGAAGGTGGACTTGCCGGAGCCGTTGGCGCCGATCAGGCCATAGCGGTTGCCATCGCCAAACTTGACGTTGACATTTTCGAACAGGGGTTTGGCTGCGAATTGCAGGGTGATGCTGGAAGCGGTGAGCACGGCAGGCGTCCTGAAACGGTCAAACCCGGCATTTTACCATTGTGCGCTTGCCTGGATGGAAAGCCATTCAGGCCATCCGCGTGGGCTGGTGCGGGTGCTTATGGGTGAGCAGTGCGGGATGGTTGGCAGCGGGGTGGTCCAGGTGATAGCCCTGTACCAGATCCACGCCATATTGGCGCAGCAGCGCGAGACTCGCACCATCTTCGACATACTCCGCCACCACGGATTTGCCAAGGCCAAGCGCGACACTGACCATGGCCTGAACAAATATCTGGTTATAGGGATCGTTGATGAGATCGCGTATGAAAATGCCATCGATCTTGATGGTGTCGACGTGCAGGTGCTTGAGGTAGGCAAACGAGGAAAACCCGACACCAAAGTCGTCAAGGCACACGCCGCACCCTAATTGACGCAATGATTCAATCATGCGTTGTGCATCGTGCAGATCGGAAACCGCCGACGTTTCCGTAATTTCGACGATCAGGCGACCGGGCAGAATACTGGATTCACGCAAGGCATCGCCAATTTGCTGGGGCAAACTGGGTTCGGACAGAGAGCGTCCGGATACATTGATCGCGATGGAGGGAATGTCTGCGTGACTGGATAGCGTCTGGAGGACTTCGCTCAGGACCCAGCGGTCAATATCAAGAATGCGGCCGCTCTTTTCCGCGAGCGGAATAAAGTGGCTGGGCATGATCAGCTGATCCGGGCTGCGTTCGTCGATCATGCGTATTAGCGCTTCCAGATGGGACAGGCTGCCGTCTTCCGTTCGATAGACGCCCTGATAATGCAATACGAACAATCCCTTCTCGAGTGCATTGCTGATACGTTCGCTCCAGGTCAACCGCGTGCGCATTTCCGTATCGGCAAGCGCATTGGCCCGATACACTCGCCACGTGTTCTTGCCGGCGTCTTTGGCTTGATACATCGCGATGTCCGCGCGCGCGACCAGATCGTCAGCATCGACCGCATGCTCGGGGTAATAGGCGATGCCCAGGCTGGCCGTGGCCCGCAGGCTGTGTCCCTCGAAACGGAAAGGAATCTGCGCGATGGCCCGCACAACGCGATCAGCCAGCGCTTCCGCCTCGTTGCCATGCACCCCGGGTAGCAGGAGTGCAAATTCGTCGCCTCCCAGTCGCGCCAGTACTTCGTTGCGTCGTACCAGTGCGCTGATCTCGCCCGCGACCCTGATCAGAAGTGCATCGCCAGCGCGGTGGCCATAGCTGTCATTAATGGTTTTGAATTCATCCAGGTCGAAAAACATGACTGCACAGGGGGTCTTGTGGCGGTCGCTTTCCAGCATGGTGCGGGCAAGCTCCTGCTGAAACCGGTGGCGGTTATAGAGTCCGGTCAGACCATCGCGCTCAGCCAGATACACCAGCTGTTCGGCAGTTTGACGTTCGCGTGTGATGTCTTCGTATATCCATAAATGACCCAAAAAAAGGCCTTCACGGTCACGCACTGGATAATCCAGTTCGTTGATGATGCGTCCATCATTCATCTGGATCTCAAAACTGTCCGATACCTCACGGGTTTCCAGCACCGAGATCAAATGCTTGGAAAAATGATCAGGCCGGGCCAAGACCGAGGCTGATTGTGTTAACACCTCGTGAGCAGATTGCCCGATCAGATTGGTTTTTTCATCGATCATCCACATGCGGCTGAATGATGGATTGTTGTACAACACCCGCCCATCTGATGCCACAAACAGTATGCCCAGATTCATGGCAGACAAAAGTGAAATCAGCCGGGCGCGCTCCTGTTCGGTTTCCTCCAGGTATTGGCTTTGCAGGCTTTCAGCGATTCGGAGTTCGTTGATGGCTTGACGCAGATTGGCTTCGGTTGCCTTCAGGTCGTCAATGCTGTGGATGCTGGCACGTATGCCTTGATAGGTACCGCTATGGTCGTGAATCGGTTGCCAGTTCACGACCGCCCAGAAATGGCCTCCATCCTTGCGGCAAATACGCAAGGTATAGCCTTGGCCGGATGTGCCGCGCAGCGCCTGACGGAGCTGAATATCAGCGGCTAGCCGGTCTTCCGCATGGATGATTTCGCTCGGGAATCCGATCTGTGTCATGCACTCACTGACGGTATAACCCAGCATGCGCTCGGTGGAGGGGTTGATCCACAACAACTTGCCTTCGGGCGACAACCAGAATTCCAAGTCATGGGTGTAATCGGCGATTGCATGGAAACGCGCTTCGTTTTCATGGGCGCGCTCCACATTGAAGCGAACCGATTCGGCCATCCGGTTGAACATGCCGACCAGCCGTCCGAGTTCGTCCTGCCCCTCACCCTCGAGGCGCACTTCCAGGTCACCTTGCTCCATGCGTTTGCTGGCGCGCGTGAGCGCCTCAAACCGCCGAATCAGTCGATTGGTTGACAGGGCAAGCAATACGCCTGTCATCAGAAGTGCGATGACCGCAATGAGCAGGCTTTGCACGAAATATTGTCGGCGCGCTTCCCGAATGTGCTGGTCAGATAGCACCATGGCTACTTCGCCGTACTGTTGTCCTGCCAGTTCTATTTTTTTGGTGACTCGAAAGCCTTTTGAACTGTCTCGGCCGCCTGTCTGGTGAACCATGCGGCCATTGCCGTCGCGCACGGTAATCAAGAGCCATTCTTCATTGCGCTGCAGTGCATCGGTAATGTCGCGCACACTGACATCGTCTTGCTGAGACAGCGGGCCCAACAAGGCAATCGCCAGTGTTTCCGACATCTCGTTGACGCGTGCATCGGTCTGCCGCTGGAGCGTCTGGTGGGTATGTTGTACCCCGTACCCGATCAGGAGAACAAGCACCACCATTTCCACAATCAGGGCAGAAAGTGTGAGCTTGTAACGTAACGAGAGTCGGTCGAACCAGTCTTTCATCGCATGCGCTGCAGGATATCCTGGGCTTTCAAGCGCGCCCGGGTTTCGGGAAGATACGCGTCTACCTCAGCCAGGTCATCTTTACCCACTACGCTTAATGGTTCGGCCGTGGGTGAGCGAAAAGCCAGGAGCGCGCGTTGCAATGTGGCGCGTTTTTGCGCAGTCATATCATGGCGCGCAACAAAAACCAGACGCGGGATACTGCCCATCTCTTTGACAATCCGCAGCTGCTGGATTTCTTCTGGGCGGGCCTGGCCGATTCCGCCCAGGGCGCCCACCGCCATATCGGCTTGGCCGCTGATCAGGACATGAACCGTGCTGGCGTAACCATCCGCGACCAATAAGGTGTAGTCACGGCCGGCCAGCAATTGCTGTTGTGCGAGCCAATGCTCGCTTGCGACCGTGACCAGCATGGCGGAGTCAGGTACCGCCAATATCTTGTTTTTGAGGTCGGCAAGCATGAGTTCAGTTTCAGTCTGACGTGACAGCAAAAAAACGGGTAGTGGGTGATCGTAACGGACAAGTGGGTGCCAGCCTCGTTCTCGCTGGACGAGTCGGGCAAAGTGAGCTGGGGCCAAAGCCAGTTCGTAGTCACCGGCCAGCATACGTTGACCAAAAACCTGGCTGTTTTTGGCGGAGACCAGGCGCACCGGGCGATCAAGCTCCTGGCGCAGGTAATTGGCCAATGGCTCGTGGCGTGCGATCAGGGCTCGTATGGGCTGAGTGGGCTGCAAACCAATGACCAGCTCCTTGCCGATGGCGTGAGCCGGCGAGTGGATAAGGAAGCCGAGCAGTGCTGGCAGCAAGCGAGTGAGGTGCAAAATTTCCCTTTGTTACAGCGATTTTTGCAAGACCTTGGATTTTCGATTGTAGTTGTATAGCGCTTGTTTGCTTTTGGGCAGATTGCTCAGGCTGCTATCAACAAAGCCGCGTTCCTCAAACCAGTGTTCAGTCCGGGTGGTCAGGACGAACAGTTGCTTGAACCCTAGCTTGCGCCCACTTTTTTCGGCTTCTGCCAGGATCAGGTCACCGAAGCCGCGTCCGCGAAAATCTTTCGCAACAGCCAGACACGCCAGTTCCGCCGCATGTTCCTCAGGGAAAGGGTAGAGCGCTGCGCATCCCGCAATCACGCCGTCGGATTCCAGAACCAGAAAGCGATCCACTTCCATTTCCAGCAGTTCACGTGAGCGCCGCACCAGGACGCCCTCGCGCTCCAGTGGCTCGATCAGACTGAGGATGCCGCCGACATCGTTGATGGTGGCAGGCCGCAGGGTTTCCAGTGGCGCAGGTGTAATAAGCGTACCCACGCCATCACGCGTGAACAGTTCGGATAGCAAGGCACCGTCGCGGTGGCGGCTGATGAGATGTGCACGCTTGACGCCCTGGGTGCAGGCAGTGATCGCGCAAGGCAGGTAGTACGACACGTCGTCAGGCAACCGGCGGGTCTTGCCCTTGCCTGCTTTTTCATACACCTGGCGAGCTTCGTTGACCGTCAGCGCGTTATGAATCTTGCGCCCTTTGTCCGGCACGCCTTCGGTATCCATCAGGAAAATCAGCTTGTCGGCCGCCAGCTCAATGGCGGCTTGTGTGGCCACATCTTCCAGGCTGAGGTTGAAAATCTCGCCGGTGGGCGAATAGCCGATAGGCGACAGCAGCACGATATCGTGTTGATCGAGACGCCGCCGGATCGCCACCGCGTCAATTTTGCGCACCTCACCGGTGTGCAGCAGATCCATGCCATCGCGTACACCCAGGGGTTGGGCCGTCACAAAATTGCCCGAGGCCACCCGGATGCCTGCGCCGGCCATGGGCGTATTCGCCAGCCCAAGCGACAGCAGCGCTTCAATTTCGACCCGCACCGTGCCGGCGGCTTCCTTGACGCAAGCAAGTGCCGCGTCGTCGGTGACCCGCAGGCCACCCACGTAGCGTATGGCCGTGCCGTCTTCGGTCAATCGTGCCTCTACTTGCGGGCGCACGCCATGTGTCAGCACCAGCCGCACGCCGAGGCTGTTCAACAGATTGACGTCGTGCGCCAACTGCACGAAGCCATTGTCTGCCACCAGCTCCCCGCCAAACGCGATGACAAATGTCTTGCCGCGAAAGCCGTGAATGTAGGGTGCAGCGGCGCGGAACCAGTGAACGAAGTCGGTAGTGTCTTTCAAGGGAGTGTCCTGGTCGAGGCGAATTTACTGGAAGGATACCGAAAACCCGCGTAATACGCAGTGTCCGTACATTCCGCGAAAAAAATGGAATAAACCCGGAAACTGACTCGTCTACCTTATGTGACGGAAATTATCCCGAAACGATCAATAATCCATAGGAGACATTAAAAATGAAATTCATGAATAAATTGATGGGTGTAGTGCTGGGCGGCGCGATGGCGATGGGTGCCCTGTCGGTGTCAACCGCAGCGCATGCAATAGACCCCATGGTGACACCGAAGGTGATCTTTCAGGTCAGTGACAACGATCCTGCCAAATGGAATCTGGCGCTGAACAACGCCAAGAACGTGCAAAAAGACCTGAAGGGCGCTGTGGTTGAAATCGTGGCATATGGCCCGGGAATTGGTATGCTGAAAGCTGACTCGGAAGTCGCTAATCGCGTGAGCGAAGCTGCGGATTCGGGCGTTAAAGTGGTTGCCTGCGGCAACACCATGCGCGGCCAGAAGCTGACCAAAGAGGACATGAACCCCAAGATTGGTTATGTCCAGGCAGGTGTGGTTGAGCTCATGGAGCGTCAGATGCAGGGTTACACTTACATTCGTCCCTGATTCGAACCGACTTCATTCGAACCGAGCACATCAAAAAACCGGGCAATTGCCCGGTTTTTTGATGTCTGGCGTATCAGTTCAGAAGTCGCCCCACAAGCTTTGCATGGTGGCCAATGCCGCCAGCGCAGCGGTTTCGGTGCGCAGGATGCGGGCGCCTAGTCGAACGGGGATGGCGCCTGCCGCATGCAGCGCTGCAATCTCGTCTGCCTCGAAACCGCCTTCCGGTCCCGCCACCAGGCAATCCTGTCCGCTGGGCGCGGGCAGGTCCGCCAGGCGCATGTCAGCAAGTGGGGAGAGAAACAGCAGCCGGCCGGCTTCCCGCTGACCGAGCCAGCTGGCGAGTGTCAGCGGGGGTGCCACGCGGGGAACATGATTGCGGCCGCATTGTTCGCAGGCGCTTGCCACGACACCCTGCCAATGCGCTACCCGTTTGTCTACCCGATCACCGCTTAGCTTGACCACGCTGCGCTTGGCTGCAATCGGCTGGATGGCCGACACGCCCAGCTCAACCGCTTTTTGCAGCGTGTAGTCCATGCGCTCGCCACTCGATATCCCTTGCGCCAGCATGACCTGCAGCGGTGACTCACGGGTGCGGTTGGAAAATCCCGTGATGCTGACTGCGACTTCGTCTTTCAGGACGCGGTCGATTTGCGCGTCGTATTCGCCACCCAAACCATTAAATAAAGTGACCGCGTCGCCTGCGGTCAGTCGCAAGGCGCGTGCGGCATGACGCGCTGGGCCGGGAGGCAAACTGAACCGGGCGCCGAGGGCAAGCGGGTGGTCAAGATAAAAGCGCGGCGTAGACATCTTGCTATTATGCCGGCATCCCTTGAAATTCTGCGGAGCACGTCATGGTTTCCCTTACTACCCCTGTATGCGATTTTGGCTGGAAAGCCCCCGACTTCAACTTGCCCGGCGTGGACGGCAAAACCTGGTCGCTCGCCGATGCCATGGGCCCTGACGGTCTGTTAGTGATGTTCATCTGCAATCATTGCCCGTACGTCAAGGCCATACGCTCGCGTCTGGTGCGTGACCTGGCCGAACTCAAGCAGCACGGTGTGCACGCTATCGCCATCATGTCGAATGACCCTGCTGAGTATGAAGAAGACTCGTTCGACAACATGAAACGTATTGCACAGGAATTCAACTTCTCGTTTTCCTACGTGATCGACGAAACCCAACAGGTTGCGAAAGCGTATGGTGCGGTGTGCACGCCAGACTTCTTTGGATTCAATCGCGCATTCGAGCTGCAGTATCGGGGCCGCTTTGATGAGTCACGCAAGGAAACCGCACCTGACGGCGTGCGCCGCGACTTGTTCGAGGCAATGAAGACCGTGGCTTCAACCCAGCGTGGCCCGGCGGAGCAGATTCCCAGCATGGGCTGCTCGATCAAATGGAAAGACGCTTGAACAGCCTGAGCCAGACATCAAGCATGCGAAGGGTTGCGCATGCTTGAGCAAGTCAAAGCCGCGGTGCGCGAAATCGCGCAACGCGAAGTGACGCCGCGTTTCCTCAAGGTGAAGCACAGCCACAAGCCGGACGGCAGCCTGTTTACCGAGGCCGATACCGAGACGCAGGCGGCGCTGGAGGTCGCGTTACCCAAGATCAAAAACGTGCCGGTGCTGGGCGAAGAAATGACCGAGCAGCGGCAGCGCGATGCCTGGGCGGCCGGGCGCGATGGACTGTGGTGTGTTGACCCGATTGATGGCACCTCCAACTTTGTTGCGGGTGTGCCTTATTTTGCCGTGTCGGTGGCCTATCTTTACAAAGGCGAGCGTCAACTGGGCGTGGTCTACGACCCCATTGCCGATGAAATGTTTACCGCGGAGCGCGGCAAGGGCGCATATTTGAATGGCGTAGCGTTACCCTTGCGTGCGCCCGCGACTGAATTACGCAGAGCCCTGGCCGGCGTCGAAATGAAGCGCATTGATCGCGAGTTGGCGGGTCGTCTGGCTTCGTGGCCGCCCTATGCTTCGCAGCGGAATTTCGGCGCATCCACGCTGGATTGGTGTTACACCGCAGCCGGGCGCTTCGATATCTATGTGCATGGCGGCCAGAAATTGTGGGATTACGCAGCAGGGGCACTGATACTGGAAGAAGCAGGCGGGCGCTTGTCCAGCTTGTCGGGCGGCTTTGACATTGCCAATATCTGGGAACGTTCGGTGGTGGCTTCCGCGAGCCCGGAGCTGTTTGTTTTGTGGCGTGATTGGCTGAAAGCGGCCGGCGCATAAGCCACACCATCAGCCAAATAAAAAGAATTTAGCGGGCCATTTTAAGCTCAAGCTTGAGCTTTACGCCTTAACTCTTTGTCATGACAACTCTTTCGACCGCCAAGGGGGCTGCTTGCGGAAGCCTGCCCTGCTGACGGATAATCAAGGTTTTTGCATATTCCGCCCATGCGGCCTGTTCGTGGCTTCCTGGGGTGAGATTTGCGATGGTTTTTAATTTAGCTGAAGGGAACGCAATGCCAACCCGTAACGACCTGGCCAATGCCATCCGCGCGCTTTCGATGGATGCAGTTGAAAAAGCCAAATCCGGCCACCCCGGCGCCCCCATGGGCATGGCGGAAATCGCTGAAACGCTGTGGAATCACCACCTGCGTCACAATCCAACCAATCCCAAGTGGGCGGACCGCGACCGTTTTGTGTTGTCGAACGGCCATGGCTCGATGCTGATTTATTCGCTGTTGCATCTGACCGGCTACGATCTGTCGATTGAAGATCTCAAGCAGTTTCGTCAGTTGCATTCCCGCACGCCGGGTCACCCCGAATATGGTTATGCGCCCGGTATTGAAACCACCACCGGCCCGCTCGGCCAGGGTATCACCAACGGTGTTGGCATGGCCATGGCCGAAAAAGTGCTTGCTGACGAGTTCAACAAGCCCGACCACACCATCGTTGACCACCACACCTATGTGTTCCTGGGCGATGGCTGCATGATGGAAGGCATTTCGCACGAGTCGTGTGCGCTAGCCGGCACCTGGAAACTGAACAAGCTGATCGCCTTCTGGGACGACAACGGTATCTCTATTGATGGTCACATTGAACATTGGTACACCGACGACACCGCCAAGCGCTTTGAAGCCTACGGCTGGAATGTGGTGGCTGGTGTAGACGGTCATGACGTCGTTGCGCTGGAAGCTGCGATCCAGAAGGCTAAGGCCTGCACCGACAAGCCCACGCTGATCTGCTGCAAAACGGTCATTGGCAAGGGCGCGCCGAACAAAGAAGGCGGCACCCATGTGCATGGCGAAGCCCTGGGCGCGGCTGAAATCGAGGCCACCCGCAAGAACCTCGGCTGGAACCACCCGCCGTTCGAAGTCCCGGCAGACATTTACGCGGCCTGGGATGCCAAAGCTAAAGGTCAGGAACTGGAAGCAGAGTGGAACGCCCGGTTCGCCGAATACAAAAAGGCTTATCCGGCTGAAGCAGCCGAATTCGTGCGTCGCATGAACGGTGAACTGCCTGCCAATTGGAAGGCGCATGTCGCAGAAAAGCTGGCTGCCAGTAACACCAAGGCTGAAACCGTTGCCAGCCGTAAGGCGTCGCAGTTTGCAATCAATGCGCTGGCACCTGTGCTGCCCGAGTTTCTCGGCGGCTCGGCCGATCTGACCGGTTCTAATTTCACTGACTGGGAAGGCTGCCATAAGGTACTCAATGGCAACCCCGGCAATTACATCAGCTACGGTGTACGCGAGTTCGGCATGGCCGCAATCATGAACGGCATGGCGTTGCATGGTGGCTTCCTGCCATTCGGCGGCACTTTCCTGATGTTCTCCGAGTATTCACGCAACGCCATTCGTATGGCAGCGTTGATGAAGCAGCGCGTGGTTCACGTGTTCACGCATGATTCCATTGGCCTCGGCGAAGATGGCCCGACCCACCAGCCGGTGGAACAGACCGCGACCCTGCGCATGATGCCCAACAACGACGTGTGGCGCCCGTGCGACACCGTGGAAACGCTGGTGGGCTGGGCGCATTCGGTTGAACGCACCGACGGCCCGACTTGCCACATTCTGAGCCGTCAGAACCTGCCGTTTATTGCACGTGATGCAGCCACGATCGCCAACATCACCAAGGGTGGGTATGTGCTGAAAGATGCTGCCGATGCCAAGGCCATCATCATCGCCACCGGCTCTGAAGTTGATCTGGCAATGAAAGCCCAGGAAGCGCTGGCGGCTGAAGGTATTGCGGTGCGTGTGGTCTCGATGCCGTCGACCAACACCTTCGACCGTCAGGACGCCGCGTACAAGGCCAGCGTGCTGACCAAAGGTCTGCCGCGCGTGGCCGTCGAAGCCGGTGTGACCGACTTCTGGCGCAAATACGTTGGCCTGGAAGGCGCCGTCGTGGGGATGGATACCTTCGGCGAATCGGCTCCGGCTCCCGCGCTGTACAAGCACTTTGGCATTACGGCAGAAGCCGTTGCCGCCGCCGTTAAAGGCGTGCTGTAAAACTGATACCGAGAAAAACGCGAGCCGCTTGCCTGGCGAGCGCTCATGTTTTTCAAGGCTACAAAATTTTCAACCTAGGAGACTGAACACATGGCAATCAAAGTGGGTATTAACGGTTTTGGCCGCATCGGCCGTATGGCTTTCCGCGCAATCGCCAAAGATTTTCCTGAAATCGAAGTCGTCGCGATCAACGACCTGCTCGAGCCCGATTACCTGGCCTACATGCTGAAATACGATTCGGTCCACGGCCGTTTCAACGGTGATATTTCGGTCAGCGGCAGCAACCTGGTCGTCAACGGCAAAACCATACGTCTGACCGCCGAGCGCGATCCTGCGAACCTGAAGTGGAACGAAGCAGGCGCCGACATCGTGATCGAGTGCACCGGTTTCTTCCTTGATGACGAAACCTGCAAAAAGCACATCGCCGCTGGCGCGAAAAAAGTGGTGATGAGCGCTCCGTCGAAGGATGCGACCCCCATGTTCGTGTATGGCGTGAACCACGAAACCTATGCCGGCCAGGCGATTGTGTCGGCCGCTTCGTGCACCACCAACTGCCTGGCACCGATTGCCAAGGTGCTGAACGACAATTGGGGCCTGAAGCGCGGCCTGATGACCACCGTGCACGCGGCAACCGCTACCCAGAAAACCGTTGACGGTCCGTCGATGAAAGACTGGCGCGGTGGCCGTGGCATTCTGGAAAACATCATTCCGTCATCCACTGGTGCTGCCAAGGCTGTGGGCGTGGTGCTACCTGAACTGAAAGGCAAGTTGACCGGTATGGCTTTCCGCGTGCCAACCTCCGACGTGTCGGTGGTTGACCTGACCTGCGAACTCGAAAGGCCCGCCAAGTACGCGGACATTTGCGCAGCGATGAAGGCCGCCTCCGAAGGTGCGATGAAAGGTACGCTGGGTTACACCGACGAAAAAGTGGTTTCCACCGACTTCCGTGGCATCAGTGCTTCGTCCATTTTCGATGCCGAAGCCGGTATCGCATTGGACGACACCTTCGTCAAGATCGTGTCGTGGTACGACAACGAGTATGGCTACACCTGCAACATGCTGCGCTTCGTCAAGCACGTCGCGAAGTAAGGGCCAGGATTCAGGATTCAGGGAATGTGCGGGCGTAGCCCGCGCATTGAATCAGGGACTGAGTCCTGGGGCAGCACATTCTCTGCCCTCTGAATCCCGCCCCTAACACGTGAGCCTTAAGGTCTGGCGCGGCCAATCCGCGCCAACCCTTAAAACTTACTATTGGAGAACAACATGGCTTTTATTCGCGTCACTGATCTTGATCTGGCGGGCAAGCGCGTTTTTATTCGCGCTGACATGAACGTGCCCGTCAAGGATGGCAAGGTCACTTCTGATGCCCGCATTACGGCGTCGATGCGCACGATTGAGCACTGCCTCAAGGCCGGTGCCAAAGTGATGGTCACCTCGCATCTGGGTCGTCCGACCGAAGGTGAGTTCAAGGAAGAAGACTCCCTGAAGCCCGTGGTCGATGTCATCGCGCAGAAGCTCGGCAAGAATATCCGCCTGATCCGTGAATGGACCGAAGGTGGCTTTGATGTCGCCGATGGCGAACTGGTGGTGCTGGAAAACTGCCGCGTCAATAAAGGTGAAAAGAAAAGCGTCGATGAGACCGCTAAAAAATACGCTGCGCTGTGCGATGTGTTCGTGATGGATGCGTTTGGCACCGCACACCGCGCCCAAGCCTCGACCCACGGCATCGCCAAGTTTGCACCCGTGGCTGCAGCGGGCCTGTTACTGACCGAAGAGCTCGATGCACTCGACAAGGCGCTGGCCAATCCGGCCCGCCCGATGGTGGCGATTGTCGGCGGTTCCAAGGTGTCGACCAAGCTGACCGTGCTGGAAGCACTGGCCGAGAAATGCGAGCAGTTGGTCGTCGGCGGCGGTATCGCCAACACCTTCCTCAAGGCGACCGGCCACAACATCGGCAAATCGCTGTGCGAAGATGACTTGGTCCCCACCGCGCAGGCGCTGATCGAGAAGATGACTGCACGCAATGCCACCATACCGATTGCAGTCGATGTCGTGTGCGGCAAGAAATTCGACGCCAACGAGCCCGCCGTGCTGAAAGATGCGGGCGACGTGGAAGACGACGACATGATCTTTGATATTGGCCCGAAGAGCGCGCAGGAACTCGCCGACATCATCATGAAGGCCGGTACCGTGGTGTGGAACGGCCCGGTGGGCGTGTTTGAGTTCGATCAGTTCGGCGAAGGCACCAAGACCATTGCCATGGCGATTGCCAACACCAAGGCCTTTACGTTGGCGGGCGGTGGCGACACCATTGCCGCGATTCAGAAATACGACATCTATGACAAGGTGAGTTACATTTCGACCGCCGGTGGTGCCTTCCTCGAATATCTCGAAGGCAAAGTGCTACCCGCCGTGGCGATTCTGGAGGAACGCGCGAAGGGCTAAGCCCTACACAAAGAAGCCCGAGGAAGGCGCCTGGCGTCCCTCGGGCTTTTCCGCATTTCCCCCCTAATTTATATAGCACCCATAACCATGATTCGCAGAACCAAAATCGTCGCCACCCTTGGCCCCTCTTGCTCCGATCCCAAAACGCTGGATCGCATGATGGAGGCTGGACTCGACGTGGTGCGCCTGAATTTTTCGCATGGCGTGGCGCAGGACCATATCGATCGCGCCGAGTTGGTGCGTTCGCTGGCCCGTGCGCGCGGCCGCGCCGTGGGTGTGCTGGTCGATCTGCAAGGCCCGAAAATCCGGATTGGCAAGTTCAAGGACGGCAAGATCACGCTGGCCAAGGGCGACACCTTCGTTCTGGACGCGGCATGTGCGATGGGCGATCAATCTCGCGTGGGCCTGGATTATAAGGACTTGCCCAATGACGTGAGCCGGGGCGTGACGCTGTTGCTGGATGACGGTCGTATCGAGTTCTGGGTTGAAGAAGTCAAGGGCACGGAAATTATCTGCACCGTGGTGCAGGGGGGTGTTCTGTCCAACAACAAGGGCATCAACCGCAAAGGCGGTGGCCTGTCGGCGTCGGCATTGACTGAAAAAGATATCGAAGACATCAAGACCGCAGTCGCCCTGAAGGCAGACTATCTCGCCGTGTCATTTCCGCGCTCCGGGGCGGACATGCACCAGGCGCGCGAGTTGTTGCGTGCGGCCGGCGGCAAGTGCCAACTCATCGCCAAGATCGAGCGCACCGAAGCGATCAAAAACCTGGAAGAAATTCTTGAAGCCTCGGATGCCATCATGGTGGCGCGCGGCGATCTCGGGGTGGAAGTGGGCGATGCTGCCGTCCCGGGCCTGCAAAAGCGCATGATTCGCATGGCGCTGGAACGCAACAAGGTGGTGATCACCGCGACCCAGATGATGGAGTCGATGATCTCCAGTCCGATTCCGACCCGTGCCGAAGTGTCCGACGTCGCCAATGCCGTACTCGACGGTACCGATGCAGTGATGCTGTCAGCCGAAACGGCGGCAGGCCAGTTCCCGGTCGAAGCGGTACAGGCAATGGACCGTGTCTGTCTGGAAGCCGAGAAAGAAGCGGAAAATGTGTTCTCCGGCGCGCGGCTCGACCACAGCTTTCTGCGGCCCGATGAAGCGATCGCCATGTCGGCGGTTTTTACGTCGGTGCACCTCAACATCAAGGCGATTGCTTCGCTGACCGAGTCCGGGAATACGTGCTTGTGGATGAGCCGCCTGTCCACCGGCGTACCCATCTACGCCTTGACACCCCAAGTCGAAACCCGTAGAAAAGTGACTCTTTTCCGCGGCGTATACCCCATCAACCTGAAAACCGCCAGCAAAGAGCGGGATGCGTTGCTGGCAGAAGCCGAGGAAGAACTGCGACGTCGGGGTGCGGTACGTGACGGCGACCTGATTTTGCTGACCATCGGCGAGCCGATCGGTCAATCGGGCGGAACCAACACCATGAAGATCGTCCGCGTGGGCGGCTCGAAAAAATCCTGATTTTGCATTTGTAATGAGCTGTACAT
The DNA here is from genome assembly GCA_036568265.1 of Thiobacillus sp. Lineage (GTDB taxonomy): Bacteria > Pseudomonadota > Gammaproteobacteria > Burkholderiales > Thiobacillaceae > Thiobacillus. The sequence goes on from DATCSW010000031.1 coordinate 124,973, forward strand.
TTTTAACCTAGGAGACTGTAAATGGCCCTGATATCCCTTCGTCAATTGCTCGACCATGCTGCCGAAAACGGCTATGGCTTGCCTGCGTTCAACGTCAACAACATGGAACAGGTCAAGGCCATCATGGAAGCCGCCGCAGCCGTGGATTCCCCCGTGATTCTGCAAGGTTCCGCCGGTGCGCGTTCCTACGCTGGCGAGCCCTTTCTGCGCCATCTGATTCAGGCTGCAATTGAAATGTATCCGCAGATTCCCGTCTGTATGCACCAGGATCACGGCGCAACCCCCGACATTTGTTTACGCTCCATTCAGTCGGGTTTCAGCTCGGTGATGATGGACGGTTCCTTGCTGGCTGACGGCAAAACCCCTGCCACCTACGAATACAACGTCGAAACCACCGCCAAAGTGGTTGAGATGGCCCACGCCGTTGGCGTGTCGGTCGAAGGTGAGCTGGGCTGTCTGGGCTCGCTCGAAACCGGTATGGCCGGCGAAGAAGACGGCCACGGCGCAGAAGGCGCACTGGATCACAGCCAATTGCTGACCGATCCTGATGAAGCCGCTGACTTCGTCAAGAAAACCGGCGTCGATGCCCTGGCGATTGCCATTGGCACCTCGCACGGTGCGTACAAGTTCACGCGTCCGCCTACAGGCGATATTTTGGCGATTGATCGCGTCAAGGCGATTCACGCCCGTATCCCCAACACCCACCTGGTCATGCACGGTTCGTCTTCCGTGCCGCAGGACTGGCTGGAAATCATCAACAGCTTCGGCGGCGACATGGGCGAAACCTATGGCGTACCCGTGTCCGAAATCGTCGAAGGCATCAAGCACGGCGTACGCAAGGTCAACATCGATACCGACCTGCGCATGGCGTCCACTGGCGCGATCCGTAAGCATCTGGCCGAAAACAAGTCCAACTTCGACCCACGCAAGTTCCTCAAGGAAGCGACGAAGGGCATGTCTGACATTTGCCGCAATCGCTACGAAGCCTTCGGTGCAGCCGGCATGGCCAGCAAAATCACCAAGGTCTACAACCTGGAGGAAATGTATAAGCGTTACGAAAAGGGCGAGTTGAACCCTAAGGTTAATTGATCGTCGATATACGACTGTGAGACGAAGGGCGGCCCGAAAGGGTCGCCTTTTTTCATTACCATGGACGGAATTCAATCTAAATCGAGTGCTAGATATGTCGATAATTTTTACATAATGGCTACTAATACTCTACGGAATAAAAATTAAACTGTTTTAATTCAATGCATTATGTTGGTGGCGTATTTTTTGCTCGTCTGACAGTAACCGAATCCGTAGTCGGGTCATTCACCATGGGGAGAGCTAACATGCAACGAATTGGGATGCGTTTTTTCCTTGTAGTTTTGCTTGCGCTGGCGGCCACGCCTTCGAGAGCGGTTCTGATCGATTTTGAAGGCTTGGCGGACGGCACAGTCGTGACCAATCAATTTGCCGGCGTGACGTTTTCGTCCAATGGGGGCAATGTGAATCAGGTCACGGCCCAGCCGGGGATCGGTTTTGGTAGCAATTTCATTTGCACGGCTTTGGGCTCAATTAACTGTAGCCAGGAAACTATCCTGACATTTGCCGGTTTAGCCAGTAATGTCTCGTTTTACCAGGTTGGGGACAATGCCACTGGAGTAGTCGCGCTAGTCGACGTCTTTGTGAATAATATTCTGGCCAGTACCGTCAACATTCTTGGCTTTAATGACTTCAACATCCCGAATCTGGTGGACTTGACTGCATTTTCCAATGTGACTTCGCTGCGGATACATTCCATTTCAGATCCCGGCGGACTGGGTTGGGATCATTTTAATTTCACACTCGGACCAAACAACGTACCCGAACCGTCATCCATTGCGCTGTTAGGACTGGGTGCCATCAGCCTCAGCTTATTCCGCCGCAGAAAAATCATCTAACGCCTCAGCTCATTTGGAAAGTGAATCAAAAAGGACGCAATTGCGTCCTTTTTGATTCTAAGGGTACGACGTGCGCGAGGTGTGCGCTGGAAAAAGCTTGACTAAACCAACCGGTCAACTAGCATGCGTATCATGCAAACCATCATAGACACTCAACAACGCATACTCGATTCTGCCCGCGAACTGATTTTTTCACGTAGTTACGCTGACGTCGGTGTGGCGGCTATTTGCGAACATGCCGGAGTCAAGAAGGGTAGCTTTTATCATTTCTTCCCGAGTAAGCAAGCGCTCACAATTGCGATCCTGGATGCGCAGTTTGACGATACTCAGTCGAAAATGATCGGCCAGGCGTTTGCTGACGATGTGCCGCCACTCGCTCGTTTGGGTCGATTTGTAGACATGGCTTATCTATTTCAAAAACAACTGAGTGTGCATAGCGGACGCGTGTTGGGTTGCCCGTTCGGCAACTTGGCGAATGAGCTCTCGACGCAAGACGAACCGATACGCGAAAAAATCCAGCAGACGTTTGCCAGGCTGCAGAACTTGATCAGTGGCGTCCTGCAAGCCGCTCAACAAGCAGGTGACCTGGCGCAGGACATCGATGCGGGAAAAACCGCGCATTCCATGCTGGCCTATTTTGAAGGCGTCATGCTGCTCGCCAAGAACCAGAACGATCCAGACGTCATACGCGAGTTGCTTCCCACCATGGTGCAGATGCGTGTACAGAAGGTCGCGTAACGAACGCTTAGGCTCGGCGTGGATTTCGGGCCGGTTTTGAACGCAGATCTTGACCGACCGGTCGACTTGCCGGGATTTTTCAACCTAGAAGGAGAAGTCAGCATGCAACGCACCGTCCAACATCCCACTACCCCACATCCCACTACCCCACATCCCACTACCCCTTTGCTCAATCCGCTCCCGCCCGCCGGGCAAGAAGACCGCGTAGAAGCGGTTTACCGTGAGATTCAAGAGAAAATCGGTTTCGTGCCGGATGGGCTGCGTTTGTATGGCCTCAGCCCCGCGCTATTGGAATCGTTTGTAAGCAACATTTCCTATTTCAATAGTGGCGAGCGTCTGTCGCCAGCCCTGATGGCGATGATTCGATATGTGGTTTCAAGCGACGCCCAGTGCAATTTTTGCATCAACATGAACGAAGGCTTTCTCACCAATATGGGGCTCGATCTGGATGCAGTCCGTGCGGCGCGAACAGATCTGAATCACGCCCCTTTTTCTGCCAAGGAAAAAATTCTGTTGAAGCTGGCAGCCACGTCGGTGAGCGATCCAGACAGCGTCAATGAACATGACATCCAGGAAGCGAAAGCCAACGGATGGAGTGAGCGTGATATTTTTGATGTGGTTGCGCAAGCCACCAGCAATCGCGCCTTTACCAATGTGTTGCGCACATTCAAGGTCGATACCCAAGGCGCGTTTTCAGCTTAGCGAGATAGGCTCGCGCCTACTTGATTGGGTGCGCACGCGAGTGCGTCATGCTTGAGATTGAAAACAGGATGCTCGTAAACGAGTGAGTCGCATCACTCACCCAAGGAGATTGATCATGCGTAAATCAGTTCTGCTCATGTGTTTGGTGTCTTCCACATTACTCTTCAAGCTTGCCCATGCAACCCCGCCATCCCCTTATTCGGGGCAGGAGTCGCGAGAGATCAAAGCGCTCAGTTCCGAAGATGTACAGGCTTATCTTTCCGGCAAGGGTTTGGGGCTTGCAAAAGCTGCTGAACTGAATGGTTATCCTGGCCCCTCCCATGTGTTGGCCTTGGCAGGTGAACTTGGGCTGACCGCAAAACAAAAACAGCGCACGCAGTCACTCTTCAAGAACATGGAAGTCAGGGCCATTTCGATAGGCCGGCCACTTGTGGAAGAGGAACACAAGTTGGACCAACTGTTCGCCCAAAAAAAGATTACGCCAAAGTTGCTTAATCAGTCATTGGCACGAATAGGTGCACTTCAAGCACAGGTGCGAGGCGCACACCTTGAAGCCCATCTGGCACAGACCGAAATACTGACTCAGTCACAGGTATCAAAATACATGACACTTCGTGGGTATTCAAACACGCCGGGAGCAGAAGGTCCTGCCGGTCATAAACACCACTAGCCAGGTGTAGCGGCGCGCTAAAACGGCGTGCCCTCAATTTTGCGATATAGAGAGATTGCAATGAAATATTCAGTTGTTCTGTATGGCAAATCACTACAGGTAGAAATCAGTCGACGCGCTGAAAAAGCACTCAATAACAGAGACAAGCCTGTTATTGCCGATGTCCATCTGATTTTTGGTTGTATGTTAGCTAAGCGCATATGGTTCAAAGATCAGGTTGAGGGCGCAACGGTTGCTGTTTGTCACAATCTGGAAATAACGTTTCAGACCGTCAAGTATGAGGTGTGCAGTTTTGAAAATATTGATCATGGGGGCGTGCCAACGCCGTTTGCGCCTAGCATCGACATGAACAAATTCATTCCAAGCTACGTCCTGATCGATTATGTGAAAGGCGAATTTTGTGGGCAGTTTGCCTATGCTCGCGGGGTGAGCGATCACGGAAACCCCGCCTAGACAGCCAATTGTCTCCAACTACCGGACGCACCTATGACCCGAGCCACTCCCCAAGTAGGATTCCGTCTCGGCATCTACGTCTTCAAGGACGCCGAGATCGCCGATTTCACCGCGCCGTACAGCGTGTTCTCGGTGGCACGCTGGTGCGATCCGGAGATCGACGTTTTCCTCATTGCCGACGCCAATCGCCCGGTGCAGGCGCAGGCAGGGTTCACGGTGATGCCCAACTACAGTTTCAACGACGCGCCTTCGATGGACGCGTTGCTCATTCCCGGCGGCATGGGCGCGCGCCAGGAGATGCATAACCAGCGGCTGTTCTCCTATATCAGAAGCCTCCCCGAGCGGTGTCTGCTGACCAGCGTGGGCGGCGGTTCGTGGGTGTACGCACGCATGGGCTTGCTTGATGGCATTGCCGCAACCAGCCGCAAGGAAGCCAATCGTCTTGAGGCATCGAACTTGGGCATGGTGCCGATAGACCGCCTTGCCAAACTCGCACCGACGTGCCGCGTGAGCCGTGCGCGCGTGGTGGATAGCGGGCGTGTCGTTGCCGGCGGTGGCATCGCTGCCGGCATGGAGATGGGTTTTCATTTGTTGCGTCGCGCGGGCTACGCTGAAGACTGGATTGCCGACGTTGCGCGCACCATGGAATACCAGGCTGCCTACGACATCTACCATCGTGACGTGGAATATGCCACGCCCATACCCCAAACATAAACGCTGACGCAAGGAACGTTGAAAAGGGGTGCGCCATGATCAAACCGGCCTGGCCTGTGTTGAGCCACCTGCAATCCAGCAGCGCCTTCAACGCCGCCCACTGTTGCTCCCTGTCGCCAGAGCATCTTCGAAGATTTGTCCGGCATGAGCACGTCATCGCCGGGCTCCTCGATGAAGCGCGACGGTTCGCCCGCACCACTTTGCATGCACGCTTGAGGTGTGGCTGGCATGGCCACCACCATCCCCTGGATATACAGCCGGAAGCAATGTCCAGGTGTTGCGAAGTGATGATTGGGCGCCCAGGGGCTATCTATTTTCGGTTAGCCGAAATCAACGGTGAGATGGGACGCCGCAACGTCCCATTTTATAGGGTCATCCGACAGCTTGCGAGATCCGCTGGGCACAGCCGGCCTCGTGATCGTGCAATGCTCGGATCATCGCCGCTGCCGCCTGCTTGTTGTCAAAAATATTGACTATGCTTTAAGAGCGTGCAACGATGCGGTCGTTGAAATGTCGCTCAGTAATGCTGTGACGATATCAAGCGACCGCTCGAATAGCCCGCCGTTAGATGCCAAGCTTGTTTCAAATTGTGTCACAGTGGCTGCTGCGCAACTGAGCAACAAGCGAAGCAATGTTCGAAGCACACAATCTGGAGTTACTATCATCATGGCGAAAGACAGTCGCAAACACACCACTACCGATGCAGGCATTCCCGTTTCCAGCGATGAATACTCGCTCACCGTCGGGGCGGACGGTCCTATCTTGTTACAGGATCATTACCTCATCGAGCAGATGGCGAATTTCAACCGGGAACGGATACCCGAGCGCCAGCCGCATGCCAAAGGCGGTGGCGCCTTTGGCCACTTCCAGGTGACGCATGATGTCAGCCAGTACACGAAGGCGGCGGTGTTTCAGCCGGGCACCAAGACGGACATGCTGGTGCGTTTTTCGACCGTTGCCGGTGAACGCGGCAGCCCCGACACCTGGCGAGACCCGCGTGGTTTCGCGCTGAAGTTTTATACCAGCGAAGGCAACTATGACATGGTCGGGAACAACACGCCGGTGTTCTTCATTCGTGACCCGATGAAATTCCAGCACTTCATCCGCTCGCAGAAGCGCCGCGCAGACACCAACCTGCGTGACCATGACATGCAGTGGGACTTCTGGAGCCTGTCGCCGGAGTCGGCCCACCAGGTCGCCTGGCTGATGGGCGACCGCGGCATTCCCAAGACCTGGCGAAACATGAATGGCTACTCAAGCCACACTTATATGTGGGTCAACGCCAAGGGCCAGCGATTTTGGGTGAAGTACCATTTCAAGACCGATCAGGGCATCGATTTCCTCACCCAGGCGGAGGCCGACCGGCTCGCCGGCGAAGATGGCGATTACCATACCCGCGACCTTTACGATGCCATCAAGCGCGGCGATCATCCGAGCTGGACGCTGCATATGCAGGTCATGCCTTACGATGATGCCAAGACCTACCGATTCAATCCGTTCGACTTGACCAAGGTGTGGCCACACGGTGACTACCCGCTGATCGAGGTGGGCAAAATGACGCTCGATCGCAATCCGACCGATTACCATACCGAAATCGAGCAGGCTGCCTTCGAGCCCAACAATCTGGTGCCGGGAATTGGTGTGAGTCCGGACAAGATGCTGCTGGGCCGCCTGTTCTCCTATGCCGATTCTCACCGGCACCGGCTCGGCGTCAACTATAAGCAGATCCCGGTCAATCAGCCCCAGGTCCCGGTACACAGCTACAGCAAGGACGGTGCGATGCGGATGCAGAATGTTTCCGATCCCGTATACGCGCCGAACTCGAAGGGCGGGCCGAAGGCCGACCCCGAGCGCTACCCCTACATGGAAAAATGGGACGCCAGCGGCGAATTCATGCACGCCGCCTACACGCCGCACAAGGAGGACAATGACTTCGTCCAGCCCGGCATTCTGGTACGCGAGGTGATGGACGACGCTGCACGTGACCGGCTGGTGGCCAACGTCGTCGGACACTTGAAAGCGGGCGTGTCTCAGCCCGTGCTGGAGCGCGCGTTTGAGTATTGGCGCAGCATAGACAAAGCGATCGGTGATCGCATCGCCAAGGGGGTCAAGGGCAGCTGATCCACTGCGCACCCGGGTGATACCGATCACCCGGGTGCGCGTCACGTTTTAAGGGCGGGCTCCCGTGTTCGCCCTGTATTGTCTGTTCAGCCCAGCAACGCTTTCAACGCCGCCAGCCGGTCGCTGCCGCTCGCCTTGGCGTCGGCGCTGGCAGGCGCATCGGGCATGCGTACGTCGTCGCCCAACTCCTCGATAAAACGTGATGGCTCGCAAGTGACCGACTCGCGCGCGCGCTTGCGGCGTGCACAATAGGATAGCGTCAGCGATTTCTTGGCGCGGGTGACACCGACGTACATCAGGCGGCGCTCTTCCTCCAGCCGGCCTTCGTCGACCGCTTCGCGGTGCGGCAGAATGTTTTCTTCAATGCCAACCAGGAATACATGACCGAACTCCAGGCCCTTGGCGGCGTGTAACGTCGACAGCCGTACGGCGTCGGGTTCTTCTTCCTCGCGGCCTTCGAGCAGCGTGATCAGGGCGATGGTCTGCGTCAGCTGCAGCAGGTTCTTTTCGTCTGCTTCGCCCTTCTTTCCGATCCACGCGGCGAATTCCATAACGTTGTTCCACTTGCTTTGTGCAGCGCGCGTGTCGTCCTGATCAAAAATGTAGACTTCATAATCAATAGATTTCAACAGGTCGTTAAGCACGTCGCCCGCCGGTTCGCGAGTCACGCGTGCCTCAAAGCGGTTGATGAACTGACAGAACTCGATCAGGGGTGCCAACTGGCGTTCGCCGATTTGCGAAGCCGCGGCAGCGGAAAAAGTCGCTTCAAACAAACTCACATGCAGCGTCGCAGCGACTTGCCCCAGTTTCTCCAGGGAGGCGGCGCCGATCCCGCGCTTGGGGGTGGTGACGGCGCGGATGAAGGCCGGGTCGTCGTCGCTGTTTGCGATCAGGCGTAGATAGGCGATCACGTCCTTGATCTCGGCGCGGTCGAAAAACGACTGCCCGCCCGAGAGCTGATACGGCACTTTTTCGTTACGCAGCGCCTGCTCGAACACGCGCGCCTGGTAATTGCCGCGATAGAGGATCGCATAATCGCGCCACTCGGTGCGGTGCTGGAATTTATGTGACAACAGCCGCATGACGACCGATTCGGCTTCGTGCTCGTCGTCGCGCGTCGGCATGACCTGTAGCGCGTCGCCGTGGCCCAGGTCGCTCCACAGCCGCTTTTCAAACAGCTTGGGGTTGTTCGAGATCAGGCTGTTAGCCGCTTTGAGGATGCGTATGGTCGAGCGGTAGTTTTGCTCGAGCTTGACTACGTGCAGGTGTGGATAATCTTCGCGCAACTGTTTCAGGTTGTCGGCCGAGGCGCCACGCCAGCCGTAGATGGCCTGATCGTCGTCGCCCACTGCGGTGAAGGCAGCACGCACACCAGTCAATTTTTGCAGCAGTCTATATTGCGCAATATTGGTGTCCTGGTACTCGTCCACGAGTATGTGACGCAAGCGGTTTTGCCATTTCTCACGTAGCTCGGCATGGGTGTCGAGCAATTCGGCGGGCAGGCGGATCAGATCGTCAAAGTCCACCGCCTGGTAGGCATGCAGCGTGGCATCGTAACGATCGTAGATCTTGGCGTAGGCGCGTGCGTTGTCGTCTTCGGCGGTGGCAAGCGCAATAGCCGGCGACTTCAATTCGTTTTTCCACAACGAAATACGTGAAACGGCGCGGCGAATTTCCTGTTTGTCGGTGGTTTTGAGAATTTCTGAAATGATGCCCATCGCATCGGCCGAATCGAGGATGGAAAAAGCCGGTTTCAGTTCGGCAAACTTTGCATCCTCACGCAGCATGCGCAAGCCCATCGAATGGAAGGTGGTGACGATCAGACCCTTGGTACTGATGTTGTTAAAGGCTTCGTTCCTGGTCAGTTTGTCAGCGCGATCCTGCATTTCGCGCGCGGCCTTGTTGGTGAAAGTAATGGCAGCAATCGAGCTCGGTTTGTAACCGCACTCACCAATCAGATAGGCGATTTTGTGGGTGATGACACGGGTCTTGCCCGATCCGGCGCCAGCCAGTACCAGCAAAGGGCCGTCGAGGTACTTCGCCGCTTCACGCTGCGGCGGATTCAGGCCAGCAAGTAGGCTCATGCCGTGGCAGCGTCGCCGAACTCGCGGTTGAAATACGCGTTAATGGCGTCCGATTCGTAGAGCCAGGTCTGTCGACCGTCGTCTTCAATGATTAACAGGCACGGCACCTGTATCTTACCGCCGCCCGCGATGAGGGCCGCGCGGTGTGTATCGTTGTTTTTGGCGTCGCGCAGCTCGATGTTGAGCGACAGCCGACGCATGACACGACGGCTCTTGAGACAGAACGGGCATGTCGGGAAGTGGTACAAGGCCAGCTTGCGTGTGCGCGCGTCGATGGCCAATTGTTCGGCCTCGGGGCGGACGACGCCCTTGGGCTGCGTCAGCCAGTTAGCCAGCAGCAGAAACGGGCCCAAAATGAGACGAAGGGTTTTGAAAAACAGGCGTATCAGGAATTTCATGGAAGTGGTGTCACGTGACGTTCGGGCAAGCGCGCTATGATGCAAAACAATACAACGCACTGATCAGACCGTATTTTATATGCCCACCTATGCCATTGGCGACCTTCAGGGTTGTCTGAAATCGCTTCTGCGCCTGCTGGACACACTCGATTTTGACGCAAAGGCCGACCGGCTGCTGTTTGTAGGCGACCTCGTCAACCGGGGGCCGGATTCGCTGGGCGTGCTGCGTTTCATCAAGAATCTGGGTGATGCCGCCATCAGCGTGCTTGGCAACCATGATTTGCATCTGCTGACGCTGGCCGAAGGGTTTGGTCGTATCCACAAGGGCGACACGCTCGAAGCCATTTTGGCGGCGCCCGACCGGGATGAACTGCTGCACTGGCTGCGGCATCAAAAGCTGGCCTGGCGCGAAGATGCGTTTCTGATGGTGCATGCGGGCGTGTTGCCTGATTGGTCGGTGGACGACACCCTGCAACGCGCAGCCGAGGCCGAAGCTGCACTGCAAGGGCCACAGCACCGCGATTTTTTTGCGCAAATGTACGGCAATGCCCCGGTTGCATGGGATGACAAACTGCAGGGGATCGAGCGCCTGCGCATGATCGTCAATACGTTTACCCGGCTGCGCTATTGCTCGGCGGCGGGGGAAATGGATTTTCTCCACAAGGGCGCCCCGGGCACTCAGCCCACCGGATGGATGCCCTGGTTTGAGGTACCGGGCCGCAAGAGTGCGGAAGCGACCATCATCATCGGCCATTGGTCGACGCTGGGACTGATTAACCGCCCGGATTTGATCGCGCTGGATACCGGATGTCTGTGGGGCGGAAAGTTAACCGCAGTCAGGCTGGAGGATCGGCAGGTGTTTGCCGTGGCGTGTTCGCAGAAGCGGCCTCAAGACCATCTGTAGGGCGAGCGTCTGGCGGCGTACCCCTTGCGGGTGCTGCGCCAAGACCGCCTGTAGGGCGAGCGTCTGGCGGCGTACCCCTTGCGGGTGCTATACCCAAAAGCCTGGCCGTTGCCGCTTCTGCCTGCACCGCCAAATCTCGCCGATGCCCTTGGGGCTGGATCGGATCGCCAAACTGCAGCTCGGCGATGAGTCCGGGCTCACTGACGATTTGCAGCAGGCTTTGCCACAGACTGATTTCGTCGATGTAGGCGGGCGCGGCGCTATAAGCATGGTCGAGCGTGCGGTAGCGCAAGGCCGCCGGCACGACGGGGCTGCCGAGTTCCACTGCGGGCTGTAGCAAGGACGGTAAAAATCGCCTGAGCTCGCGGCCGTCGCCGGTAGTGCCTTCGGGGAACACGGCCACCCACACCCCTGCCTGCATCAATTCGCGCATTTCGGTATTGATGCGCGCCGTGTCGGCCCGCCGACCCCGTTCAATAAACAGCGTGCCGGTTTTGTGAGCGAGCCAGCCCACAACCGGCCACGCGCGCACTTCAGCTTTCGAAACGAAATGCACGCGTCGAGCGGAGTTGATCAGATAGATATCGAGCCACGACACATGGTTGCAGACCAGCAAGGCGCCGCTGGGTAAACTGGACGGCGTGTGGATCCGGGTCTGCACGCCGAGGATGCCGAGCAAGCGGTGCGACCAGCGCATGATGAAGTGATCGCGACGGTGGGCTGCGACCAAAGGAAATACCAGTCCGGCCAGCATCACGCCCCACACAAGGTGGGGCATTAACAGGCCGATCCGGATCAGGCGGCGGAGGGTAACGGGCAGGCGGGCGATCATCACCTTGCCATTGTATGTTGCCGCACTGCTAGTGCCCTAGCGGGTGTGCATCAAAGCGGGTGGTTATCGGAAACGGCGAGCGCCACTGTGGTCAAGGAGTGCCATCGGCAGCGACATCAGCAGGCCAGCGGAATTGAAACCGGGATCTCATGCGGATTTGCCGCCTATTGTGGCGTCCAACCGGGTATCACCGCTGATAAGTGGTTGAACTGGCCGCCTGACGGGGCCCGTTTGTCAGCCGTCCGGTTTTAGTGCGATACGCGAGTGGCTCCACCGCCCGAGAGTATCCGGACGCGATCCCCAACCTGGAAGCTTTCATCGGCTGCCTGGGTAATGGCGATCATCTTGCCCGAATCCAGCTTGACGGTGATTTCCACCCCTTGTTTGCGGGTCACGACCTCTTCGGTTGCTGCGCCCCCTAGCCCGCCCAGGACAGCCCCCAATGCCGCTCCGACCACGCTACCCTTGCCGCTGCCGATCGTGCTGCCGGCGACGCCGCCGACCACCGCGCCTGCGCCGGCTCCAATAGGCGTTTTAGTGCCCTCGATATTGACCGTGCGAACGGACTCGACGATGCCCATTTGAACTTCCTGTACCGCACGGGTTTGATTCCGACTGTAGTCTTTGCCGCCGGTCCCGCTGGCACAGCCCGCAAGCGCAATCATGGCGGCCACCAGCCAGGCAGACGAGACGATTTTGAGTGGCTGTTTCATAACGGTTTCCTCATGGCTATCGGTTTCACTATAGGCGAACTGCAGATGGACGCGTCCTTACAGGCTCAGAGGGCTTTCCCGAACAGTTCGTTCAATCGCTGGCTGATCATTTCACGCGTTGGCGCATGATTCTGCCCGCCGCGCTGCTCGATTTTGAACGAACCCATGAGACTGGCCAACTGTCCCGTGGTTTCCCAGTCCCAGCCACGCGATATGCCATACAGCAGGCCGGCCCGGAAAGCGTCGCCGCATCCGGTGGGATCGACTATGGCCTGGGCGGGGACGACCGGAATATCGATCTGACGGCCTTCGACATAAAAACGTGAACCTGCTTCACCGCGCGTGACGACCAGACATTTCACTCTGGCAGCCAGTGCGTCGAGCGTGAGTTCGGTACGGGCTTGTAACAGTTCCGCTTCGTAATCGTTCAGCGTGAGGTAGTCGGCCAGGTCAACCATTTCCAGCAGTTCGCTGCCGGAAAACAGGGGCATACCCTGGCCTGGATCAAACACAAAAGGAATCTTGGCAGCGTGAAATTGCCGGCAGTGACTCAGCATGCCGTCGCGTCCGTCGGGCGACACGATGCCCAGCTGGATATCGCGTGCCTTGGAGGCGTCGTTTTCGTGCGAGAAAAACATGGCGCCTGGGTGAAAAGCCGTGATCTGGTTGTCAGCCAGATCGGTGGTAATGAATGCCTGGGCGGTATAACAGCCAGGCATGCTGCGGATGGATTCGCGCGAAATGGCCAGCTTGTCCAGCCGCTCGGCATACACACCAAAATCTTCGCCCACCGTGGCCATGATGATGGGTTCACCACCCAATAGCTTGAGGTTGTAGGCGATGTTGCCCGCGCACCCGCCGAATTCCCTGCGCATTTCAGGTACCAGAAACGACACGTTCAACATGTGGATCTTGTCAGGCAGGATGTGGTGTTTGAAGTGGTCCTGAAACACCATGATGGAATCAAAAGCGAGGGAGCCGCAAATTAGAGTGCGCATAAACTTGAGAGGAGGGTCGAAAACAACTGGGGGATTATACGCAAGCCGACCGGACGAGCGTGCTCAGAAGCGTGGTAACGAGCAGGCCATTGAATGACATTATTCGGGTATGGGGTCAACGTCGCGTGCGACTGCACGCAAAAGCAGAATTTCACGATAGGCGCTCGGATCGAAGCCGATCCGGGTGCCGCCGCGGTCATCAAAAATCAGTTCTTTGAAGAACTGGTCGACATCGGGTGAGCCCCATACTTTCAGAAGTTGCTCCAGAATGTGCGGGTACGCTTCCAGGCCTTGGCCAGTATCCGTTTCCTGTGAAACGGGATGTTCGCCCAGATTGATATTGAAATAGCGTCGGCATTCCTGGCTGGCAATTGTGTAGGCGGGAATGTCGCCTTCTCGATGCAACAGATCAAGCAACAGCAACCACGGCACGGGGGATTCGTCAGGCGCGTCACGTAGATGTTCCTGGAGCAAATGCACGGCCAGTTCACCATGGCCGTGTGCCATGTAGACTTCGGCCTGATCCAGAGTGTCGTCCTTGACTTCGGTTGTATGGTTCGCCGATGACGGTTCGAATTCAATCACCGGATCAATGACCGGTTCAGCTTGTTTGGTTGGCCTTGTCGGTGTTTTGGATTGAATGGGTTTGCCCGGCGGCTGAGTCCAGGGGTCGGCCATTTTGTCGAGGCTACCTATGGAGGGGGTGTTGGCCGAGGGTTCGGTTTTTCTCCATGTGAAAACAGTATGGCTGCGTCGACGCAGCCAAACGATCAATCCGACCGCGATGATCAATAGCGCCGAAATCAGCAGATACAACGGCCACTGCGCTGGCCCGCTTATTTTGGGTAAACCCTGACCGGCAAGCGCGGTGCGTTTAGCCTCCAATTCGGCATTACGCTGATTCAGCGCAACCATCTGTGACTCGAGGTGAGCAAGTTTGCGAGTCAGCGCCGTGTTTTCATCAGAAACCTCATCAGCGGTCAATTGCTCGGGACGAGGCCGGGTCAGATCAGGCAGGTTGGTATCGAATCGCAGTGAAAGCGCTTCACTCGATAGGCCATGACGACCTGAAAGCACCAGCCGCGGTGCAGCTTCGGTTGGTTGAGGTTGTTTCTTGCCCACCGACCTCTGCCTGCGCGGGCTCGACTCGCTCGTTTGGGCGGCCCGAGTGGCCGCACCATTGTTTTTGCTGGCCGGCGGGTTAGCGGACGCCGCCGCTGGTGTGTCATTGCTCGAACGGATCGTGAGCGGGGTCGTGGTGGGCACACTCTGGCTGTGCGAGCGCGCAGCTTGTGATGGCGGGTCGAGCAGGATGACGTACTCGCGTTGTAACTTTGTTTCACAGTCCGACGCCAGGGTGAATTGTGAAATCGGGTCGCTCATGGCAAGCGGCGTACGGATATGCAAAACCATATCGCTGCCGCCACGTTCGAGACTCAGTTGGGGGCGGAGCGGGGGCGGTGCGGCTGCCCCCGTGCTGGGCAGCAGGCTGAAACAATCCGTATCCAATGCAGTGTTGGCGCCGGTAATTTTGATGGTCGCGTGCAAAGGCTGCCCAAGCTGCGAGCGCACGTTCAGATCACCTAATCCGAGGGCGACGGCTGGTCCAGCCTGACACAGGCCTAATAGAAGACAAACAGTTTTGTGATTCACACGCTCACTTTAAAGGGGTTTCCCTTGTTTATTAAGCATGGAACGGACTCATCTCCGGCCCGTTCCGTGCAGGCATGGATTTAACGTTGATCAGTCTAATAGTATCAAAGCCCAGACCACAACTACGTTGATAATCGAGACTGTGACGGCTGCGCTGCCCATGTCTTTGGCGCGCTTGATGAGCAGATGATGTTCCAGTGAAATACGATCGACCGCTGCCTCAATCGCCGAATTTAATAATTCGACAACTAATACGAGTAAAACGGCCCCGATCATGAGCCCGCGCTCAATGCCGGTCTGTCCCAAATACAGGGCGAGTGGAATCAGCAGGATGGCCAGAAAAACTTCCTGGCGAAAGGCATCCTCATATTTAAAAGCGGCCCGAACCCCAGCCCAAGAGTAACCGGCGGCGTTGCCGAGACGACGCAGGCCGGTTTTGCCCTTGAACGGGTTGACAGGCTCAGTCATGCCTCGTCGGTAGTTACCGTTTCGGGCTTGTATGTCAGGTCAAGCACGCGCGCAGCCCGGACGTCGTCCAGGCGCCGCACGGGCAAGCTATAGGGTGCGCCTTTCACCAGTGCCGAACTGGTTTCGGCCTCAATCTTGATGGCTATCATCGCCTTGATGAAGCCGTCCAGCGTTTCGCGACTTTCGGTTTCGGTGGGCTCGATCAGCAAACACTCCGGAACCAGCAGTGGAAAGTAGGTGGTGGGCGCGTGGTAGCCATAATCGAGCAGACGCTTGGCAAAGTCCATCGCGGTGACACCGGTTGTGTCTTTCAGTCGTTTGAGCGTCACGATGAATTCGTGGCTGGCGCGGCGGGTGGGGAAAGCCAGGTCAAAACCAGCGTCGCGCAGTTTCACCATCAGGTAGTTGGCGTTCAGTGTGGCGTATTCAGCCACCCGATTCATACCGTCGCGACCGAGCAGGCGGGCGTAGACATAGGCACGCATCAGCACGCCCGCATTGCCCATGTTGCCCGACATGCGGCCGATCGATTGCGGCAGGTCTGCTTCGCCAGCCAGACGGTAAGCGCCATTTTCATTCAGCACCAGAGGAATCGGCATGAAAGGCAGCAAGCGCTTCGACACGCCCACCGGACCCGCGCCCGGTCCACCGCCGCCGTGCGGGGTGGAAAAGGTCTTGTGCAGGTTCATGTGAATGACGTCGAAGCCCATGTCGCCGGGGCGCACTTTGCCCAGAATCGCGTTGAGGTTGGCGCCGTCGTAATACGACAGGCCGCCGGCGTCGTGAACAATTTTCAGGATGTCTGAAATGGCTTTCTCGAACACCCCGAGCGTAGACGGATTGGTCAGCATCAGGCCGGCGGTGTGCGGGCCGACGGCGGCTTTCAGCGCGTCGATATTGACGCTACCGGTCGAATCGGTGGGGATTTCCTTGACCGTATAGCCGCACATGGTGGCGGTGGCCGGGTTGGTGCCGTGTGCCGCATCCGGCACAATGATCTCGCGCCGCGCCGTGTCGCCGCGAGCATCGTGGTAGGCACGGATCATCGCCACCCCGGCGAATTCGCCGTGCGCGCCGGCCATCGGCGCCATCGACACGCCGGCCATGCCCGTTACGTCCTTCAAAATTTCCTGCAACTCGAACATGCTGGCCAAAAAGCCCTGCCCCGTTTCATCCGGGCTTGCCGGGTGGCGAGCCAGAAATTGCGGCAGCATCGCCAGCGAATTACACGCACGCGGGTTGTACTTCATCGTGCACGAACCAAGTGGATAAAACTGCGTGTCGATCGAGAAGTTTTTCTGGCTCAAACGTGTGTAATGACGCACGACGTCGAGTTCAGACACCTCGGGCAGACCCGGTGCATCTTTGCGTCGCAGGACTGCGGGCAGGTCGTCGAGGCTGCCGCCAGTGGCAGGCATTTGGGCGGCAGCGGTGCGGCCGGGACGGGAATGATCGAATATCAGCATGACTTTAGAGGTCGGGATTCAAGGGTTGGGGGTTAGGGAAGAATTCAGGTGCCTGATTCGGATCGTGTGGCGAAGCCGCACAACCGCTGAATCCTGCCCGCTGAATTCTGATCCCTATTTCAGGGCTGCCAGCGCAGCGTCGTAGTTGGGCTCCTGTTTGATCTCGGGGACGAGCTCAGCGTGCAGCACCTTGTTGTTTTCAT
This sequence comes from Thiobacillus sp., assembly GCA_036568265.1. Classification (GTDB taxonomy): domain Bacteria; phylum Pseudomonadota; class Gammaproteobacteria; order Burkholderiales; family Thiobacillaceae; genus Thiobacillus. Next base: position 142,015 of record DATCSW010000031.1, read on the forward strand.
CGAGCGCGATCAAGGCGCGCGCGGTGACGCCTGCCAGCGGACCGCTGGTGATATCCACGCCATAGTTGCGTTTGAAGTCGGCGCCGCGCATGGTCGACAGCGTGACTGCGTTTTTGGTGCTTTCGGCAGTACAGAAACGGCCTTGGGCAAACGGCAGGTCGGCCGAAATCACCAGCAACACGGCACCGTTCAGCGCGGCATCGTTCAGTTTTTTGGTCGACGTGGCACATACGCCGGTGTCGAGGCTGGGCACAATGTTCAACAGTTTTTTCTTGCCGGCAAAATCGGCCAGCGAGACATCGGTCAGGTCGCCATTCACCAGTTTGAAATCAGGGGCGGTGTCGCCCACCTTGGGGAAATTGCCTGCGACGTCGATGGGGTTACCGCCTAAAGTCACTGCCATGATTACTCTCCTTAACGCTATGAATGAAATGTCGGGCGACCGTTTGAGTCACACTCAACGCTTGCGAGCTGCTTAATTCAGTTTCTCGTCGTAACGAGACAAATGCTCCTCGATGTTCTCGCGCAGCATGGCTTCGTACTGTTCAAGAAAATACGCAATGGCCGATTCTTTCTCGGCTATCAGTTGTGCCTTGTTCTCGGCCGCTGTGGCGATGATGAAGGCATTGAACCGTGCCGACGCAAACAGCGCGCTGGCGCTGACCCGGCTGGGTTTTTCCTTGTCCAGGTGGGAGTTGGCGAGCTGGATGAATGAATCCGCCAGATCCCAGAATCCTTTGTCACGTTGGATGTCGCTCATATCAGTTCCTATCAGTTCTTGTACGCACAGGGGGGCGCTTCGCGGCGTTTCGACAGGATACGTTCCATGTGCTGTACATAGTGGTCGAGATCCTCTGGGGTTTTGGTTTCGGTAACACACACCAAAATGGCCTGGCCGAGTTCGGGATACCAGCCGGATATATCCAGCCCGCCGAGAATGCCTTGGGCGCGCAATGCACGCAGCACGTCCTTGGCATTGTCGTTGAGCTTGAGCACCACTTCGTGGAAGGCAGGTGTAGTAAATGCACGGCTCACGTTGGGAATCGCCGTCAATTTCTCAGCCAGTGCCATGGTGCCGGCATGGCTGGCTGACGCGACCTTGGCCAAGCCTTGTGGACCCAATAGCGCCATGTATTGCGTGGCCGCGGTCACGACCAGACCCTGGTTGGTGCAGATGTTGGACGTCGCCTTGGAGCGGCGGATATGCTGCTCGCGCGCTTGCAGCGTCAGCGCAAAACCCGGTTTGCCGTCGAGGTCGACGGTACGGCCGACAATGCGGCCCGGCATTTGCCGCACAAACTCCTGGCGACAACACATGAAGCCGAAGTAAGGGCCGCCCGAGGCCATCGGCGCGCCCAGCGGCTGACCTTCGCCCACTGCGATGTCAGCGCCCTTGATGCCCCATCGTCCGGGGGCTTCCAGCACCGCCAGCGTGGTGGGGTTGACCAGTGCGATCGCGAGTGCGCCTTGAGCATGCACCCAGTCGGTCATCGCATGCACGTCTTCCAGCACGCCGAAGAAGTTGGGCTGCGGGATGACGAGCCCGGCAAAGCTGCCTGCATCGGACGGCAGGATGGTTTGTCCGGTGGCAGGATCGTATTCAAGTTCGACCAGTTCGATGCCCTGGTTTTTGACGGTGGTGTGAACCACACGACGGTAGATCGGGTGTACGGTCTTCGGCACCAACACACGGCGCGAACTCTTGTGCGAACGCACCGCCATCAATACCGCTTCGGCCAGCGCGGTGGCGCCGTCGTACATGGACGCATTCGACACATCAAGCCCGGTCAGCCGGGTCATCATGGTCTGGAATTCGTAGATCAGCTGCAGCGTGCCTTGCGAGGCTTCTGCCTGATACGGCGTGTAGGCGGAATAGAACTCGCCACGCGTGGTGATCTGCCAGATTGCTGCCGGGATGTGATGTTCGTACACGCCTGCGCCAATGAAGTTGGACCAGAAGCCGTCCGCCAAAGCGCGTTCCTGCATCAGGCGGGTAATGGCCATTTCCGATTGGCCTGCAGGCACGCCTTTCAGTTTGCCGATTTTGAGCGCGGCTGGGATTTCGTCGAACAGGTCTTCAATGCTGCCGGCGCCGATGGCGCCAAGCATGGTGGAGACGTCTTCTTCAGTGTGAGGAATGAAAGGCATGATGCGGCTATCAGTTGGCTTCGGCTTCCACCAGCTTCTGATACGCCGCAGCGTCCATCAGCTCGGTGACATCGCCGGGGTTGGCAGGTTTGATCTTGAACAGCCAGGCGGCGTAGGCGTCCTGATTGACTGTTTCGGGGCTGGATTCGACATCACCATTGCCGGCGATGACTTCGCCTGCAACCGGTGCGTAGACGTCGGATGCAGCTTTCACCGACTCAACCACCGCGCATTCTTCACCCTTGTTCAGGTTGCGACCGGCGGCCGGGTTTTCGATGAAGACCATGTCGCCGAGCAGATCCTGGGCGTGATGGGTGATGCCGATGGTCAGCGTGCCGTCGGCTTCGACGCGGACCCATTCGTGGCTGGGAGTGTATTTGAGGTCAGCAGGAATGTTCATGATGGTTTCCGGATGAATAGAATGAGGGTTTAGGGATGTTTAAGGTGGGCCGGTGTTTAGCGTATGAAACCGGCCTGATCAATCAAATCAGACCACAGTTAAATCAAGGCCTTGCCGTTACGCACGAAGGGATATTTGACCACTTGGGCTTTCAGCTTTTTGTCGCGGATTTCAACCTCGACTGTCTCACCTGGTGCGATGCCGAGCGGGATGCGTGCGAGCGCGATCGATTGCTGTAGTGTAGGCGAGAAGGTGCCGGAGGTGATTTCGCCCTCACCGTTTTTCGTCAGCACCTTCTGGTGGCCGCGTAGTACGCCCTTGTCGAGCAACAACAGGCCGGCGAGTTGCTTCGTCACTTCGCTGGTTTCCAGTGCTGCGCGGCCGACAAAGTCACGCTCGGTTTTCAGGTCCACCGTCCAGGCCAGTCCCGATTCCAGCGGTGAGGTGGTCTCGTCCATGTCCTGCCCGTAGAGGTTCATGCCGGCTTCCAGGCGCAGCGTGTCACGCGCACCCAGGCCGATCGGTTTGCCGCCGGCTTCGACCAGTGCTTTCCAGAAATAGGGCGCGGATTTGGCAAGTACCATGACCTCATAACCGTCTTCGCCGGTGTAGCCGGTGCGGGCGATGAACATCTCGCCCATGGCCGCAGCGTTGAAGGGCTTGAGGTTGGCTGTAATCGTGTCGACGCCGGGCAGCGCTTCGTTCAGCGCCTGCGTGGCGTTCGGCCCCTGGATCGCAATCATCGCGAGGTCGTGGCGCGGCAAGAGGTCGACGCCCATGTCCCAGGTGGTGTTGCAAGATTGCATCCACGCGAGATCTTTTTCTGCGTTGCCGGCGTTGACCACCAGGCGGAACCAGTTCTCGTCCATGAAGTAGATGATGAGATCGTCGATGACCCCGCCCGCTTCGTTGAGCATGCAGGCGTATAGGGCTTTGCCGGGCACCTGCAGCTTGTCGATGTTGTTGGCCACCAGCCGACGCAGAAAAGCGCGCGCGTGGGCACCCTTGATGTCGACCGACAACATGTGGGAGACGTCGAACAGGCCGCAACTGGTACGTACGGTGTGGTGCTCTTCGATTTGTGACCCGTAGTTCACCGGCATGTCCCAACCGCCGAAATCGACCATTTTGGCGCCGGATTCGCGGTGAGTCGCGTTGAGAGGGGTTTGCTTGAGTGCAGCTTGTTCAGACATGGGGGCGACCAAAAAAAATAAAGGGTGAAGCGCGCGTTTGCTCCACCCCTCTGTCCTTGGTACCTGAGAGATTACGGCGATCAGGATGTTGACATCCTGATCGCCGCTGCCCCTTCGGTGGCGGCTGGCTGCTTAGTCAACCCAGCGTCCGCGCTCTCCAGAGTGTTCCAGTTGTTGCGGTCCTTTTTACCTGAGCGATTCCGGGTGGGTTACGCCTTCGGTGGCGGCTGGGTCGAATTCGACTAGATTGAATTCGCACGGCGCGCTCTCTCCCGCAACGAGAATGCGAACTATACCGAAGAAGCGTTGGGACAGCCAGTCAGATGTGTGTAGATCAGACCGGGCTGGGGCTCAATACATGAGACGCAAGTCAAAACCCATCGGCGTCATGTTGCGTACGTTGAGTGGCAGGTTCAGAACCTGCTCGCTGCGGGGCGGAATGCCGGCCGCGATGCGTTGTTGGCCACCGAGATATTCGCTGGGGGCAAAGCTGCGCCGCGCCAGCGGGCGATTGCGCTGGTCCATTAAGGTGAGCACCAGCACGGGCCAGGCCTGGATATGGCTGGCCCGGTTGCCGAGCGTCAAGGTGAGTTTGAGGCGGCCACTCGTTTCTGTTTGTAAATCCGATCCCACAATACGCAGCAAAGCGAGGTTCTTGGGCAGGGAAAACGTGCACCCGAGTACCTCGCACGCCTGTTCCAGTGCAGGGCGCGTCTCGGGAAACCGGCTCACCAGGGTGTCGCGCAGAAAATAGGCTGATTGTGCGAGCAGTCCCGTCAATAGCAGCAGGCTGGCCACCACCCAGATCCAGGTCGGTGTGCGACGGCTCGGGGGGGCGAAGGATCGAGCTATCTCAGGTGGAATATTGGCATATTCAACGCGTGCTGAAGGGATGGCGGAGGCAAATACCGGCGGTGGTGGATACGCTGGACTGTCTTGTGCGGCGGGATAGCCGGGCGCCGAAATGTGTGGCAGGGGGCCGGGGTCATCCGGTTCGGAGGCGTCCGGATCGATCAGGATGATGGACGGCAGGTCGAGCGGATTTTCGCGGTGGGAAATACCCTGTATCACGGCCTCGTCCGGTTCATCGGCTTCTGGCAAGGGCGGGGCCGAACTTTGATCAGCGGGCGCGATCGTCTCGTCGGGTACAGCGGTTGATCCCTCATTGATGGGGGCTTCGGGCAGCGGCTGGGGGGCTTCAACAGGCTCAAGATCAGGCTCAGGTTCGGCAATGGGCAGCGGTGAGCCATCTTCCATCAGCAGGCTTGAATGTGCGTCGAAAGCGCTGCCACACACGCTGCATTGCACCCAGCCTTGCGCTGCATCGAGCTGATCCGGTCCGACCCGGAAGATGCTGGAACAGTGCGAACAGGTGGTGCGGTAATTCACTGCTTGACTCCCGATAGTCGTACCCAGCCTTCATCGGCTACTGGAGGGTCAAACCTGAACCAGGTGCGATAAACCGTCATCACCTCGTCCGCCTGTTCAGCCAGAATGCCGGACAGCACCAGCTGACCACCCGTCCGCACGCGATTGGCCAGCAACGGTGCCATGCCCTTGAGCGGGTTGGTGAGTATGTTGGCGACAACGATATCGTAGCGACCCTGATCGAGCGCATCGGGCAGGCAGAAATGGGCCGTCACCTCATTCAGTGCGGCATTGTCATTGGAAGCGGTGACGGCCTGCTCATCGATATCGACCCCATCTACCCGCAGCGCGTTGAGTTTGGCGGCGGCGATGGCGAGGATGCCGGAACCGCAACCATAATCCAGCAAGGTTTCCCCTCCCTGGATATGCGTATCCAGCCAGCGCAGACACAGGCGCGTGGTGGGGTGGCTGCCGGTACCGAAGGCCAGGCCGGGGTCGAGTTTGAGGTTGATCGCGCTACTGTCGGGCGCGTCGTGCCAGGTGGGCACAATCCACAAGCGCGGCGAAATCGGGATGGGGTCAAATTGCGATTGGGTGAGGCGCACCCAGTCTTGTTCGGCAATGATTTCAACTGAATAGTCGGTGGGCGTTGGGACGCCAGCTTGCTCGGCAGCCCGTTTCAAAATGGCCGCGACATCTTCGTGTTCGTCCAATAGCACTGCCGCGATGCTGTGCGGCCACAACTCGGCCGTCGGGTAATCGGGCTCGCCAAACAGCGGGGTCTCATCCGCGGTGCCGGCGTCGGCATCTTCCAGCGATACCGACAGTGCGCCCATTTCCATCAGCGCATCCGAAAGCGGTTCGGCTTGTTGGGAATTCACGAGGATGCGTACGGATTGCCAGGGCATAGTCGGGGCCAGGGGTTAGGGGTCAGGATTCAGGGAGGGGCTGCGCGGTGATGGATGAAGAAAAGCACGGGGTCGTCACGCGTTTCCCTGATCCCTGAATCACGACGCCTCACCCCTCAAACCTTCTCCTCCGCCAGCTTGTGCTCCAGATAGTGAATGTTGGTACCGCCGGCTATAAATGCAGCGTCATGCAGCAATTCCTGATGCAACGGAATATTGCTCTGGATGCCTTCGACCACCATTTCCATCAGCGCGCCGCGCATGCGGGCAATGGCCTGGTCGCGCGTATCGCCATAGGCAATCACTTTGCCGATCATTGAGTCGTAGTGCGGCGACACGTAATAGCCGTGGTAGACGTGTGAATCGACGCGTATACCCGGGCCGCCGGGTGCATGGTAATTGGTGAGTTTGCCGGGACTGGGGACGAAAGTTGTTGGGTGCTCGGCATTGATGCGGCACTCGATGGCATGGCCGCGGAACTGAATGTCTTTTTGCTTCCACGGCAGCTTCTCGCCCGCCGCGACACGGATCTGCGTCTGCACGATGTCGATGCCGGTGATGATCTCGGTGACCGGGTGTTCGACCTGAACCCGGGTGTTCATCTCGATGAAATAGAACTCGCCGTTTTCGTAGAGGAATTCGAAGGTGCCGGCGCCGCGATAACCGATCTTGCGGCAGGCTTCGGCGCAACGCTCACCGATCTTGTCGCGCAACTTGGTACTGAGACCGGGGGCCGGGGCTTCTTCCAGCACTTTCTGGTGACGTCGCTGCACTGAGCAGTCGCGTTCGCCCAGGTGGACTGCGTTACCGTGTTCGTCGGCCAGAATCTGGATCTCGATGTGGCGCGGCGTCTGCAGGAATTTTTCCATGTAGACCATGGAGTTGCCGAATACCGTCCCGGCTTCGGTCTTGGTCATGGAGACGGCATTTAACAGCGCGGCTTCGGTGTGGACCACGCGCATGCCACGTCCGCCGCCACCACCCGCGGCCTTGATGATGACCGGATAGCCGACGCGTGCAGCGGTTTTAATAATATCTTCCGGATCGTCAGACAGCGCGCCGTCAGAGCCGGGCACACATGGCACCTTGGCCTCCAGCATGGCTTGCTTGGCGGCAACCTTGTCGCCCATCAGCCGGATATTGTCGGGGCGCGGGCCAATGAAGGTGAAACCGGAGGATTCGACCCGTTCGGCAAAGTTGGCGTTTTCCGACAAAAAACCGTACCCAGGATGGATCGCCGCGGCATCGGTGACTTCCGCCGCGGCGATGATCGAAGGCACATGCAGATAGCTTAGTGTCGATGAGGCCGGTCCGATGCAGACGGACTCGTCAGCCAGTTTCACGTATTTGGCGTCGCGGTCGGCTTCGGAATACACGGCGACCGTCTTGATGCCCATTTCGCGGCAGGCACGTTGGATGCGGAGTGCGATCTCGCCGCGGTTGGCAATGAGAATTTTTTCAAACATGAGTTTGTGGTGGGTTGGAAACGAGGTTTAAAACCAGGCGAGTCACATGCGTCGTGTCGTCCTGCACCCCATTCCTAACGCCGGGCCCCTTTAAGCAATAACGAACAGCGGTTCGCCGTATTCAACCGGCTGGCCGTTTTCGACCAGGATGGCCTTGATGACACCGCCTTGATCGGCTTCGATTTCATTCAGTAGCTTCATCGCTTCGATGATGCAAATCGTGTCACCTGCATTGAGGTTTTGACCGACTTCGGCGAAGTTTTTGGAGCCCGGTGCCGGGGCCCGGTAGAACGTGCCGACCATGGGCGAGCGCACTACATGGCCGTCCGGGATCGCGTCTTCTACAGGGGCAGGTGCAGCTGCTACCGGTGCAGCGACCTGCATCATTTGTGGGGCTTGGGCCATCATCATGGGCGCGCCAGCAATACTTTTGGCGATGCGAACTTTTTCTTCGCCTTCGGTGATTTCCAGCTCGGCGATACCCGAAGCTTCAACCAGATCAATGAGTTTTTTCAGTTTTCTGAGATCCATGGGAGGTCCTGTTTTGGGGGTGGCGCAACGCGTATTCCAGTGCCAACTCATAGCCTTGTGCACCCAGACCGGATACGACGCCGATAGCGAGGTCTGAGAAATATGAGTGATGGCGGAATGTTTCGCGCGCGTAAATATTGGAAAGATGAACTTCGACGAAAGGAATCGCCGTACCTGCCAGCGCATCGCGCAACGCGATGCTGGTATGCGTGTAGCCGGCAGGGTTGATGATGATGAAGTCTACCTGATCGCGCTCCGCTTGATGAATACGGTCGATCAGCGCGCCTTCATGATTGTGTTGAAATGTTTCGACCAGTGCGCCTGCGCTTTGACCGCGGCCGACCAGGTCACGGTTAATATCATCTAGCGTGGCAAGCCCGTAATGTTTGGGTTCGCGACGGCCCAGCAAATTCAGGTTGGGCCCGTGCAATACCAGAACATGGGGGTGCTGACTGGGAGCCGATTTGGCCGTGGTGCGGCCGGTTCGTTTGGTCGTCATGGCCGCAATTTTGCCGTAAATGGTGCCTAATTGTCCAGATATTGACGCTAACTTACAACTATGCGCCTAATTTCCGGAGAGTGGTTTCGAGGGTGTCACGTGGCAGTCGGCCCAGATGCGTCATGGCAACCTTGCCGTCGCGATCCAGCACGATCGTATAGGGTAACCCGCCGCTGGGATTGCCGAGCTGCCGTGCCAGGCTGTGTGCGGCTCCTTCCCCAATCAGGATAGGATAGTTGACGGGTTGTTGTTGCAGAAAGCCGGCCACGCTGGACGCATTATCGATGGCGATGCCGACAAATTCAACGCCTTTTGTGTGATATTGCGTGCGTAAGGCTGCAAAGTCTGGCATTTCTTCGCGGCAGGGTGCGCACCAGCTGGCCCAGAAATTCAGCACGATGATTTGGCCGCGCCATTGCGAGAGCGCCTGGGATTGTCCGTTCGGGTCGGGAAAACTGAGTTGCCACAAGGCTGTTACGGCGGCTTGCTCAGGCGGAATGGGTGCGTAGCGGTTCTGGGCCAGCCAAATGCCAGCAATCAGGGCCGCGACCAGAGGCAGCACGAGGAGGAATTTTTTATTCATGGCATACTTTTGCCAGAAACATGAACGCCCCGCAAGCGGGGCGTTCATGTTAGTCATGCTGGGTTATGGCGCGGGAGGTGCCGATGTTGCTGGCGTGTTCGGTGTCATTCCCATCATTTGCATCCACATGGCCGGATCAAACGGGGTTGAGACGGGTGCGGCGGGTGCATCTTTTGGTTTGGCTACAGTCGCTGGGACCGGGGCTTGTGGCGGCAAACTTGGCATCGCCATGGATGATCTGGCAGCCGGCTGGGTAGCCTGAACCGGCATCATCGGATAAAAGGGCATGGGTGCCGTCTGAGCGGGCACGGCGAGCTGGCCGTATCCCCTGTATGCCGGCGCGGTGGGCGTCATCATCATGTATGGGTTGGACATGCCAGCCCATGGATACAGATAGGGGTTATTGGACGCCATCGGATTCATATAGGGATACGTCATACTTTGTGGCTGAAAAGCCTGTGTCGGCATCATGTTAGCGCCCATGGGCATCATCATGGGTGCGGCCATCATGCCGATGGGCGCCATCATAGTCATGGGGCCCATCATGCTCATCGGGTTCATCATGGCCGACATGCTAAACTGGGCATGGACGCCACCGCTGCCAATCAATAGTGCTGCCAGGGCGAATGCACGAATTTGCATGGAGTGGCGGGGCCCTGTGATTGGCAGATGGGTTCTGGTCGTCAGATAGCCTGTTGTTATTTGGCGGGGGTGTGGGCGGCAGGCGCGTTTGCAGTGTCAGGTGTACCTGCGGCGGTCGGCGGCATCATCATCGGCGCCATCATTTGACCCATCGGCGCCATCATGGGGCCCATCATGTTCATGGGCTGCATCATCTGGCCCATAGGAGCTGCCATTTGGCCCATGGGAGCTGCCATCTGGCCCATGGGAGCTGCCATTTGACCCATGGGAGCACCCATTTGACCCATAGGAGCCATCATGGGCTGCATCATGTTCATGGGTTGCATCATTTGACCCATCATCGGGGTCATGCCACCCATCATGGGTTGCATCATGTTCATGGGCTGCATCATGCCGCCCATCATCGGAGCCATGCCACCCATCATCGGGCCCATCATGCTCATCGGCTGCATCATCGAGCCCATACCGCCCATCATCGGCGCCATACCGCCCATCATGGGACCCATCATGCTCATCGGTTGCATCATCGAGTTCATGCCACCCATACCCCCCATCATGGGGGCCATGCCACCCATCATCGGACCCATCATGCCCATCGGGGCCATCATGGGTCCCATCATGGCCATGGGGTTCATCATCTGTTCCATACCGGTTTGGGCATGGGCAGCCGGGGCGGCCAGCAGGGCGGCGACTAAAGCGAGTTTACGTGTGTACATGGTGAACCTCCAATGGATCGCCTGCGTGCGGCGGAATATGCTGAACATCAGCAAGTAAGGCAGGTTAAGTTTTAAGTGGTCGAGTTTCAGTCTAGTGCCTGGCTAGTTAAAGGCCAAGGCGCAGCTCGCCTTTGAATGGATTTACAGATCACCGTTTGCGCCTGCGCGCATGACGTTATCCATTTTGTTACGGATATCCATGGCCATTTTGGCTAATTCGGGGGTCACGCCCATCGAGCCATTGATGGAGTCGAGCCAGGCGGTATCCCAGTCGAGTGTCAGCACCCAGATATTTTTCTTGTTGTCTTCCATCACTGCGATGCGGCAAGGCAGGTAAACAATGGCTTCGGGCACCAGTTTCATGATTTCGCGACCGGCTGCGATGTCGCAGAAATGAAATACCTCCATGCGGGGCGAGGTCGTGTCACCCAACACTGATTCGATGTCTTTCCACATTGGGGAGTGGCCGACCTGCTTCAGATTGAGCTGATTGGCGCGCAATTGCATCGACACAACCACATCATCAAAGCTCACGCCAGGCTTGGCCGGATATTTGGTCGTCATGTAGTTCATGATGTCGCGGATGTTCAGACCCATATTAGCCAGATAAGGCAGCATGGTTTTCATCATCTGTTTTTTCTGTTCCGCAGACGGCATTTGTGACATGGCCCAGGGGATGGGGTCCTTCAGTGGGCCTGTACCCTTGGGCATCAGCATCATGGGACTGGGCGCCGGTGCCGGCACATTTTTCAGATAAGGGTTATTGGTGTTCGGAAAGGCGGGTGCTTGAGCGGCGGCTGCGAAAGGCAGGCTGGCACTTAAAGCGGCGGTGAGCATGGCAACGTACTTGGACATGGGGACCTCCGGTAAAGGCGGTTGATGACAAGGTGGCAGATGCTGCGGGTAACTCGCCCGATCTGAAATTGGCCAAATCAATAACGTATTATTAAATCATTATGCATATTGATGGCGGGTGCCGAAACGGTCCGGATTACTGTGTATTTATTTTCGGTAGACTTTAAATATAGGCCAAAATTGGCACGCAGTGGAAGGCGAGCGTGTAGGCGTCCAATAAATAGAAATAATGCGGATGCGAGAGGCGGGCAAAAAAATCGGCCATATAGGCCGGTGTTAGACGTCATGCGCAGGGGAGGGCAACATAAGCGCGCAGCGATTGCAGCGCGCTTATGTTGCCTTGAGTCCGCATCCACCCAAGGCAGCTTATGCCTCTTGATTATTTATAGTGTGCCGTAGGAGTGCAGCCCGGACAGGAACATGTTCACCCCCAGAAAGGCAAATGTGGTGATGAACAATCCGATGACGGCCCACCAGGCCAGCATGGGCCCACGCAAACCTTTGACCAAACGGATATGCAGCCAGGCTGCGTAGTTCAGCCACACGATCAATGCCCAGGTCTCTTTCGGGTCCCACGACCAGTAACCACCCCAGGCCTCAGCGGCCCACATCGCGCCGAGGATGGTGGCGATGGTAAAAAAGGCAAAGCCGATGGCGATAGCCTTGTACATCATGTCATCGATGACTTCCAGCTTGGGTAAGCGGCTGGCAAGGATGCCGCGTTGGGCCAGTAGGTAGGCGGTGCCGAGCATGGCAGAAAACGAGAATGAAGCGTAGCCGACAAAATTGGCCGGCACGTGTAATTTCATCCACCAGGATTTGAGCGCAGGCACCAAAGGCTGAATTTCGTGCGCGCCGCGATCAAAGGTGTACCAAAGAATGAACCCTACCGCGGCAGAAATAACCAGCAGCACAAAAGCACCCAACTGGCGGGTTTGATACTGGGCTTCGTAGTAGAGGTACATCATCGCCGTCATCAGGCAGAACAGTACAAACACTTCGTACAGGTTGGACACGGGAATATGGCCGACATCGGTGCCAATCAGGTAGGACTCGTACCAGCGGACCATCAGCCCGATGAAACCCATCGCCACGGCAGTCCAGGTCAGGACGCTGCCTGTGTGCATCGTGAATTCGGAACGTGACAGCATGCCTGCCCAGTAGGCCAGCGTGGCAAGCGCAAACAGGGCACACATCCACATGATGGCGGCCTGGCTGGATATCAGATATTTGAGAAAGAAGGTTTGTTCCATGCGGGCCAGATTGCCCTGGTACTGGCTGGTGCCAAACAGGCTGATGGCCGCCACCACGATGAACAATACGCGAAACGGTTTCCAGAACCAGCCGAATATCGATATGGCGGGAATCGCTGCCAGCAGGATGCCTTTTTCGTAGATATCCATGTATGCGCCAAAACGCGACAGGGCATAAAGCCCGCCCACGGCAACAAGGGCGGCAAATAGCCAGTCAAACCAGGACAGGCGTTTCAGCAACGGGGCAGGTTGGTTTAAAGCGAGTTCCATGATGCGTTCTCCGGATTGTAGTACTGCGTGTGAGCCAGTGTTTATTTCACAAGTGTATCAAGCGCTTGAGCGTGCTTGGAAAACTCTTTCTCGAAATCGATGGTGTGCTTGGCCGAAGACATCGCCAGTAGCGCATGCCCGGGTTTGATGCGTAACCAAATCCGGCGTTCCCGCACATACAGCATGAAGAACACGCCCAGCGTCAGCAAAAGCGAACCAAAGTACACCACATTCTGACCAGGTGAACGCGTCAGTTGCAGTCCGCTGGCTTTGACTTCTTCGTACTGAGCCAATTGCAGGTAGACGGGCGCACCATAGACGAACATGTCACTCATGCTGTTGAGGGTGTCGCGCACCAGCCAGCCGGTCGCATCATCAGTCTTGGGCGGGTTCAGGCCCTCCATGCGGTTCGCGATATGGAGCGCTTCAAAAGCGCTCAATTCCAGGATGCGCAGATAGGTGCCTGCGGCTTTTTCACCTTCGGATGTTGGGACTTTCTCTTCGATGAATCGTCCCAGGGACTGGAATCCCCCTTCGGCAAAAATAGCCAGCACTTGCGTAGCGCTGAATTTCAGTTTGCTTTCAATTTCCGTATCCCAGGCATTTTCAGGCAAGGCCTGGCGGGCAAAGCGGGCAGCAATCTCGGGGCGCAAATCCGGATTCAATAGCGCGCCACGCAGTCGCATGAAGCTATCCAGTCGGCCCTCAGCATCCAGCGGCATCCGCATATAACGGAACCCGTCATTCGGGTTTTCCCGGACGCCGGACATCATATACCAGCGCTCATCGAGTTCCAGCGGCAGCATGTAGTTGTTGAATTCGAGCGCTTGGCCACGTGCATCGCGGAGCTTGTACTGAAAGCTCGGACCGACGTTGCGTAGATGCCTGTTATCACTAACCGAACTGCCCCCCAGCACGCTCATCGCATCGCCGGACTGGGTAATTTCGCCCCCCATGTTTTCAATATTGAATGGACGGAAATCGTTGAACTCAACGGTATAGTCCCCGGTGCCGCTGGTGAGCGTGCTGTTCTGGTGCACACTCCCGTTCAGTTCGAATGAGTGTGCGGTGGGGGAAAATAGATTCCAGGCATTCAGTTTCAACCGGGTGCCGCCATCGGCAAAGCTGGCCTGATAGATGGCGATGCCGTCGTGAACCAGTGGGTGGTTGACCGCAATGGTAGCCTCGCGGATTTTGTTGCCGGCGTGGTCGAACAGTTCAAGGTCGCTCTCAAAGCTTTTGGGTTGGCCGGTCGAATAGTGCTCGATACGAAACTGCTTCAGTCCCACGGTAAACGGGAGTTCCTGTACCAGATAACCGTCAGCCACATTCAGAAAAGCCACATCTGCGCTGGACCCTTCGGGGATTTGTACGCTGCCCCTGAAAGATGGATTGGACTGCGTCAGGCGCGAAATGGCCGGTACCTGGCTTTGTGGGATGTCGCGCGTCTCGATTTTTTTGTACCCCAGCATTTGTTGGGCTTTGAAAATCAGGTTGCCGTCCATCAGGCCGCCGATGCAGATGATGACAATAGCTGAGTGCGCCAGAAAATAACCGAGGCGATTCCATGTGCCGGCCTTGGCGGCCAGCAGCACGCCATCTTCGCGGGGCAGGTTTTTGACTTTATAGCCCTGGCCTTCCAGATAGCGCTGTGCGCTGGCAGCGAGCGCCTCAGGCGTATGCGCGGTATCGGCTTCATGCTTGTGCTTGAACGCGTTGAGCGATTGCTCGCTGACATGCTCGCGAAAGCTTTTCATTTCGCGCGCGAAATTGGGCGCGTTGCGGGTGATGCAGATACTGGTTGAAGCAACCAGGAAAGTCAGAATGACGATAAACCAGACTGCGTGATAGACGTCGTACAAGCCCAGTTTTTCATAGATGTCGAACCAGAACGGGCCGAGCTGTATCAGGTAGTTGCTATAGGGCTCGGATTGTTTGAGAACGGTTCCGATAATCGAAGCGATTGCCAGAATGGACAACAGGCTGATGGCGAATCGCATCGAACTCATGAGCTCGAATACGGATTTTCCAAAGGATGGAGACGCAGTATTCATGGTGGCGGCAAACCTTGACAGGGCACAAAAATAAAAAGGGTGACTCACGCCACCCTTTCATCGACTCAGGTGCGATCGATAAGTTTACTCGCAAGGAGTAGGCCGTGGATGTAAAGCCGATAAATCGGCAACAACCACGCTCTACCGCAAGCCCTGAATATAAGACGCAACTGCTTTCATGTCGGCATCGGTCATCTTGGCGGCAATGGTGCGCATCATCTTGGCGCCATCATTCGCCCGCTTGCCGACGCGGAAGTCGTTTAGCTGGGTATAGATGTAATCGCTATGCTGGCCTGCCAGACGCGGAAACTGAGCCGGAATGCCCTGGCCGCTGGCGCCGTGGCACGATGCGCAGGCCGGCACGCCGGCTCCCAACACGCCGCCGCGGTAAACCTTTTGACCGAGTAGAGCCTGTTCCTGGTCCTTGGACGTACCGGGCTTGGGCTGTTGGGCGCTGTAGTAGGCAGCCAGGTTACGCATGTCCTGCGGGCTCAGGCTGGCAACCATGCCGCTCATCACGGCGTTTTTGCGATCACCCGATTTAAATTCAGCTAGCTGCTTGTAGAGATAGTCAGCATTGAGTCCAGCCAGTTTGGGATTGGCCGCAGCGACGCTGTTGCCATCTACCGCGTGACACGCGGCACAAACCTGGGTCACGATGCTTTCAGCAGCCTTGGGGTCCCCCTTGCTGGCCGAAGCCGAAGCGGGTTCATTGGCAAAAGCGGAGGTGGCAGCCAAAGCGGCCACCAGAGAGACGACGAATTTCATCAAAAGCTCCTGAAGCTTGCAAAACTTGGGAAAACGGGTAGTTTAGCGGTAACTAATATGACTGCCAAGCCCGTGCTCAATCGCGCCCACTTCCATACCTCGGTCGCCCAACTGCGCGATTTGCCCTACAGCCGCGCAGAAGTTGCGTTTGCAGGCAGATCCAACGCCGGAAAATCGAGCGCAATCAATTTGCTGACGCGTATCAATCGCCTCGCTTATACCTCAAAAACGCCCGGGCGGACCCAGCTCCTCAATTTTTTTGAGTTGGATGCCGACACCTATCTAGTCGATTTGCCGGGTTATGGTTATGCCAAAGTGCCGCCCGCGGTGAAAGCCAAGTGGGAAAACATGTTGTCGCGTTACCTGCAGGAACGCGACGCGCTGGCGGGTATGGTGCTGATCATGGATGCCCGGCATCCGCTTACCCCGCTGGACAAACAGATGCTTGACTGGTTTACACCCACCGGCAAACCGGTGCATATTTTGCTGTCCAAAGCAGACAAGCTATCCAATGGCGAGAAATCGCTGACCTTACGGCGCGTCCAGCAGGAACTGGCACCGCTGACTAGCGTCACTGTCCAGCTGTTTTCCAGTTTATCCCGCCTGGGCGCAGAAGATGCGGCGGCCCGAATTGAAGATTGGCTCCGGGCACAGCACGGCGATCCGTTGCCTGCCAATTGATTTCGCGCTGGGGCACGCAAATTTGAGAGATACAAATTTGAGGCATACAAAAAAGCCCCGACCAAGGGAGGGGCCGGGGCTAAAAATGCCTTAAGGGGATTAAGGCATCCCGCTCAGGGAGGAGAAGCGGGAAGACGATACAAGACCGTCTTGCTTCATTGAGTGGTGATATTCAGGAATAGTTCCACACCACAATGTAAATTCATGGGAGACCTTTGTGAACCTGCCATTTAGCCCATTTCCGGCTAGCCGTATGAGGCGTATGCGCCGCGATGATTTCTCGCGTCGCCTGATGTGTGAGCGCACACTTACGTCAAATGATATGATTTATCCCGTATTTGTTCTGGATGGACAAAATAAACGGGAGCCGGTGGCGTCCATGCCCGGGGTCGAGCGCCTGTCTATAGATCTGCTGCTCCCGGTGGCCGAGGAGTGCGTGCAACTGGGTATCCCGGCACTGGCGCTGTTCCCGGTGATTGATGCCAGCTTGAAGTCATTGGACGCAGAAGAAGCGATTAATCCTGCTGGATTGGTGCCCCGTACTGTGGCGGCATTGAAAGCCCGTTTTCCAGAGCTGGGCATCATCACCGACATCGCGCTCGACCCGTATACCAGCCATGGTCAGGATGGGTTGATTGACGACACCGGTTATGTGATGAACGATGAAACCGTGGCGGTGCTGGCCAGGCAGGCCGTGGTGCACGCGCAAGCCGGTGCTGATGTAGTCGCACCGTCCGACATGATGGATGGTCGGGTCGCCGCATTGCGCGCAGCACTGGAAGAAAACGGTCATATTCATACCCGGATTCTGGCCTATGCCGCCAAATACGCCTCCAGCTTCTATGGTCCATTTCGCGATGCGGTCGGCTCTGCGGCCAATCTGGGTCAAGGTAACAAGCACACCTATCAGATGGATCCGGCCAATAGCGACGAAGCCCTGTGGGAAGTCGGAATAGACCTGCAGGAAGGCGCTGACATGGTCATGATCAAGCCAGGCATGCCGTACCTGGATGTGATCCGTCGGGTGAAAGATGCGTATGGCGCGCCGACGTATGCCTATCAGGTTAGTGGCGAGTACGCCATGCTGAAAGCCGCCGCGCAAAATGGCTGGCTGGATGAACGGGCCTGTGTGCTTGAAGCCCTGTTGGGGTTCAAGCGGGCGGGTGCCGATGGTGTGTTGACTTACTACGCACGCGACGCTGCCCGGTGGTTGAATCAGCGCTAAACAGACCGCTAAACTATTGAGACTGAACTGCCGATATACATTACATGTCCCTCCACGTGGAGTGTTACTTAGACCTGAAACGTTGTAGTGTGGGGTAATTATGTCGCAGCCTGTTAAAGATATGATCCGTGATCGGCACCACTCGCCGGCCGATGATTTCGACAAGACGATCGTCAATATCCCGACTCCGTATCGGTTGAGAAACCTGTGCCCGCCGCTTACGGACGACCCTGACACCAAGGAACAAAACCTCGGTAATCAGCAATTCAAAGTACGGTTTGCCCAGTCAGATATGGCCCGCGAAGCGGCCAGCATGCTGGTGCAGAAACGCTACGCCTGGCGTGGCTATCAGGCCGGTGAAATCAGCAAGCAACCTAACCGCATCACCCTCATCACCTATCTTGAAGATCAGATTGTGGGCAGCCTGAATATTGGCTATGACTCCCCTGAAGGTTTAATGGCGGATGAGCGGTATCGGGAAGAAATTGATGCGCTGCGTGCTGAAGGTGCACACGTCGGCGAAATTACCAAACTTGCGATCGATGAAACCCTGGGCAGCAAGCAGGTTCTGGCCGGCATGATCAATATCGCCTATTTGTATGGCGTGATTCATGGCGTCACCGATGCCGTGATTGAAGTCACCCCACGTCACCGCCCTTTTTATGAGCGCATGCTGGCCTTCAAGCAAATTGGAGGCGAACGGTTCTACACCACCTCAAACACCGATGTCGTGCTGCTCCACATCAAAATGGATGAAATCCGGAAGCGGATTGATGAAGTGGGTGGCAAAGGCTCAGAGGTTAAAGACCGCAGTGTATATCCCTATTTTTTCCCTCCAGGTGACCAGGAAGGCATTCTGGAAAGACTCCTGCGCGGTGATTGAACGTGGCGTTTGATTACGCAGAGGCCTTTTCGCGCAACCTGGGCTGGCTTACCCCGCAAGAACAAACTCAACTCGGTAATACACGGGTTGCGGTCGCCGGCATGGGGGGCGCGGGGGGCGTACACGTTCAGGCACTGGCCAGATTAGGCATTGGTGCGCTCACCCTCACGGATTTCGATCAGTTTGAACTGGCCAACTTTAATCGCCAGGCCGGCGCGGCCATGTCCACTGTCGGCCAGCCTAAAGTCGAGGTGATGCAGCAGCATGCACAGGACATCAATCCAGACATGGATATCCGGGTGTTTCCCGATGGCCTGAGTCAGGACAATCTGGCGGAGTATCTGGATGGCGCGAGTGTGTTGGTAGATGCCATCGATTTTTTCGCCAACGACATCCGGCCGCTGATGTACGAAGCCGCGCGTCAAAAAGGAATCCCGGTGGTGTGCTCCGCCCCATTGGGTGCGGGTGCTTCATTGATTACCTTTATGCCAGACGGCATGCGTTTTGAAGACTACTTTGGCTTTGAAGGCGCGGACGATGTGCTCAGAGCGGTGCGCTTCCTGGTGGGCATGTCGCCACGTTTACCCCAGCGGCATTATCTGGCTTATCCCGAGATCGTGAGTTTTGTGACGCGTCGGGTCCCCTCATTGGGCATGGCCTGTCAATTTACGGCGGGTATGGCGGCAACCGCCACCATGAAACTGCTGCTGGGCCGCGGCGGCGTGAAGGGTGCGCCCCATAGCGAGCAATTCGATGCTTATTTGGGCCGTCACTATCATTGCTGGCGGCCGGGTGGCTACCGTAATCCCCTGCAAATGCTGGCCGAGCGGATTGTTGTTTCGCGTTTGAATATCAAGTAATCCACGTGGGCTGCGTCGCTAGTAACGATTGACTGGTTACGATTGAGGAAATCCAGGCAACAAAAAAACCGGGCAAATGCCCGGTTTTTTGTTCAAGCAAGCTTAAATTCAGGCTGCTTTTTTGTTGCGACGGCTCATGCCCAGACCAACCAGACCTAAACCGAGTAGTGCCAGGGTGGCAGGTTCCGGCACGGATTGACCCAAGCCGTTGTTGCCGCCAAAGTGTGTAGCAACAACTGTGGGAACGCCGTTGATAATATTGCTAATTGGGTTAGCCAGCGGCTGGAACGACGAAGTCACCGTCAGATCGGAACCACCGGGCTGGGTATTGGTGTCGAGGTTGGCCATTGCCACGCCGCCGACCACATCAAAGTAGCCTGCGCCTTGGCCAGCAGTAGAAATGCTATTAGGAATAGTGACGGTACCTGCCAGGGTTGTGCCAACGGGCAGCGCACCATTGGTTGCCAACAGATCCAGCCACAAAGTGCCGTCCGTTGCTGTCGATTTGGTCGCCGCATTAAATGCGGTATAGCCAACAGCTGCGGTGTCTTGAACATAGATTCTCAGGAAACCGCCGGTAGCTGTGAATGTATCGCCGATAAAAGCAGCTGCCTTGGTGATGGTGTATCCACCGAATGCATAAGTCAGCTGGCAGGTGGGGCAGAAACCTGTAGGGCCATTAACCGTTGAATTTGCGTTGATAGCTGTGATTTCACCGTATCCGCCGAATGTATCGCCAACGTTGATACCAATGGTCTCGTACAGATTAGTTTGCGTGATGAAGTCAAACGGGCTATTTGTATCCCATACGACGCCACCGATGTTAATGGCCTGAGCCGATGAACCAAAAGACATGGCAGCGACTGCGACCAAGCTTGCGGTAAGTTTGTTGAGTTTCATTTGATGACTCCTTATTAAGACGTCGTAAAAAATACAAAGTATGTTGTTTCTTACTGTGCCTATACCTAAGCATGTGCTGTGCCAGCAATAAAATATCAATACAAAACAACAGGATATATATTCTAGAACCTTGGTGCTTGGTAGCGGTGTAAAGTTTTTCGACGTTTTGTTGGGCGAGTCGCTGAGTCGATCGTGGGCCGTGTTGGGGCTAAAAACGGATCTTGGCTCTTCGGCTACTGTGCGCCAAGCGTGGGCGTTTCAGCCCTGCTACAAGCCCTTGAGTAGAGCCTTGGCGGCCGCGGCTTCGGAAAACGCTGGCGTATCCCTAAGCAGGCGTTCCAGTTCCTGGCGGGCCTGGGCTTTGTTTCCGGTCCGCGCCAAAGCAATGGCATGATGGTAGCGAATGGTTTCATTCTTGGGCGCCTGAGCGAGCGCTTGTTTGAGAAGCGTCAGCCCGCGCGAGGCTTGGCCTTGTTCGACCAATATCCAGCCCAGGGTGTCTTGAATAGCTGGGTTGGAGGGGGCCAGCTTGTGAGCTTGCTCGGCGGTGGGCAGTGCCTGGGCGTGCCGCGCACGTTGATAGAGGCCGGCCAGATTGTTGAGTACGCCCGGATTCTCGGGCGCAAGCCGCAGGATGGTCTGGTATTGGGTGATGGCTTCCTTGTCCTGGCCCGAAGCCAGCAGGCTGTCAGCAACATAAATGCGAACAGCCAGATCATTGGGCGTGTCTTTGAGCCAGTTGCTTAAAAGCTGATCGGCGATGGCTGTGTTACCGGCAAGGGTGTGTGCGCGGTGAAGTCTGATGAATGCTGCCGCGTCGGCACGAATGGCAAACGCGTGTTCGTACGCTTTGACCGCCAGTGCGGGTTGATTTCTGAATAGCTGGATATCCCCTTCGCGCTCATAGCCGAGCGGAGTTTTTGGGAATTGTTGCTGAACCTGGCGGGCAAGTTGTAACGCCTTTTCGGGTTGCTTATCCTTCATCTCAAGCTTGATTAGCGCATCCAGGCTGGCTTGATGGGAGGGGTTCAGCTTGAGTGCTCGCAGCAAAGTTGCTCGGGCATTGTTCACTTTGTTCGCTGCAATTTGGGCGGCCGCCAGCCGCAATAAGGAATCAGGCGATTGGTCGTTTTTTTGTGTCAGACGCGTAAACGTGTTGGTCGCGCTGGTTTTGTCGTTGTTGGCGAGCTGTACAGACCCCAGCAGGTCGAGGGCGGCCGGGTTGTCTGGATTGGCGCTGACGGTTTCATTGGCAATGGCCAACGCTTTCTGGCTGTCATTCTTGGCCAGGTAATGGCGGGCGAGCGCTGCACGCGGACCAATCGCATTGGGGTGGGCTGCCGCAGCCTTCTCCAGCCAGTTAACCAGTTCAGCATCCTGATTGTTTTGCGCGGCTAGTTGAGCGAGCGCCAGCATGGCTTGTAGATTGTTTTTGTCTTTTTCCAGAAGGCGTACAAAGCGTTTGCGCGCGGCTTCGGGCTGCTTGTCACTTAAATCGAGCTGGGCCAGGCTGGCCGCAGCCGGGTAGAAAGCCGGGTCGATTGCAAGTGCTTGTTCAAAGCTGCGCCGGGCACCCGGAGAATCTTTTTTTCCGAGCAGAGCGCTGCCGCGCATGGTGTGTGGGAGCGGACTGCCTTTGAGTTTTTTCTCCAGTGCATCGACTGCGGTCAGGGCTTTGTCGAATTCCTTACGGCTCAAATGCGCCATGACCAGTGCGTAGTCAGCACGATACTGATTCGAGTCGAGCGCGGCAGCATTTCCAAGTTCGGCAATTGCGAGTTGGTTATCGCCGGTGGAAAGATGACTGAGCCCCAGTTGGGTCTGGATATAGGCATTTTTCGGATCGAGTGTCGCCGCCCGCTCCAGATAGGCCGCTGTTTTGGTGGGTTCGCCCTTGAGACGGTACGCGTCACTTGCGAGTATCAACGCTCCCGTATCTTTTGCCTCAGGGGTCAGAATGGGGGCGAGCGTTTCCAGCGCTTTATCCGGTTGATTTTGCTTGATTTGTGTCGAGGCGAGTACGCGTCGTGCATAGGCGTGATGAGGGAAACGCGCGAGAAATCGATTGAGTTGGGATTCGGCTTGCTGTTGTGAACCCAATGCATGAGCCGTTGCCCCGGCCAGCAGGATGCTGGGCATATGGTCGGGCGTCAGTTTGAACACTTCATTCAAGGTGCTGCGTGCTTCGGGGTATTGTTTCTGTTCGAAACTCAGCAAGGCTTGAAGATAGAGGGCCGCGAGGGATTTGGGTGCCAGCGCGCTGATTGTGTCGATATCGGTTTTGGCCACATCCAAATGACCCATGGCGATATTGAGTGCGGCACGGCTTTGCAGCGCTTCCGGGTTATTGCGCTCGAACTTCAGTGCGTTTGTATAGGCTAACAGTGATTCGGGCAGGTTCTTGTTGAATTGTTCCAGGTTGCCAATGGCAATCCAGGTTTGGGCTTGTCGGTTGTCGAGTTTGAGTGCGTCATCCAACCAGGACCGTGCTTGGGTCAGGTCCTGCTCAGCCACCGCGCATTGTGCGAGTCCCCAATAGGTGGGCGGATTGTTTTTGTCCGTATTGAGCGATTGCTGATAGAGGTTGCAGGCGTCCTTGGTTTGGCCTTGCCGGAGCATGGCGTCTGCGCGGATTTGATAAATGCGCGCGAGGTTGACCGTTGAGGTTTTATCACTGGGATGGATTTCATCCAGCACGCGCTTGTACTCGCCCATGAGCAATAAGGCTTCACCCAATTGCGGCTTGATGGTTTCGCGGTTGACGCCGAGTTGTTCGGCTCGGCTGAGTTCCTTTTCGGCGGCCGCACCCGCGCCTACCTTCAGATAAACCTGACCCAGTAAAAGCCGGGCCTGGGGGCTGTCAGGATTTTTCTGAATCGCATTTTTCAGTTCAATAATGCTGATGTTGAGCTTGCCCTGGTCTTCGAAGTCTTTGGCGCGCTGGATGTGCTCCTGTTCGGTCAGGCTGGCAGTGTTATCGCAGCCCGATAATCCGCCGGCTGCGGCGAGACTGAGCGCGAGGGAAAATGCGATGGGACGTAGGGTCATGAAACGTGCTCCACAAAGATAGGCGGGGTCAGTCACCTTCAGTTCGGGCAGACGTATTGACTTGAAGATAGTCAACCGCTGTCAAAAGGTCGGTGTGTCCCCTTGCGATACGCTTAAAACGGGTCCATGCGCAAAATCAGCAAATGAATGCCGACTTAGCGGTTTTTACTGTCGAGTTGCTTGAGCAGGGCGCGCGCTTCTTGTTCTTGCGGAAACGCTGCGCCGCTGGCTAACAGGCGTTCGATTTCACGCTTGGCCCGTACATTGTCTCCCGATTTGGCGAACGCTGAGGCCAGATGAAACTGGATTTCCGCCGTGTCGGGGGATTTGGCCAGTGCCTGTTGTAATAATTTGGTGCCGCGTTCGACCTGGCCCTGCTCAACCAGGATCCATCCTAACGTATCCATGATGGCTGAATTGTTGGGATCGATTTTGAGTGCCTGCTCGGCAAACCCCAGTGCGCGCTTGTCCTTGGATTCAAACAGCGACCACGCGAGATTGTTCAGGATCAGAATGTTGTTGGGATTATTCTGATTCATGTACAGATAGTGCTCGGACGCGGCTTTGTATTGCTTGCGCTTGATCAGGTTTTCGGCCAGAACGGCCCGGGTGTTGGCCTCTTTGGGATGGCTAGCCAGCCAGGCGAGCAGGCGTTTTTCGCCTTCTTCCGGGCGCTGCATCGCATTCAAAATGGCGAGTTGGCGGAGCAGCATGGAACCCGAAGGCTGGAGCTTGTGTGCGCGTTCGTAGGCGGTTAATGCAGCTGGATAGTTTTTGCGGGCGTAAGCCACGTCCCCTTCGAGGACGAATCCGGCCGAGCTGTCAGGTTTTTGTTGTTGTGCCTGTTTGGCAAGCTTGAGCGCATCGTCATAGCGTGCGTCCTGAATATCGAGGCTGCCCAGTATGAGCTGGGCATCAATGAAATCAGGCTGGATACGCAGCGCATCTTGCAGGGACTGACGCGCGGCCGGCAAATCCTTGGCCATGACTTGAGCGGTCGCGAGTTTGGTGAGCGGCCCGGCTTGTCCGGGCTGGCGGTCGGCCAGTTTGCGGTAACTGGCGAGAGCGTTGGTGGTGTCTCCCAGAGCCAACTGGGTGGTGCCCAGCAATTCAAGCGCGTCCGGATTGTCTGGCTGGACATTGACAGCTTCTCGAGCCGTGGCGAGCGCTTTGTTCTTGTCGCCTTTGGCGAGTTGGTAGCGTGTCAATGCGATGCGCGGCTGCACGGCTTGCGGGTGGATCGACGCGGCTTTTTCCAGCCAGCTGGCGTAGGCTTTTTCGTCTTTGCCTATCAGCGATAAATCGGCCAGTGCGAGCATGGCGTTGAGATGTTTGGGATCGGTCTTCAGTATCGTTTCGAAACGTTGACGGGCGGCGGTGGGGTTTTTGTCCTTGAGATCAAGTTGCGCCAGATTGGCGGCAGCCGGGAAAAATCCGGGGTCCAGTTTGAGTGCCTGGTTGAAACTGTCGCGAGAGCGGGCGATATCCTTTTTACCCAGATAGGCCGCGCCCCGGTAGTTCCAGACCAACGGACTCTTGGGTTCTTTTTTCTCCAGGGCCGTAATACTGGTTAACGCGGCATCGAATTCTTTTTTTCTGAGCTGGCTCAGGATGATGAAATTGTCGGCGCGTGTGCTGGCGCCCTCCATGCCAGCTGCCGATTGCAGGTCGGCCATGGCGCGGTTATCGCCTTGAGCCAGGCGCGAAACACCTAGTTCAGCGCGAATCGCCGAACTGTCAGGGTTTTGCTGCACCGCCTTTTCAAAATAAGACGATGCGGCTGAAAAGTCTTTTTTAGCCAATGCGATTTCGCCTGCGACCACCAGTACGCCGGCGTCGGGTGCGGGTGAGTTGAGCGCAGGGCTCAGCGTACGAGATGCATCATCGATACGACCCAGCCGGAGTTGGGTGGCTGACAGCAGCCGCAATGCATACAGATTTCTGGGCGCCAGCTTGACGACTTTGTTGAGATGGGCCTCGGCTGTTTGCAGGTTGCCGAGGGTATATTCGATCGATCCGCCCAGTAACAAAGCCGGACCGTAGTCAGGAGCCGATTTCAGGACGGCGGCCAGGTTGTCACGCGCCTGTTCGGTTTTCTTTTCCTTGAAGTCGATCAGGGCCTGGGTATAACGCGCCAGCAAACTGTTGGGCGCGACTTTCAGCGCTGCGTCGACTTCCTTGCGGGCATCGTCCAGCTTGTTATCGGTGATCGCGATGCCTGCCAAGGCAACACGAGCGTTGACGTGACGCGGGTCAACTTGCAAGACCTGGCGATACGCTGCGGCCGCCTCGTCGGGTTTGCCTGTGGCACGCAGCAAGTCGCCTTTAATCAGTAGGGCTTCGCGATGTTTGGGATCGATGCGCAAGGCCTGATCGAGTGCCTGCATGGCTTGGGTGGCATCGTTGTCGGCAAGTGCCAGCTGGGCAAGTGCCAGATGGACATCGACCGCTTCTGGTGCCATTTCCAGAGCGCGTTGCATGGATTCCCGTGCAGACTCTTTTTGGCCGAGTGCAAGTTCCGCCGTCGCACGAAGCGATTGCAGTGAAGCAGCATCCGCATCCTTTTCGGTGGGCGGAGGAATTTCGTCCAGTACACGTTGGAACTCGCGTTGGCCGATCAGCGCGCGCGCGATTAACGGATTGGTTTGTGTGGAAGGATGGCCAGCCTCGCGCGCACGGCGGAATTCTTTTTCGGCGCCTGCGAGATTGCCCTGATCAAGATAGAGCTTGCCCAATTCAAAACGGGCCTCGGCATTTTTTTCATCTTCTGCAACGGCATTTTTGAGCTGAATCATGGCCGCCTTGACGTCACCTGCCGCCAGGCTGGCTTTGGCTTCGCTCACCAGCGTGGCGCTGTCATTTTTGCCACACGCTGTCAGCAGGCTTGCACCCAGGAGCAGGGAGAGCAGCAGACGAGATGCAGAAGTGGAAATAGACATGAAACCTCCAGAAATAACTTAATTATTGTAAGGGTAATACGCTACGGGCTTTTTGTTCGTGGGCTTATTTCATCCCGATTTTGGCCATCAGGTCATACAGCGTCGGCCGGGTAATGCCGAGCAGCTCAGCGGCCTGGGCGATGTTGCCTTCGCTTTTGGCAAGCGCCTGGCTGATGGCGGCGCGTTCGGCGTTTTCCCGTGCTTGCCGCAGGTTCAAAAGCTGCGGCACGGCGTCGCCTGTGTTCAGCCCCAGGTCTTTCGCCGTGATTTGATTGCCATCGGCCATGATGGTGGCACGCTTGACCAGGTTTTCCATTTCGCGGACGTTGCCGGGCCATGTGTGGCTTTCAATCGCATTCAAGGCATCCGCCGTGAAACCACGAATATTGCGCGCCATTTCCCGAGTGTAACGTTCCAGAAAAGCTTGGGCTAACAGAATCGCATCGCCAGGTCGCTCGCGCAGGGGCGGAATGCCGACTGATATTTCGGATAGTCGATAGTACAGGTCTTCGCGAAAACTGCCTTCGCGGATCATGTCATGTAGATTGCGATGGGTCGCACACACGATGCGGACATCGACAGGAATTTCGCCGCGACCACCCAGACGCTCGATCACGCGCTCCTGGATAAACCGCAGCAGCTTGGCTTGCAATGGCATGGGCAAGTCGCCAATTTCGTCGAGAAACAGGGTGCCTTCATTGGCGTACTCGATACGACCGATGGTTTGTTTGGCGGCGCCAGTAAATGCGCCTTTTTCATAGCCGAATAACTCGGACTCCAGCAGCGTGTCCGGAATCGCCGCGCAGTTGATCGCGACAAAACGTTTGCCCGAACGCGGCGACAGGTCGTGTACGCCGCGCGCGAGCACTTCCTTGCCGGTACCCGATTCGCCGAGCAGTAGCACGGTGACATTGGCGGGCGCCACTTTCTCGACCGTGCGACAAATTTCCAGCATGGGCTCGCTGCTGGTAATCAGTCCTTGCAGGGCGTCGCCGCGCTGACGAGCGATCAATTGCCGGTTTTCGGCTTCCAGTGCATGCACATGGAGTGCGCGGGAAATCATCAAGGCCAGCACTTCGGGCTCAAATGGTTTCTGGAAAAAATCGTAGGCGCCCATCTGAATGGCTTGGACTGCATTACTGCGATCCAGGTTGCCGGTGACCACGATGACCTTGGTGGTCGGCGCCAGCGACAAGATTTCCTGTAGCGCCGCCAAGCCCTCGGTGGCGCCATCGACGTCGGGCGGTAAACCCAGATCGAGCAATACCACGGCAGGCTCATGGCGACGCAGTTGGGCGATGGCCGCGTCTCGGTCTGCTGCGATTAACAGTTCGTAATCGCTCAGGCTCCATTTGAGTTGTTTTTGCAGCCCCGGATCGTCTTCCACCAGCAATAAGGTTTGTTTGGCGTCGCTCATGCGGCGTCTCCTTCAGTTTTTGAATTATTGTCTAGCGGCATGGAGAGTCTAAAGCGGGTGCCGCTGCCCGGTGTGCTGTCGACTTCGATGGTGCCACCCAGTGCGCGTACGGTTTCGCGGCATTCATAGACGCCGATCCCCATACCTGCGCCTTTGGTGGAATCAAAAGGTTGAAACAAACGGGTACGGATGAATGTTTCGTCCATGCCGCAGCCGGTGTCGATGATTTCGATGATGGCCTGCCCGGATAGAGCGAGCCCGCGTAGCGTGACCGTACCATTGGGCGGGGTGGCTTCCAGTGCATTTTGCAGCAAGTGTCCAACGGCTCGGGTCAGCCGGTCACGCTCGGCCAGAATTCGAATCTTGCTGTCGGGTAGCTCCAGTTGGGGCCGCAACTTGAACGCCTGTTTGCTGGCGGCGGCTTCGCTGAGGACTTCTGCCAGTGCGACAGATTGCATGTGCGTTTGATCGCTGCCCCGGCGCAATTGCGTCAGCACCTTGTTCATGCGGGTGACCGCGTTTTCCACGGTTTCCAGCATGTCCGCCTGGAATTCCGGGTTGTGTTTGTGTTTTTCGGCATTGGCCAATAGCAGCGAGAGCTGCGCAATCAGATTTTTCAGGTCGTGGATGACGAAGGTGGTGGTGCGGTTGAATGACTCGAATTGGCGCGCCACGATGAGCTGGTTGGATGCGCGCATCTGGGCCAGGTGTGCGGCGGCCTGACGCGCAGCCACTTTGAGCAGATCGCTGACTTCCCAGTTGAAATTGGCGTTGCCCAGCGAATGCTTCAGCACGACGAATCCAAGCAGTTCCTCATGCAGCATGAGGGGAATCACCAGCCAGGCATCGTCGGTTTGCTGTAACCAGGCAGGGGCATCGAGGTCGCCATACAGGTCGCGCCGGGTTTTCATTTCGTCGAGATCCAGCACCCATTGTTTGTCGGTGAGCCACTGAATGAAAGGCGAGTCGTGTGATTCCGTGCCTTGAATATCGCTCCAGTTCCAGTGGCTGGCACGCTGGAATCCAGTCTGGCCCTCACGCATCCACAACGCACCGCCCGGGCATTCGAGCAGGCGGGCGAGGGCCTCAACGGCGCGTTCACACATTTGTTCGCCAGGCTGGCCTTCAGTGAGCGTGCGGGTGAAGTTCAGCCACTCTTCGCGGTAGTCGTAGCGGTAACTGAAAAAATGCTTGGACAGGAATACGCGCAGGCGGGCGCGCAAGGTGCCGGAAAACAGCAGTAGCACCAGCAACAGGGCCGCCGCGAAAATGAACACGGTTTGCACCACGTCGCCCCATTCGCCGCCGAACAGTCGCAGGTAGTAGCCCGCGCTCGCCATCAGCAGGAGGTAGATGCCGGCGGCCAGCAGACTGGCGGTATGGAACACCATGCTGCGCGACAATCCGACCGGTGAGGCCCATTCCGGATTGCGTGCGGCTGAAACGGCAATCAGTGGCGCCACCATGGCCGCGACATAACCACGCGCGGCCCAAACCTGAGCGTCCATGGCATTGAACAACGCGGCGTTGGCGTATAGATAGAAGTCATAGACGAACAGGCCGCCAAGACCCAGACAGAGAAACTTGATCGCCCAGCGGTCTTCGGGACGGGTGCTGCGAAAAACCTGCTCGACCAGAACCAGCCCTAAAACGGTCAGCAGGACCAACCCCAGATGGCCGACCCAGCGCGCCAGTACGGGCTGCTCCGGGGCGATGAGTGGGAACGCGCTGGCAATCAGCAAGCCGGCGACCAGCAGGCCTCCCAGTGCGCGAACCCAGCGCAGTGGGGCAGGCAGTTGAGAGCCTGGAGACAGGCGCAGATGCAGGATGTAGAGCAGCAACGCGAGCCAGGCGCCGTTGCGTCCGACTTCGGCCGCCAGCCCGAGTGCAGGCGGAACGTCACCCAAGGCGATGGCGACGGACAAGCCACCCCAGATTGCGGTGAGTCCGGTTGCCAGGACCAGCAGTCTGCCGTGCGGACGGCGTTTCCAGCTGGCAACAATCAGACCGGTGAGCCCTAGATAGGCCAGGGCGGTCAGCCCATAACCAATAATCGCGAGAAGCAGAAGTGTGCTGGGCATGGCGGGGTGCGCTTAGCGCACGCCCTTTCCCCACAACACGACTTGAGCAGTCTGGAACAAAATCATGAGATCAAGAAACAGGCTGTGGTTTTTGACGTAGTACAGATCGTATTGCAGTTTGTGCATGGCGTCTTCGTCGGTGGCGCCATAGGGGTAACGCACTTGCGCCCAGCCCGTGATGCCGGGTTTGACGGTATGACGGACACCGTAATACGGTATTTTCTGGGTCAGGTCCTGTACGAAATAGGGGCGTTCGGGTCGCGGGCCAACAAAGCTCATGTCGCCGAAGAAGACGTTGAAGATCTGGGGCAGCTCATCAATGCGGGTGCGTCGGATAAATCGGCCGGTAAAGGTGATCCGGCTGTCGTTCTGACGGGCCCAGCGTGGTTTGCCATCTTTTTCCGCGTCCACGCACATGCTGCGGAATTTGAAGATGGTGAAGTTGCGGCACCCTTGTCCGACTCGTTCCTGGCGATACAAAACCGGTCCCGGGCTTTCCAGCTTGATCAGCAATGCAGCAAGTGCCATGAACGGGGGGCACACGATCAGCATGGCTGCGCTGACGACCAGATCAAACAGACGCTTGACGGTGTCGCGCATGATGCCCTGGTAGAAGCCTTCGGCCAGTATCATCCAGCTGGCGTTTAGTGAATCGAGTTGCAAATGCCCGTTTTCCCGTTCAAAAAAGCTGGATAGTTCCAGAATGCGAATGCCATACAGTTTGCATTTCAGCAGATCCTGCACGGGGATGCCGCCGTCGCGACGATCCCGTACGGCCAGAATGATTTCACTGATTTGCAGCCGCTTGACCAGCTCGGAAAGCGATTCAGTGGTGTTGAGAATCCGGACATGATCGATGAAATGATGACTGCCACCCATCGGAATGTAGCCTATGACTTCAGTATTGCCGGCATGTCCCCGTTCAGACAGTAGAGACTCGATCTGGGCCGCGCGGCTGCCGGTGCCGACCACCAACGCCCGCGTTTTGAATACCCCGCCTCGTGCCCAGCGGATGAACAGGGTGCGGCTGAGCAGTATGCCCAGCAGGGCCAGCCCGAACGACAGTAGAAATGCGCCCCGCCCAACCAGCAGTACCGGAAAGAAGTAAAACAGCAGGCTCATGGTGAGGAGCCCTAAACCAAAGCTCAACCCCAGGCGTTGCAGTAGCGCACGGACGCCGCCCTGCCATTCGAGGTTGTACAGGCCGCTGGCGGTCATCAAGCCCATCATGACGGCAGTAAACGTCAAGGCCTTGGGCATGAGTGGGGTCAACTCGCTCGGAATGACGCCGCCTTCGATGAAGCGCGCACTGACGCCGGCAAAGATCGCACCGCCCAGAATCAGCGCTTCGAGCAATACCAGCAGCAATAGGTTAAGGGGCACATAGTGCCGAAAAAAGCGGATCACAAGGCTTTGTTCACATGAGACACGGGGTACGGAACTGCATCTTCCATGCCAGCCAGCTTCAGCTTGCCCTGACTCAAGCCAATGTCCTGACTTGGGATAAACGCAACCGGCGAGGCGAACCGTCTGCTTGCAGCCGTTTCATGCCGCGTAGTTCAGTTGAGGGATAGACCACGAGATCAATAGGCGCACGGGGGTCATCAATTATGAAACGTGGATAGATCCGTCCCGACGCATCAGGGGTACGAAACTCGGCCGCCTGGTAAGGTGTTTTTTGACGCATCAGCAGGAATTCAACTTCCTTTTGCGCATCGGTGAAAAGTTGCAGATTGATGTCGGCATGCGGGCCCGCCGTACCATTTAATACGGACCCCGTCAGATGCGGATCAAAGTCAGCCAGTTGTTCCATGTATTCGATTGCGGTTTGCCGCAGCAGCGCAAGTTGCTCACGCGTTTCGTCCGCATGGTAGAGCGCCTGGTAGCTGCGCAATGCTTCTTCGATCTGCTGGTTGTCGGGGAGGTTGCCCGTATCAGATGCGCCTAATTGGCGCGCCGCCTTGCGTTTGGCACTGCCATAATCCAGGCTGCCATCTCCCGCCAGAATACGCGCTGCGGCATGAGCAATGCGGCGGCGCATATCCAGGTTTTTCATATCGGCACGCCCACGGTCACGGGTGCTTTGGCCGGCGTGGGCTGAGCAGGTTTGACGGTGGGTCCGGGGGGTGTCCTGGGTGGCGCAGGCGGAGCCGCAGGTTTGGTCGCGGGGGCTGCGGGACCTTGCGCGGCTGGTGCGGCCACGCCTGGGCCGGGTACGGCGGGCGCGGCAGGCTTGGCAGGGGGCGCGGGGACCGGTTTGGGTGACGGGAACGCGAAAGCAGGCATTGAGGGCGCCGGCTTGCCTGGCATCCCGGCTACCGCGCCATCTGGCTCGCCAGCATACTCATGCATGCTAGGATTCTCGGCTTCGGTGTTCCAGTTCTCGGCAGTGCTCGCGTCTGGTGGGGGAAACTCATGATAGAAATATTCAGTCATGCTCGGCGTACTGGTGCCGAACACCGTATCCAGCACCGAATCGGATACGCGCGCGCCGGTAGCGGGGTTGATTTGCTCTGAAACGATGCCGGCAGGCATGGCCCAGCCTTTTTGAGGGGTGCCTTTGAGTGCAGTGCCCATAAAACTCATCCAGATGGGCAGGGCGGATTGCGAACCCGTCTCGCCACGCCCTAACGAGCGTGGCTGGTCATAGCCCATCCAGGCGATCGCGACCAGATTGGGGTTGAACCCGGCAAACCAGGTATCCAGCGCATCGTTGGTGGTGCCCGTCTTGCCAGCGAGGTCGGTGCGACCCAGTTGCCCTGCGCGTGCGGCAGTGCCGAACCGCACGACGTCCTGCATCATGTTGGTCATCAGCCAGGCATTGCGCGAATCGATCACGCGTGGCGCGTTGCCGCCCACTTTTTGCGGGCTGGATTGCATGATCAGGCGGCCATCCTTGTCATAGACTTTATCGATCAGATAGGGATTGACGCTGTAGCCGCTATTGGCAAAAACACCGTAAGCGGCTGCCATCTGGAGCGGCGTGACACTGCCCGCGCCCAATGCCATGGTCAGGTAGGGCGGGTGACGGGCCGGATCAAAGCCAAAGCGACGGATGTAGTCACGTGCGTAATACGGGCCGATGTCCTGCAAAATCCGTACAGAGACCAGGTTGAGTGATTTGGTGAGCGCGCTGCGCATCCGGACCGGCTCGCCCGTGCTGCCGTCGTAGTTTTTGGGCTCCCAGACGGTGCCGCCGGTTTCTTCTGCGGACAGGGAAATGGGCGCATTGGCAATCATGGACGCGGGAGTCAGCCCTTTTTCCAGCGCCGCAGAATAGACAAATGGTTTAAAGCTTGAACCGGGTTGGCGCCAGGCTTGCGTGACGTGGTTGAACTTGTTGCGCCCAAAGTCAAACCCGCCCACTAATGCGGTAATGGCCCCGTCAGTCGGGTCGACAGCCACCAGCGCCGCCTCAACCTCGGGCAGTTGGGCCAGTCGCCATTTCCCCTGGCTGAGCATTTGCACGCGCACAACCGCACCTGGCGTCAATTCCCGGCCTTTTTTGCCGCTCGCCCAGTTGGCGACCCATTTTAGCGAGGTACCAGAAATATCAACGATCGATCCGTCGTGCTGTTGTGCCTGGATCAACTTGGGGCTGGCACTGAGGACGACCGCCGGGCGCATATCGCTGACGGGCTGGATGTCGTCCAGCACATCCAGGATCGCCGTATCGCGCGCCGCCTTGTCGGCAGGCAGTTTGATGTACTTTTCCGGGCCGCGATAACCGTGCCGCAGATCATAATCGGCCACACCCTGCCACACCGCCTTGTTGGCAGCAGTTTGCTGGGCGCGCTTCAGGGTGGTGACGGCCTTGATTCCGGAGCTGTAAATGGATTCGCCATATTTTTCGAACAGCGTTTGGCGCACCATTTCGGCCGCGTAATCCGCTTCCACATCCGTTTGTTGCCGGGCTTGCCGAATGATCAGTTTTTGTTTGACAGCGGCCTGCCAGGTCGGTCGGTCGATGAATTTAAGCGTGAGCATCCGCTTCAGAACATACTCCTGGCGTGATTTGGCCCGCGGGAAATTGACCACGGGGTTGTAGCGGGAGGGCGCTTTGGGTAGCCCGGCCAGCATGGCAAATTCGGCAAGGGTGAGTTCTTGCATCGGTTTGCCGAAGTACGTGCGGGACGCCGCTTCAAAGCCATAGGCGCGCTGGCCGAGATAAATCTGGTTGATGTAGAGCTCGAGAATCTTGTCCTTCGACAGATTGTGTTCGATTTTCATCGCCAGCATGGCTTCAGACAGCTTGCGAGTCAGCGTTTTTTCATTCGATAGAAAGAAATTGCGTGCGACCTGCATGGTGATGGTTGACGCGCCTTCTTTCGCGCCTCCGGACAGGACGTTCGAAGCTGCCGCCCGCAACACTCCCAGGGTGTCTACGCCGCCGTGGGTATAGAAACGTTCATCCTCCGCGGAAATAATGGCCTGCTTCATATAGGCCGGCACTTTGTCGATGGTGATAAACGCGCGGCGTTCCTCGCCGAATTCGCCTATCAGGGCGCCATCTGCGGTGTAGACACGCAGCGGGAGTTTGGGTTTGTAGTCAGTCAGCGCCTCAAGTGGAGGGAGATTGGGATAAATCAGCGCGGCGGCCAAGCCGGCAAGTGCTGTGCCCACCACGCCCAGACTGACTACAAGCGCGATTGCGTAATGCCACCATTTCGAAAACATCCGATTCCTTATTGATGAGGTGACACCAAGTGTCACCAATATGAGCGCCGTTCGGCGGGAGTCCGAACAGAAAACTACAGCGGCGCCATCTCGATAACCCGCTGTTTAGAGAGGCTATTTCATGCAGTGCCACCACCCGCCCACACCGTAATGTAAGCCAAGCCCCTATCCTGACTCAAACATTGGTATGAGGCATTGCACTAAAAGTGTCTAAAGTTTCCGGCGATTATAGGCGTTAGTGGTGTTGGAAATTGGACACATTTGTTCAAATCCTGCAGTGCGATAACAAAATTACTGTTAAAAACCGTGTGTTGTTGCTAGCATCTAAAAATAATAATAAGAAAAGACGCCAACTAACAGAAGCGTAAAGGAAATCTCTTGCAACTGAATATCAATATGGATTGGTTGTCTGCAAAGGGCTTGCCGATCATTGGGCTCGATATCAGTACGACTGCGGTCAAGCTGGTGGAATTGTCCGATGCCGGCAAAGGGATGCTGCGGATCGAGCGCTATGTCATTGAGCCTTTACCCAAGGATGCAGTGATGGACGGCAATATCGCCAATCTCGATCAGGTAGCCGATACGCTGCGTACGGCATGGAAAAACCTGGGCTCGCGCGTCAAGAACGTCGCGCTTGCCCTGCCATCTTCCGCAGTCATCACTAAAAAAATTCTGGCGCCAGCCAGTCTTAAAGGATTGGATCTGGAAAATCAGGTTGAGGCCGAAGCCAATCAGGTCATTCCTTTTTCGCTGGACGAAGTTAACCTGGATTTTCAGGTGCTGGGCATTTCGCCCGGCAGCCCGGATGATGTCCAGATTCTGCTGGCGGCCGCGCGCAAAGAAAAGGTGGAGGACCGGGTTGCCGTTGCTGAAGCAGCGGGCCTCACTGCGCTCATTATGGATGTCGAATCCTACGCTACTCAAACTGCATACGAGCAGATCGCCCATCTGCTCCCCAATGGCGGCGCCGGACAAACGGTAGCGATTATCGATGTCGGTGCGCAGAACATGCATATCAATATTCTGCACGACAATGAATCGGTGTATTTGCGAGAGCACGGTTTTGGTGGCAACCAGCTCAATAATGAAATTTCGCGTCGGTATGGCATGACCAGCGAAGAGGCTGAAAACGCCAAACGCAAAGGCACCTTGCCTGAAAGCTATGACGTTGAGGTTTTACAGCCTTATAGCGAAACGCTCGCCATGGAAATTGGCCGCGCGCTCCAACTCTTCACGACGTCTACCCAATATCGCAAGATCGATCAGGTTTTGCTTGCGGGTGGTGGCGCGATGATCCCGGGGATTGATGAAGTCGTCGGTCAACGCACCGGGATGCCTACTCTGGTGGTGAATCCATTTGCCAACATGGCCGTGGGCTCTAAAATTCGTCCGCAAGCACTCACTGCGGACGCACCTTCCCTATTCGTAGCCTGCGGCCTTGCCATGCGGAGGTTTGACCCACAATGATCCGCATTAACCTTCTCCCCCACCGTGAGCTTGCGCGCGCCGCGCGGCGACGTCAGTTCAATGCCATGCTTGGTCTGGCTGTTGCTGCAGGCGTGATCGTTGTGTTGATCGGACACAGCGTGATCGCTGCCCGTCAATCAACACAAGAAGCACGCAACGCCTTTCTGGATCAGGAAATCGTCAAACTCGATGCCCAGATCAGCGAGATCAAGAAAATTCGTGAACAGACCCAGGCGTTGCTTGCGCGCAAGCAGGTTGTAGAAACGCTGCAGTCCAATCGTACCGAAGTTGTGCACCTGTTTGACCAGATGATCAGGCTGCTGCCAGAAGGGCTGTACCTCAAATCTTTTAAACAGACTGGCAACGTGGTGACCTTGAGTGGTTATACGCAGTCAAGCGCCCGCGTGTCCACGCTGATGCGTAATCTGGAGAGTGCCCCCTGGTTTGATACGGTCAACCTGATCGAGATCAAGGCGGCCACGGTCAATAATCTACGGGCAAACGAGTTTGTGTTGACGGTTAGACAGAAACCTCAGCAGGCGACCGATGCACAGGATAAAGGGGGCAAAGCATGACCCTGGACGAATTAAATAGTCTCGATCTTAAAACGCTCGCCGACTGGCCTTTTGCGACCAAACTTGTTGCGCTCAGCATCTTGTTCGTGGCGATTGTAGTAGCAGGTTGGTGGTTCGACTGGAGTGGCAACATGGATGCGCTCGAGCAGAGTCAGCAAAAGGAAACCGAGCTGCGTGGGGTTTTCACGACCAAGAAAAACCAAGCCATCAATCTGGAGGCCTATAAGAAGCAGCTGGTTGATATCGAGCAGGCTTTTGGCGCGTTGCTCAAGCAATTGCCTAACAAGCAGGAGATGGATGCGCTGATTACCGATGTGAACCAGGCCGGCCTGGGACGGGGCTTGCAGTTTGAGTTGTTCAAGCCTTCGGGCGAGACGATTTCCGAGTTCTATGCCGAGACGCCTATCCACGTCAAGGTCACTGGCGGATATCACGATATCGCCGCATTCGTCAGTGATGTGGCCAAATTGTCCCGCATTGTCACCTTGCACGATATCAGTCTGGATCCTGGCAAGGATGGCTCAATGAACATGGACGCAACTGTCAGAACGTATCGCTACCTGGACGATGAAGAAGTGATCTCCAACAAGCAAGCAGCCAAGGAGCAGCCAAAATGAAGCGGCTGGCTAGTGTGATACTCGTGTTCGGTCTGGCTGGTTGCGACTTGGGCGGCATGGATGACCTGCAAACCTTTGTTGCCGAAACGGGCAAGGACATGCAGGGAAAGATTGAACCCTTGCCCGAAGTCAAAGCCTTCGAGCCTTTTACTTATAACGCATTTGATCTACCCGACCCATTCAAGCCCAGAAAGCTTTCTACGGGCGGTGGCGGAGGGATGCAGCCGGACTTGAAGCGTCCCAGGGAGCCTTTGGAGACCTTCTCGTTGGAAACACTGAAAATGGTGGGCGCGCTGTCCAGGCAAGGGTTAATTCATGCGGTGATTAAAACGCCGGACAATGCCATTTACCACGTCAAGAAGGGTAATTACGCAGGCCAGAATTTTGGTCTGATCACGCAAATCAGCGACAACGAAGTGACCTTGCGTGAAATTGTCCAGGATAGCGCCGGGGATTGGTCTGAGCGCACCAGCACCCTGATTTTGCAAGAATGATTTGTAGTACGAATATCAAAGAGGCTGACATGAACGCATTGCCGAAGATTGCCCATACATTATCCCGTCACCTGATTGGGGTTGCCCTTCTCACTGGTTTAATCCTGCCATCGGCCGTGCGCGCCGCGGATGTGCCCCCTACGGGCAATGCGGTGCAGAGCGTCGAGACCACCACACTGCCGGGAGGCAAAGTGGTGGTCCGGGTTAACCTGAAAAAGGCGCTGACCGCGACGCCGGCTGGATTTACAGTCGGCAATCCGCCGCGTATTGCGCTTGATTTGCCCGACACAGGCAATGCTTTGGGCCGCAACACGGTGGAGGCTAATCTGGGGTCACTGACCAGTGTGAATGTCGTGCAGGCAGGCAACCGTACGCGCCTGGTGTTGAATCTGAGCAAGTCGGTTGAGTATGACGCCAAAGTCGATGGCAAATCCCTGATCATCGCGCTGGGTGATGTAGGCCAAGGTGCCACGCCCGTCAACGCCAGTCCTCGTTTTGCCGATGCCGCTCCCGGAAATGCCCGTCATGATATTCGGGATGTGGATTTCCGTCGCGGTGCCGCAGGCGAAGCACGTATTGTCACCACGCTCTCGGATGCGCAAACGGGCATCAATATCCGCCAGCAAGCTAATGGGGTGGTCGTTGATTTTATGGGAACGTCACTCCCCAAAGCTTTGCAGCGTCGTCTGGATGTGGCGGACTTCGGCACGCCTGTACAGATTGTTGAGACCTATACGCTGGGCGACAACACTCGCATGGTGATTCAGCCTAAAGGTGGATGGGAATATTCAGCCTACCAGACTGACAATAGCTTCATTGTTGAAGTCAAACAAAGTGATGACGCACAGAAGAAAACAGCGGACGGGAAAATCAAATACGTCGGCGAGAAACTGTCACTTAACTTCCAGAACGTAGAAGTTCGTTCCGTCCTGCAAGTCATCGCAGATTTCACCGGCCTGAATATTATTGCCAGCGACACCGTGTCGGGTAGTCTGACCCTGCGTTTGAAGGATGTCCCTTGGGATCAGGCGTTGGACCTCATCATGCAGACGAAGGGATTGGATAAGCGTCAGAACGGGAATGTGGTCTGGATTGCCCCCAAGGACGAATTGCTGACCAAGGAAAAGCTCGAGTTTGAAGCCAAGTCGGCGGTGGCTGATCTGGAGCCGTTGACAACTGAGTTCATTCAATTGAACTATATGCGGGCCGACGAAGCGCAAACGATGCTGTATGGGCATGCATCAGGCGCATTCCTGGCATCAGCGGGCAATAACTCTGTGAACTGTTCTGCCCAGGCCCAGGGTCTAGGTGGGGCTGCTGCTGCGCAAGCGTCTCAAACCGGACAAGGCGACACTGATCAGAAAGTCCTGACCAAGCGGGGCCGTGCAACCTATGAACTGAAAACCAATACGCTCATCATCACCGATACCGCACGCAAGATTCAGGAAGTGCGCGAGTTGCTGGCGCGTCTGGATGTGCCGGCGCGTCAGGTGATGATTGAAGCGCGTGTGGTGATTGCTGACAGTAACTGGAGCCGTGATTTAGGCGTGCGTCTGGGTACTCGCTTATCTAAGAATATAGGCCGGGAAACCGTAGGTATTGGAGGGACCCTCAATGAATCTGCAAGTATTGCAGGTGGGGGTACGCCGACAGTCACGCCACAGGTTAACCTTGGTGTCGCTAATGCAGTCGGACAAATTGCACTGTCTTTGCTTAATCCGGGCAATAGCAATTTGCTGAGTCTAGAGTTGACTGCGATGGAGGCGGACAGTCGCGGCAAGATATTGTCAAACCCGCGAGTGATGACGACGAACCAGAAGCCAGCCGTAATTTTGAATGGCACGCAGATACCCTTCGTGACGCCTGGTAGTGCAAATCAGCCTGCCACAGTGTCATTCAAGGACGTGTTCCTCTGTTTGTTAGTGGACCCACAAATTTTGAATAATGATTCACTCATCATGACGGTTGAAGTTCAGAAAGATGCGCAAGATGCTGGTGGTAGCGTAACGACGGGTGGCTTCACTGTGCCTGCTATCGCTACAAGGCGCATCAAAACTCAGGTTCGTGTGAATAACGGCGAGACGCTGGTTCTGGGCGGTATTTTTGATCAAACCGAATTTAATAACGTAACCAAAGTTCCTCTTTTTGGAGATATCCCTATAATTGGCAATCTATTCAAGCAAACATCCAAGCAGGATCAGAAAACGGAGTTGATTGTATTCATTACGCCGCGTATTTTGGATGATCGGTTATCGATTCGTTGATCAAACTGCGCTAAAAAACGCGGGTTAATGCCCGCGTTTTTTTTGCACAAAAATGGTCGATCCATGCGGGATGCTTCACCGTCAATTAGAATCGCGCCATGAGCAAGCGAGACAATCTTTACCTGGTAGGGTTAATGGGTGCAGGGAAAACAACGGTGGGGAAGTTGTTGGCGCGGCATTATGGGTGTGCTTTTCGTGACTCGGATCACGAAATCGAGGCGCGTACGGGCGTCAAGATCCCAGTAGTTTTTGAAATTGAAGGTGAGGCCGGCTTTCGTAAGCGCGAAGAGGCGGTCATCCATGAATTGACTGCGATGTCGACCATTGTGCTGGCTACGGGTGGCGGAGCCGTTTTGTCATCCGTGACACGCGAGAGGCTGCGGCAGACGGGGCTGGTGATTTATCTGCGCGGTTCTCCCGAGCATTTGTACGAACGTACGCGACATGATCGCAACAGGCCTTTGTTGCAAACAAGCAATCCACTGGCAAAGTTGAGGGAGTTGTATCAGCAGCGTGACCCACTTTATCGTGAAGTGGCTGACATCATCATCGATACAGGGCGTCAGGGTGTGGGTGGCATGACACGCATGCTGGTGGGCAAGCTGGATTTGTTGCGAAGCGGCCTGCCTCCGCCTGACCAGGAGGTCTGAATGTGGAGACTCGCTGGCGCCGTGATGCTAGGCCACCTGGCGGGTTGGGTTTCGGCGGCTGATATCCATGCCGACCCTGAGAATTATCGTGAATTAGTCCGTCAGTTGCAGCCAGGTGATCGGCTGCTGCTTGCCCCCGGCGACTATGTGCATGGGCTGACATTACATAACATGTCTGGCAGCCCGGCGTTGCCGATTGTGATCGAGGCGGCCCAGCCGACCACGCCTCCCCGATTGCTCGCGCGTCCTGGAGCCAACACGATCAGGCTGCTGAATGTCCGCCATCTGATACTGCGATATCTGGAACTGGATGGCAGAAATATCCCGGTCGACGCAATCAAGGCAGAAGGTCATAGTCGCTACGCGGATTTCATTACGCTGGAACATCTTGATATCCATCATCACGCGGCTTCGCAGCAGAATGTCGGTATTTCGAGCAAATGTGCTGCCCATGGGTGGCAAATACGCCATAACCGGATTGAACAGGTTGGCACGGGCATGTACCTGGGTAACTCAGACGGTTCGGCCCCGTTTGTCGCCGGTTTGATCGAGCTCAATCAGATTTCGCGTACTTTGGGCTATAACCTGCAGATCAAGCACCAGACAGATCGGCCTGAAGGGCTGGCCAATCAGTTCGATACGGTGATTCGCTACAATGTCTTTTCCAAGCAGGATGCCGAGCCTGGACCATTGGCTCGCCCCAATCTGTTGCTGGGGCATTTCCCTTTGTCAGGGCCCGGGCGTGAGGATCGCTATCTGGTATATGGCAACCTGTTCCTGCCTAACCCCAGCGAGGCTGTGTTTCAGGCGGAGGGTCGTGTGGCCTTGTATAACAATATTTTCATCAATGACCATGGGGATGCGATCCATATTCAGCCGCACAATGACATACCGCGCGATATGGCTATTTTTTCGAACACGATCGTGGCATCAGGTACTGGCATACAGATACGCCGCGCGGGAAACTCGCCCTATCGCCAGCGTGTAATGGCCAATCTTGTCGTAGCCCGGTCACCGATAACAGGGGCGACAGGAGTGGGCAACATGATGTTGCCTTATCGACGTGATTTGTCCGCGCTGACTGTTCCGGATCTCGTCAAGCGGCTGCAACCATATGGTTCGCTTGCGTACGCCATGCCTGCGCATGTTGTTCGCGAAATGTCTTCTTTTCCTGGATGGACGCTGACTCAGCAAGCTGGGGCCATGCCGCCTCAAGCACTACTG
The DNA here is from genome assembly GCA_036568265.1 of Thiobacillus sp. Classification (GTDB taxonomy): domain Bacteria; phylum Pseudomonadota; class Gammaproteobacteria; order Burkholderiales; family Thiobacillaceae; genus Thiobacillus. The sequence goes on from DATCSW010000031.1 coordinate 183,671, forward strand.
AATCTTTTGACCCGGCAGCCATGATGCCCAATCCTGCAGGCTTCCATCAATCGCGTCGCCTGCTGTTGGGCATGGCTGTGCTGTACGCTTCATTTGTCATTTACGGCAGCTTGGTGCCGCTGGATTATCATGCGCTGCCATGGGCTACCGCAGTGGCCCGATTTGCTGACATCCCTTTTCTTAAATTGGGCATCGGCTCGCGCGCAGACTGGGTGGCCAATCTGCTGCTGTTTATCCCACTCACGTTTTTGTGGATGGGTGTATTCGCGGCGGGCAGGGGTCGCGTTTCAAGTGGGCTGATCGCAGTGACGCTGATTCCAGTCGCCACTGCATTGAGCGTGGGTATTGAGTTTACCCAGCTCTATTTTCCACCACGAACGGTCTCGCAGAACGACATTCTGGCCGAAACGGTAGGCGGCATAGTGGGCGTGCTGGTTTGGTTGACCACAGGAAGCCGGTTTGTGGAATGGTTGCAATCCTGGCAGCAAACCCATGCACGCGCGGCACTTGCAGAGCGCATGGCCTGGGTATATCTGGCAGGGGTGCTCGTCTACAACGTCTTGCCATTGGATCTCACCATCAGTCTGGTCGAGATCTTTCACAAATGGCAAAGCGGAAACGTCAATCTGATTCCGTTTGGCCGCATTCCTGCCGATCCAGCGTACGCGCTCTATGAATTGGCCACCGATGCCCTGATCTGGACACCGCTGGCATTGTTATGGCGGCTGGATGGCACGCGTGGCGCGTGGCGTGTCTGGCGGATGACGCTGGCCACCGCAGTGGTGCTGGAATGTTTACAACTGTTTGTCTACTCACGCGTCAGTGATGTGACCGATATCTTTACAGCAGGAGCGGGTGCAGCGTTGGGCTGTGTAATCGGCGGACGATTGGCTCAACACGAAGCATCCGAGACGCGTGTCCTGCCCTGGTCTGTGTGGTTTCCATGGCTGGCAGCATCCGGGTGGATGATCACCCTGCTGTTTGTGTTCTGGTTCCCGTTTGACTTTCGAACGGATGGCACTTTTATTAAAAGCCGGCTCGACTTTGTGTATCGGGTGCCATTCGAAGTGTATTACTTTGGGACTGAGTATCGAGCCATTACGGAAGTGCTGCGCAAGACCCTGTTTTTCGCCCCACTTGGGGGGGTGTTGGCGTGGGGCGTGGCGCGTCAGCCCTGGCGCTGGCGCGCACCTCTATTTGCGCTCTCCATGCTGATACTGGTTGGGCTGCCCGCCCTTGTTGAATTGGGCCAGGTGATGTTGCCGCACAAAATTGCAGATACCACCGACTGGTTTCTGGCCTGGTTAGGCGGCCTTACAGGATATGGTGTGTCGCGCTACATGTTGCGGGCACCGCGTCGAATCGTGCCTTCCGTGGCTGCTACCCACGCAGCCACAGTCGTGACTGCGCCGCTCAAGCAAAGCGTGGCCTGGCATATCGGGCTATCGGTGTTTGGCTTTGCAGCGCTGATATGGCTTGCGGTGCATATGCCATGGATGCCATACAACGTGCGCGAATTGCTGCGCCCTGATGCCATCTGGCTGTCAGCATTTTTGCTCGCGGGGATGGGGTATTGGCTGGCTGTTTGGCCGGTGTGGCTGGCGCGTCGCCATGTTTCCGGCATCCATCGCCTGTGGCAATTACCAGCGGGTCTGCTGGTTTATGGATTGTTCTCGTTTTTGCTGGTGCGAATGGCGGTGCCGGATGAAAGTGTGTATGACCTGGTCGGTAGTCCTGTTCTGGATTGGCCGAGGCAATGGGAGCTGGGAGTGCGGTGGCTCGCGTTGCTTGCGGTGCCGGGCACATTGTTGTATCTGGCGGCGCAAACCGTGCGTCAGTGGCGTGGCCGGCAGCTCGGTGTGTGGGCTTTTCTGGCAGCGATCCCCGTTCTGATGCTGGCGTACTGGGGCGTCGTCGCACAGGCGGGAACAGACAATCTCACCGAATTGATGGCAAGCCCCCGGCCGTTGGCTTTTGCTGCACTCAGCGCGTGGCTGTTCAGTCTGTTTTGTGCCGCTGCATGGATTGCAGCCCCCGCATCGATTGCTCAGCGCGTGTTGCGTTCTACCAGTGTTGTGGTTTCACTGTTGCTGGCAGTCGCGTTGCTCAGCCTTGGATTGGCGAATGAAATTGACAAATACGGCCACCAGTTTTCTGCCATGCAGTTTTTATTGAGTAGCGATCGCCAGCATTACGCATCGCAAACTGTGATCTGGCTGCGCTACAGTGTGTTACACATCCTTGTCACAGTAGCACTTTCATTTTTACAATGGCCATATTTTCGTGCCTCACCGCGGCTTCGTGCCGCGGCATTCCATGCAATTAATTGACGTTTTCAATGGCGATGCCGACGGCATATGTGCGCTCCATCAATTGCGATTGGCTGAGCCCGCCGAGTCTGTTTTGGTGACGGGCCCCAAGCGGGAAATCGATCTTCTCAAGCGGGCTCAGGCGGGCGCGGGTGACCGGGTCAATGTGCTGGATATCGCACTGTCTAAAAACCTGGCAGCGTTGGAGGCCTTGCTGGAAGCGGGTGCCCACGTACGTTATTTCGACCATCACCAGCCTGGCGACATTCCGCAGCACCCAAACTTTGAACCGCATATCAATACCGACCCCAACGTGTGCACCAGCCTGTTGGTCAACCAATACGTGCAGGGTGAGCACCTGGCTTGGGCCGTGGTGGCGGCTTTTGGGGACAACCTGGCCGATTCTGCACATGCCGCAGCCAAGCCACTGAATCTATCTGACAGCCAATTGGCTCAGCTCAAGTCATTGGGTGAATGTCTCAATTACAACGGCTATGGTGAGACACTCGACGACCTCTTTTTTGATCCGGCAGCGCTGTATCGCCAATTGCAGCCGTTTGCCGATCCGTTGATGTTCGTGGCCGAAGCCGCAGCCTACCCCATCTTGAAACAAGGATATGAAGCAGACATGGCGCGTGCGATGACAGTGCAAGCGATGGACTCGCGACCGAGCGGGCGGGTTTATCTATTGCCAGCAGAAAAATGGGCGCGCCGGATCTCAGGCGTCTTTGGCAACCAGCTTGCAGTTGACTCGCCCACGCAGGCACATGCCGTACTCACGGCCAAGCCAGCAGGAGGCTATGTCGTCAGCGTGCGTGCGCCGCTGATCACCCAATCAGGGGCAGACGATCTCTGCAGTCAGTTTGAAACGGGCGGCGGCCGCAAAGGCGCTGCGGGGATCAATCATTTGCCTCAATCCGATATCGATCGGTTTATCGAAGTCTTTTATGCAGTATTTACCCGGAGCTGAACAGTGGATCAACTGATCACACCCTATGGTGGTGTTCTCGTCAATCTGATTGACCCCGCACAAGCCGATTCACTCAAGCAAGAAGCATTGGGCTTGCCTTCGTTCGATCTTGATTGGCGCCAGCAATGCGAGCTCGAAATGCTCATGAGTGGAGCGTATTCTCCGCTGACCGGGTTCATGACGCGTGCGCAGTGTGCTCAAGTCGAAACGGATCAGCAACTTGACGATGGCACGTATTGGCCGATGCCGATTACACTGACTTGCGCGCAAAAAATGGCGTCAGGCCTGGCCCCGGGCGGGCGTATTGCCTTGCGTGATGGCGAAGGTTACATGCTTGCCGTGATGACTATTCAGGACGTATGGGACGACGCGGGCATCTGGCGTATCGGAGGGGGCGTGGAGGGGGTAGCCTTGCCTCTCCACCATGATTTTGCATCCTTGCGTGAGACACCAGCTGAGTTGCGCGCGCTATTTGCCCGTCGAGGCTGGCGTCGTGTTGTGGCCTGGCAGGCGCGCCAGCCCATGCACCGCGCTCAATTCGAATTTTGTCTGAAAACCGCTATCGCTCACGAGGCGAATTTGTTGTTGCATCCGAAAGCGGGAGGGGATCTGGCGGATTCGCCTGCATACTTTGGTCTCGTGCGCAGCTTCATCGCCGTTCGCGAGCGCTTCCCTTCAGCCTCAACTCAATTATCACTATTGCCAGCCCCCCCGCGCGAATCCAGCGCGGGCGCGCTATTGCTGCGAACGATTGTTGCGCGCAATTACGGATGCAGTCTCTTGATCGCCGGTGGACAACATTTACCGGCGGGTGAATGTCGTCGCGGCGAAGACCTGACCGACTCGCTTGCAAATCTGGCCGTGACCGAAGCAGCCGACAAAATCGGAGTCAAACTGATTGCCTACCCGCGTATGGTTTATGCTGAAGACCGGGCGGAGTACTTGCCGGCGTCTGATGTCCCGCCTGATTCAAGAGTACGCACCTTAAGCGGTGAAGAGTTTCAACGGCGGATGCAATCCGGTTTGAAAATTCCGGATTGGTACAGCTTTCCCGAAGTGATTGCCGAGTTGCGCCGCCAGAGCCCGCCACGCGAGCATCAAGGGTTGACTGTATTTTTTACAGGCCTGTCCGGAGCCGGAAAATCGACTCTCGCCCGTGCGCTGGCAGCGCGGTTGATGGAGATGGGTGGACGTTCAGTGACCTTGCTCGACGGCGATATTGTGCGCCGCCATCTTTCATCAGAACTGGGCTTCTCCAAAGCGCACCGCGATATCAACGTGCGACGGATCGGTTTTGTGGCGAGCGAAATCACCAAAAACCGCGGCATCGCCATCTGTGCACCGATTGCGCCTTACCAGCAAACACGCCGAGACGTGCGTGGCATGATCGAAGCAGTGGGTGGGTTTGTTGAAATTTACGTCGCCACGCCTATCGAAACCTGCGAATCGCGTGACCGTAAAGGTTTGTACGCCAAGGCACGGGCAGGATTGATCCCGGAATTCACCGGTGTATCCGATCCCTACGAAATTCCTGAGACCCCCGAATTGGCCATTGATACCACTCATCTAGGCATCGGTGAAGCGGTGCAACAAGTCTTGCTCAAACTGGAGCGGGAAGGGTATTTACGCTAAACAAATTGAATCACCTGGATCCCTAAACCACGAATGGGATAAACCGGTATCGAACTTTCTGGCAGTATTGGTCATAGGTCGAGTCGACACTGCGCAGATGGTCTTCCTCGGTTGACGCGCGCATGTAGTAGATCACGCTCCAGCCCAGCATGGACCCCAGGATGAGCAGTGTTTCAGCCCATCCTGCATGGGCGCCAATGATGAGTGCGGGGCCCAAGCCTATCCACCAGGCCAGATTTTTACAGGTGTAAGCTGGATGACGAACCCAACGGTAAGGTCCACACGACACGATCCCGCGATGCGTCAGATTGCTGGCCTTGAAATTAAGTGCAAGCGAACTCCAGGAGTAAATGGCCATTAAACCCAACAAGGTGAGATTGGCCGCAATATGTATCGCTGGGTAGTTTAGATATTGCGGAAACTCAGTGGAGTGCCAGCCAAAGATGCTGCTGGTGATTCCGTTAAATGGTGGATAACAGGCAAGGGCGACGCCCCATCCCAGCAAAGTTGGATCAACCGAACGGATGGTGTTTTTGAGTATGGGCAGTTCAATTAAATAGCCCAGTGTAAAGAACAGGACATCCACGAAAACGATCAATCTGAATACAAACCAATACGTGTCTGCGCCGACAAATGCGTGCCATGAAATTGTGGTTCGCCATATATCAAGCAGAACCTGAGCGTTCGTTATCAGCATGGCGGTGTGATCAAACAGCCAAACGATCATCAGTGGCGCAAAGAAACCCTTGAGTAGCACGCTGAGCAAACCAAGGCGCTCTTCAACCGTGAGTCCGGTGCGCCATGTATGAATGGGACTGGATACATAGCGCTGAAGTGCAATCAAGGCGGCAACCGACTTTGAGGGTTGGGGTGCTTTTTCAAGCAGGTAATAAACGATGAGTATCGATGTGTAGGTTAGAGTAACGGTCAGCAGCACGTCCCAGTGGCGTACCATCTGACCCGCCCAAGGGGTCGTTTGCGAAAAATAATTCTGGTAGTACGGAATCGTGGCGTAGAACACCCCGATGATGCTGATCAAAATCACGGAGGCCGCGATATTTTGAAAACGCTGGGATGAAATAGTCAGCAACATGGCCAACCGTTTTTAAGGTGTATGTCCATTGTGTTTTTGTCTGGTTTCAATTGAGGGGTCAGTTTTGTCTCAACAATGCCTGCAGATCCAACGATACGGGTAAAGCGTCTTTATGATAACGGCAACTGATCACCAGACGGTTGAATGGCTCACTTGCATGACGTCGTCTTCTCGAATGACCTATCGATGAAACCTGTTAAATCGTCCAAAAAATCTCCCCGGCATGCGTTACCGTCTGTTGAAGTCGAGAGCGCCCTGCATTTGTATAAACTGGGATTGAACTCAGAAGCCGAGCAGGCCTTCCGCAACTATTTAAGTAAACATCCCCAATGTGCAGATGCCTTGCACGGATGTGGCCTGACGCTGCATGCACAGGGGCGATCGGATGAGGCCACTGGTTTTATCGAACGCGCAATCGCGCGTGAGCCGATGAAGTCGCACTACCAGCTGAATCTGGCCTTGTGTTTGGCCGCAGTCAATCAACCGGTCGATGCGATCAGGACATTGCGCAAAGCGGTCAAGATTCAGCCCGGTTTTATAGACGCCTGGTTCAATATGGCCGTGCTATCCAGCCAGATTCAGGACGCTGAGGCGGCAGAGGCGAATTATAGACAAGTACTTTTATTGGCCCCGGCGCATCTCGCGAGCCTGAATAATCTAGGGGACTTGCTCGCGCATACCGATCGTACGCAGGAAGCCGTCGCATTATTGCGCCGTGCCCTGGAGATACGACCGGACTTTCTGGATGCACAATACAACCTCGCTCGCATAATTCTGGATGAGCATCCAGGTGAGGCGGCCAGCTTGTTGGCGCGTGTGGTGCGTAGCCGCCCCAAGCTGGTTGACGCCTATCGGCTGCAAGCCAAAGCATTGGCCAAGAATGCGGATCACGAGGCTGCGCGCGCCGTGCTCGAGCAAGCAATATTGTCCGAGCCGGATGAAGCTGGCTTGCATAATGATCTGGGTTTGGTGTGCTTGGAATTGGGCGACCTGACGCAGGCAGTGCATGAATTCGAACGGGCGATCGAGCTGGACCCCGGGCAGGTCTATGCACTGTATAACCTGGCTTTTTCTGTCAAATCGCGCGCTCATCCGGATTTGCTGGGAAAGATTCAGCACGCTTTAAGCCATGCAGGACATCTCGGTCAGGAAGAACAGGCATTACTGCATTTTGCTGCCGGGTATTTGCTGGAGGCTGCGCAGGATTACGAACGTGCATTCCATGAATTTGATTGCGCGAATAATCTTAAGCATGCGCCCTACGATCGAGATCAAACCGAACAATTTTTCCAGTCCATCAAGGATGTATTTACACCGGATTATTTCGCAAGTCCCGCAAAGGGAAACAGTGACACGCTGCCTGTTTTTATACTGGGCATGCCGCGATCGGGCACCACACTCGTAGAACAGATTCTGTCCAGCCATCCGCAGGCGCAAGGGGTTGGCGAACTGCTCTGGTTTAATCAGCAAGCGAATAATCTGGCCAGCATTCATAATACTGACACCCTATTTCCCTATAGCGCGCGCGATATTTCCACTGATTGGGCGCAGGAACTGGCCAATACTTATCTCGCTGAATTACGCCGCCGCGGCGGAAATGAGGCACGTCGGATCAGCGACAAAATGCCGGGCAACTTTGTCAATCTTGGATTGATCGCTCAATTGTTGCCAGGCGCCAAAGTCATTCATTGCCAGCGTGATCCACTGGATACCTGCCTGTCGTGTTTTACATCCAATTTCACGGGCTACTTGCCGTACGCATACAAGCTAGAGAACCTGGGTCACTACTATCGTTGCTATCAAGATTTGATGTCGCACTGGAGTCAAGTATTACCGCTGCCTATCCATGTAGTGCAGTACGAGCAGTTGATCGCTGATCCCGAAACCGAAATTCGGAAAATGATCGCGTTTCTGGATTTGCCATGGGACGCGCATTGTCTGGCGCCCCACCTGAATAGTCGTGCGGTCGCGACGGCCAGTAGCGTGCAAGTGCGTGAGCCGATCTATCGCAAATCGCTGAATCGGTCCGCACGATTTGAAGCTTATTTGGGGCCTCTCAGGGCAGCGTTGAATGGCGAGACTGACTGTCGATAATTTTTACACATTCTGAACAACCCAATTCTTGCCCAAAAGGCAGGACGATTTAACCTGTTGTTATTAAGCATAAAAGTAAAAATCCGGTTTGGCTGGCCCAACCCTTGCATAGTAATGGACGTAATATGCATTTCGGCTAAATCGACAAGTCGGCCATGTATGGTTCGATCGGTAAATTGAGGAGAATATGATGGCTCTTAAAATGAAGCTTTTATCAGCAGTAATTGGCGCCAGCTTGAGCATGGGCGCGCAGGCAGGCAATATTTTCATCACGGGTCATGACTCGGATGAGCATGCAAACGGCGCTTACATGTCCGCCGGCCTGGATTATCTGTTGTTCGGAACGGCCCAGGCCGGTAACCGGAACAAAACCGTCGCATTTATTAATACATTTAACGGCGCCAATCCTACGACCCCGCTCGGTGGTAATTTCGCGGTATCGGTTTTTAATGCAGATGCAGCCGGGATCAATTCAGCATTGAATGGCGGGTTTGATGCCGTCATGGTGGGAAGCGGTGCCGATGGAACGGCGAACACAAATTTGCTGGCAGCATCGGGTCTGTTTACCACCTACTTTAACGGCGGCGGCTCGGTTTATATCAATACGGATGAAGGTTTTGGCCAGAACTGGTTCAACTTTGTGCCCTCGTTCGGCGCAACCGTAGCCAATAGCATTTCCACCTCAGGTATCTTTACACCCACAGCCGCAGGTTTGGCCATTGGTCTGACTCAAGCTATTGTGGATGCCGATGTCACGCACAATTACTTCACGGGTGTAGACACGACCCTGTTCACGGTCTTTGAGCTGACTGCCCAGAATAACGCGGGTGTTCCAGTTGGTCAGGTGGTGGCATTGGGCTTGCGCTCGGGCCAGATTACAAGTGGTGGTTTCAGTAGTGGGAACGGTGTACCCGAGCCTGCCACCATGGGTTTGATGTTGCTCGGATTTGCGGGGCTTGCTGTAGCGCGAAAGCGTAATAAGGCCTGATCAGAGTTTTTAGGTAGTGTTTGAGCGCCCGATGCGATATCTGCATCGGGCGTTTTTTATGGGGCCATGTGTGACGACGCGTGCCCCCCAACCATTGGGTCACCCGATTTTCGCTGGGGCAGTTATCCTGCAATCAGTGCAACTGCTAAATGATCACGCTGCCGCGATACGTGTCAGGCGTTGTTTAATACAATAAGAAATTGATGCCGAATAAACGTACGGTGTTGCGCTGATGGGGGCCATTGCCAACAATATTCTGGTTTCCTCCCCTATGGGATCAATGTGAGACTGGGTGTCGGGTTGTTTTGATTCCGTGCAGTTTAGGGCTTGCGAAATGACCCTAACAGCATGCCAGCTGCACTCGCGATCAGCCCAACAAACTGCGGGGGGAGCGCAGCCTCGGAAGCGATGAGTTCCATGGTGATCCATGCCACGAAGCCCAAACTGATCGATAATCCTGCCCCGAAATTGGTGGCGCGCTTCCAGTACAAGCCAGCTACTAGCGGTACAAAGGCACATGCCAACGTCACCTTGTATGCGTTTTCCACCATCTGGTGGATGCTGGTCTGGGTTTGCAGTGACCACAGCGAATAGAACACCACCAGCCCTGCGAATGCGATGACAACGCTGCGGGTAATCCAGAGCAGTTTCTTCTGGCTCATGCGGTGATGCGGCATGAATCCCTTGATGATGTTTTCCGAAATGGTGACGGACGGCGCGAGCAGCGTGCCGGAGGCGGTGGACATGATGACGGAGAGCAGGGCACCGTAAAAAACGATCTGTGCATACAGCGGCAGATGGGTCTTGATGAAGGTGGGTAATACCAACTGGGCGTCGTCGGCCAGCAGGGCGGTGCTCATGGCCGGGTCGACCAGCGTGGCGGAATAGGTCAGGTAAATAGGCACGGCGGTGAACAGGAAATACAGCGAGCCGCCGATGACGGTACCCCACACGGCGATGCGCTCGTTGCGGCTGGTGTTGGCTCGCTGGAATACGTCCTGCTGCGGGATGGAACCCAATCCCATGGTGAGGAAGCCGGCGATGAAGGTGATGACGGCCGCCCATTCCATGGGTGGCCAGAATTCGAATTTGCCGGCGGCAGATGCGTGCTCAATCACAGGTGTAATGCCGTTCACCTCGGGCATGTCAGCCACCAGTTTGGTAATCCACAGCAGTCCCAGAACGATGACAGTCATCTGCACCAGCGTGGTCATCGCCACCGACCACATGCCGCCAAACAGGGTGTAGAGCAGCACCACCGCTGCGCCAATATATATGCCCTGATCCTGGCTGATCACGCCGTTGGATAACACATTGAACACCAGACCCAGTGCCACCACCTGCGCAGACACCCAGCCCAGATAGGACAATGCAATGGCGAGGGAGATGACCACTTCAACCTGACGGTTGTAGCGCTGTCGAAAGTAATCGCCCAGCGTGAGCAGTTTCATGCGGTAGAGTGGCCGCGCGAAAAACAGGCCAAACAGAATCAACGCGAGCGACGCACCAAAAGGATCTGAAATCGTGGCGCCGAGGTTTTCGCTGAGGAAGGTGGCAGGAATGCCGAGCACGGTTTCGGCACCGAACCAGGTGGCGAAGACCATGGCGATCACCACGATCATCGGTAGCGAACGGCCTGCAGTGATGTAATCACTGGCACTGTGGACCTTGGTGGCAGCATAGAAGCCAATACCAAGCGAGACAACGAGATAGGCGATGACGAAGCCGAGCAGGGTGTGATCCACGATACTGTCCTGGTGAGTGGGATTAAGCCTTATTGAAGCGCGAAATACATGATCGCCGCCGCCGTCAGCGCAAGCAATCCGGCGATGATGCCCAGCCAGCGGTTGCGGATATGTTGCTGATGCAGCATCAGCGTCAGACCGGTTTCCAGTTGAGCGAGGCGGTTTTCGTTGAGCGCATGGTGTGCGAGTCGCGGTAGCTGCGGCAGCAACGCAGCCCATTTGGGCGCTTCGTTCTGCAGATTTTTCAGCAGTGCACGCCAGCCGACCTGCTCGTTCATCCAGCGCTCAAGAAAGGGCTTGGCGGTTTTCCACAGATCGAGTTCGGGGTCGAGCTGGCGACCCAGTCCCTCGATATTGAGCAGGGTTTTTTGCAGCAGCACCAGTTGCGGCTGGATTTCGACGTTGAAGCGGCGCGAAGCCTGGAATAGCTGCAACAGCACACGACCGAAGGAAATATCTTTCAGCGGGCGATCGAACACCGGCTCGCATACGGCGCGCACCGCTGCCTCGAGTTCGTCGATGCGGGTGTCGGCTGGCACCCAGCCTGATTCCAGATGCGCTAGCGCCACGGCTTTGTAATCGCGCTGAAAGAAAGCGAGAAAGTTTCGCGCCAAATACTGTTTGTCGACCTCGGTGAGCGTGCCCATGATGCCGAAATCGAGCGCGATGTATTGTTCGGAGCCGCTGCGCACCAGGATGTTGCCGGGGTGCATATCGGCATGGAAAAAGCCGTCGCGGAACACCTGGGTGAAAAATATTTCAACGCCGGTGGCGGCGAGTTTGGGGATGTCCACGCCGGATTCGTGCAGCCGCTCGATCTGGCTGACTGGAATGCCATCCATGCGGTCCATCACCATCACGTCGCGGCCGCAGTAGTCCCAGTAGACTTCCGGCACCATCAACAGCGGTGAATCCTTGAAATTGCGCCGCAACTGCGAACAGTTGGCGGCTTCGCGCATCAAATCAAGTTCATCTTCCAGATGCTTCTCGAACTCGGATATGACTTCGCGTGGACGCAGCCGCTTGCCATCGGCAAATAGTTTTTCAATCAATCCGGCGGCGGCGTAAAGCAGTGACACGTCGTGGGCGATCACCGGGGCGATGCCGGGGCGCAACACTTTAACGGCGACGGCAGTACCGTCATGCAGCCGCGCGAAATGCACCTGCGCCACTGAGGCTGAGGCAACCGGGGTGGCTTCGAACTCCGCAAATACCTCGGCCAGCGGTTTTTTGTATGTGGCTTCCAGCGTGGCGATGGCTTGGACAGAGGGAAACGGCGGTACTTGATCTTGTAGCAGCGCGAGTTCGTCGGCAATATCGAGTGGGATCAGGTCACGGCGGGTGGACAACATTTGCCCGAATTTGACGAAGATGGGCCCCAGCGCTTCCAGCGCGCGGCGCAGGCGCACCCCGCGCGGTTCGGAAAGCTGCCGCCAGAACAGCGTGGCGCGTACCAGCCAGCGCAGCGGCCGTACTCGCTCGTGGCCAAGAAAAAACTCTTCCAGGCCGAAGCGCAGACCAACCGTCAGAATCTGGATCAGGCGCAACAGTTTCATGATTCAGGGGAAACGGTTTCCAGCAAGCGTAGCCGAGCTTCCAGCCGTGCGGTATCGTCGGCGAGCGCATCCACTTCGCGATTGAAGCGAGCGATGTCCACTGCGCGGGCCATCAGCTCGGCTTCTTCCACCACATATTCGCTGAGGTTGTGGCCAATTGCATGGGCAGCTTGATTCATGCCAGCGAGTGTGTCGCGGCCTAGTGCATGCAGCCGATGCGCGGCGATATCGCCGACGACTGGGGCAAGGTCGGCTTCAACGTCCCAGTTCAATTGTTTGAAGACGCGATCGAGCGTGGCAAGCAGCGCGGGGTCGCCGCTGTAATCGGCGTGACGCAAGGCTTCACGGCCAAAAAATGGCAGGCGGGTGAGCAGCGCCGGGGTGGGGCGGATAACAGCGTCTGGTGTGTCGATGGCGGCTTCGGAAAAACAGCCATCACCGGCAATGCGAAAGTCGAACTGCTTGAGCGTCAGGTCGAAGCGCACGCTGCTGCCGGCGTGCCGCAGCAACGCCTCGGACGCGCCGGGCGACTGGTGCAGCAGGTGGTTGAGGCTGCGCTCGATGAGGCTCGCCGTGATTAAACCCAGCGAAATCAAACCTTGAAGCCCTTGTGCAAGGCCACCACACCGGCGGTCAGGTTGTGATAGCTGACCTTGGCAAAACCGGCGGTTTCCATCATGGTCTTGAGCGCTTCCTGCCCGGGGTGCATGCGGATCGATTCAGCCAGATACTGGTAGCTGTCGGCATCCTTGGCGATGAGCTTGCCCATCAGCGGCAACAGCTTGAACGAATACAGATCGTAGGCAGGTTCCAGCGGCTTCCACACCTTGGAAAATTCCAGCACCAGCAGGCGTCCGCCGGGTTTCAGCACGCGGTGCATCTCGGCCAGCGCCTGGTCTTTGTGCGTCATGTTGCGCAGGCCAAAAGCTACGGAGACGCAATCGAAATGGTTCGAAGGAAACGGCAACCGCTCGCCGTCGCACTGTACGGCGGGTGGGGTTTTGCCTTCGTTCAGCATGCGGTCGCGGCCTTCGCGCAGCATGGAAAAATTGATGTCGGTGAGCAACACCGTGCCCGTGTCGCCGACTGCCTTCAGGAACAGTCGGGTGAGATCGGCGGTTCCGCCGGCCACATCAAGCACTTTCATGCCGGGCCGCAAGCCCGCCTGCGCTACTGCAAACCGTTTCCACAAGCGATGCAGGCCGGCCGACATGAGATCGTTCATGACGTCGTATTGCGCGGCAACCGAGTGGAACACCTCGGCCACCTTGGCGGCTTTTTCGGATTCGGCAATCTGTTTGTAGCCGAAGTGGGTGATTTTATCCATGGCAGGCGGAATATGAGGGAAACCCCGGAATTCTACCAGTGCGCGGGCAGACAGGCGTTCACGGGGTGAGTTCATGTCATAAACCGGTCATGTAATCGTCATAGTATGCTGGTCAACGCAACTGGAATGGAGGCCGCATGGCTGCCAATATTTTACTGGTCGAAGATGAGCCCGGAATTCAGGAATTGCTCAAGTTCAACCTGTCACAGGCCGGCCATCAGGTCACGGTGGTGGGGGATGCCGAGCATGCGCTGATTTATCTTAAAAATGCCTTGCCCGATGTCATTCTGCTCGACTGGATGTTGCCCGGCATGTCGGGTATCGATCTGTGCAAGCGGCTGCGCAGCGATGAGCGCTACCGCCCTGTGCCCATCATCATGCTGACCGCGCGTGGAGAAGAGCGCGATAAGGTAGCTGGGCTGGATACCGGTGCGGATGATTACATGACCAAACCATTTTCGCCGCGCGAACTGGTGTCACGCATCAAGGCCGTGCTGCGCCGGCGGGCGCCGCAGATGACTGACGAACCGGTGGAAATCAATGGCTTGAGGCTCGACCCGGCCACACACCGCATTCAGAGCAATGGTCAGCCGCTGGAACTGGGACCAACCGAGTTTCGCCTATTGCATTTTTTTATGACCCACCCCGAGCGGGTGTATTCGCGCGTCCAACTGCTCGACCAGGTATGGGGCGATGACGTATTTGTGGAGGAGCGCACGGTGGATGTTCATATCCGCCGCCTGCGCCTTGCGTTGGAGCCAACCGGCCACGCCGGAATGGTCCAGACCGTTCGCGGGTCGGGCTATCGTTTTTCGGTCGAAGTGGGATAATTCCCGAACCTTGGTTTATTAGGTGGCGGAACATGGGATTCTGGTGGCGACCGCTGGGGGTGTTAGCCAGTGTCATGCTGGTAGCACTGTTGTTGTGGGCGGATTCAGGCTGGGTGGCTGCGCTAGCGTTTCTGGCGGGCATCCAGGCGTTTGTGATGCTGCGTCGCCTGCTGCAGGAATACCGCCTGTCGCGCTGGCTGGAAAACCCCGATGAAGTCGAACCACCCGATGCCTCTGGCACCTGGGGCGATATTTTCTACCGCCTTGACAAGCTGCAGCGCCGTCAGCGCGCCAGCCGCAGCGAACTCACCAATGCGCTCGAACAGTTCGAGCACGCCGCGCAAGCCGTGCCAGACGGCATGGTCATTCTCAATCGCAGCGACCAGATCGAATGGTGTAATCCTGCTTCGCGCAAATACCTGGGCCTCGACAGCGACCGCGACCGGGGCCAATTCATTCGCTACCTGTTGCGGCAGGCCCATTTTCTGGAATTTCTGGATGCGGCGGACTACTCGCAGCGGCTGGTGTGTAAATCACCGATCAATCGTGAAGTCAGCCTGTCGATGCAGTTGGTGCCGTTTGGCGCCGCGCAGAAACTGTTGGTCGCGCGCGATATTACCGATCTCGAACGCGTCGATGCCATGCGGCGCGACTTCATCGCCAATGTTTCGCATGAGCTGCGCACGCCACTGACCGTAGTGGGCGGGTTTGTCGAAACCCTGGCGGACGAAACGAATTTGTCAGCCGAGGAATCGCGCCGCTATTTTGACCTGATGCTGGATCACACTCGCCGCATGCAGCGTTTGCTGGATGACTTGCTGACGCTGTCGCAGTTGGAAAGCGACGATCATGCGCTGAAGGAGGCGCCGATCGATGTGAAGGAACTGGCTGGTGCGCTGAAATCCGACGCCGAATCGTTGAGTCGTGGCCGTCATACGGTGCGTCTGCAACTGGAAAGCGCGGCCGGTTTGAAAGGCAATATGCAAGAGATTCGCAGCGCGCTGAGCAACCTGGTGTCAAATGCGGTGCGTTACACCCCTGATGGGGGCGAGATCACGCTGGCCTGGCGTGATCAGAGGGACGAAGGGGTGTTCGAAGTCACCGATACAGGCGAAGGTATCGCGCCCGAGCATATCCCGCGCTTGACCGAACGGTTTTATCGCGTTGACCGCAGCCGCTCACGCGAAACCGGGGGCACGGGACTGGGTCTGGCCATCGTCAAACATGTGTTGACCCGCCATGGGGCACGTCTGGACATTCATTCGATTCCCAGCAAGGGCAGCACCTTTGCGGTTACGTTTCCGGCGCAGCGAGTTCAGCGACCCAAGGCGCCAGAAGGCGATAACGTCATTCCGTTTCGGGAGCGCGAGCAAGCAGCCGGTTGACGGACGCGATGAGTTGATCCGCCAGATCGGCGGGCGCTGTATGAGGCGTATCCCGCAGCCTGGGTCCCCACACTGGATTCGGGAAGTGGGGGTCACCTACAAAACGCGGAATCACATGCCAATGCAGATGCGGCACCACGTTGCCAAGTGAGGCGAGATTGATCTTGTCGGGTTGCATCACCTCGCGCAGCGCAGACTCGGCCGCCCATACCACGCGCATGAGCGCTGCTTGGTCAGCGGCGCTCAAGTCGGTCATTTCCTGGATGTGAGCATTCACAACCACGCGCAGAAACCCGGGATAATCTGCTTCGTCGGCCAGAATGACGCGACAGAAGGCATCCTGCCAAAGCAGTGTGCCGCCGGGTGCATCACACAACGAACAACTCACAGCAGCACGCGTTCGACGCCACCATTGTTGACCTTGTCGATATAGCTTTCCATCCAGTTTTCACCCAACAACTTTTTCGCCAGCTCGATCACGATGTAATCGGGCGTGGTGCCGGTGTCGTCGCTATAACGCGCCAAACCCTGCAGGCACGACGGGCAGCTGGTGAGCAGCTTGACCGGCTGGCTGCCCGCATTGAGCGCAGCGACATCAGCGCGGATTTCTTCTTCCTTGCGGAAGCGGATTTGGGTTGATATATCCGGGCGCGTCACGGCGAGCGTGCCGGATTCGCCGCAACAGCGGTCAGAGAGCTTGACGCCGTCGCCCAATAACGCCGTGGCAACTTTCATCGGCGCGTGGGTTTTCATCGGTGTGTGGCAGGGGTCGTGGTAGAGGTATTTTTCACCGCTGACGCTGTCGAGCTTGATCCCTTTTTCCATCAGGTATTCGTGGATGTCGAGCAGGCGGCAGCCGGGGAAAATCTTCTCGAATTCGTATTTCAGCAGCTGGTCCATGCAGGTACCGCACGACACGATCACGGTCTTGATGTCGAGGTAGTTCAGCGTATTGGCAACGCGGTGAAACAGCACGCGGTTTTGTGCGGTGATGGCGTCGCCCTTGTCGGCCTGGCCGCCTGCGGTTTGCGGGTATCCACAACACAGATAGCCGGGCGGCAATACAGTTTGCGTGCCCAGGTCGTACAGCATGGCTTGCGTGGCGAGTCCCACTTGCGAGAACAACCGTTCCGAGCCGCAGCCGGGAAAATAGAACACGGCATCGCTGTCATCGGTCAGCTTGGCCGGGTCGCGCAACACTGGCACGATCGAGGCGTCTTCCAGACCCAGCAACGCGCGTGAGGTCTTTTTCGGTAGCCCGCCCGGCATCGGTTTGTTAACCAGGTGGATGACCTGCGCCACCATTTTGGGTTTACCCAGCGAAGCGGGCGGGTTTTTGGTTTGCGCCTGTATCAACCCCAGGCGCTTGAATAGGTTATGCCCCAGCCGCTGGCTGGCGTAGCCCCATTCGATCAGCGGCTTGCGCAGCGCCTTGATGGTGGTGGGATCGGTGGCGTTCAAAAACGCCATCGAGGCCCAGGTGCCGGGGTTGAACTTCTTTTTACCTTGTTTGCGCAGCATGTTGCGCATGGCGATCGATACATCACCAAAGTCGATGTCGACCGGGCACGGATTCTTGCATTTGTGGCAAACCGTGCAGTGATCGGCCACGTCGCTGAATTCGTCGAAATGCTTGAGCGAGACGCCACGCCGGGTTTGTTCTTCATACAAAAATGCTTCGATCAGCAGCGAGGTGGCGAGGATTTTGTTGCGCGGCGAGTACAGCAGGTTGGCACGCGGAATGTGCGTGTTGCACACGGGCTTGCACTTACCGCAACGCATGCAGTCCTTGATCGAGTCGGCGATGGCGCCGGTGTCCGAGGCTTCGAGAATGATCGACTCGGCTTCCAGCAGACTAAAGGAAGGCGTGTAGGCGTTACGCAAATCGGCGCCGGGTAGCAGCTTGCCTTTGTTGAAATGGTTCGCGGGGTCGACTTTTTGCTTGTAGGCCGCAAAGGTGGCTATTGAGGCGGGGTCGAGAAACGCCAATTTGGTCAAGCCGATGCCATGCTCGCCGGAAATGACTCCGCCAAGGTCCGTGGCAAGTTTCATGATGCGAGCCACCGCCGCATTGGCGGATTGCAGCATGGTGTAGTTGTCGGAGTTGACCGGGATGTTGGTATGCACGTTGCCATCGCCAGCATGCATGTGCAGCGCCACGAACACGCGGCCTTTCAACACGTCCTTGTGGATGCGGTCGCAGGCTTCGAGCACTTTGGTGAATTCGCGGCCGATGAACAGCTGGTGGAGTTCGCGGCGCACTTCGCGCTTCCATGACACGCGGATGTGCTTGTCGCGCAGCGCGGTAAATATCGAACCACTATCGTGCGGCGCATCGAGATTGTCCGCATAGCCTTGCCATAAGGTTTTGGTCGCTCCGATCAGCGTCAATGCGCGCTGGCGTTTTTCTTCCACCTGCTCGGGGTCGGCGACAGTGTCGGCGTTTTCCAGCAGCGGTAAACGTTCTGTCTTGAAAAAATCGGTCAGCGCATCGAGCAGTTTCAGCTTGTTGGCGATCGACAGTTCGATGTTGATGCGTTCGATGCCGTCGGTGTAGTCGCCCAGCCGTGGTAGCGGGATCACTACGTCCTCATTGATCTTGAACGCGTTGGTGTGAGCCGCGATGGCAGCAGTGCGGGCACGGTCGAGCCAGAATATCCGGCGAGCTTCGGCGGACACGGCAACAAAACCTTCACCGCCGCGGATATTGGCCATACGCACAATGTTGGACGCGGCTTCCCCCACCGCAACCTCGTTATCCGATACCACGTCGATCAGCAGCACCATGTTCGGGCGGGTGCTGCGCGGTGCTTTGGTGGCGTACCCCACGGCTTTCACATAGCGCGCGTCGAGGTGCTCCAGTCCGGCGAGCAGGACATCGCCATGGCCATCGCAATAGTTCTTGATTTCGACGATGGCCGGGGTGGCTTCGGACGCGTGGCCAAAAAACTCCAGGCACACCGTGCGGGCATGCGCAGGCATCCGATGCAGGATAAAGCGCGCCGAGGTGATCAGGCCATCGCACCCTTCTTTCTGGATGCCGGGCAGGCCCGCCAGGAATTTGTCGGTGACGTCCTTGCCGAGGCCAGTCTTGCGGAAGCGGGTGCCGGGAATGATCAGGATCTCGGGCGAGCCTTTGGGCGTGGTGCCATCCGCGGCAAAACGCCGGACTTCGAACGTGGCTGAAGGCACGTCGTGGATCTTGCCGAGGTTGTGGTTGATCCGGCTGACTTCGATCCAGTCGGCGTCTGGCGTCACCATGCGCCATGAAACCAGGTTATCCAGCGCGGTGCCCCACAGCACAGCCTTTTTGCCGCCCGCGTTCATCGACACGTTGCCGCCGATGGTTGAGGCGTCGGCTGAAGTCGGGTCAACCGCAAACACCAGTCCGGCGGCATCGGCGGCTTCCATCACCCGCTTGGTGACAACGCCCGCGCCGCACTGGATGGTGGGCACCTCAAACTCCACGCCGGGCAGGCTGCGCATTTCCACTGTACTTATGGTGTCGAGTTTTTCAGTGTTGATGACGGCGGCCTGATCGGTGAGCGGCACCGCGCCGCCGGTGTAGCCCGTACCACCACCACGCGGAATGATAGTGAGCCCTAACTCGATCAGGCCGGCGACCAGCCGGGCCATCTCGGCTTCGGTGTCCGGAGTCAGTACCACAAAGGGGTATTCCACCCGCCAATCGGTGGCGTCGGTGACATGCGAAACCCGCGCCAGGCCATCGAATGAAATATTGTCGCGCCGGGTGACGCCACCCAGGCGGCGCAGGATGCGCGTGCGCAGGTTGGCGGTGTCAGCAAACCAGGCTTCAAATTCGCGGACAGCGCGCGAGGTCGCGTCGAGCAATTGCCCCACCAGTTCGTTGCCCTGGCGCCTGACTTCGATCTCGTGCAAGCGATGTCGCAACGCGTCGATCAGCATCTGCCGACGCTTGGGGTTGTCGAGCAGATCGTCTTCCAGGTAGGGATTGCGTCGAACCACCCAGATATCGCCCAACACCTCGAACAGCATGCGCGCCGACCGGCCGGTTATGCGTTCGCCGCGCAGCGTGTTGAGCACGTTCCAGGCGTCGGCGCCCAACAGGCGAATGACGATTTCGCGGTCGGAAAACGAGGTGTAGTTGTAGGGAATTTCCCGGAGGCGGGCAGTCATGGGCATTAGGCACAGCAAAAGGTCTATTTTACGCGATAAACCCAGATTCCGGGCGGGTTGCGCGTGAGCCATTGCGATGGAAGTGATCCCGGGGAGACCTGATTTCTGCTTCAGTTTTCCGGTGTCAGGCCGATAAACTTACGATGGCAATGTCTTTGCCCAACACAGTATTTCCAGGAGATCATTTTGCAGGTTGGACTGAGCATCAAGCTCATGGGCTATGTCGCAGCCGGCGTGCTGGTGACCTCGGCCATTATTGGCATAGTCCGGGTCCAGAATGAACGGGGGCCTCTGAGAGACCTGATCGGCAAGTCCGGCCAGAGTGTCGCCAATGCGACGGCATCCGGTGCGGCATCCCTGATTGCAGGTTATGACTATGGCAACCTGGAAATTCTGGCAGGCAACGTTTCACAGCAGGCCAATGTGATCCGTGTGATTGTACGCAACCAAAGTGGACGGGTGATGACCCAGACCCCCACAGTGGAAGCAAGCAGTTTCAAGCGGTTTGAATCCCAGGTCATGTTCGATGGACGGGCTATTGGCAGTGTGGCGGTCGATGTGTCCACGGATGCGTTGGAAAGGGCATTGAGCGCGCTGTATTGGCGGGTTCTGGGTGAACAGCTGATTTTTGGCACCATTCTGGTTCTGATTGTTTATTTTGTGACGGCACGTGGGATTGTTTCGCCGATTCGATATGTGACGCGGGTCATGGAAGATGCCGTCGCCCAAGGCGGTGCGTTTGTGGCGCGAGATCTGGAAGTGCGAAGCCAGGACGAAATCGGACGATTGATTACAGTATTCAATGCCCTGAACCAATCACTGGCCAGTTATCACCACAAGTTGAAGGGCAAAATCGATCTGGCCAATCAGGAGCTGCGCGAGAAAAACAGTCAGTTGGGTGGGCGTACGGATGATCTTGAGCGGGCACTTGAAATGCTGAATACGATGGCTTCCACGGACTGGCTGACCGAATTACCCAATCGACGCAAATTTGACGAAGCCTTGTCGCGGATGTTCCACCAGTCCGAACGCTTTGCCGAGGAAATCACGCTGGTGCTATTTGATATAGACCGGTTCAAGTTGATCAACGACAGCCATGGCCATGGCGCAGGCGATCAGGTGCTGCGTGATATCGGAACCTTGCTGCACTTGCATGTGCGGAAATCGGACCAACCGGCCCGGTTGGGCGGAGATGAGTTCGGTGTGGTGCTGTATCACACCAACACCGAGCATGCCATCAGTTTTGTAGACAAGCTCATGGATAGCGTGCGGACACATGCATTTGATTACGACGGGTTTCAGCTCACGGTCCGGATCAGCGTGGGCATCGCACAATACGACGCCAGCATGAAAACGTCACAGGCACTGTATTACGCGGCCGACAAGACACTTTACCAAGCCAAGCGGAACGGGCGAGATCGCTATAGCGTGTATTCCGCAACCGATATTCCTCAGGAGATCGAATCATCATGAAACTCAAACACCTCATCCCCGCCTTGCTCGTGATCGGGGTGGCATTGCAGCCGGCCTGGGCCAACCCGGTGCAAAAAGATTCAGGCGTCGAGGTCACCATGGGTTCTGTTGCCATGGATATCCCGGTCGAGATGATCAAGCGCTTGACTGCGCTGACCAACTACCTGTCGCAGAGCACCAATTTGAATATCCGCTTTCGGCCTTCGCCCAATCTGGGCTCGGCTGTAGAAGACCTGGGAACCGGGCAGACGCAGATCGCCTACCTGACCCCGGTAGCCTACATTGAGGCACGCAAAAAATATGGCGTGATTCCACTGGTTGCACCGACCGCACAGGGGCGCCCACATTTTTCGCTGGTGATTGGTGTCAGGGCCGGGTCCGGCATCAACACACCCATCGAACTCAAGGGCAAGCGTTTTGCCTTTGGCGACCCCAAAGCCCTGTTGCAGCGCGCATCGGTGGCCTCGATGGGACTGGGTATGCAGGATTTTTCGAGTTTTGCTTTCCTCAAGCATTACGACAACATTGCCAAGGCTGTGCTGGCAGGCGACTTTGATGGCGGCATCCTCAAGGATTCGGTCGCCGAAGGCTTCAAAAGCAAAGGCATCGTCGTGATCGGCAGCACGCCACCCTTGCCGTCCTATATTTTTGCCGTGCATCCGGCCATGCCGGTGGCAGTACGCAACCAGTTGCGCGATGCGCTGCTGGCCCTGAAAAAAACGTCGCCAGAACGCACCGCCACCCTGGAGACGTTTGATCTGGCTTATGACGGCTTCACCGTGATCGAAGACTCCGCGTATGACACAGTGCGCACGTTGATCCAGCCATTCCAGAAATAACGCCCATCCAGTGGTTTGATTTTACGTGCCAGTCGCGAGGCCATCCCACTCTATTCGGGCGGTAGGCCTGGTTGATTGAAGGCCGCAAGACGTGGGCTGTGCCAGGAAGCCTGGTGGATGCAACCTGGCCAGTTGCCTGAAATCGCCTCATCCTGCAGATTCAGTCAATGCATCGCTGATGTGCTTCTCAACACACAGAGCCATGTGTGGGACACACAGCAGAACATGTTCGTGGTGCCCGTTTGGTGCGCTGCCGTGATTGTCTGGCTGGCATGATCGCCAGTTGGCGCAATTACGATCGGGCTGAAACCAGGCGCTTGCCGAAGGTGACGCTGGTCAGGACCAGCGCGCCGGCCAGAATACCAGCCAAACCATCCAGCAGCAGCGGCGTGATGGCGCTGAGCATGCCGCCGATGGCGGGCACACGGCTGGCCATATGAATGGCCGCTTCGACTACTGGGTGTGTGCCCGGCATACCGTGTACGAGAATGCCGCCGCCTACGAGAAACATCGCTGCGGTGCCGATCACCGAGAGTGACTTCATCATGAGGGGGGCGGCGGCGAGGATGCCGCGTCCAAGGGTTTGCAGGGTGCTGGAGACTTGCTGGCTGAGATACAACCCCGCGTCGTCGAGTTTGACAATGCCCGCCACCAGGCCGTAAACGCCGATGGTCATCAACACGGCGATGGTCGTCAGTACGGCCACCTGGCCGGCAAACGAGGCGACCGCCACGGTGCCGAGTGTGATGACGATGATTTCAGCCGATAAAACGAAATCAGTCCGCACGGCGCCCTTGATCTTGTTGCGCTCCAGCGCTACCCGGTCAACGTTTGGATCAGCCAGCGCCAGTTTGATTTCGGCATGGCGGGCTTCGTCTTCGTCGGAGGTGTGCAGGTATGTGTGCGCCAGCTTTTCGAAACCTTCAAAACACAAATAAGCCCCGCCCAGCATCAGCAGAGGCGTAATTGCCCACGGCGCCAGTGCGCTGATGGCCAGCGCAGCCGGCACCAGTATCAGCTTGTTTTTGAATGATCCCTTGGCCACCGCCCACACGACCGGCAATTCCCGGTCCGCCTTGACGCCCGTGACCTGTTGGGCATTGAGGGCGAGATCGTCCCCCAGTACGCCGGCTGTTTTTTTGGCGGCGATCTTGGTCATCACCGACACGTCGTCGAGCATGGTGGCGATGTCATCGATCAGGGCAAGCAGGTTGGCTCCGGCCATATTGGCGTCCTCAGTCGCCGAGCTGGATCTGTCCGGCTTTTTCAGCTGTTGCGAAATCGAGCATTTTCTGGATCGACAACTGGGCGCGGGCGCGGATCGATTCCTCGATGTGGATTTCGTTGCCGCCATTTTCCAATACTACTGCGAGCTTGTTCAGGCCGTTCATCGCCATCCACGGGCAATGCGCACATGAGGTGCAGGTGGCACCTTCACCTGCAGTGGGCGCTTCGAGCAAAATCTTGCCGGGCGCGACTTCGCGCATCTTGTGGAAGATGCCATTGTCAGTGGCAATGATGAACTCGGGGTTGGGCAAGGTGCGCACCGCGTCGATCAGCTGCGTGGTTGAGCCGACCACGTCAGCCAGCGCAATGACGGCTTCAGGTGACTCGGGATGGACCAGCACAGCAGCTTGCGGATGTTCAGCGTGCAATTTTTTCAGCGCATCGGCCTTGAAGGCTTCGTGCACCACACACGAGCCTTGCCACAACAGCATGTCGGCGCCGCTGATGCGCTGAACGTAATCACCCAGATGGCGGTCTGGCGCCCACAGCAGTTTGTGGCCTTGCTTGTGCAAGTGCTTGACGATTTTGACGGCGATGCCAGAGGTCACCACCCAATCAGCACGCGCCTTCACCGCCGCGCTGGTATTGGCGTAGACGACAGAGAGCCGATCCGGATGCGCGTCACACAAAGCGGAAAATTTGTCGGCCGGGCAGGCCAGATCGAGCGAACAATCTGCGCCGAGGTCGGGCATGATCACGCGCTTTTCCGGGTTGAGGATTTTGGCGGTTTCGCCCATGAACTTGACCCCGGCGACGATTAGCGTCTTCGCCGGGTGGGCGTGGCCGAAGCGCGCCATTTCGAGCGAGTCCGACACACAACCGCCGGTTTCCTCGGCCAGGTCCTGCAGGTCGGCGGAGGTGTAGTAGTGCGCAACCAGCACCGCATCCTGCTGCTTCATCAGCGCCTTGATGCGGGTTTTAAGCGCGTTGCGCTCATCGTTGGATAACACTTCCTCCACCATGGGTGGCGGCTGGATCACGGATTTGACCGAAACAGGGAAAGCAGGGCTCATCGACGTCACGGAAAGTTTTATGTGGAAAAACACGAGTATAGCCGGGTGCGACGCCGGCTTTCACCTGCTGGCGCCCGGGTTTTATGGCACATGACCGTGATTTTTGCCTTATCCTTCCGCCCCATGCAGCAGTTGTTACTTGATATCCGCCCGCCCGCTCAGCCCGATCTCGCCCGTTTTGTGGCGGGCCGCAATGTTGAGTTGATGGCGCAACTTCACGCCATGCTGGATGGCATGGCTAGCGAGCGCATGGTCTACGTGTGGGGCGAGCCCGGCAGCGGCAAAAGCTATGTGCTGGCGGCGTGGGCAAACGCTTGTACGGCGCGTGGACTCAGTGTGGACATGAGCGGATTGGTTGCGGCGCCAGCCGTCGTCGCGGATCAGGTGGAAACGTGGGACGACGCGCAGCAGCTGGCTGGTTTTGCCGCCTTCAATCGGGTTCGTGAAGCAGGCGGACTGTGGCTGGCCGCTGGAAATGCCGCCCCAGCCGAATTGCCTGTGATGCCGGAATTGCAGACGCGACTGGGATGGGGACTGGTCTTTCAGCTGCAGAGTCTGAACGATACCGAGAAACGTGCGGCGCTGACGCAGCATGCCGATACCCTGGGGTTCCGGCTGGAAGCCCAGGTGACAGATTATTTGTTGAACCATACCGCGCGCGACATGCAGAGCCTGCTGCGCGTGCTGGAAGCGCTCGACCGTTTCAGCCTCGAAACCCGGCGCCCCATCACCTTGCCGCTGTTGCGGCAACTGCTGCAGCATCTACCCGCAAGCACACAGCGAGCATAAAGCGCAGGTCGGGGTCGTCAGCCGCTCACGCGGCCACAACCACGCTCAGGCCTGACCCGGTTCTGCTGCTTGTGCCTGTTGCTCGGCGATGTCTTTATGGACTTGCGCCATATCCAGCCCCATCACCTGTTCAATCAGTGCATCCAGTGCGCTGGCGGGTAGCGAACCCGATTCCGAGTACAGGATGACCTGCTCGCGGAACACCATCAACGTGGGAATGGAACGAATCTGGAAAGACGCAGCCAGTTCCTGCTCGACTTCGGTATTGACCTTGGTGAAGACGATATTGGCGTGCTTGTCAGATGCGGCTTCATAAATGGGCGCAAATCCGCGACAAGGTCCACACCATGGAGCCCAGAAGTCGACGATCACGATGTCGCTGTTCTGGATGGTGGGTTCGAAATTGTCCTTGGTGAGTTCGATGACGGCCATGCTGATTCCTGAGAAATGATAGGGAATGCCGTGGGGGCATGAAATAAAAAAGGCGCGAGGACGAGTCCATCGCGCCTAACAGCCACCCTATCACGGATGGCGGACCTCCGACAATGCGGAGGCTGATTATCAGGTAGTTCAGCCAGGCTGCCCCCTACCTTTGGTCCAGTCGAAGCCGACTGGCCTTAAATAAACTTTGCAGAACCCCGAGTAAACGGTCCCTGCTTCTGCGCGGCAGGTTGTGCGCTGCGTACCATATTGTGGCTGTGCTTGAGATTGCTGCGGACTTCGGCGCGGTTCACGGCCATGATGAGTTCGGTTGCCAGTACGCGTGCCTGGTGCGGCGTCAGTTGCAGTTCACAGCCTTCAGCCTTGAGCGCCACGATCACGCGGTCACGTCCCTGGCCATCCTCTTTCAGGCTGATGTCCAGGGTTTTTCCGGGTTCAAGTTCGATCATGGCGCGGGCTCCTTAATAGTGTGTCTACTCTGTAACAGCAGAGTCTGTGCCAGCCGACTGTCATGTTGCATGGATTAAAAAATACCAATAAAACAAAGGGTTATTTCATGCGGGCGTATGGCGCGATCCATCAACCTGACGAGGGTTCGTCAGGTTGATGGAGCAGCTCATCACTTTTCAGGGGGCGGAAGCGAGTTCCGGTGGGATGCTGGTAACGGGTTTGCGGTCGCGCGTCAGCAAGGTGTAGGCAACTGGAATCACGAACAGGGTCAAGACGGTGCCGAGCAGCAGACCTCCGACGATGACCCAGCCGATGGGCGAGCGCGATTCGGCACCGGCGCCGCTGGCAAATGCCAATGGCACGGCCCCAAGCACCATCGCGGCGGTGGTCATCAGTATTGGACGCAGGCGCAAGCTGGCGGCCTCGATCACGGCTTCGACCTTGTTCTTGCCGTGCGCGTGCAGTTGGTTGGCGAACTCCACAATCAGAATGCCGTGCTTGGTGATCAGGCCCACCAGCATCACCAGCCCGATCTGGCTGTAGACGTTCAGTGTGGCGCCGGTGAGCTTGAGCGCCAGCAGTGCGCCGGTGGCTGCCAACGGCACGGTGAGCATGATGATGAAGGGCGAGATGAAGCTTTCGAACTGCGCCGCCAGCACCAGATAAATCACGACCAGTGCCAGCATGAAGGTAATCGCCAGCGTTTGCCCGGACTCGCCAAACTCGCGCGACAGACCCGCCAGCGTGGTGCGGGCATTTTTTGGCAGTGTGTCCTTGGCGGCCTGGTCCATAAAGGTCAGCGCATCACTCAGCGTGTAACCGGGCGCGATGTTGGCCGAAATGATCGCCGCGCGCTGGCGGTCGTAGTGGTTGAGCTCTTTCGGTGCGACGGTTTCTGTCACCGTCACCAGATTGGACAACCGGGTGAGGCTGCCGTCCCGTCCGCGCACATACAGTGCGGTCAGGTCCTGCGGCGTGGCACGGGCGGCGGGATCGAGCTGAACGATCACGTCATATTGTTCGCCCGCTTGTTTGAAGCGGGTGACATCGCGTCCTCCCAGCAGGGTTTCCAGCGTGCGGCCGATGGTGTCGATGCCTACGCCCATTTGCGCCGCCTTGTCGCGATTGACGTCGACCCTGAGTTGCGGCTTGTTGAGTTTGAGGTCGCTGTCGGGGTTGGACAGCCCGGGATACTCGCGAACCTTGGCCATCAAGGCGTCAACAGCCTTGTCCAGCTCGGCGTAGCTCGGCGCCTGCACCACGAACTGCAGCGGCGGATTGCGAAAACTCTGCCCCAGCGAGGGCGGGTTGATCGGGAACGCGAGGACGCCGGGCATACCCATGAACATCCTCGGTCCGAGACTTTCGGTGATGGCCATCTGGCTGCGGGTGCGTTCCTCCCACGGCTTCAGCATGACAAAAGACAGCGCACTGTTGACTGGGTTCGGCCGTTCCAGACCCGGCGCGACCACCATAAAGGCGGTATTCACTTCGGGCACGCTTTGATAGATGCCTTCAAGCTGACGCGCGTACTGGTCGGTGTACTGCAAGGTGGCGCCTTCGGGCGCGATCATGACGCCGATGAAGAAGCCGCGGTCTTCAGTTGGCGCCAGTTCCGACTTGAGTGATTTCAACAAGCCGAATGCGGCGGCCGCGACCACCACGAAGACCAGCGTGACGATCCATGGATGTCTGAGCACTCGCGTCACGCCACGCGTATAGGCGTTGTTCAGCCCTGTCAGCACGCGCTCGCCAAAATTGTACAGCGCGCCGTGACGCGTTTCGTGGCGCAGGATGCGGCTCGCCATCATCGGTGTCAGGGTGAGTGCGACAAAGCCGGATACCAGCACCGCGCCTGCCACCGTCAGTGCAAATTCGGTGAACAGCTTGCCGGTATTGCCTTCAGCAAATGCCAGCGGCGCAAACACGGCAGCCAGGGTGAGTGTCATCGCCAGCACCGCGAAGCCAATCTCCTGAGACCCTTTCAATGCGGCCTCGTAAGGTGGCATGCCTTCCTCGATATGGCGGTAGATGTTTTCCAGCATGACGATGGCATCGTCGACCACCAGACCAATCGCCAACACCAACCCGAGCAGGGTCAGCACGTTAATGGTGAAACCCATGGCGTAGAGGAAGATGAACGCACCGATCAGCGACACCGGAATGGTGACGAAAGGGATTAGCGTGGCGCGCCAGTTGCGCAGGAACAAAAAGATGACACCGACCACCAGTACCATGGCCTCGATCATGGTGGTGTAGACCGCATCGATCGATTTTTCGATGAAGATCGAGCTGTCGAATGCCACCTTGAGCTGCATGCCTTCCGGCAGCGCCGATTGCAAGCGAGGCACTTCAGCCTTGATTGCGCGGGCGACTTCCAGTGTGTTGGCGGTCGACTGTTTGACGATGCCAAGACCCACCGCCGCGCGGCCGTTGACGCGCACAATGTTGCGCGCGTCTTCGGCGCCGATTTCGGCGCGACCCACATCTTGCAGGCGGACCAGCGTGCCGCCGCTGTCACGGATGACGACGCGCTCGAACTCATCCGGCGTGCGCAAATCGGTCTTGGCCAGCACGGAAAACTCGCGCATCTGGCTCTCGATCCGACCTGAAGGCAGTTCGGTGTTTTGGCTTCTGAGCGCGGCTTCCACGTCTTGCACCGTGATGCCGAGCGCGGCCATACGGCTGGGATCGAGCCACAGTCGCATGGCGTAGCGGCGGCCACCGCCGATGATGACCGATGCCACGCCGGGCAGCGTTTTTAGCTGGTCGGCCACCACGCGGTCAGCGTAGTCGGTAATTTCCAGCGGCGACTGGCGATCACTGGAAAATGCCAACCAGATAATGGCCTGGGCGTCGGCTTCGATCTTGGCCACCACAGGGTCTTGCGCTTCATCGGGTAGCGCACCGCGCACACGCGCCACGCGGTCGCGCGTGTCGTTGGCGGCCGCTTCCGGGTCGCGCGACTGGATGAACTCAACCGTGATCTGGCTGACCTCTTCGCGGCTCACCGATTTGATCGTACGGATACCTTCGATGCCGGAGAGCGAATCTTCCAGCGGCTTGGTGATCTGGCTTTCCATCACCTCGGCCGAGGCGCCGGGGTAGACCGTGCGCACCGACACCACCGGGGCATCAATGTTGGGATATTCGCGAACCGGCAAACGGTCGAAAGCAATCAGGCCGATCAGGATGATGAGCAGGCTCATCACGGTGGCGAGCACCGGACGGCGGATGGAGATATCGGAAAGAATCATGGTTCGGTGTTAACGGAGTATTGGGTTCAACGCGGCTTGTCTGCCTGCTTGTTCTTCATCATCTGTGCCGCCTGCTCCAGCGTGACCACGGGCACACCGGGGCGCAGCTTGATCTGGCCGTCGAGCACGACGGTGTCACCGACTTTAACGCCCGAGACAATTTCCACGCGTCCCGGTTCGCGCTTGCCCAATGTCACCTTACGCAGTTCGGCTTTGCCGTCGACCGCGAGAAACACATAACTGCCATCGGATTTCGGCACGACCACCTGCTCGGGTAACAGAATGGCGCTCGTCTTGCCACCGAGGTCGGCGGTAGCGCGGGCGAACATGCCGGGCTTGAGTTGCCCTTTGGGGTTGGCAATACGCGCGCGCACCCGTACGTTGCGGCTGACCGGATCGACCACCGGATCGATGGCGTGGACGGTGCCGCTGAAAGTCTGGCCGGGCAGCGCGTCGATGCTTAGCGTGATCGGCAGGCCGATGCGCACCAGCGGCAGATAGGTCTCGGGCACGGGCACTTCCAGCTTCAAGTTGCCCAGCGCGTCCAGTCGCACCATATCGCTGCCCTTGCTGACATAGGCACCGGGGCTGACTTGGCGCAGCCCGACCACGCCGCTAAACGGCGCACGAATGACGGTTTTATCGAGCGCGACCTGCTCCTGCTGGCGACGTGCGCGCAGAATATCCAGATTGGCGCGTGCCTCGTCGAGCGCCTGGCGGGAAATGAAGTTCTTCGCAACCAGCTCTTCACTGCGCTTGTAACGACTTTCTGCCAGACCCAGATCAGCCTGGGCCGCAGCCAACCGTGCGCGCTGTTCAGCTGAATTGAGCACCACCAGGACCGCCCCTTTCTTGACCGGCTGGCCTTCCTTGAACAGCAGTTTGTCGATTCGACCATCGATTTCCGGTCGCAACACCACACTGTCCTCGGCAATCAATGCACCCACAACGTCGATTGTGTTGGTGACGGGCGACTCGCTCACCTTCATCATGTTGACCGGAATAAAAGGCGGCCCGCCAGCCTGGGCAAAGGCGAGCAGAGGAACGAACAACAGGACAAGCAAGGCGCGCATGGCAAATTCCGCAAAAAGAACAGAGAGGTAGGATCGATCCGCACCTTAGCAGGTCCGGAGTGAAACAAAAACCACAGTCCCGGGTCGACTCAATAGTTATCTTGTAAGGATCGAGCGTTGACTTCGACCGATTGGATAGCTAACTAATATTGATAGATTGGACTTCGACATGCTGATTCGCACTCCCCATGACATCCCCTCATCCGAGATCACCCCACTGGACATTTACCGGGAGCGCCGCCGCTTCATGCAGGGCATGGGTGTGCTGGCAGCAGGCGCGGTACTGGGCGTTGCGCCCAACGCGCACGCCGGCATCAAGCTGGCGGGCATCCGTGACAGTGTCTACAAGCTGAAAGAGGATCAAACGCCGTACAAGGCGGTGACCACGTACAACAACTTCTATGAATTTGGTACCGGCAAGAGCGATCCTGCCGACCATGCCGGGCGCTTCAAAACGCGCCCCTGGACCGTCAAGATAGAAGGCGAAGTGGCTAAGCCCGGCGAATATGATATCGATAATCTGCTGAAGCTTGCGCCGCTGGAAGAGCGCGTATATCGACTGCGTTGCGTGGAAGGCTGGTCGATGGTGATTCCCTGGGTGGGGTTCCCGCTGCAGGAGATCATTCGCCGGGCCAACCCGACCGGGAATGCCAAATACGTCGAGTTCGTGACCCTGCACGACTCGCGGCAAATGCCGGGGCAACGTTCGCGCGTGCTTGACTGGCCGTATGTCGAGGGCTTGCGGATGGATGAGGCCATGAATCCACTGACGCTGATGGCAGTCGGCCTGTATGGCGAAGTGCTACCCAACCAGAACGGTGCACCGATTCGACTGGTGGTACCGTGGAAATACGGTTTCAAGAGTGCCAAATCCATCGTCAAGATCCGTTTCGTCGAGAAACAGCCGCTCACCGCCTGGATGAAAGCCACGCCGAATGAATATGGTTTCTATTCCAATGTGAATCCCGAGGTGGACCACCCGCGCTGGAGTCAGTCCCGGGAGCGTCGCATTGGCGAGTTCTTCAAGCGGGACACCCTGATGTTCAACGGCTATGGTGATCAGGTCGCGCAGATGTATCGCGGCATGGACCTGAAAAAGTACTTCTGATGCCCGCTTTGTTTCGCCAACCCAAATTCTGGTTGTTCATTGTGTGTTTGCTGCCGCTTGCGAGGCTGATTGTCCTGGGCTTGAACGATGACCTCAGCGCCAACCCGATCGAGTTTATTACCCGCTCGACCGGCACCTGGACCCTGGTTGGTCTGCTGACGACGCTCACGGTTACGCCGTTGCGCCGCCTGACGGGTTATGCAGGATGGATTCGCTTTCGGCGCATGCTGGGCCTGTTCACCTTTTTTTATGTTTGCCTGCACTTCACAACCTATATCTGGCTCGACCAGTTCTTTGACCCTGCGGCAATCGCGCGCGACATTATCAAACGCCCCTTCATTACGGTTGGCTTTGCTGCGTTTGTATTGTTGATTCCGCTTGCGGCCACCTCGACCCACGCCATGATGCGTCGTTTGGGGCGGCGTTGGCAGCAATTGCATCGTCTGGTTTACGCCATTGCCATTTTAGGCGTGGTCCATTATCTCTGGCTGGTGAAGAAAGACCTGACTGAGCCGCTGATCTATGGCGCAGTGCTTACCTTGTTATTGCTCATGCGTTTGCCGTGGGGGGTGGCGCTGTTGCAAGCTGTGCGCGGTCGACTTGCGCCCGCACAGGCCTGAATCAATGTTGGCAGGAGAGGCCGGACCATCGGCGTCCACAGGATTGATTCAGCATCCATGGTTCCGCTAGTGTTCCCCGATTCCCGGCAGTATTCGGGAAACGCCGGCGCGCTGGCGTTTTGTGTCTAATCCAAATCGCAAGCAATAAAAAACGGGGGACAAGCCCCCGTCTCAGATTGGGCAGTGCCCGACCTGTTATAGCCCGAAAGGCTTGATGACCGGCATTGCAGGTGCAGGTGCCGGTGCCGCAGCTTGCGCAGGTTTGGCGGCAGGAGCCGCTTTCTTTGCAGCAGGCTTTTTTGCAGCTGGCTTTTTGGCAGGAGCTGCCTTTTTAGCCGGAGCTGCTTTTTTAGCGGCGGGTTTCTTAACGGCTGCTTTTTTAACAGCAGGCTTCTTGGCTACGGCCTTTTTGGCTACGGGCTTTTTAGCGGCTGCTTTTTTAACAGCAGGCTTCTTGGCTACGGCCTTTTTGGCTACAGGCTTTTTAGCGGCTGCTTTTTTAACAGCAGGCTTTTTGGCTACGGCCTTTTTGGCTGCGGGCTTTTTAGCGACTGCTTTCTTGACGGCCGGTTTTTTGGCCGGTGCTGCTTTTTTGGCTACGGGCTTCTTGGCGGCGGGCGCCTTTTTAGCCGCGGGTTTCTTTGCTGTTGCCATTTAACACTCCTTAGAAGTTGAACACATTCACTTATCACTACAGCTTAAAGCCACGTGCAGTCAGAATTTGCACTTCCAAAGCGTGGTATCGGCAGGAGAACATCCTGCCTGTAACCCGCTTAAAACGGGCGATACCGAGGCTCCGCTTGGTGAGCCTCATTCTAGTTGCTTTTGTCGAGGGTTCAATGATTAGTCAAGTCTGCGTGAAAAAACGTAAAAAAAAATGTCGCAGTCAAACAAAATGTATTGATGCGACACTAAATTTTGCGTAACTGGCCAAATAGCCAATATTAATAATCATCAATAAATAAGCCGCTCCCCAGCCATCATGGTCGCTTGAGTTTCACGTTCGCGAATGAGGTAAATTTCTTTTTTGTCGATGAGTATTTCTGCGGCTCGTGGGCGGGAGTTGTAGTTGGATGCCATGCTCATGCCGTAGGCACCCGTAGAAAGGATGGCCAACAAGTCGTTTTCCTCTATGACGAGATCCCTTGCAAAGCCAATGAAATCGCCGGTTTCGCAGATCGGGCCGACAACATCGTAGCGTTGAGGCGCGCCAGTTTTGCTCTCGACACTGATGATCTCGTGATACGCCTCATAAAGTGCTGGGCGCATCAAATCATTCATGGCGGCGTCAACGATAGCGAAGTTTTTGTTTTCACCCGGCTTCAGATACTCGACGCGAGTCAGCAGCAGCCCTGCGTTTCCGACGAGTGAGCGGCCCGGCTCGAGGAGCAGTTTTTCAGGTCGGCCGGCAAAGCGGGCCGCCAGAGCATGTCCATAGGATTCAAGATCGGGTGGTGATTCGTCGTTATAACGAATGCCAACTCCTCCACCCAGATCGATGTGGTGCAGCGTGATGCCTTCTTGTGCCAGCGCGTCGACTAGCGCCAGCACACGATCGGCCGCATCCACCAGAGGCGACAGGTCAGTGAGCTGGGAACCGATGTGGCAGTCGACGCCGGTGATTTTCAGATTAGGCTGGCTGGCAGCCAGACGATATAGCGCGGGCGCGTCGGCGATGGGTACGCCGAATTTGTTTTCCTTCAGGCCGGTGGAGATATAAGGATGGGTTTTGGGGTCGACATCGGGATTGACGCGAAATGAAACGGGCGCGATTCGACCCATTTCACCCGCAACACGATTCAAGCGATACAGTTCACTGGCCGATTCGACGTTAAAACAGAGTATGCCGGCTGTGAGTGCGGCGCGCATTTCGTCCGCGGTTTTTCCGACACCGGAAAAAACCACCTTGCCAGCGTCGCCGCCCGCGGCCAATACACGGGCCAGTTCGCCGCCGGAGACGATGTCGAACCCGCAGCCGAGTTTGGCAAACTGGTTGAGAATGGCCAGGCTGGAGTTGGCTTTGACTGCGTAGCAGATGAGGTGCGGGGTGGCGGCAAATGCCTGGGTATAAGCTTGATAGGCTTCTTCCAGCGCTTGTCTGGAATAAACATAGAGCGGTGTGCCGTATTGTTCGGCAAGCGTTTCCAGTGACACGCCCTCCAGATGGAGGTGGCCATTCAGTCGGTTCAGGGTGTTCACTTGGCAGTCCGTTGCGGTGTAGCAGGATTTTCGGGAAGATACAGGTCACCCTTGGAGCCGCAGGCTGTCAAACTCAGCCCGCATAGCAGCAGGGACACGATAGTGAGGATGCGTAATTTCATGCGCGAAATGTTAGCACGGGACATGATCCTAAAAACCGTGGTTGGCGGCTCATAACCTGAATGATCGCTGTATGAATACTGAATGGTCTACCTTCGATCAAGCTTGCCCGTTGGATGAGATCGCGACGCACCCGCTGGCATGTATATGCTTCAGGGTACGTCTGGTCGCGCGCCTGCTTGCCTATCCCGGTAGGCGGTCGTTGCTTCGTGGCAGACACACAACCAAACGCACCGTCGGGTGCAACCAACCAGGATTTCGAGGTTTATGACAAGAATTGAGATGAACGAGGCCGATTTCAATCAGGCCGCTGACGCCACGCTGGCGCATATTGAACAAGCGGTGGAAGCCGCCGATCTGGATTTCGAGACGCCGGCAGACGGCATCCTCGAGGTTGAGTTCGATGATGGCAGCAAAATCATCATTAACCGCCACGGTGTGGCGCGCGAGCTTTGGGTGGCGGCCCGCTCGGGCGGATTTCACTTCATGCCGGTGGAAGGGGGCTGGGTCGACACCAAGAGTGGCGAAGCCCTGTATGCCAAACTGGTTGAGCTGGTTGCCCTGCAGGGCGGCGGAACGATCCACTTCTGAACCGATTTGAAAAGCCAGGCGCTTACCCTATTTGATCTGGTCGAGCGGCTGTCGCTGCTGACCCGGGCCGATCTACGTCAGGCGGGTGCCGCACAAGGCCTGCAACCGGTTCATCTACAGGTGTTGTTTTATCTGAATCAGGCCAATCGCTTCAGCAATACCCCGCAAGCATTGACCGAATATCTGGGGCTGACCAAGGGCACGGTGTCGCAAACGGTATTGGTTTTGGCGCGACGCAGGCTGGTATCGCGTTATACCGATCCGCGCGATGGCCGGGTGGTGCGCCTGATCCTGACGGAAGGCGGCGCTAATTTGCTGAAGACACTCAGCGCGGGGGGGGCGTGGCGCGATATTGTGCAGACCGCGAGTCCGGCCAGGGTTACGTCGGCCTTGCTGGTTTTGAGACAAGTGTTGGCGCAGGTGCAGGTGCAAAGTGGCAAGCGGACGTTTGGCGTGTGCGCGACCTGCCAGCACAATCAGCGCTTGGGACCGCGCAGCTACTTTTGCGGTTTGATGCAGGAAAAGCTATCCAGCCCGGACGTGCGGCGTATTTGTCGCGCGCACACGCCGATCATCCGGACAGACGCCGCTTGAATCAGGATTGCATGCGTTTCCGGGCGCGCTCAATAGCCGCGCGAACCTGCGCCGGTGCCGTGCCGCCCAGATGGTCGCGGGCAGCGAGCGAACCTTCCAGCGTCAGTACGCCATATACATCTTCTGCAATGAGTGGGCTGAACGCCTGCAATTCGCTCAACGTCAGATCGGCCAGATCGCGTCCGCTGGTGTCGGCCGTGCGTACGGCACGTGCCACGACTTCATGGGCATCGCGGAAAGGCACGCCTTTCTTCACCAGATAATCGGCCAGATCGGTGGCCGTGGCGAAGCCCTGCATGACGGCAGCGCGCATGGCTTCGGGCTTGACGGTCACGCCGCGCATCATGTCGGCGTAGATGGCCAGCGTGTCATTCAGCGTGTCGACGGTGTCGAACAGCGGTTCCTTGTCTTCCTGATTGTCTTTGTTGTAGGCCAGCGGCTGGCCTTTCATCAACGTGAGCAGGGCGACCAGATGGCCGTTGACCCGCCCGGTTTTGCCACGCACCAGTTCAGGCACGTCGGGATTTTTCTTCTGCGGCATGATGGACGAGCCGGTGCAAAAACGATCGGCCAGGTCGATGAAGCCCACGCGCGGACTCATCCACAGGATCAATTCTTCTGACAGACGCGACAGATGCATCATTAGAATCGCGGCAGCAGCGGTAAATTCGATGGCGAAATCACGGTCGGAAACGGCATCGAGCGAGTTTTCGCAAATGCCATCAAAGCCCAGTTCGCGCGCGACAAAGGCGCGATCGATCGGAAAGCTGGTGCCCGCCAATGCAGCAGCGCCCAGCGGCAGCCGATTGACGCGGTTGCGGCAGTCGGCCATGCGCTCGACGTCGCGCGCCAGCATTTCGTAGTAGGCCATCAGGTGGTGGCCAAAGGTCACCGGCTGCGCCACTTGCAGGTGGGTGAAGCCAGGCATGACGGTATCGGTATGCTGTTCGGCCAGGTCGACGAGTGAAGTCTGGCAGGCTTTAAGGCCAGCCAGGATGCGGTCGATGGCGTCGCGCAGATACAGCCGAATGTCGGTCGCCACCTGATCGTTGCGTGAACGGCCGGTATGCAAGCGCTTGCCGGCGTCACCGATTTTGGCAGTCAGCGCGGCTTCGATGTTGAGATGGATGTCTTCTTTATCGAGCGACCAGACGATTTGGCCCGCGCGGATTTCAGTCAGCAGCTCGGCCATGCCGCCCTGTATCGCGGTGAGGTCTTCCTTGGAGAGGACGCCGACGTGGTGCAACATGGCAGCGTGTGCCAGCGAACCCTGAATATCGAACTCGGCGAGCCGATAATCGAAAGGAATGGACGCGGTGTAGCGTTTGACGATTTCTGAAACCGGCTCGGAAAACCGGCCGGACCAAGCGGCGGATGTGCCGTCCGAAGGTGTCGATGGCGTGCTCATGGGGCAAAGGTGGGGATGAAAAGAAAGAATCATAACAACCGGCAGGTCGAATTACCGAACTTCTGTCATCTGGGGGTGGCGCTGCGTATTGCGTTGACGGTGGAAGCCGCGCTGGCTGCGGGCGCGATTGCGCGCGCACCGGATGCCGTGGCCTTCTGGGCCGACTTCATAGAATTGTCCGCTTTGGCACAGCCAGCCTTGCTGCTGACCCTGATGGGTTTATGTGCGGCCAGTCGCTGGCTGCGCAGCCAGTCCTATCGTTGGGGCGTCAGCCTGACATTGGGCCTGGGCGTGGCGACTCCGGTTCTGGCCACCTTATGGTTGCACCCGCTGCTGGGTGAAATCGGACTGGTTTCACTCACGGGGGTGGCGGTTTTTGCATGGATGATGGGGGTGGGCTTGCTGTCCTACTTCAACCTGCGTTCCCGCGCACTGTCACCCGCGATTACCGAAGCGCGCCTACAGGCTTTGCAGGCGCGGATCCGCCCTCATTTTCTGTTTAACAGTCTGAACGCCGTGTTGTCTTTGGTGCGCAGTGATCCGCGTCGCGCCGAGCATGCCCTGGAAAACATGGCCGATCTGTTTCGTTCGCTCATGGGTAATGCCAACCAGTTGGCCCCGCTGGAAGACGAGGTCGCGCTCACCCGGGCCTACCTCGAACTGGAACAACTGCGCCTGGGTGACCGCCTCCAGGTCGATTGGCATATCAAGAAAATGCCGGCAGATGCCCTGATTCCCCCGCTGGTGATCCAGCCGCTGGTTGAAAACGCGGTGTATCACGGCATCGAGCCGCAGCCGGAAGGCGGCGAGATCAGCCTCAATATCTACCTGAGTGCAGACAAGGTTCACATCCTGGTGCGCAACCCGATTGCCACTGAGGTGAGCCATCACAAAGGCAACCGTATTGCGCTGGCCAACATCCGTGAGCGCTTGTTGTTGCATTTTGATCTCGACGCCCAACTCAAGTTGGAGCCGCTGGGCGCCGTTTATCAAGTGCATATTGTCATCCCCTATACCCGTGAACGCACCCAACCCGCCCCTGCGCCTGCTCATCGTCGATGACGAGGCGCCCGCGCGTCGCCGCCTGCGCGAAGTGCTGGCGGACTGCGCGGAACAACTCGCCGTCGAAATTGTGGGTGAAGCGACCCATGGCCAGGATGCGATCCAGCAGGTTCAACAACACGTGGTGGATGTTGTGCTGCTGGATATCCGCATGCCGGGGATGGACGGGCTGGAATGCGCATTCCACCTCAATCGGCTCGACGTTCCGCCTGCCATCATCTTCAGCACGGCTTACGATGCCTATGCCTGTCAGGCGTTTGATCTCAATGCCGTCGACTATCTGCTCAAGCCGGTTCGGGCCGACCGTTTGGTGCGTGCACTCACGCGTGCGCACAGCCTGAATGCCACCACGCTTGATCGATTACGCGAAGCCCAGCCCAAGGCGCGCACCCATTTGTCAGTTAACGAACGAGGGCGCATCGTCCTGATACCGATGGACGATATCCTCTATCTCAAGGCTGAACTCAAATATGTGACCGTACGCACACCCGAGCGGGAATTCCTCATCGAGGAATCGCTGACCCGGCTGGAAACCGAATTTGACGAAGCGTTTATACGCATTCATCGAAACTGCCTGGTGGCGCGTGCCCGAATTCGTGAAATGGGCAAACTACCTGGAGAGGAAGAAGGACATTTTTTGCGGCTGGACGGCCTGGAAGAGCGTTTAATCGTCAGCCGACGCCAATATTCGGCGCTTCGTGAAAAAATAAAATCAATTTAATCAATAAGATACAGTCCGCCTACAACTAAAGTTGTATAGCCAGATTTTGATAGCCCCCTTAGGATGGCCTCGCTTGCAGTTTCCGCCGCAAGCAAGGAAGTTCTCCGCAATGAGGGGCATGACTCCTCTTTCTGCCGGGTTCGCAAGAACCCGGCATTTTTTTGCCTGCGATTCGGGCGCGCTCGCTATCATATGAAGCATGAAAAACGAGCCTTCTTCTCCCAACCTCATCGAAACCGAACTCGACAGCGAAACCGTCTTCAAAGGCCGGCTCATGCACGTCAAGCGCGACCGCGTGCGCCTGCCCGATGGCGGCGAATCGAGCCGCGAATATATCGTGCACCCCGGCGCCGTCGTCATCATCCCCGTATTCGACAACGGCGACCTGCTACTGGAACGTCAGCATCGCTACCCGCTGCACCGCGATTTCATCGAACTGCCCGCCGGCAAAATCGACCCCGGCGAAGCTGATTTGACCTGTGCCAAACGCGAACTCGAAGAGGAAACCGGCTACAGGGCATCCGAGTGGCGCGAAGTTACGACGATTTATCCCTGCATCGGCTACTCGGACGAGCGCCTGGCGTTTTTCCTGGCACGTGGGTTGACGGCAGGCAACCACGGCCGCGATCCGGACGAGTTTCTGGAAATCCTGCGGGTGCCGTTTGGTGAGGCGATGGATTGGGTGCGCACCGGCAAAATTTGCGAAACCAAGACGGTGGTTGGATTGTTTTGGCTGGAGAAGATGTTGGATCAGGGCTGGTGAGGCACTGCACTTCCCAAGCGGTCCCGAAGATTTTCGGCCGGATAGAAAACTTTCTTCCGACCACCATGGCTGGTTTCAACAAGCAGGCCTTGGTCGGCCAGCGCGAGCAAGTCCGCTCTTGCGGTTGCATAAGCGACTTGGTGCGAGCGCTGGTGGCTTTCGATGGTGAAATACTCGTCCGGGCGTTTGAGCGCGTGGGCGATTAACGCTGCTTGGCGGTGATTCAGTTGTTTGTCGCGCGTTTGCAATACCCTGAGTTTTGACTGCAACTGTGCCTGCTCCTGTTGCTTGTGCTGCAGGTAAAGATGTAGGGCAGACAGTCCGTTGAGTATGACCTCTGTCTGATGCAACAGAAAATAGGTTGTATCTCCAGAATCGGTTTCGGTCAGCAAATAGGCGCGAGCGTATTGTGCTGGGGCCTTTCGAAGGATGCGCGAGATTGATAGGTACTCGATGAGCCAATATCCCTGCCTAGCCATATACCAATAGAACAGTGCACGACCCGTCCTGCCATTTCCGTCGGCGAATGGGTGGTCGTACCCCACCATGAAATGCAGCAGGATCGCCCGTACGATCGGGTGGATGAATGTATCATCCGAAACAGCTGTGTTGGCAAAATCGCACAGTGCCTGCAGGCGCTGTGGCAGTTCTCCGTGATGGGGAGGGCGATGCAGGACGAGTCTCTCATTATTCGGCGCGACGACTTCTATATCGTCACGTATGCGCAACCGGCCGCAATCTTCCGGGTACTCCAGCGTGTCTTGAGTCAGCACTCTTTGCAGTTCGATGACCCGTTCCGGGGTGAGCGCCTCGCCGCAGATTTCACGTATCCGGCGCATGGCCTCGAAATTGTTGAAAATCATTCGCTCGCTCAGCGAACTGGGCTTGCGTCCTTCGCGCAACATGGCCTCGGCAACACGCCGAGTTGTGGAGGCACCCTCAAGTTGGCTGGAAGTAATCGCTTCCTCAATCAGGCTACTGAACAAGTAACGTGCTTGATCAGATCGAAGTGCGGAGTTGTCCTCTCCGCCCGGGACCAGGCCCGCGCTACGGTCAATTTCATGCAGGTTTTTGAGCAGGGGCTCGGGTAGTGTGTAGATAAAGCCTTTCCCTTGTTTGTCATGAAAGGGCAGGGTGTGTGCGTTAACGCTGCGTGCAAGGCTGAGCGCCAGCCACCAAGTTTTGTGATTGAGGCCTGCCGGTGGGGTTCGATGGCGCAAATCATCCCAGTGCAGATACTGGCCATGTGCCAAGGCGCCCAGCCGGAGTTGGGCCAGTTGAGGTAGGGTGTCAGCACTTGCCTCCTGAATAAGGTCATTCAGAGGGGGTGGTGAGAGCGGGATTTTCATTGAACTATCAATTTGATATTGATTGATAGTTCAATGATAGTAGGGCGACAGGCGAATAGCTATCAATTTGATATTGATTGATAGCTAATTGATAGACTGGCCTGTTGGTCTGGCTTAAGGCTGGTACGCCAGGTTCGGCGCCAGCCACCGCTCCGCCGTCGCCATGTCCCAACCCTTGCGTTTCGCGTAGTCCTCGACCTGATCGCGCTCGATCTTGGCCACCGCAAAATACTGGCTGTCGGGGTGCGATAGATAAAAGCCCGACACTGCGGCGCCCGGCCACATGGCGAAGTTCTCGGTGAGTTCAACACCAATCGCAGCCGTGGCGTCGAGCACCTCGAATAACGCGGCTTTTTCGCTGTGTTCGGGGCAGGCAGGGTAGCCAGGCGCGGGGCGAATGCCCTGATACTTCTCCCCGATCA
Organism: Thiobacillus sp.; assembly: GCA_036568265.1. GTDB lineage: Bacteria > Pseudomonadota > Gammaproteobacteria > Burkholderiales > Thiobacillaceae > Thiobacillus. The sequence continues at coordinate 225,337 of DATCSW010000031.1, forward strand.
GCTCATCGTTAGCGAGTGCTTCCTCATTGGCATAGCCCCAGAATTCCTTGCGCACACGTAAATGCAGGTGTTCGGCAAAGGCTTCGGCGAGGCGGTCGCACAGTGATTTGAACAGGATGGCGGAGTAGTCGTCGTACGCGGCTTCAAAGGCCTTGGCGCGTTCGTCTTCGCCGATGCCGGCGGTGACGACAAATGCGCCCAGATAGTCTTTCAGTCCGCTGGCCTTGGGCGCGACGAAGTCGGCGATGCACAGGTTGGCACGGCCTTGCGGCTTTTTCATCTGCTGGCGCAGGTTGTGCCAGGTCATCAGCGTCTGGCTGCGTGATTCGTCGGTATAGACCTCGATATCGTCGTCATTGACGGTGTTGGCGGGGAACAGGCCAAATACCGCGCGCGCTTCGATCCAGTTTTCCGCGATCATCTGTTGCAGCATTGTCTGCGCATCGGCGAACAGCTTGGTCGCCTCGACGCCGATGACTTCATCCTTGAGTATCTTCGGGTATTTTCCGTGCAGTTCCCACGAGGCAAAGAAAGGTGTCCAGTCGATGACTTCCACCAGCTTGGCCAGATCAAAGGCTTTCAGCACGTGGACGCCGGGTTGCCTGGGCACCGGTGGTGTGTAGCGTGACCAGTCGATAGCGAACTTGTGGGCTCGCGCCTCGGCCAGTTTCAGGCGCACGGTGTCGGACTTGTGTTTGAGATGGCGTTCACGCGTTTTGGCGTAATCGGCGCGAACTTCTGCGGCAAACGCGTCGCGCATGTCGTTCGACAGCAACTGGGTACACACGCCCACCGCGCGCGAGGCGTCTTTCACGTACACCACCGGGTGTTCGTAGTTGGGCTCAATCTTGACCGCAGTGTGCGCCAGCGACGTGGTCGCACCGCCAATCAGCAGCGGAATGGTGAAGCCCTGGCGTTGCATTTCCTTGGCGACATGCGCCATTTCTTCCAGTGAAGGCGTGATCAGGCCCGACAGGCCGATGATGTCGGCCTTGTGCTCTTTGGCGGCATCGAGAATTTTCTGTGCCGGCACCATCACGCCGAGATCGACGATCTCGTAGCCGTTACAGCCCAGCACCACGCCGACGATGTTCTTGCCGATGTCGTGCACGTCACCCTTGACCGTTGCCATGATGATCTTGCCGGCGCTTTGTGCGTCGCCGGCCTGTTTGTCGGCTTCGATGAATGGCAGCAAATGGGCCACCGCCTGCTTCATCACGCGGGCGGATTTCACCACCTGCGGCAGGAACATCTTGCCGGCGCCGAACAGGTCGCCGACCACGTTCATGCCTGCCATCAGCGGGCCTTCGATAACGTGCAGCGGGCGCACAGATTCAAGTCGGGCTGCTTCGGTGTCTTCGACAATGTATTCCGTAATGCCCTGCACCAGCGCGTGGCTCAGCCGTTCATTGACCGACCGGTTGCGCCAGGCCAGGTCGACGACGCGTTCTTTTGCACCGCCTTTGACGTTTTCGGCAAAACTCACCAGCCGTTCGGTCGGGCTGTCCTCGTTTTGAGAGGTCGGTCGGCGGTTCAGCAGCACGTCTTCGACGCGTTCCTTCAACTCGGGGTCGAGATTGGCGTAGACACCGAGCTGGCCGGCGTTGACGATGCCCATGTTCATGCCAGCCTGGACCGCATGGTAGAGAAAGGCCGTGTGGATGGCCTCGCGCACCGCGTCATTGCCGCGGAACGAGAAACTGACGTTCGATACGCCGCCGGAAACATGCGCGTGCGGCAGATTCTGGCGGATCCAGCGGGTGGCCTCGATGAAGTCGACGGCGTAGTTGGCGTGCTCCTCGATACCGGTGGCGACCGCAAAAATGTTCGGGTCGAAGATGATGTCCTCAGCCGGGAAACCGACCGTTTCGGTCAAGAGCTTGTAGGCACGGGCGCAGATTTCGGTCTTGCGGGCGAAGGTGTCGGCCTGGCCGGTTTCGTCGAAGGCCATCACGACCACCGCCGCGCCGTAGCGCAGGCACAGCTTGGCACGCTCGATGAACTCAGCCTCGCCTTCCTTCATCGAGATCGAGTTGACGATGCCTTTGCCCTGGATGCACTTGAGTCCGGCCTCGATCACGCTCCATTTCGACGAGTCGAGCATGATCGGCACACGCGAGATATCAGGCTCGGACGCAATCAGCAGCAGAAAACGCACCATCGCCGCCTCGGCGTCGAGCATGCCCTCGTCCATGTTGATATCGATGATTTGCGCGCCGTTTTCCACCTGCTGGCGGGCGACGTCTAGCGCCTTGTCGTAGTCGCCGTTGAGAATCAGCCGGGCAAAGGCCTTGGAGCCGGTGACGTTGGTGCGCTCGCCAACGTTGACGAACAGTGAGTCCTTGGTAACGTTGAATGGCTCCAGCCCGGACAAACGCATCGCGGGCTCCAACACGGGCGGTACGCGCGGCGCCACGCCTTCGACTGATTTCGCAATGGCTTCAATGTGCGCGGGCGAACTGCCACAGCAGCCGCCGACAATATTCAGCAGCCCCGCGCGCGCCCATTCAGCAATGTGGCCGGCCATCTCGGGGCCTGCCATATCATATTCGCCGAAGGCGTTGGGCAGTCCGGCGTTCGGGTGAGCCGAGATCAGCGTGTCAGCTTTAGTGGAAAGCTCAGCGATGTATTGCCGCAGCAGATCGGGTCCGAGCGCGCAATTCAGGCCTATCGACAATGGTCGCGCGTGGCGCATCGAGTTCCAGAACGCTTCGCCGGTTTGGCCCGACAGCGTGCGGCCAGAGGCATCGGTAATCGTGCCGGAGATCATGACCGGCAGTCGCAGGTTGTTGAGTTCGAAGTATTCGTCAATGGCAAACAAAGCGGCCTTGGCGTTGAGCGTGTCAAAAATCGTCTCGACCATCAGGATGTCAACGCCGCCCTTGACCAGGCCGTCGATCGCTTCCAGATAAGTTGCACGCAACTGATCGAACGTCACATTGCGAAAGCCGGGGTCGTTCACTTCGGGTGAAATGGTCGCGGTGCGCGATGTGGGGCCGAGTACGCCAGCCACAAAGCGCGGCTTGTCGGGATTGGATGCCGTGGCTTCGTCCGCTGCCTCGCGCGCCAGTTTGGCAGCAGCCAGATTGAGCTCAGCCACCAAATGTTCCATGTGGTAGTCCGCCATCGAAATCGCGGTGGCGTTAAACGTGTTGGTTTCCAGAATATCCGCGCCCGCCGCCAGATAGTCAGCGTGGATGGCCTTGATGATCTGCGGTTGGGTCAGAGACAACAGATCGTTGTTGCCCTTGACGTCATACGCAAAATCAGCAAAACGGGTGCCGCGGTAATCCGCCTCTTCAAGCTTGTAGGACTGGATCATCGTTCCCATTGCGCCATCCAGAATCAGGATGCGTTGGGCAAGTTGGGCGTGTAGCAGGGCGGTGCGGGACATGGCTAGGCTGGATGGGGAAAACGCACATTATATAAGGTGCCGCGATATAAGGTGCCGCGCCGTTCCCCCGGATTAAGCCGGGTCGACCAGTGGCGAATATCCGGCATGTCGGCTGAACTTTCAACGCCATCACGGCGATTTGGCTGCAAGATACCGCTCGATTCGTCAAGCGTGCCGGGTATGAAGTTTGCCTTGTAAACTTGAATGGTTAATTGATGGACGAAAATAATGACTTCAAAAAGCGTGATCGTGCTGTTCTGTGTTGCCTGGTTTTCTGCTCCGACGGCCTATGCCGACTCAGCAGTGGAGGCATCGCGTTACTACGAAAACGCACTCAAGCGCTATGAACGTTCTGACGACGCGGGCGCGATCATCCAATTGAAAAATGCACTCAAGGCGGATAGCCGGATGTTGCCGGCGCTGGTGCTGATGGGGCAATCGTTCTTGAGGACGGGAGATCCGGCCGCGGCAGAACGGGTGCTGGCGGATGCAGAAAAGCTGGGCGCGGCGCGGGCACAAATCGCCACGCTCCAGGCTCAGGCTTATTTGATGCAGGGCAAATCCCGCCTCATGCTCGAAAAATTCGGTGCGGATGGTTTGCCACCCAAGGCGCGACTGGACATGTTGATGATGCGTGGACAGGCACAACTCAATTTGAGCCAGTTGGACGCAGCCATGACTTCGGCGAAACAGGCGGTGCTGCTTCCGGATGGCGCTGCCCGTGCATTGGCCTTGCAGGCCCGCGTGCATCTGAATGCGAACCGTCCGCAGGACGCCCAGGCGGCGGCGCAGGAAGCCTTGCGGATTGCTCCCCGCAGTGCTGAAGCCATCAACATGATGGCCTCGATACTGCATATACGCGGAGAGTTACACGCTGCGGCGCGCGAATATGGCCGGGCGCTTGAAGCCGACCCGACACATCTGGACGCACGTCTCGCGCACGCTGGGGTATTGCTTGATCTGGGGCGCGACAAAGAAGTCAAAACCGATCTGGATTATTTGCAGAAGCATTTTGCCTATGATCCGCGCGGCGCGTATTTGCGCGCGCTGTATTTCAGCCGTCAGGGCGACGAGGCTTCTGCCCGCGCCGCCTTGCAGGATGCGACGCGTACCTTGAGCCAGCTTGCGCCGGAGTTTCTCGACGCCAGCGATCAGCTGCAGCTGTTGGGTGGCCTGGCTCATCATGCATTGGGCGAGTTTGAACGCGCCAAGAGCTTTTTGATGCCCTATCAGGCCAAGCATCCGCGCGACGTCGGCGTACGCAAGTTGTTGGCCAGCATTTATCTGGCTGAGCGTCGATATGATCGCGTGATCACTTTGTTGCAACCCGCTTTACGCGAGCAGCCGGACGATGCCCGCGTGCTGGCCATGCTGGGCGAAGTGGCGATGCGTCAAGGCAAACATGACAAGGCGGCGAGCCTGTTCAAAGAGGCGGCCGAAGCACATGACAGCCCCGAGATTCAGGCAGGACTGGGTGTCAGCCAGATCGGTGCAGGCCAGGCCGAGGCCGGCTTCAAAACGCTGGCCCGTGCGTATGCGCAAGCGCCTGCGGTCACGCAAACCGCCATTCCCTATGCGCTCGCGCTGCTCAAGCGAGGTGAAGGGCAGAAAGCCAGTGCCGTGGTCGAAACCATCGTCAAACGTGAGCCCAAAAATGTCGCCATGCTCAATCTGCTGGGGATTACACGTTTGGCTACTGGCGATCATGCGGGTGCACGGCAAGCCTATGTGAGGGCGATCAACACGGCGCCCAGCTTTTATCCGGCGCACCTGAATCTGGCGCGTATCGATGAAATTGACAACCAACCCGTACGCGCCCGCAATCGTTATCTCGGCATCCTCAAGGTTGCACCCGCGAACCTCGATGCCATGCTTGAACTGGCGCGGCTGGAATCATCGCTTAACCACCCGACCGAGGCGCTGCGCTGGATCGAAAAAGCACGCAGCGCACACAGTAAAGATATCCGGACGCATCTCGCACTGAACGCTTTTTATCTGGGTCAGGGTCAGCCTCGCCAGGCGCTGGATGCCGCCAAGGACGCGCAAGCCCAGGCACCGGATAACCCCCATGCACTGCAGGCGCTGGCGCAATCACAGATTGCCGTAGGCAACGGCGATGCTGCGCGAAGCGTGTTGCGACGGCTGGCCCAGATCGTCGCGTTCAACCCGGCCCGGCTGACCGCCACGGCCACCCTGCAAATGCAGACTGGCGATCTGGACTCGGCACGTTACACCTTGAGTAAAGCCTTGTTGGCGGATGCCACCTATATGCCCGCTTTGGCGCAACAGGTACGCCTGGCGCTACGAAGTGGCAAGTTGAGTGAAGCCGAAAAACTCGCATCAGGCTTGCAAGCTCAACCGGGTGCCGGCGCTGGGACGCAGCGCCTGGTCGGCGAGGTACGGATGGCACAAAAGCGTTATCCGGAAGCCGTGACCGCGTATCAGCAGGCGCTGGCACAGGAGCCAACCGAAGCCGGCGCTTTGGGTTTGTACGATGCCTTGATGGCGTCGGGGCAGCCAGCCGAGGCGGCTGTGCTCATGGCTGACTGGCGCAAGCGTTACCCACAAAACCGTCTGCTCGCCCATGCACTGGGCGAAGCCTGGCTGGCGCAGAAAAACGCAGCGCAAGCACGCATCGTGTATGTCGAACTGGTCCGCACCGACCCGAAAGACGCTCGTGCACACAACAATCTGGCTCATGTGCTATTGCAGCTGAGCGATGCCGCGGCACTGACCCATGCCGAGCGAGCGCACGCGCTGGCGCCTGGTCAACCGCAAGTCAATGACACCCTGGGCTGGGTATTGGTGCAACAGGGCCAACTGGAAAAAGGTCTGCGCTATCTGCGCGAAGCCGCATTGCGTGCCCCGGACAACCTGGAAATCCAGGCCCACCTTAACGAAACGCTGGTCAGGATGAAGCAACGTTGATGGGTGCTCAGTGTCGGATTAGTTTACATATAGAAGGGCCAGAAGCCTTTTTTTGAAATTACACAATTGAATTTATTGGTGTTTTTGTGTTGGGCATAGTTGTTGCTCGGTATGTGGCCAGTTATTCAAACGACAACATAAGGGTGAACATAATGAAAATGACGCGATCTGCCACTGCTTTTTCTGTGTGCGCATTCATGGCTCTGGCCGCCAGCCCAGCGCTTGCCGCCACCTGGACTTACAGCGGTACCGGGCCGGCCTCGAATTCGGGCTTGAGTGCGACAGCCTCTGCATTTTCGGCGACCAATAATTCGACGGCGACCATCACGGCATCGACGGCCTACTACGGTGGCGGATTAGGTGTCACTTCTCAAGGCGAGTCTACGCGTTCACCTCAACACGCCATAGACAACAATGGCGCTATCGAAACTGTCATGATCTCCTTTTCTGACGGCGTGAGCGGACTGACCAGTGCGGACAAGGTCAACCTCACGTCAGCGAGCTTTGGCTGGTCCAGCACCGATGCCGATTTCAGTGTTTACGCTTATACCGGAGCGAGCTCCACACCTTCTCCTCTCGGGATTTCCTACACGAACCTGGTCAGTAATGGCTGGACGTTGATCGGGCATTACAACAATTCGGCCTCGTCCAACGCAAAAACAGTTTCCTTCGCGAACACCGTCTATTCCAGCGCCTGGTTGATCGGCGCTTACAACGGCCTCACGACAACCAGCGGGGCCAGCAGCGGCAACGACTACTTCAAACTGGCCAGTGTGAGCGGGAGCAAATGTCCCGCAAACAGTACGATTCCTGGATGCGGTGGCACCCCCGGGAACGGTGTGCCGGAGCCCGCAACCTTGTTGCTGATGGGCGTAGGGCTATTGGGTTTGACACGTAGCGTTCGCCGTAAGCCAGTTTAATTTTGGATTAGTACTATCCGCCCCGCTGATGCGGGGCTTTTTTTCGTCCGTAAAAGGGATGCTATGCTCAGAATTGTGTTTGCCAGGAGCTTGATATGAAGCAGTTCAGCCCAACCGAAGCCCATGAATTTTTGCAGTCTCATCCGGAGGCGGTGTTTGTTGATTGCCGATCTGAGATCGAATATCTGTTTGTGGGCCATCCCATCGGTGCGATTCACATTGCATGGCAAGACGGTCCGGATTGGGATGTGAATCCGGATTTTTTGGGTCACTCGCGCAAGGCTGCTTCAGTGAACCGGCCGGTGGTGTTGATCTGCCGCTCGGGTCGCCGATCAATGGAAGCCGGACGGTATCTGGAGAAATACGGTTTTCCAGAGGTGTACAACGTGATGCATGGTTTCGAAGGCGACATGGATGAATCACGCCATCGTTGCACCAAAAATGGCTGGAAGTTCGATGACTTGCCGTGGGAACAAACGTAAATGCGATCCTGCGCGCTCGACCATGCGTCAGGCCAGCTGCACCCCTAGCCAGGCGCCGATGAAATAGGTGGCCAGCCCGGCCGCACCGCCGATGCCCAGCATACGCAGGCCGCTCAACACAGCATGGCGGCCGGTAAACAGGCTCATGCTGGCGCCCACGGCGAAAAGGCCCGATGCTGTTAACGCGATCGAGACAGCTAATGCATGGCTGTGCCCAAACAGAAAAGGCAATAACGGTAGGGCGGCCCCGGCCGTGAAAGCGGCAAACGACGATATGGCGGCCACCCAGGGTGAGCCCAACTCGTCTGGGTTCAGTCCGAGTTCTTCGCGCGTAAGCGCATCCAGCGCACGTTCCGGATCCTCCATCAGCTTGTCGGCCACCCGCTTGGCCTCGTCCATGGGCATGCCCTTTGCGGCATAAATCAGTGCCAGTTCGGCGGCTTCTTCTTGCGGATATTTTTCCAGTTCGTCGCGTTCCAGTCCGATCTGGTATTCGAACATTTCGCGCTGCGCACGTACCGAGATGTACTCGCCCGACGCCATTGAAAATGCACCCGCCAACAGTCCGGCTACGCCAGTCAAAATAATAACCGTGGGTTCTTGTGACGCACCCGCGATGCCATAAATGAGCGCTGCATTCGAGACCAGTCCGTCGTTGACGCCGAATACGCCGGCGCGTAGGGCATTCCCTGACATGCCTTGATGATGACGCTTACCAATGTCGTCGATATGGGTGGGTGTCGCATGTGGCGGGGTTTGTGTATAGAGCGCCATCCCCCGCACCTTCATCGCAGCCAGTATTCCCCGCATGCTGCGTGGCGTAAATGTCCGGATGAGCCGCGCCACAATGCGGGTGCGTAAATCGGGCCGGTATGGTTTGGGGGGTGTGCCGCCGTGCTGGATGATCGCTTTCAGCCAGATCGCTGCCTGCTCATCGGCTGACTTCGCCAGTTCGTTGAACAGCGATTCGCGTGTTGTGCCGTGCTCGCATTCGGCCACCACCCGATACAGCCAGGCAGAGCGCTTTTCTTCCAGCCAGGATACTCGCGGGTGACTCATGTGGCTTGCCGCCGGTATTGGATCGCCTCCGCAAGATGCACCATGCTGATCGTGTCGCTTCCCGCCAGGTCGGCCACGCTACGCGCCAGTTTGAGCACGCGGTGGTAGGCACGCGCAGACAGGTTGAGCTGGGCGATGGCTTTTTTAAGCAGGGTTTCGCCGGCCGCATCCAGTTGGCACAGTTCGTCTATTTCCTGAGTCCCGAGGGCCGTGTTGGGTTTGCCCTGGCGCGCCATCTGACGGTCGCGTGCAAGTTGAACGCGGGCGCGGATGGCCGAACTGGGCTCGCCCGACCCCATCTGCATCAACTCATCTTGCGTCAGCGTCGGCACGCTGATCTGGATGTCGATACGGTCGAGCAGCGGTCCAGAGATGCGGCCGCGATAGCGGGCTATTTGATCGGGGGTATCCCGGCACGCCTGAGTGGGATGGCCGAGATACCCGCAGGGGCAAGGATTCATTGCTGCTACCAATTGGAAGCGAGCGGGGAAATCGGCTTGCCGTGCCGCGCGTGAAATGGTGATGTGGCCGGTTTCCAGGGGTTCGCGCAGAACCTCCAGCACTTGCCGCGAAAATTCCGGCAGCTCGTCCAGAAACAGCACGCCGTGATGGGCCAGCGAAATTTCGCCCGGGCGCGGATTGCCACCACCACCGACCAGTGCAACGGCCGACGCCGTGTGATGGGGGGAGCGAAAGGGTCGACGCTGCCAGTGCTCGAAGCGGAACCCGCCGTTGAGCGATTGCACAGCGGCGGCCTCCAGCGCCTCGGTTTCGTCCATCGCGGGCAGAATCCCGGGAAAGCGCGCGGCGAGCATGGATTTGCCAGTGCCGGGCGGGCCTGCCATTAATACCGAGTGCCCACCCGCGGCGGCGACTTCGAGCGCGCGTTTGGTCGCCGTTTGTCCTTTCACGTCGATGAAGTCGGGGTAATCAGGCAGGGGGTTGGGCGCGGCGGATTCAGGTGTCAGGAGCGAGGTTTGTCCGGCCAGCCAGGCGCATACCTCAAGCAAGCTGGATGCGCCAAGCGTATCAATGCCGCTGGCGAGCGCGGCTTCGGCAGCTGACTGAACGGGCAGGATCAATTGCCGATTGGATGCGCGGGTTGCCAGTGCCATTGCCAACGCCCCACGCACCGGCCGTAATTCACCGGTCAGCGCCAACTCACCTGCGAATTCAGCGTGCTTGAGTTTGTCGCCCGGAATTTGGCCGGAGGCGGCGAGTATCGCCAAGGCGATGGGTAAATCAAAGCGCCCCGATTCTTTGGGTAAATCGGCAGGCGCCAGATTGACGGTGATGCGGCGTGCAGGAAATTCGTAATGCGCGTTCTGGATCGCAGCACGTACGCGGTCGCGCGCTTCCTTGACTTCGGTTTCAGGCAGACCCACCAGGGTGAACGCCGGCAAACCATTGGCCAGATGTGCCTCAACCACTACCTCGGGCGCGTTCATGCCGTTTAACGCTCGGCTTTTGACGACGGCGACTGCCATTTATTCGGTGCGCTGTTTTTCCAGCTCGACCAGTCGCGCTTCCAGTTGTTCCAGCTTCGTGCGCGTGCGTGCCAACACTTCAGTTTGCACATCGAATTCCTCGCGACTCACCATATCAAGTTTGGTGAGTGCGGATGTGAGACCCGCTTTGAGATTGTGTTCAACGTCCTTGGCGGGTGATTGCTTCAACACCTCGCCGAGTTTGTGGGCAAGATCATTCAGGAAGGTGGGTGTGGGCATTTTGGCACTTGGGCTCATGAGTGATTTTTGTAAGTTGTGAGTGTAGCAAGACCCTCGCTTGTCTGAGCAGCACGATTAACGTGCATGTCTTGCACATACCGCACCACAAAGGTGCGAAGCATGTGCTTCAACCGGATCGAATCATCGTAACTGTTTGTTTTTCAATTAAAAAATAACTGGCATGTCTTGTGCTCAATTGAAATTGCAATCTTGCGAGACTTCACTTTCGGAGAAAATTCATGAATAAACTTGTATACGCACTGGTGATGGCCGGATGGGTTGGCGCACCTGCTGTGGTGGTTGCGGCCGAAGCCAGTCCGCATAGCCTGAGCGCCAACGTGGGTTTGACGAGCAACTACATTTTCCGTGGTATTTCGCAAACTGGCGGGGATGCGGCTATTCAGGGCGGCCTGGATTATTCGCACGCAAGTGGCGTCTATGTGGGTGTCTGGGGTTCCAACGTGGGTTGGATTGAAGACTATCAGCAATATAACTCGGGCAACGTGGAGGTCGATGTGTACGGCGGCTACCGGGGCGAGATTGGCCAGACCGGCGTGTCCTATGACGTGGGTGCCATCCAGTACATCTACCCGGGCAAGCGCGGCACGGCAACCAAAGCCGACACGTCCGAACTATATGCGTCATTGGGCTGGAAATGGTTCACCGCCAAATACTCTCATGGTGTGAGCGACGAAGTGTTTGGCTTTGCAAATGCCAAAAACTCCAGCTATCTGGACATTTCCGCAAGCGTGCCTATCGGCGAAACCGGTCTGACTGCAGGCGCACATTGGGGTACGTTCAAGTTCAAGAACAATGGCGGGCAGGATTACGACGACTGGAAAATCAGCCTGGCTTATGACCTGGGCAAGCTGAGCAAAGTCACCTCAGACGTGACGGTTGGTGTGGCGTATACCGACACCAATGCCAAAGCAGCGAACTGGAGAGACACCAACCAACAGGACTTGAGCAAAGGCACGACCATCGTGTGGCTGTCCAAGTCGTTCTAATGAACTGATGACCCAGGCCGGGCGGTGAATGCCACCGCTCGATTCCCCTGTTTAAATTTGGGAGACAACATGAAATTCGTAACGGCAATCATCAAGCCGTTCAAGCTGGACGAGGTGCGCGAGGCATTGTCCGCCATCGGCGTTACCGGCTTGACGGTTACAGAAGTGAAGGGTTTTGGGCGGCAGAAAGGCCATACCGAGTTGTATCGCGGGGCGGAATACGTGGTCGACTTTTTGCCCAAAGTGAAAATTGAAGTGGCCATCAAGGCGGAGTTACTGGAGCGCGTGATCGAAGCGATCGAAAAAGCGGCCAACACCGGCAAGATCGGCGATGGCAAGATTTTTGTCACCAGCCTGGAGCAAGTCGTGCGGATTCGCACAGGTGAATCCGGTCCCGAAGCCCTTTAAAGGAGTATGACGATGAACAAGCTACTCACTTCACTGGGCTTGCTGTGTGTGTTGCTGGCACCCACTATGGCATTTGCCCAGGATGCCATGACGCCGGCCGGTGCGATGGTTGAAACCATGGCCATCGAGGAAACGGCGCCCGTTGCAGTTGAAGTTGCCGCAGGGGCGGTTGCAGAAGCCGCAACGCCCATGCCCAATAAAGGTGACACCACCTGGATGATGGTTTCCACCTTGCTCGTGATCTTGATGATCGTGCCGGGTGTGGCCTTGTTCTACGGCGGCCTGGTGCGCGCCAAGAACATGCTGTCGGTATTGACGCAGGTCATGGCTATTTTCTGTCTCATCTCCATTTTGTGGGCGGTGTACGGTTATTCACTGGCATTTGGAGATGGGGGTGGCCTCAACTGGGCGATAGGCGATCTGTCGAAAATGTTCCTGGCCGGGATGACGGCGGACAGCACGGCAGCGACCTTTACCGAGGGCGTGGTGATTCCCGAGTTTGTTTTTGTCTCCTTTCAGCTGACATTTGCTGCCATTACTGTGGCACTGATCGTTGGCGGGCTGGCCGAGCGGGTAAAGTTCTCCGCGCTGATGATATTTGGCGCGCTATGGTTCACCTTCTCCTATCTGCCCATCACACACATGGTGTGGGCAACCGGTGGTTACCTGTTTGAGCTCGGCGCGCTGGACTTCGCCGGCGGCACCGTGGTGCACATCAACGCAGGTATTGCAGCGCTGGTGGGGGCGATCGTGCTGGGCAAGCGTATCGGTTACGGCCGCGACGCGATGCCCCCGCACAACCTGCCGATGACCATGATTGGCGCTTCACTGTTATGGGTGGGCTGGTTCGGCTTCAACGCCGGCTCCAACCTCGAAGCGACCGGTGGTGCGGGCCTCGCTTTCATCAACACCATTCTGGCTACGGCGGCTGCAGGCATGTCGTGGATGCTGGCTGAGTGGATGCTGTCCGGCAAGCCTTCCATGCTGGGGGTGGCTTCGGGTGTAGTGACTGGCTTGGTGGCGGTGACACCGGCTGCCGGTCTGGTGGGCCCGATGGGCGCGATCGTACTCGGTGGTATCGCGGGTGTGGTCTGTCTGTGGGGCGTGTCCGGCCTGAAGAAAGCGCTGGGCTACGATGATTCGCTGGATGTGTTCGGCATTCACGGCATCGGCGGCATTGTGGGCGCCATCGGCACCGGCATCTTCGTGTCGCCGGCGCTGGGTGGGGTGGGCGTGGATGGTTACACGATGGTGGGCCAGGTTATGAAACAGGCTACCGGCGTACTCATCACTATCGTCTGGTCAGGTGTCGTGAGTTTTGTGGCTTTCAAGCTGGTTGATTTGACCATCGGTCTGCGTGTTTCCGAAGAACAGGAACGCGAAGGTCTGGATACCGCCAGCCACGGCGAGCGGGCTTACCAGGCTGCTGAAATACCCCACGCCGATGCGTGGCACGTTGCTCTAAAAGTTCGATTTTTCATTCAGTTCGCTCGCAGAATTGGATTTCTGCTCTCTTTGAGCTCGTTTTCGACCTTTTGAGCCCTATTTCCCCGCATTTTC
>DATCSW010000032.1:0-127989 GCA_036568265.1 Thiobacillus sp.
TTCTTCGCCGCACCACCAAATTTCTTCGCCAGTATGGTGGTGATCGCCGCGGTCAAGGTGGTCTTGCCGTGGTCAACGTGTCCAATCGTGCCTACGTTTACGTGCGGTTTGGTCCGCTCGAACTTTTCCTTAGCCATTTCAAGTACCCCTCAATTTTCCACACGAATGATGCGGTTTATCATTAACGACACACCGACAACCGCCTTACAAAAACCGGTTAGCCGTTTTACAAACAGCCACCCCTAATTCTGGTGCCCGCGGACAGAATCGAACTGTCGACCTCTCCCTTACCAAGGGAGTGCTCTACCTCTGAGCTACGCGGGCGCAAGGTTTTGACAATTCACACATCAAAACAAAAACATCAAAACAAAAACAGTCAAACTGGAGCGGGAGAAGGGAATCGAACCCTCGTCATAAGTTTGGAAAACTTCTGCTCTACCATTGAGCTACACCCGCAAGGGGCAGGCCGTGTGTGTAAAGCCGCTAAAGCGACAACCACCACGCTCCACCCACAACGCCCTGCTCGTACTAAATTCTGGTGGTGGGGGAAGGATTCGAACCTTCGAAGGCAGAGCCGTCAGATTTACAGTCTGATCCCTTTGACCGCTCGGGAACCCCACCCAAACGAAGCGCGGAATTATAGGGGCTTTCGAGAACCCCTGTCAAACCCAATTACACGATACTTAGCGGTTTCACACGTTAAACAGGAAGTTCATGACGTCACCATCTTTGACGATGTACTCCTTGCCCTCTGCACGCATCTTGCCCGCTTCCTTGGCGCCTTGTTCGCCTTTACAGGCAACAAAGTCCTCAAAAGCAATGGTTTGCGCACGAATAAAGCCGCGCTCGAAGTCGGTATGGATCGCACCGGCCGCCTGCGGTGCAGTATCGCCCTTGTGTATGGTCCAAGCCCGCACTTCCTTCACGCCCGCGGTGAAATAGGTTTGCAGGCCCAATAAATCATAGGCCGCACGAATCAGTCGATTCAACCCCGGCTCATCCCAGCCCAGCTCATTGAGATATTCCATCCGGTCTTCCGGCGACAACTCTTGTAACTCAGCCTCCATGGACGCGCACACCGGCACCACAGGTGCACCCTCCTTTTCAGCAAATGCCGTCAAGGCGTCGAGCATGGGGTTGTCGTGAAAGCCATCTTCGCTGACGTTAGCGACATATAGCGCCGGTTTAACCGTCATTAGACACAAAGGCTTGATTGCAAGCAGGCCCTCGGCATCCAGTCCGGCGGCACGTGCGGGGCGACCTTCGTTGAGCGCGGCGAGCACCGGTTTCAACGCAGCGACCAGCTTTTGTGCCTCTTTATCCCCTGCGCGCGCAGTCTTCTCCGCACGCAGCAAGGCTTTTTCGGCACTTGCCAGGTCAGCCAGCGCCAACTCGGTTGCGATCGTCTCCACGTCCGACAGAGGATCAACTTTGCCCGCCACATGGATCACGTTTTCGTCATGGAAACAGCGCACTACGTGGCAGATTGCATCGGTTTCGCGGATATTGGCAAGAAACTGGTTGCCCAGCCCTTCGCCTTTGGACGCACCTGCCACCAGGCCGGCAATATCAACAAACTCCACGATCGCGGGCACCACTTTCTGCGGCTTGACGATCTCGGTCAGCTGCACCAGCCGCGGATCCGGTACCTCGACCACGCCGGTATTGGGTTCGATGGTGCAAAAAGGATAGTTTTCCGCCGCGATGCCCGCCTGGGTCAGCGCGTTGAAAAGGGTGGATTTGCCGACGTTAGGCAGGCCGACGATGCCACATTTGAGACTCATGGTTTTTCCTGTTTAGGTTGGGCGGACGGTTTGGTGTTCGCGTGCTGAATAGCCGCATTCCATTCGCCTTTTTCTATAAGTGGCCACAGATCGATCGCCCGTTCGATGGCTGTTTCGATATCTGACTGCTCTTCGCGGCGCGGCGGTTTCAGAACGTAATTGACGACTTCGTTACGGTCGCCCGGATGGCCAATCCCGATGCGCAGCCGCCAGTAATCCTGCGTGCCCAGATGCGAGGTAATGTCTTTCAGGCCATTGTGTCCGCCCATGCCGCCGCCAAACTTGAGGCGCAGTTGGCCGGGTGGAATATCAAGCTCATCGTGCACCACCAGGATTTCGGCGGGCTCAATGCGGTGAAAACGCGCGAGCGCACCGACTGCCTGGCCGGAGCGATTCATGAAGGTTTGCGGCAACAGCATCCAGATGCTTTTGGGGTTTCGGCCGACAATGCCATGAAAACGCGACTCCATGGCAAGCGAAGCGCCCCATGTCTGCGCGAGGCGCGCACAAAACCAAAACCCGGCATTGTGCCGGGTTTCTTCGTAGTCGCGCCCCGGGTTACCGAGGCCGACAATCAGACGAGGAACAGGGCTTGAAGCTGTCATGCCACCTCCAGAACTACGGCCCGAAGACCGTATCCGGATTACTCCTTGTCCTTGGGCTCTTCTGCCCCCTTGGGCTCTTCTGCTGCGGCAGGCGCCACTGCGGGCTCTTCAACCGCAGCCACTTTCGGCGTATTGACCGATGCCACCGTGGGGTTTTCGGCCACGAGGTGTGCATTGAGTTCAACACCCTTGGGCAGGGTAATGTCGCTGACATGCATGGCGGTATCGACTCCCATCTTGCCCATGTCCACCTCGAGGTAGGCGGGCAGATCACGCGGCAAACACTGGATCTCGATCTCGGTCATGATGTGGTGCGGCTTGCCACCACCGGTCTTCACGCCAGGACAGGTTTCAGCATTCAGGAAGTGCAGCGGCACCTTGACGTGGATCATCTGACCCTTGACGACGCGCTGGAAGTCGATGTGCAGCACTTGCTGCTTGTAGGGGTGCCACTGCGAATCACGCAGCAGGACCGACTCTTTGGCACCATCGATATTCAGCGTCAGCACGGACGCGTGGAAGGCTTCCTTGCGCAGCGCGTGGTAAAGCGTGTTGTGATCCAGCTCGATCTGTACCGGGGCGGTTTCGCCACCGTAGACGATGCCGGGGACTTTGCCCGCGTAACGCAGACGGCGGCTCGCACCCGTACCTTGCAATTCACGCTTGGCAGCAATGACTTCGATTTCCATGTTGCTTCTCCTAAAAAACCTGCTTGATGATGCATCGCCGAAAAAGGTCAATGCATGGTTAAAGCCCCCGCGACCAGGGGCACTCGGTCAGATCACTCCATGAAGAGCGAGCTGACGGAATCTTCGTTGCTGATGCGGCGAATGGTTTCTGCCAGCAATTCAGCCACCGGCAATTGCCGAATTTTTGCACATGCGCGCGCATCGTCGCGCATTGGAATGGTGTCGGTGATCACCAGCTCATCGAGCGCAGAGTTCGCCACGCGCTCGGCGGCGCTGCCGGACAGCACACCATGCGTGCAGTAGGCCATCACCTTTTTCGCACCATGTTCCTTCAACGCATTGGCCGCTTCGCACAGCGTGTTGGCGGTATCGACCATGTCATCCATGATGATGCAGGTGCGGCCTTTCACGTCACCAATGATATGCATCACCTTGGCCACATTGGGCTTGGGACGGCGTTTGTCGATGATCGCCAAATCGCACTCGAGCCGCTTGGCAATGGCCCGCGCCCGCACCACCCCGCCCACGTCAGGCGAAACCACCACCATATCGGGGTAATTGCGCTTCCAGATGTCGCCCAGCAGAATCGGGCTGGAGTAGATGTTGTCGACCGGGACATCGAAGAAGCCCTGAATCTGATCCGAGTGCAAGTCCATCGTCAGCAGGCGGTCGATACCCGCAACCTGCAACATGTTGGCCACTACCTTGGCGGTAATCGCCACCCGCGCTGACCGGGTACGACGGTCCTGGCGCGCATAGCCGTAATACGGGATGGCTGCGGTGATACGGCCTGCTGAAGCGCGCTTCAGCGCATCAACCATCACCATCACTTCCATCAGGGTATCGTTGGTCGGCTGGCAGGTGGACTGCAGCACAAAGACGTCCTTGCCACGCACGTTCTCGAGAATTTCGACCATCACCTCGCCATCGGAAAAGCGCGATACGGTGGCGCGGCCCAGATGGATATTAAGGTGGCGCACCACATCACTGGCCAGACGCGGGTTCGCATTCCCGGTAAACACCATCAAGTTGTCTATGGACACGTGCGTCTCCGGCGAAAAGGCTCAGAACATCACAACAAAAACAGCCGCTACCGGCGGCTGCTCGCTTAATCTGGCTGGGGAGGTAGGGATCGAACCTACGAATGTCGGAATCAAAATCCGATGCCTTACCACTTGGCGACTCCCCAATAATTTGGGCCTACTCAGGCACAGAAATCGTAAAGCGGATGCTTGTCGATACCCTGCGCCACAAAACCTTGCATCGATTCGGGCAATTGGCGCAGTACATCACGTGCTGCCGCTTCTGTTCCGAACGATGCAAATACGCAGGCACCCGAACCGGTCATTCTCGCCTCCCCAAATTGACTCAGCCACTCAAGATGGCGGGCGACTTCAGGATAACTTTTGACCACGACGGGCTGCAGATCATTTTGACCCACGCCTGCTGAAAAGGGCGCTATTTTGAGGGCTGCCGTGTCGCGTGTCAATTCCAACGCTGCAAAAATTGCGGCAGTGGACACCTGTGCCGGTGGCGTCAGCACCACATACCAGGCAGGTGGCGCGCTTACCGGATGCAGGATTTCACCGATGCCTTCGGCAAACGCCGTTTGGCCAAAAATAAACATGGGGACATCCGCACCCAGTTTCAGCGCCAATTCCTGTAGCGCTTCGCGAGACAAATCAACCTGCCACAAACGATTCAATGCGAGCAATACGGTGGCGGCATCCGAACTCCCTCCACCCAAACCGCCGCCCATCGGAAGCTTTTTCTCAAGCCGGATATTCGCGCCAGCCTCAGGCGAGGCATGACTTTGCAACAAGCGTGCTGCCCGCATGGTCAGATCGCTGTCTTCCGGCACACCGGGCACATCCTGATCACGCAAGATACGACCGTCATTGCGTAACTGGATATGCACGGTGTCTGAATAATCAATCAGCTGAAACACACTTTGCAGCAGGTGGTAGCCATCAGCACGGCGTCCGACGATATGCAAAAACAGATTCAGTTTGGCCGGCGCCGGGTATGCGTGCATCATTCAAGCTTCCAGGTATCCACCACCAGACGGATCTCCAATCCTTCACGCGTGACCGTCATTTTTCTGGGCAGCGCAGGCCTGTCATCTGCGTACTGCAGGTAGTTGATGACCCACCCATCCTGTCTGATTTGCTCAAACCGCATTGAGCTGTCACGGGTGGACTCAAAGGCTCGTCCAGGCGCCGGACGGGCCTGGACCCACCAGGTCAAGCCCGATACCGGCAAACCATATCCCAGCACGGTCTGCGTCAACGACTCGACATCGGACGCCTGGCGAACCGGCTGGTTGGGCACTTCGAGCGTCACGCCTTTCCTGTCGCGGACAATGCGCGCCACCCCCTGTCCCAGCGGCGAAATCAGCAGCAAGTCATCCATGTCTGGTTGGTGGTGCCAGCGAATACTGCCGGACAGGCTTTGTTCGTCGGTTCGTATACCCAAGCGACCTTCGAGCCTCCAGTTGTTAGCAAGCGCGGCGCGGGTATCGACGGGTTGAATGGGCGGGGGTGAGGCACACCCCGCCAGCGCCAGCACCCCTGCCAGCATGGCCGCCAAACGCACGGTCATCAGGGCTTCAACCGGCGCAGGGTTTCCAGCAACAGTTCATTTTGCGGATAGGTCTGCAGACTGGCTTGCCATAACTTGCCGGCCTCATCGCGCTGACCGCGCGCCCACAGCACTTCACCCAGGTGGGCGGCTATTTCCGGATCCGGACGAATCTTGAATGCGCGCTCCAGATACTCCTGCGCACGCGCCAGATTGCCCGAGCGATACTGCGCCCAGCCTACGCTATCGAGAATAAAGGCGTCCTCGGGTGCAAGCTGTAGCGCTTTGTCGAGCAATACGATCGCCTCGGACAAACGGTCAGTCCGGTCAGCCAGGGTATAACCGAGTGCGTTGTAGGCTTGGGCATCGTCCGGGCGCAACGCAATGGCACGGCGCAGGTCCGATTCCAGTATGTCGAGCTTGTTAAGCTTCTCGGCGGCCATGGCACGGTCATAGAGCAGATTGGCCGAGTCGGGAAAACGCTTCAGTCCAGCGGTCAGCACATCGAACACCGCCGTAGGCACTTTGCTGTCGCGCAGCAAATCGGCCTGCGCCTGTATCAGGCGCACATTCTGTGCGTCGTTTTCACCTTGGGTATTGGCCAGCAACTGGCTGGCCTCCTCCGGCTTGCCTGCACTGGCCAGCAATGCGGCCTGCCGGGCGCGTGCCGACACCAGGTAGTTACCTGTTTTGACGTCGGCATAATGCCTGGCTGCCACATCGGCCAACTTCATTTGTTCGGCAACCTGGCCCAGATAGTAGTAGACCGTATCCGGGTCGCGCGGAGTGTACTCCAGCGTCTGCGTCAGCAAATCGCGGGCGGCGGGGAGATCGCCCATTTGCAGCGACAACAATCCTGCGGCCAGTCCTACTTCGGCATTACGCGGAAAATCCTGGGTCAGTCGCGTAAATTCAGTGCGTGCTTCGTTGAATTGATTGGCATTGACCAAGGTGCGGGCATACGCCAAACGCACTTCGCGGGCACTTGAATGGGCCGCCAGAAATTCGCGCATGAATGCCAGCGCATCAGCACGCGAGGACTTGGCCAGCAATTGAGCACGCATCAGGGCTGCAGATTCCCACCCTGGCCGGAGATCGTCGGCCTGCTTCAATGCGGCGATGGCTTCATTGAAACGACCCGCATTGGCCGCTGACTGGGCAATGGCATATTGGGCCTCAGGCAAACCAGGATAATCCGCCGCAAGTCGCACGACCAGATCCATTGCGGCCCGGGTGTCCTGCACTTTGCCCATCAAGGATGAAAGGTGGAGAAAGCCTTTAGCTGGGTCCGATTTGAGCAGTCCCCGCAAAATAGGCTCGGCCTCGGCCACCTTACCCTCATTTAGCAAGAGTGCAGCAAGCGTTTGCCGGGCACGTTCGGAATCCGTTTCCGTGGCGGCCCATAAACGCGTCGCTTCCAGTGCACCCGTCTGATCACGCGCAAACAAGGATACTTCCGCTGCGCGACGCGCAATGCGTGGGTCGCGCGTCTGGCGGGCCAAGTCCAGGTAGGTGGACTGAGCAATGTGGATTGCCCCCCGCTGACCCGCCACTTCAGCCACCAGAAATTTGAACAGGATGTCCGACGTCAAGTCTTGCTTGGGATAGTCCGGTTCAGGTTTGATGGCCTCCAGCACAGGCTCGGCCACCCGTTCCGTAGTCGGGGTCGCCTGGGGCTGTGGCGAATCCGCCACCATCAGTTGCGAAGCCCTGACACCGGGCTGGCTGCACGCGGTGGCCAGCACCAGTGCGGCATAAAGCGGAAGAGCGTG
Source organism: Thiobacillus sp. (assembly GCA_036568265.1). Lineage (GTDB taxonomy): Bacteria > Pseudomonadota > Gammaproteobacteria > Burkholderiales > Thiobacillaceae > Thiobacillus. The sequence continues at coordinate 7,431 of DATCSW010000032.1, forward strand.
GATATGTGCCATAAAAAGCCTTGGTAAATAAGTGAGCCTGACCCGATTCTAAACTTTAGAGGGCCGTGAGCAAGCAAGGTTCATTTGCTGCCTGATACAAAGCAGTGTATCCAGTCTAAAGCGAAAGCGACCGATCGAGACACTGCAAGCTGCATTGCTTAAAATGTAACGGCTCGGTTCGACTGTAGCTTGAGCACCGCCTTTCTCAATACACCTGCGCGCCTGGTCCATGCCCGAACTCCCCGAAGTCGAAACCACCCGTTTAGGCCTGCTTCCCCGCTTGCAGGGCCGCACCCTCACCCGCATTGTGGTGCGCAACGCGCGTCTGCGATGGCCGGTTCCCGACGATCTGGGCACCCGGCTGGAAGGGTCCGTGCTCGATGGCCTGTCCCGCCGCGGCAAGTATCTGCTGTTTGATTTTGGCCTCGCCACGCAACTGGTCCATCTCGGCATGTCGGGCAGTCTGCGGTTTGCCGGGCCGGACGAACCCGCGGCCTTGCACGATCATATCGACTGGATATTCGACGACCACACTGTGCTTCGCTTACGCGACCCACGCCGTTTCGGTGCCGTACTGTTGACACCCGATCCCGCCCAACACCCTCTGCTTGCGCATCTGGGACCGGAACCTCTGACCCCCGCATTCGACGCGGCGTATCTACACGCGCAATGTCAGCGCCGCAGTGCGGCAATCAAGCAAGTCATCATGGATGCCGGGACGGTAGTGGGGGTGGGCAATATCTATGCCTCCGAGTCGCTGTTCCATGCGGGCATCCGCCCCACGACAGGCGCCCGACGGCTCAGCCGCCCAGCCTGCGCCCGCCTCACCGCCGCAATCAAACACGTGCTGACCGCGGCTATTGCCGCAGGCGGTAGTTCACTCCGCGATTATGTACACAGCAGTGGCGAACTGGGATATTTCCAGCTACAAACACGGGTGTACGATCGTGAGGGCCAGCCCTGCAAGACCTGCAAGACGCCTATCCGGCGGATCGTGCAAGGCCAGCGCGCCAGCTTTTACTGTCCGGAATGCCAGCGATAACGGTATCCTGCCCTCAAAATCAAGTTTGCAATCGACCTGTCGTTATATGACTGTGCCTTACCCAAGCGGACCACCCCAATGAAGCCCACCACCCTGGTTGATGAATTTGAGCATTACAGCGCCTGGCGCGATGCGGTCTTCGTGCGTGTCGAGGCACTGAAAGACTGGCTCAATACCCAGGAGCTGGGCGATGCCGAATCGGATCTGCACCTGGACCAAGTGCTGGGACGACTGCAGGCCGACACCTTGAACGTCGCGTTTGTGGCCGAGTTTTCACGCGGCAAGTCTGAACTCATCAACTCGATTTTCTTCTCGGATTATCGGCAGCGCGTGCTGCCGTCATCGGCTGGACGCACCACCATGTGCCCCACTGAGCTGTATTTCAATCCGTTAAGCCGCCCTTCTCTGCGCTTATTGCCCATCGAAACCAAAACGCGCGAAGGCAGTATCGCCGATCTCAAAAACGATCCCGAGGTCTGGACCGAGTTTCAGCTCAACCTCGATTCTGCTGAAGAAATGAGTGCCACGCTGCTTCATCTGGCCGAGACCATCCCGGTCGATGCCGAAACAGCCGAATCCTACGGACTGATCAATCCTCACGACGAAGAGACCCTGCGCACGCTTGAACGTGACGGCAGTATCGCGATTCCGCGCTGGCGTCATGCGCTGATCAACTTTCCACACCCTTTGCTTAAACAGGGTCTGGTCATTCTCGATACCCCTGGCCTGAACGCCATCGGCACGGAACCCGAACTCACGCTGAACATGCTGCCCAGCGCGCATGCCGTACTGTTTTTGCTGGCGGCCGACACGGGCGTCACCAAGTCCGACATTGAGATATGGCGCCAATACATTGCCCCCATGCAAGGCGCCAGCCGTGCACGGTTGGTGGTATTGAACAAAATCGATGGTCTGTGGGACGAGCTCAAAAGCCCTGCCGAAGTGGACGCCGAAATCAGCAAACAGGTTGCCAGTAGTGCGGCCCAGCTTGATCTGCCGGTTGAGCAGATATTTCCAGTATCGGCCCAGAAAGCGCTGGTCGCCAAAGTCCGCAAGGATCCCGCACTCCTGGCGAAAAGCCGGCTGCCCGAACTGGAGGCCGCGCTCACGCAGGAACTGATTCCCTGCAAGCAGGCGTTGGTGAGCGAATCCACTCAGGCCGCAATCGAAGATGTCGTGGTCAAAACCACCGAACTGCTGGAAACCCGGCTGGCCAATATTCAGGATCAGGTCGACGAACTGCAGGGGCTGCGCGGCAAAAATCGGGACGTCATTCAAATGATGATGATCAAGGCGAATGAAGACAAGCTGCATTTTGATCGGGGCTTGCAACAATTCAATGCGCTGCGCAGTGTATTCGCGTCACAGGTGGAAACCCTGCGTAAGCGTCTGGGCATGCGCACCCTGCGCCACGAGGTCAGGCGCACACGCCTCACCATGGAAAAAAGCCGGTTCAGCCAGGGGATGCGAGGTTCAATGGGGCAGTTCTTCCGCCAACTTGATAGTAACTTGACGGCATCTGCATCAATCATCAGCGAAATACGCTCAATGATGACCGCCATGTATCAAAAATTCAGCGACGAGCATGGACTGGCAGCTGTCAATCCGCCCGATCATAGCCTGCGTAAATATCGCAAGGAAATGGCCCGCCTGGAACGTATATTCGAGGAACGCTTCAACACCGTGTTCAAGATGCTGACCCTGGGCCAGCATCAACTCACCGCCCGTTTCTTTGAAACGCTGGCCAGTAAAGTGGTGCAGGTATTCCATCTGGCCAACAGCGAAACCGAGGCCTGGCTGAAAGCGCTGATCGCGCCGATGGAAACCCAGATACGCGAACATAAAACCCAGCTTCGGCGCAGACTGGACAGCGTCAGCCGTATCCATGCCGCAACAGAAACACTGGACGAACGCATCACCGAACTCGAGGCCGCCATTGAGGTTGTGGTGGACCAGCTCGATAGTCTGGCTCTCATCAACGGCCGCATACTCGACACCCTCACGGGCGAACAACCTCAGGGGGCATTCGCCAAAATGGCCTGAAGCTGCCTGAAATCAGCCGGCTGTCAATTGCAGGAATTTCGCCTGGAGTTGGTCTTTTGTTTCGGGATAGTCCGGATTCAGCGGAATACAGTCGACCGGACACACTTCAACACACTGCGGCGTATCAAAGTGCCCAATGCATTCAGTGCACTTGTTGGGGTCGATAATGTAGATCTCGTCGCCCTGGGATATGGCGTCGTTGGGGCATTCAGGCAAACAGACGTCGCAATTGATGCATTCGTCCGTGATCATCATTGACATGTGATTCTCCGGGTTATATCAGTTTTTACTTATTTTCTCACTTAATCGCTGTGCCACCAATGGGTGGACAAATGGCGCGACGTTTCCCCCCAGCTGAGCGATCTCGCGAATCATGCTGGCGGAAATGAACATGTACTGGTCAGAAGGCGTTAGAAACAGGGTTTCGATGTCGGGTTTGAGGTTGCGATTCATCCCCGCTAACTGGAATTCGTATTCAAAATCAGACGCTGCCCGCAAGCCGCGCAACACGGCGACGGCTTGCTGGTCTGCGACAAAGTCGATCAACAGGCCTGAAAACCCTTCCACTCGCACTTGCGGCACGTCGGCCAGCACTTCTCGTGTCATGGCCACCCGTTCGTCCATGCTGAAAAACACGCCCTTGTTGCGGGATTCGGCCACCGCAACGATCACATGATCAAACAGACGCACCGCACGGCGAACCAGATCTTCATGGCCGCGCGTGATGGGGTCGAATGTGCCGGGATAAACAGCAGTCAGCATCCTGATTCCTTGGTCAGCAGCGCAAAATGGGAACGCCCCGCGCGCCCACTACGGTGCATGATAAGCCCCGGCGGCGCAATGACCGCCGAACTCTGCTCCACATAGGCATAGCCGCCCGCTTTGAGATGCCTGGCCAGATCAGGCATGACGCGCGCAGCCAGATCGCTGTCGAATGGAGGGTCCACAAATACCAGGTCAAAGGTTTCATGATTTTGGGTCAGCCAGGCCATCGCATCGGCACGCACGACACGGATCGCCGTCGCGGCCAGCGTGGCACGGTTCTTTTCCAGCGCCAGACTGGCCTGGGCATCGCGCTCGATCAGGGTGACATGCCCGGCACCCCGTGAGGCCGCCTCAAACCCCAATGCGCCACTACCGGCAAACAGATCCAGACAGGCCCAGCCAGGCAGATCCTGCCCCAGCCAGTTAAACAGGGTTTCGCGCACGCGGTCGGGGGTCGGGCGCAAGCCCGTGCCGCCCGGAAAGTCGAGCAGCCGGCGACGGTACTGGCCGCCAATGATGCGTACCCGATTGGCTGCGCCGTGCGCCCGGTTGGGCGCTGCCTGCTTAGCGAGCACGGGCTTCGCCTCCCACCACGACGGTCACCAGTTTATCGGGGTTGACGCGTCGTTCAAACGCCTGTTTCACCGCTGCCACATCGACTTTTTCAACCTCGCTGACCCAGGTATCCAGATAATCCAGCGGAAGCTTGTAGAAACCGATCACCGCCAGGTATTCGAGTATCTTTTTGTTGCTATCAATCCGCAGCGGAAAGCCACCGGTCAGATTGGACTTGGCCTGAGCCAGCTCCGCTTCGCTGGGGCCTTCTGCAATAAATGTGCGCAAGGTTTCCTTCGCAACCTTCAGGGCATCGTCTGTCTGCTCCAGCTTGGTTTGCAAACCCAACTGGAACGGCCCGGCTTCGCCCAACGGCAGAAAATAGCTATACGCGCTGTAGGCATACCCGCGCTTGTCGCGCACCTCGCGCATCAGTCGCGAGTCGAATCCCCCGCCGCCCAGCACATAGTTGCCGACAAACAGCGGGAAGTAATCGGGATCATTACGCGACACACCCACCACGCCCATCAATACATGGCTCTGGGTGGATGGATGGGCGATCCGGTTTTCCTGCGCACTGGCTGGAACAGGCTTCGGCAAATCGGGCGCCACCGTACCGCGCGGCAGGCCGGCCGACAGCCGATTCGCCAAGGCTTCCGCTTCGGCACGGGTCATATCCCCCATCAGCGAAATCACAGCATTGGGGGCGCTGTAATACGTGCGATAAAACTGCTGCAAATCGTTGCGCGTCAGTTTGGCAATCGCCTCGGGCTCGCCCGATTCATCATGCGCGTAAGGATGTGAGCCATACATCGCCCGATAAAAGGCCTTGCTGGCGACATTGCCGGGGTCGGCCTCAGCCTCACGGATCGCCGACAGCAACCGTTTCTTTTCACGCGCCACCACCGCTGCGGGAAACTCGGGTTGCTGCAGCACGCGCGTCAGCACATCAATCGCCTGGTTTTTCTCATCACTCGACGAGAGCGTGCGCAAGGTAACGCCGCCCCGATCGCGATCCAGCCGTCCCGACAACACAGCGCCTACATCTGCCAGCTTGTGCGCGATAGCGGTATCCGACAGCCCACCCGCGCCCTGATCGAGCAGACCGTGCGTCAACTGGGCGAGCCCCGCTTTGCCAGCCGGATCACGACTGCTACCCGCCGGAAAATCCACTGCAATATCCAGCATCGGCAACTCATGGCTTTCAACAAACACCACACGTGCGCCTTGCGGCGTCTGCCAGTGCTGAATGGTCAGCCCGGCCTGCACAGAAAAAGGCATGGCCAGCAGCAGCGCCGCCAGGCCGTGTTGGAGCCAGGCCAGATTGAACACGCGACGATTAATTTGCATGACGAACTCCTGAGGCGGCGGCACTGCGTGCCTTGGGCGGGGTGGCTTGGGGATCGAGTTCGGCTACACTCAGTCGATCGTCCTGCAACCATTGCCGGGCAGCGGCCTGAACCTCCTGAGCGGTAACGGCACGCAACTTGTCGACTCGTCCTTTCAGCGCCGCGGGCGGATGGCCTGCCGTCACGTAATCGCCCAGCTGCATGGCCTGATAAAACAGTGAATCGCGCTGATACACATCGCCTGCAATGACCTGCGCCTTGACCCGCTTCAGTTCCGATTCGCTGATGCCATCGCGTTTGACACGCTCAAGCTCCGCCCGGATGGCCTGCTCCAGATCGGCGACCGATTTACCTGCAGCGGGTGTCGCGTCAACCATGAACATGGCCGGCCCGCGCGAAACCGCGTCGTAACCGGCACTGGTATTCACTGCAATCTGCTGGGTTTTCACCAGGCTTTTTTGCAGGCGCGCTGAATCATTGCCAGACAAGACGCCCGCCAGAATTTGCAGCGCATAGGGTGTGGTGTCGGTCTCCCAGTTTTTCAGCGACGGCGCATGCCAGGCCATCAGCAAATAGGGTAGCTTGGCCGGCGCCTTGACCACGATACGTTTGTTGCCGATTTGCTCGGGCTCAAGTTGCGGCTTGCGCTCGGGCAGCGCACGCGCGGGCAATGGACCAAAATAACGCTTGGCCAACGCCAATACGTCGTCGGCCTTGACGTCGCCTGCCACCACCAGCGTGGCATTGTTGGGCGCATACCAACGGGTGTACCAGTCGCGCGCGTCCTGACCCGTCATGTTTTTCAGGTCATCCATCCAGCCGATAATCGGGCGGCGATAGGGGTGCGTCTGATAGGCCGTCGCCATCAGGCGCTCATACACAATGGACTGCGCCTGATCGTCGGTACGCAGGCGCCGCTCTTCCATCACCACCTGAAGTTCCTTGGCAAACAACTCATCGCTGATGATGAGATTGGCCATGCGGTCGGCCTCCAGCTTGATCGCCAGTTCCAGGCGGTCTTTCTGCATTTGCTGAAAATACGCCGTATGGTCGCGGCTGGTAAAGGCGTTTTCGCGCCCGCCCGCTGCCGCAATCCGTTTGGAAAATTCGCCCGGCGGCACATCTTTTGTGCCTTTGAACATCATGTGTTCGAGTACATGCGCGACACCGGTGGTGCCATTGAACTCATCAATTGAGCCCGCCCGGTACCAAACCTGCGACACCATGACCGGCGCGCGATGATCTTCCTGAACGATCACGCGCAAGCCATTTTCCAGCGTCACATCGGTTAGCTCGGCGTGGGCACTGCCCACTGCCAGAATCCATAACAACCCCCACATGCCTCGCATGTTTTTACTCCTCTTGATGTGCGTTCTGATTGACACAATCCCCGCTCGATTGAAACCCGTGTGGAGTCGCGTGTCCGAATGATAAGATACCGCGTCCGTCAAACAGTTGTGCTGACTGCCTGAATCCGTGTTTAGTTTCTTCAAATCCAAACCCGCCCCCAAGCCGGAGCCGACCGCGCCTGATGCCGAGGCCTTGCCCACCCCGCCACAACCGGGTACAGCTGAAGTCGACGCGCCACCCGCCGAGGTCTTGCCTGCGCCCAAACCTGACGTAACACCTGGCACACCGCCTGAAGTCGTCGTCCCTCGCCCAAGCTGGGCACAGCGATTGAAGCAGGGCCTTGCCAAAACGCGTGGCAAACTGGGGGGACAAATATCGAGTCTATTCGGAGTCGGCCGCAAGATCGACGCCGATCTGTTTGACGAGCTCGAAACCATTCTGATCACCGCCGATATCGGCGTGGACGCGACTCAGGCCCTGCTCGACACCCTGCAGAAAAAAGTCCGCCGCGAAGGCCTGACCGAAGCAATCGATCTGCAGGTTGCGCTGAAACAGGCGCTGGTCGACATGCTCTCGCCGCTGCAGGTGCCGCTTGATGTCACCACGCACAAACCGTTCATCCTGATGCTGGCCGGCGTCAACGGCGCCGGCAAAACCACCACGATAGGCAAACTCGCCAAGCTGTATCAATCGCAAGGCTTGTCCGTCCTGCTGGCTGCGGGCGACACCTTCCGTGCGGCTGCGCGTGAACAGCTGCAGGTCTGGGGCGAGCGTAACAACGTCACCGTGGTCAGCCAGGAAAAAGGCGATTCCGCCGCAGTGATTTTCGATGCGATCCAGGCTGCTCTCGCGCGCAATATCGACGTGGTGCTGGCCGACACGGCGGGCCGCCTGCCCACCCAGCTGAATCTGATGGAAGAAATCAAAAAGGTCAAACGCGTGATCGAAAAGGCCAGCCCCGGTGCGCCGCATGAGATCCTGCTGGTATTGGATTCCAACACCGGCCAGAACGCAGTCGCGCAGGTCAAGGCCTTTGACGACGCGCTGGGCGTGACCGGACTGGCATTGACCAAACTCGATGGCACGGCCAAGGGCGGTGCCATCGCCGCCATTGCCCAAGCTCGTTTAAGCCCGGCCCGCACGATTCCGGTGCGCTACATAGGCGTAGGCGAAGGGGTCGATGATTTGCGCCCCTTTAACGCAACCGAATTCGTCGACGCCATTTTCACGGTTTGAGGCCGCCCCCCGTATGATCCATTTCAGCCAAGTCACCAAGCGTTACCCCGGCGGGCATGAAGCCTTGTCAGGCGTGAACCTGACGGTCGAACAGGGTGAACTGCTGTTTCTGACCGGGCACTCCGGCGCCGGGAAAAGCACCTTGCTGAAGCTGATCGCCGCAATCGAGCGCCCCACCAGCGGCTCGCTCACTGTCAGCGGGCAAAACATCAGCCGCTTGTCGAGCGGTGCAGTGCCCTACCTGCGACGCAACATTGGTCTGGTATTCCAGGATCACAAGCTGTTATTTGATCGAAGTGCGATTGATAACGTCGTCTTGCCGCTCGATATTGCCGGACTCGACCGTCGTGAATCGCTCAAGCGCGCCCGCGCGGTGATCGACAAGGTCGGTCTGCTCAACCGCGAAAAAGCCAACCCCATCAGCCTGTCCGGCGGCGAACAGCAGCGCCTGTGCATTGCCCGCGCACTGGTCGGTCGCCCCGCCTTGTTACTGGCCGACGAACCCACCGGCAACCTCGACGCCGGTTACGCCGCCGACATCATGTCCATGTTCCGTGATTTCCATCGAGTGGGTACCACCATGCTGATTGCCACCCACGATGACCGCGCCATCTCTGCGCTGGGCGGCCGCATCCTGCGCCTGGATCACGGCAAGGTCGAGGAGGCAGCAGCATGATCGCCTGGCTGCGGCATCAAAAGCATGCACTCACTTCGTCGCTGCGTCGACTGGGCCGGCAACCGGTCGCCACCCTGCTGACCGCGCTGGCCATGGGGGTGGCGATCAGCTTGCCGAGCGGCCTGTATCTGGTGCTTGGCAACCTCGGCAAACTGGCCGGTGACATGCCCGCCCAACCCGAGATCAGCGTGTTCCTGGATTTCAACGTGACCGATGTGCAACAGCAGACCATCGCCGCGCGCATGAAACAACCCGACATCGCCCACGCACGCCACGTACCCAAAGACGAAGCGCTGGCCGCCCTGAGCCAGGCCCAGGACCTGTCCGACATCACGGCCGGCCTCACCCAGAACCCCTTGCCCGATGCCTGGGTGGTTCGTCCGGAAGACACCTCACGTGACGCCCTGACGCGCATGTCAGATGAACTCAAACAACTCCCTGGCGTGTCCGAAACCCACCTCGATAGCCAGTGGGCCGACCGGCTGCAAGCCGCCCTGATCATTGGTCACACAGGCGTATGGTTGCTCGCTGGCCTGTTCGCCATTGCCCTGCTCGCCATTTCGGGCAATGCCATTCGCGCCCAGGTACTCAGCCGACGCGATGAAATTCTCGTCAGCCGCCTGATCGGTGCCACCAATCGCTACATCCGACGACCTTTCCTGTATCTGGGTGCACTGCAAGGCCTGCTGGGTGGCCTCGCCGCCGGCAGCATCCTGGCGATTGCCGGCTGGATGCTGCGCGCGCCCGTTGAAAACCTGGCGGGCTTATACGGCTCCACCTTCCAGCTCATGCCACCCACGTTCATGGAAATCGCCTTGGTGTTAGGGCTCACTACCCTGTTTGGCTGGCTGGGCGCCTGGATTTCGGTGACCCGCACACTGAGGCAAGTTGAAGCGGTGCGGTAATCCACCCGGTGTCTTGTGGCCAATAGGGTCGACAGCGCATTGCCAAGTACGTCCATCCGGGAACATTTCGACATAAAAAATGGGCCGCCCCTACCCACAATCCCTTTAAACCAAGGACTTGCGCCATTACAGCAACCTAACGACCTAAACAATTAAAATGTGCGGAACCCCGCGCACGCTTAGCACTCAGATACCGAGAGTGCTAAAATTCACATTGAAGGGGGTTGTATACACATGAACCAATCGATGTCTTTACCGATTCCGGCTGCCTACAGCCTGGATAGCTATATTCAAACCGTTAACCGTTATCCGATGCTCACGCTGGAAGATGAGCAACGGCTGGCACGTGTCTGGCATGAAGAAGAGGATGTGGAGGCGGCCCGCCAGCTGGTGGTGTCGCATTTGCGCGTGGTGGTGAGCGTGGCGCGCCACTATCTGGGCTATGGCCTGCCGCATGCCGACCTGATCCAGGAAGGCAATGTGGGTCTGATGAAGGCGGTGAAACGGTTTGATCCGGAGCGCGGGGTGCGTCTGGTGTCATTTGCACTGCACTGGATTCGTGCCGAGATCCATGAATACGTACTGAAAAACTGGCGGCTGGTGAAGGTCGCCACGACCAAGGCACAACGCAAGTTGTTCTTCAACCTGCGTAGTCTGAAGCAATCCCTGAATGCCCTGACCATCGAGCAGGCCGACAAGATGGCCCAGGAGCTCAATGTCAGCCGCAAGGATGTACTGGAGATGGAAATCCGGATGTCGGGCCATGATATGTCGATCGACCCGTCGTTGGATGACGGCGAGGAGAGCTACAGCCCGCTGGCGTATCTGGCGAGCCCGGATGAAAATCCAGCCCAGTTATTGGAACGTGAACAAACCGAACAGTTACGCCATACCGGATTGGTCACCGCGCTGAAAGACCTGGACGAGCGGAGCCGCCATATCATCAAGGCACGCTGGCTGACTGAAGGCGAGACCTCGACGCTACACGAGCTGGCCGCCGAATACGGCGTATCGGCCGAGCGCATCCGCCAGATTGAGGCACGTGCGTTGCAAAAGATGCGTGCGGTGATTCCAGCCTGAATGGGAAAGCCGACCATGAAAAAGCCCCGCTCCGGCGGGGCTTTTTCATGGTCGGGGTTGCGTCAACCCGGCAACATCAGCGAACTTAGAAAAACGAGCTGATCACCACGGACAGGATGCTTACCCATGCCCAAATGATCATGATGGTGACCACCACCATGGGAAAACCCTGGAAAGTCATATATTGTTTCATGTGCATGCTCCGTTCAAGTGACCATATTTTAGTTTATTAGTCTTTACTGCTCAAGCGCCGCGTAGGGAGTAGCGGATCGTCATCGTCCATCAAAATCCGCTCAGCGGGGCCTTCCAGGTCGTCAAACTGTCCACTTTTGATCGACCAGAACACACCCACCACGATCAGCAGCACGAAAATGCCGGATAGCAGGATCAGAAACCCCAAAATTCCGTTCATGGCGCGAGCAGTTCCTGGATGTTGTGAAATTGCACTTTACCACCTTCCCGTAACTGAAGCTCGGCCAACCAGCGACCGCTGGCGGGCAAGGTCAGCAGGCCCGAATACACGCCTGCATCGATGGCCGACAAGTCCATACGGCTCGTGGGTGTCGCTGTCCCGGGGCGCCGCAAAACGAGTTCTGCTTCCAACCCGTCAACCGGCAGGCCGGTGCGGTCGCGCACACGAATTTGCAGCGCACGAGAATGGCTATCGCCCTGCAGGCCAGAAAACTCAACCTGCCAGCCCAATTGCGATTCGCGATGCATTTCGGTCAGCTCGGACGAAACTGCCTTGGCCGCATTTTGACCATGCGACACGACACCGGAAAATCCGCTATGGACGGCACCACCATCGCTCTTGCCCAGCCACCAGCGTCCAATCGGGTCTGGCAAACCGTGAGTCGAAAGGTATAACAGGGTCGCATTCAGACACACCAGCCCAATAAAAAAGCCCGTCAACAATTTCGGTGCCCAATGCATGCGGCCGGTACCACGCCGCCGAAACTCGCTCATGGCATACAGCACCAGCGCCGCTGCGAGGTAGACCGAAATATGCATCGCGATCACGTCCATGCCCGGCACGCGGCCCAGGATCAGTACAAAGTACACCACCAGCGGAATCAGACCCGCCAGCAACGCGCGCAGCTTGGGAGGCAAGGCGGGAATCCAGCCTCCAACAGCATACAAGGCCAACACTGCGGCCAGGCCGCCAAACAGGGTAATGATGGTATTCATGGGCGGCGGCTCGGGCTCTCAAAGTGGACGGATTCGGTACGGGCTTCCGAGGGCTTGCCCTGCGGAGTGATGACCAGATCAAGGCGCTGGGTTTGAGCTGCCCGCTCTGGAGACAGTCTGACACTAACTTGAACCAGGCCGCTGTGACCCGGTTTGATCGTGATGTGACTGAAGTTTCCCAGATCCAGTGCACCGACCGGTAAACCCGGTGCGGTGATCAAATAGGTTTGATCTTCAGCAGTCTTGTTGGTAATACGGACCTGATACCGGTTGCGGATATCGTTATTGGACAGGACAACATACAGCGGCTGGCGAATCTGGCTGACCGCCCGATCAAAGCTGTCCTGGCTGCTGACGCTGTACACCAGTAACCCGCTCATCGCGACCAGTGCGATACCGTAGCCGATGGTTTTAAGATTAAGCCAGTGCAGACGCGGCTTGGCCGGCGTCGCCGCGGCAAGGTTTTTTTCCGAATCGTAGCGGATCAGACCACGCGGAAAGCCGAATGAGTCCATGATGGTGTTGCACGCATCGATGCATAGGCCGCATGAGATGCACTTGTATTGCAGGCCATCGCGAATATCGATGCCGGCCGGGCAGACTTGTACACATAGCCCGCAATCCACGCAATCACCCAAACCCAGCTCATGGCGTTCAGCCAGCGCGCGCGCGCCGTTACTCAAAGCCGATAGTCGGCGCTCAACGGCAATCGTCTCTCCGGCGTGACGACGTTCGCTGACAATGCCGCGCCCTACCCGGGCAACCGCGCGTCCGTGTACCCCTTCGCCACGTGTTGCATCGTAATGAACAGTCAGCGTTTCCGGTTCATACATCACACTCTGAAATCGTCCGTACGGGCAGATATAGGTGCAAATCTGCTCGCGCATGAGGCCTGCCGCCACATAGGTCGACAAGGCGAGCATGCCCGTGGTGATATAAGCCGCATCAGGCGCCTGCCCCGTAAAGAAATCCTGCAGCAACTGGGGCGCATAGTTGAAATAGGCGATGAACGTGAACCCGGTCCAGAACGATGCCAACAACCACAAGGCATGCGTACTGCCGATCTTGATCAGTTTTTCACGGTTCCAGGGTTGACGGAAGAGGCGAACACGAGAGGGGCGCTCACCCTGAATTTTCTGTTCTATCCAGATGAACAGATCGGTCCATAGCGTCTGGAAGCAAAAATAACCACAAAACGCACGTCCCACCAGTCCTGTCACAAAGAACAGCAAAATGGCTGCGATAATCAGCAGCAGCGCCAGCCAGATGATGTCTTGCGGATAAACCGTGAGCCCGAAAACCAGAAACCGCCGACCTGGCATATCAAACAGCAACGCCTGATTCGGTGCATTGAGTCGTGACCAGGGTAGCCAGGGTAAAAAGAAATACACCGCATAGGCCAGCAGCAGGATCGAGGTCTTGAAACGACGAAACTTCCCCTTCACAGAGCGCGTGAATATGGGAATACGTTTCTGATAAAGACCGAGTTGGTCTTCTAAGCCTGTCTGCATAAGTTAAATGGTGTCGACGCGATGCAAAAGCCCCCGCGAGCGGGGGCTTTTTACATTTTCAGCCTACAGTCCTACTGCCCGCCGCCCAGTTCATGAACATAGACTGTCAAAACCTTGATCTGTTCAGGTGACAGGCGTTCCGACCATGACGGCATCACACCTTTTCTCAAACCGCTGGCCACGACACCGCGGATAGCGGCCACCTTGCCGACATCACCGGTGGCAGCCGGCACATTGGCCCACAGCCAGATGGAGTCGGTCAGATTCGGGGCGCCGATTTCATTGCGGCCCTTTGCATCCACGCCATGGCAATAAAAGCACGCGGCCGTATCGCTTTGGAACAACAGATTACCGGCCGCGGCCTTGGTGCTATCGTGACCAATCTTGGACAAGCTGGCCACGTAGTTGGCCAGCTGATCAATTTGCTCAGACGTCAGCACCTCGCTAAAAGCAGGCATATAACCACGGCGGCCACCCACAATGGTTTCATGGATTTTGTCGTAGGAGCCGCCGTACAGCCAGTCGTCATCGGTCAGATTAGGGAAGAAGCTCACCACACCCTGGCCACCTGCCTGGTGACAAGCCGCGCAGTTTTCTGCAAACAGGGATTTGCCGGCAGAAATGATGAAGCCGTTCATTTCCGGATCTTGGGCAATCTGCTCATAGGACATCGACGACACTTTGTCGAAATAAGGTTTTTGTGCTGCGGCAGCCTCATTCATGTCTTGCAGATACAGGGCACGGGTATTCCAGTGATGTGTCTTGGTTTCGCCGGCACTGTTGACATACGTGATGTTCGACACGCCGCCGATCCAACCTTTTCCAAACGGCCATGAGGGATAGATCGTCCAGTACACGATGGCAAAAACCACGGTGACATAAAACATATAAACCCACCACGTCGGAAGTGGGTTGTTATATTCCTGCAGGTCGCCATCCCAGGCGTGGCCGGTAGTTTGAACCGTTTGAGATTGTAGTTGCTGCTCGCTCATTGCTTGTCCTTCGTGTCGCCTTTTTCACTTGGCGTTTCATCGAGAAACGGGATATCGCGGTACGACTCCAGCTTCTCACCCCGCTTCTTGCTACCGTAGACGTAAGCCACGATACCGATGAAGGTGAAGAAAAATATGATCAGAGCCAGCGGCTTGGTATTTTCCGGCTTGGAAAACCACATTAACCATTCCATGTGCTGGCTCCCCTGTTCTGCTTAACGGTATTTGACGAATTCATCGTCAGAATATTTGCTGAAATCCACCATGGTGCCGAGCACCTGCAGGTAGGCAATCAACGCATCCATTTCCGAGATGCCGGAACGGTCACCATCATAATTGCCGAAGTGGGCCTGCTCGATCAGGTTCTTCTGTGCATCAGGGATATGCAGCTGACGCGCAACGGTTTCACCGAACTTGGTAACGTTGGCATCGTATTCGGCCTGGCTCAGCGAATACGGCACACCCACCTTGCGCAACGCTTTCATGCGAGCGGCGGTGTCGGAGGTATCCAGCGGCGTAGACAACAACCAGGGGTAGTTCGGCATCACTGACTCGGGCACCATCGAACGCGGGGCCACCATGTGTTGTACATGCCACTCGTTGGAATACTTGCCGCCCACGCGAGCGAGGTCAGGGCCGGTTCGCTTGGAACCCCACTGGAAAGGATGGTCGTACTGCGACTCGGCCGCCAGTGAATAATGGCCGTAACGCAGCTTTTCATCGCGGAACGGGCGAATCATCTGTGAATGACAGGCGTAGCAGCCTTCACGCTGGTAGATATCACGACCGCGCTGTTCAAGTGGCGTGTAGGGACGCACGCCTTCGACCTGTTCGATGGTTTTGTCGATGAAGAACAACGGCGCAATTTCCACCAGGCCGCCGACGCTGATTGCCAGCATGGTCAACACGGCCATCAGGCCGATGTTGGTTTCAATCCATTCGTGTTTGAAGTTGAAGTTCATTATGATTTTCCCTGAATCAGGCGTTTGCCAACTTGGCAGTCAGCTTGGCTTCCAGAATCGCGTTCTCGCGCTTGCCCTGACGGATGGTCATGAATATGTTGTACGTCATCAGTACAGTGCCAGTGAGGAAAAACATGCCGCCGATCGCACGCATGGCGTAGAACGGCATCATGGCGGCGACGGATTCAGCGAATGAGAACTTCAGGTTGCCAAATTCATCAAACGTGCGCCACATCAAGCCTTGGGTAATACCCGAAATCCACATCGCAACGATGTACAGAATGATGCCGATGGTGGCCAACCAGAAATGCCATTCGATCAGTTTCTGGCTGTACAGCTTGGTGTCCCATAGTTTGGGCATCATGTGGTATAGCGAGCCAAATGTGATCATCGCCACCCAACCCAGCGCACCGGAGTGCACGTGGCCTACCGTCCAGTCGGTGTAATGCGACAGTGCGTTGACTTCCTTCAGCGACATCATCGGACCTTCGAAGGTCGACATGCCATAGAACGACAATGCGACGATCATGAAGCGCATGATCGGATCGGTACGCAGTTTGTCCCACGCCCCCGATAGAGTCATGATGCCATTGATCATGCCGCCCCACGAAGGCATCAGCAACAGAATCGAGAATGCAGCTGCGAGCGACGAGGTCCAGTCGGGTAGCGCAGTCCAGTGTAGATGGTGCGCGCCGACCCACATGTACATGAAGCTCAAGGCCCAGAAGTGAACGATCGACAAGCGATACGAGTAGATCGGACGACCAGCCTGCTTGGGCACGAAGTAATACATCATGCCGAGGAAGGCCGCGGTGAGGAAGAAGCCCACGGCGTTATGGCCATACCACCACTGCGTCATGGCGTCTTGAGTACCCGAGAACAGGCTGTAGGACTTCATCGAGAACAGGTCGATGGGCATCGCCAGGTTGTTGAAGGTATGCAGCAAGGCGGTAGCCAGTATAAAGGCCAGATAAAACCAGTTCGCCACATAAATGTGCGGCTGCTTGCGGCGCATGATGGTGCCCACGAACAGCATCAGGTAGGTGACCCACACCACTTCGATCAGCAGATCGATCGGCCATTCCATTTCGGCGTATTCACGTGACTGCGTATGGCCCAGCACATAGCTGATGTCGGCCAGCACAATGACCGCCATCCAGCCCCAGAAGGTAAAGCTGGCCATGCCGTCTGATATCAAACGGGTCTGACAGGTACGCTGCACGACGTAGTAGGAGGTGGCAAACAGGGCCGAGCCACCGAAACCGAAGATCACCGTGGTGGTGTGAACGGGGCGAAAGCGGCCAAACGAGAAATAGGGGCTGTCAAAGTTCAGAAACGGCCAGGCCAGCTCGGAGGCGATGTACACACCCACAAACATGCCCACCACCGCCCACACGAGCGACATGACGGCAAATTTCTTAACAATATCAAAGTTGTACTGCTCTGCACCGGAATATGAGGTTACCGCCATGACCGCTCCTGTTGACCCTGATATAGCGCGTCTGGCTGCGCCTCTAACAGTATATGCTTATATTAAAATGCGTGATTATATGCTGGTGACACTATTTGCCGCAAGCACGAAACCGGATCAGGACGTACGCAGCAGGATTTTCAGATCGTGAGCTATCGTCTCGGGACGGCTGCCATAGGGCATCAATAACCGTATCCGGCCTTGCGGGTCATATATGTAGGTTCCAGCACTATGGTCAATCAGATAATCATCAGCCGATTTCACCGAAGTCTTTTGATAGACCACTTTGTACTCGTGTGCCAACCGCTTCAAGCCTTCTGCATCGGTATACATCCCCAGAAAAGTCGGATTAAACGCCGGGACAAACTGCTTTAGCAAATCCGGCGTATCCCGCTGCGGGTCCAACGTCACAAAGACCACTTGCACCTGTTCGGCTTGTGCGCCCAGCAGCTTGAGCGCGGCCGAAAAGTCGGAAAGCGTCGTCGGGCAGACATCCGGACAATGGGTATAGCCGAAGAACATCGCCACGACCTTGCCTTTAAAGTCTGCCAGGCTTCGCGCCTGTCCGTTGTGGTCGGTCAAATTGAAATCACGGGCAAACTCCGCGCCCGTGATGTCCGTCGACTGAAATGCGGGAGGGGCGGGTGGCTGACATCCCACCAACCCAAGCATGAGCCCAGCAACTAGAAGCAGTAACCCGCGCGGCATCATGCTCGAAGATGCTCGAATAAGTGTCCGGGGCTATCGGCCAAGCGGTATTTGCCAGATTCGACTGCCTTGGCCAACTTGTCCAGCGTCGTGTCTTCCAGCAGGTCCATGATTTTTTTCTTGGCGGGAATCCAGCGGGAATGCAGTGGACAAGCCGTTTCATCGCTGCATTCCTTGAGCCCCAGCAGGCAGCTTTGTGTGAACATGGGGCCTTCAGTCAGCAAAAGTATCTGCATCAGGTTGATTTTGTCGCCCCCTTCGCGCAGGCAAAAACCACCGAGACGCCCCCTGAAGGAAAACAGCAAATTACCTTTGGCCAGACTTTGAAGAATTTTAGCCAGATACGGCGCGGGCACGCCCAGTTTGGCTGCAATGTCCTTATTCAGAACGGGCGACGCACTGGGTTGGGTCGCCATATAAATCAACGCCTGCACGGCATATTGACTGGTGCGTGAAAGTATCATCCTGCGTTCGGCCTAAGAGGAAACGCACAATATAAAACAAACTTGTCCGAATATCCAGTTAATCAGTTATTTACCCTTACAAATCATATGGGTATATGAAAATAATGATCGACCAGCATGGCAGCAAACAACAAGCTCAGATACCAGATTGAAAATCGAAAGGTTTCCTTCGACAACGCATCGCTATATACGCGATGTAAACGCCAGCCATACTGAATGAAACGCGCTCCGAGGACGACCGCAGCCACCAGATAAATCCACCCGCCCATGCCCGTACCTACCGGTAACATGGTCACGGCAAACAATAACAAGGTATAGAGCAGCACATGCAAGCGCGTATAGACTTCGCCGTGCGTGACGGGCAGCATGGGCAAGCCCGCCTTGGCGTACTCTTCACGACGATAAAGCGCCAACGCCCAAAAGTGGGGTGGTGTCCAGGCAAAAATAATCAGAAATAGCAGCAGGGCATCATGATGGATTTCTCCGGTTGCTGCTGCCCACCCCAAGACGGGCGGCATCGCACCGGATGCCCCGCCGATGACGATATTTTGCGGCGTGGCAGGTTTCAAAATCACGGTATAGATGACCGCATAACCCACAAAGGTCGCCAGGGTCAGCCACATGGTGAGGGGATTGACGAAAACATTCAGCAGAAACAGACCGATGCCGCCCACCACACCGGAAAACACCAGCGTCTCGGTGTTGCTCAGTTCGCCTCGCGGCAATGGGCGCGCGCGCGTGCGCGCCATCACGGCATCAATTTTCTGCTCAATCAGGCAATTGAAGGCAGCCGCAGCGCCGGCTACCAGGGCAATCCCCAATGTACCTGCCCACAATACGTTCCAGTTCGGCAAGCCGGGCACCGCCAGAAACATACCGATCACCGCCGTGAATACGATCAGACTCACGACGCGTAGCTTGCATAAGGCCAAAAACTGCTGGCAGCGGCAGGCTACCCCTTGAACCAATAAGGATTCCATCTCTATCTCCTGCGCACCCGGTGATTCAGCACCACCAGGCTGGAAAGTAAAAGCGCTGCGCCTGCGTTATGTGCCACCGCCAGCCCCAAGGGCAGGCTTAGCAACACATTGCTGATGCCCAGCGATATCTGCACCACCAGCAACAAGCATATTGCAAATCCGATTCCGGCATACCCCGGTGTACGAAACAGGCGGATTACCAGCCAACCCAGATATAACGTCACGATCAATGCCATCACACGGTGTACCCAATGAATCGCGGTCAGGGCCGTCATCGGAAGCAAGTCCCCCGCCGCGGTCTCGCCCAATTCGCGATGCAGGGTAAACGCATGTTCAAAGTCCATAGGCGGCAGCCAGGTCCCTTGGCACATGGGGAAATCTGTACAGGCCAGTGCAGCATAGTTGGTGCTCACCCACCCGCCCAATGCGATCTGGACAATCACCAGCAACAGACCCAACCCGGCTGCGCCCCGTAAATGCTCGACATGTGCATAGTAAGCATGGGTGGCATGCGCACGCTCGCGCAACCATAACCATAGCAGCAGTGACAGGGTCGCCATACCGCCTAGCAAGTGGGCGGTCACGACCAATGGCTTGAGCAGAAGCGTTACGGTCCACATCCCCAGCAGCGCTTGAAAAACAATCAACGCCAGCAGAACAATGGAGAGCCCCGGCCCACCGGCAGTATCTTGCCGCCTGCGCCAACTCAGAATCGC
The DNA here is from genome assembly GCA_036568265.1 of Thiobacillus sp. GTDB lineage: Bacteria > Pseudomonadota > Gammaproteobacteria > Burkholderiales > Thiobacillaceae > Thiobacillus. The sequence continues at coordinate 27,424 of DATCSW010000032.1, forward strand.
AATGGCCAATACCAGCAAGCCCAGCGAGCCGGCAAAATATCGATGGATCATTTCCTTCCATGCCTTGGCATGCGAAACCGGTCCATCGGGTCGTACGGCCAGTTGCGTCTCGATAGCCTCCGCAGCATGGTGCGGTGACACATGGCCATAGCATCCCGGCCAGTCTGGGCAGCCCAAGCCTGCATCAGACAAACGTACATATGCCCCCAGACTGACCACGCCAAGCGTCAGGATCAGTGTCAAGAAAATCAAGTTCCGATATGCATTCATGTTCAGCCAATCTGTGAGGCTTTGAGCAGCAACTTGAGGTCTTTCATGATGCCTTTTGGATCAGGGTTGTCCGGAAAACGCAGCATCAGGTTACCCAAAGGATCAACCAGATAAATATGGGCCATACGATTGGCCGCTGGAGAAAACTGCTGAACAAAATCCGGATTGGTTGCTCGCCACACCACCAAACCGGGATGCTCCTTGATCAGCGATGGATCCGGTGTAGCTTCGTCGGTTAGCACCCACAAGCGCTCGATGCGTGATTGATGCTTGCCTTGAGTCAGGCGTGTCTGACGCATCAGATACAGTTGCTGCACGCAATCCGCATCGCATTGTGCAGGGCCTATATGCACCATCACCCACTTCCCCTGAATGTCATCAAGCGAGTAGGGTTGGCCTTCAAGCGTGGTGCCTTGCGTATGCTGTAGTGGCGTCGCTTTGAGCAACTCACCATAATTGGTATGACCGGCCGGTCGCCAGCCAAAGAAAGCCAGATAAGCTGCTACGACTGGCACGACAAACACACCCACCAGAAACAGAAATTTACTGCGCGAAGTCAAATTCATAGTCTAATTATTCCAGACACCAGGACGATCATTGGTCATCGTGACGATGACGTTTTACATTCAAAACCAGCCACAAAACCACCAGCGTCGTCGCCAGACTGTACCACTGGAATGCATAGCTGGTATGCATACTCACACCACTATCTGGACGCGGCCAATCGCGCACCAACCCATCGCCTGTGTCACTGGTTTGCAGCAGAATAAAAGGCTGCAGCGGCGCGCCATATTGCCTCTCAAAACGGGCAAAATCGAGATTCTGCCAGACCCGACTTGCGGGCTCGCTCGAAGCCAATTCAACATAACGGCTGTGCGGATCCACGGCCATGCCTTCCAGATGAAGCTGACCCGGCGGCACGGGAACAACAGGAAGCTGATCGCGACTGCGGCCTGTTGCCACCCATCCGCGATTGACCAGCACAGCGTATCGGCCACCCGTGACGCTAAGTGGCGTCAGAATGTGATACCCCGCCACACCGTTATACACCCGGTTATCCAGCAATATGGTCTGCGCATCATCGAATACGCCATCTACTTCCACCCGCCGATGCAACACGCTTTCTCTGTCGAGCAAAGTGTGGCCGACATGTATCGCGGCCTGTTTCTCAGCCTGGTCAAACCGCGCCTGAACCGCACGTTTGCTTTCAGCGCGCTCACTCTGCCAGTTACCCAACCACACGGTCAGAACAAAGAAGAATATTGCGGCCAGCGTGGGCCACAGGCCAGGTGTAAACGTCCATTGACCCACGCGTAGTTTCAGCAAGTGCATGCTCGCCATAATCCGGTTAGACTGAGGTTTTGCCGGCCATTCACTTCCATGCGTATTGTTGCCCTGATCTTCATCATTTTCATCCTTGGCAGCCTTGCCAGCGCCCTTTACTATCTCGTCAAGGATAAGGGTAACTCAGACCGCACAGTCAAAATGCTGACGATACGGGTTGCCCTATCGCTCACCTTGTTTGCCCTGCTGATGGGCAGCTATTATTTCGGCATCATTCCGCAGAGTGGATTGAGATAACCCTCACGCATTACAACAAAAAGCCGCGCAAGACGCGGCTTTTTGTTGTACTCCATCCACCCGCTTAAAGGTGGAGAAGCTCGACCCTGCTTAAATCAGCCAGTAAACCAGGATGAACAACAGGACCCAGACCACATCAACAAAGTGCCAATACCAGGAGACGGCTTCAAACGCGAAATGATGCTCAGCCGTGAAATGACCGGCGATTGAGCGCAGTGTCATGACAATCAGCATGATCGTTCCAATCAGCACGTGAAATCCGTGAAAGCCTGTCAGCATGAAAAAGGTTGCACCATACACACCGGCACCCAGCGTCAGGCCCATCTCGGTGTAAGCATGTTTATATTCATATGCCTGCAGGCCCAGAAACACCACACCCAAAGCTACTGTCATCACCAGACCCATGATGAGCTGACCACGGTTGTTTTTCTTCAAACCCCAGTGCGCCCAGGTAACAGTTACACCCGAAGTCAGCAACAGCAGGGTATTGATCGCCGGCAGGCCCCATGCACCCATCGGAGTAAACGCGTGTGGCGAAACCATCCCGCTAGCGGCATTCACCCCTTCGGTCAGGCCGGGGCCCGCTGTCGGCCACGTGGCCTTGAAACCTTCCCACAGCAAGCTGCCCGTCTCGGCATCCGCCAGCCAGGGCACGGACAGTACACGGGTGTAAAAGAGCGCACCAAAGAATGCAGCAAAGAACATCACTTCGGAAAAAATAAACCAGCTCATTGACCAGCGGAAGGACGCATCAACCTGTTTGTTGAATCGTCCCGCTTCACTGTCGCGGATTACCTCGCCAAACCAGCCGATCATCATGTAGAACATCACGCCCAGGCCGGCAAGCAATACCCAGCCGCCATGGTCAATTTCTCGCATGACCATGACTCCGCCCACGGCCATCAAGAACAAGGCGATCGAGCCCACAACCGGCCATAACGAAGGTTGCGGCAAATAATATTTATCTGTTTGTGCCAGGCTCATGTTTTCCCCTCTTCCTTATCTATTGATTGTTTACTTCACAAACTTCAGCACCAAATACACGATTAAAATCATGGTCAACACAAAAGTCGCGCCACCAATCAATCCTGCTATCACAACTTGAGCTGGCGTCAGATTTTGTGCATCTGCGTCGTAGTCACGGCGTTTGCGCACCCCCAGAAAACCCCAAATAACCGCCAACGCCACTTTGAAATGATTGCGTTCAGCCATGCGGCACCGCTTGCTTCATACTTGCTGCCTTTGCCTTTGGATCCAAATCGAAAAAGGTGTACGACAGCGTGACCGTATGCACATCCCGATCCATCGCGGGGTCCAGAACAAACAGTACGGGCATGCGACGGCTTTCACCCGCAGCCAGTGTTTGCGGCGTAAAACAGAAACATTCAATTTTCTGGAAAAACTCCGCCGCGCGTCTGGGCCCATAACTCGGGACCGCTTGCCCTACGATCGCATGATCGCTTTTGTTCATCACGTCATATTCCACTTGCACCAGTTGCCCCGGATGAACTTTGAGAATACGTTGCGTGGGTTTGAAGTACCACGGCAAAGCCTCATTGATATTGGCATCCAGCTCAATTGTGACCCAGCGACTGGTATCAACCTGTGTGTTCTTCACCAGGTTTTGCTCGGCGCCAGCATTGATGCCGGTGACTTCACAAATCTTGTAATAGAACGGGACCAGGGCAAAACCAAACCCGAACATCCCCAGCGACACCACCAGGAGTTTGGTCAGGGTTGTGGTATTGACCATCGCCATGTTTATTTCAGCCCGGCGTAAAGTGTGAACAGAAACAGGCCAACAGCAAACAAGCCCAGCAAAGCAGCTGTCAGGTATTTTGAATACTGATTTTTTGCCATGCCAGGTTGCTCCTCACTCATTTCAACACCGGGGCCGTTTCAAAGGTGTGATAAGGCGCAGGTGACGGCACGGTCCACTCCAAACCCTCGGCACCTTCCCATACTTGAGCCGTTGCTTTTTCGCCGCCTTTGATCGCCTTCACAACCACGACCAGCAGGATCAGCTGGCTGAAACCGAACATGAATGCACCCACGGTAGCAATCTGGTTGAATTCGGTGAACTGCAGTGCATAGTCAGGAATACGACGCGGCATCCCTGCCAGGCCCAGGAAGTGCATGGGGAAGAACACGATGTTCATGCCGGTGACCGACAGCCAGAAGTGCCACTTGCCGAGCGTCTCGTTATACATGTGGCCCGTCCATTTCGGCAGCCAGTAGTAAACACCGGCGAAAATCGCGAACAGGGCACCCGAGACCAGCACATAGTGGAAATGCGCCACCACGTAGTAGGTATCGTGCAACTGGATATCGACCGGCGCGATCGCCAGCACCAGGCCAGAGAAGCCACCTATGGCGAACAGACAGACAAAGGCGATGGCAAACAGCATGGGCGTCTCGAAGGTCATCGAGCCTTTCCACATGGTGGCCACCCAGTTGAATATTTTTACCCCGGTCGGCACTGCAATCAACATGGTCGAGAACATGAAGAACAGCTGCGCCGTCACTGGCATGCCCACCGTAAACATGTGGTGCGCCCACACAATAAACGACAGCACGGCAATCGACGCCGTTGCGTACACCATGGATGCATAGCCAAACAGCGGCTTGCGCGCAAAAGTCGGGATCACCTGCGAGACGATGCCGAAAGCCGGCAGGATCAGGATGTAAACCTCGGGGTGGGCAAAGAACCAGAAGATGTGCTGGAACATCACCGGATCGCCGCCACCTGCCGCGTTGAAGAAGTGCGTACCGAAGTTACGGTCAGTCAGCAACATGGTCACCGCACCTGCCAGCACCGGCATGGTGGCGATCAGCAAATAAGCGGTAATCAGCCAGGTCCACACGAACAGCGGCATCTTCATCAGCGTGAGGCCAGGCGCGCGCATGTTGAGGATGGTCGTGATGATGTTGATCGAGCCCATGATCGACGACAGGCCCATGATGTGGACAGCCAGAATCGTCAGGTCATACGAGATGCCACCCTGGATAAACAGCGGCGGATACATCGTCCATCCACCCGCAACGGCGCCGCCGGGGAGCCAGAAAGACACCATCAGGAAAAACGCTGCGACCGGCAAAATCCAGAACGCCCAGTTGTTCATGCGCGGGAACGCCATGTCGGGTGCGCCCAGCATCAGGGGCACCTGCCAGTTCGCAAATCCCGAGAAGGCCGGCATGATCACGCCAAAAATCATGATCAGGCCGTGCATGGTGGTGAGCTGGTTGAAGAAGTCCGGATGTACCAGCTGCAGGCCCGGCTGGAACAGTTCGGCACGGATCATCAGCGCCATGCTGCCAGCGGCGAACATCATGATGCAGGCAAACCACAGGTACAGCGATCCGATGTCCTTGTGGTTGGTGGTGGTCAGCCAGCGCATGATCCCGGTGGGATGCGCGTGGTGTCCGTGGTCGTCGTGGGCGTGTGCTGCATCAGACATGACTGTGCTCTCCTCTCGATTATTTATTGCGCAGCGGGGGCGGCAGCTTCGGCTGCGCCTCCACGCGCTGAAGCGATTGCGGCTGGCTGCGCAGCATCGCCCACTTTGTTATCCCATGCATTGCGTTGATACGTCACCACGGCTGCAATGTCTGCATCTGACAGCTGACCACCGAAAGCAGCCATGGCCGTTCCTGGCTTGCCGTTCAGCACGATATCGATATGTGCATCGATGGGTCCGGTTGCGATCTTGGAACCGCTGATCGCCGGGAAGGCGCCCGGCAAGCCCATGCCGTTGGCCTGGTGACACGCTGCGCAATTGGCCTGATAGACCTTTTCACCACGCGTAACCAGCTCGGCCAACTCAAACGTTTTGGTGTTATCTGCAGCGGCGACTTGAGCCCCACCCTTTTTCTTGGCAACCCAGGCCTTGTAGTCTTCTTCAGAGACCACTTCAACCACGATCGGCATGAAGCCATGGTCTTTGCCGCACAGTTCCACGCACTGTCCACGGAAGGTACCGATCTTGTCAGCCTTGAACCAGATATCACGGATAAACCCGGGTATCGCATCCTGCTTGGCGCCCAATGCGGGCACCCACCAGGCATGCAAGACGTCGTTCGCAGTAATCAGCAAACGTACGCGTTTGTTGACTGGCACCACCATCGGCTCGTCCACTTCGAGCAGGTAATGCTCGCCTTTTTTTTCTGCGCCGATGATTTGTTCGCGGGGAGTCGACAAGGTACTAAAGATGCTGACATCGTCGTTGAGATAGTCGTAGCCCCATTTCCACTGGTAGCCCGTGACCTTGATGGTCATGTCGGGGTTTGAGGTGTCCTTCATGTCAATCACAACCTTGGCTGCGGGGTAGGCCATGCCCATCAGGACAATGAAGGGGATCACTGTCCAGACCAGTTCAACCGTGGTGTTCTCGTGAAAATTTGCTGCTTTGTGGCCCACCGACTTGCGATGCTTCAGCAGCGAATAAAACATTGCACCGAACACGATGACAAAAATGACCAGACATATCAACATGATGAAGTTGTGCAGCTGAAACACATCCTGCGCTACTTTGCTTGCCGGTTCCTGCAAGTTGTAGGCATATTCAGCCAGCGCTGTCTGGCTTGCTGCCAGCATTGACCCCACCAGTCCTGCTCGTTGCCACGTACTTTTCATTGCGTCCCCCGTCCTCTCGTCCCTGTTATTCGTTTTCGATGCGGCGCGTTTGCATATACGCTACAGCTTGCTCAGCCTACACTTGCAGTTGCTTGCGCAAGGTGGTGGCCAGTTTCAGGCGCGCCTCGTCGCTTAGATAATGTCCGACTTCCGTTTTCAGTCCATGCGAGAGCATGCTCAGATGGCAGCTTCTGCCGGGTGAGGCGCATTCGCACAATACGTGTAACCATTGACGATTCATTTCACGTCGTCCGCCATGCCTGCCATATCGCCATTCAAGTACGACGTTGTCGCCGTCTATGGTCAAACTTTCATAATTATTTTCACGTTCACGCAGCGATTCCAGCGCCCAGGCCAACAAGCCTATTTCCAGACCTGCAAATGGCAGCAACAACCAGTACCCTTGCACTGCAAATCCGATTGATGCACCAAAACAGAGCAGAACCAAACTCCAGAACACCAAGCGCTCCTGAGTACGGGTCAGCGAACATCGCGGGCGCGAGTGAAAGGCAAACGCGCCTGCCTGCTCGGGTACTTCACCTTGCGTATCCACCTGTCCCATTCTGGAAAAATGAACCCTATGCGGCAACTAGTCGCAGACAGTACACGATGCCCCTAGCGCGCACAAGATGGATGAGCCGTTTAAGTTACTGATTTGATTATTAAATATTGTTATAACTTAGTATTCAAATATACTTACACACAAGGCAGGATAAGCCATTCGGGCTTGTCGTCAGGCAAAATAAGCGCGCGCGAGAACGCTTGAACACCCAGGCAAGGAGCAGGCAAACGCGATCGTAACGCAGCCAGATTGGCCGTTTGCTGAGCCATTTCAGGGTCAATGTGATTGCCCACCCAGCCCGCCCAAGCTACCTGACGATACAAAATGGAATCGGCCGTCAGCACCGCGTGGTTGAGGCACCCCAGGCGCAAGCCCACCACCAGCACGACCGGCAGCCCCAGACACTGCGCCAGATCAGCCATATCTTCGTGTTCATTCAGGGGCACCCGCCAACCGCCCGCACCTTCCACCACCACGACATCGGCTTGTGCAGCGAGTCGTGAATATGCCTTGGCAATGACTGACAATTCGATCGTGACGCCGGCCTGCTGCGCCGCGATATGCGGCGCAATCGGTTCAGCAAACGCATAGGGGTTCACATCGGACACGTCGGCTTCCACGTTGGCGGCTTGCAGCAAGGCCACCACATCCTCGTTCAATTCACCCGGATGGCTACCTGCCGACACCGGCTTCATGGCGGCGACACGCAAACCTTGTGCGCGCAGTGCGTGTATCAGCGCGACTGCTACACGCGTTTTGCCCACCCCCGTGTCGGTGCCGGTCACAAAGTAGCCGCGTGCGATCATGGCAGACCCAGCTTTCTGCGGCGCGTTTCGATGTTGAATTCGATGACCTGGCGCCCGTCTTCGCGGCGTTTTTTATCCCCCGCCCAGGCATGGCCATAGATGACTTCGAAGGTCGCTGGCAAACGACCTTCGAGTCGATGCGCTTCGTAAGCCCGCTCCAGCTGCGCCCAAGCAGACTTGCCGAGCAGACCACGCTTGCGTGACGCTGCCGCGTTGTGCGCACCGATGCCTTTGAGGTCGCGCATCAGGGTCTTGAGATCAGCGTAGGTCAGCGTCAGCATTTCCATTTCCATCACCGGGCTGGCGAAGCCCGCATGGATGAGCATGTCACCAATGTCGTGCAGGTCAATGAAACTGTTCACGTGCGGCGCGTCATCAACAGCTGCGAATGCAGTGCGCAATTCCTTCAGCGTGTCAGGACCAAAGGTGGCAAAGATCAGCAAGCCACCTGGCGCCAGTACCCGATGCAATCCTTTCAGCGTAGCTTCCAGGTCGTGTGCCCACTGCAAGGCAAGACTGGACCAGGCGAGATTGATGCTGTTGTCCGTCAAAGGCAGGCGCCCCATATCGGCGCAGATTGCATGGTGGCGCCCGCCCCGTCCCAGCACGTCTGCAAGCACACGCTGCGCCCAACTGGATTGCGGCATGCGAGTCTTCGCTGCGTGCAACATGGCCGGCGCAATATCGAGCGCGCACATGTCAGCTCCAGGATAACGTTGATGCAAATGCGCAAGCCCATAACCTGTGCCGCAACCCACATCGAGCACACGCTCGGGTTGCAGCGTCATGAAATCAAGACGCGTCAGCAGGCGGTCGCACACCTCGCGCTGCAATACGGCATGCGCATCGTAGCTGGCGGCAGCATGATCGAATGCGCGTCGTACTTCGGCAAAATCAAGTTCAGCGTCAGCCATGAATAAAGTGTCCTATTGCTGCAGCCACTTCGTCGCGGTGCGACAAGTGTGGTGCGTGCGCGGCACGTTCGAATTCGATACGCCGCGCGTGGGGTAAATGTTCGGCCAGCCAGGTGCCAGCGGCAGCGGGGGCCAAGGTGTCGAGCCCGCCATGCAGGACCAAGGTCGGTTGCATCAATCGAGGCAATTCGGTCCGCATGTCAGTCGAACGCAACAGCGCCAGGCCATGCTGCAACGCTTCGGTATCGCCGGCCGGTGCAGCCAAAAAAGCCGCTCGCAATTGTTGCAGCAAGGATTTTTGATCCACCACGCCTCGCGTCTGCAGACTCAGGAATCGCAGCAAGGTGGATTGCGGGTTGCTGATCAGCGATTCACCAAAGGAATGCAGATCAGCCCAGGCCAGACCATGTGGCCAGTCATCACCCATCACAAACTTCGGCGTGGATGCCATCACAATCAGCCGTGCGATGTTCTCGGGATGGTCGATTGCTGCACGCATCGCCACCTGCCCGCCAAGCGACCAGCCGAGCAAGATGGATTGCGGCGGCAACTGGCTCACCAGGTCATCCGCCCAGCTTTGCAGCGTATTGACCGCAAGGCTTGCGCGTCCGCCATGGCCTGGCAGGTTGAGTGCGCGCACATCGAAATCATCAACCAACCTCACGGCCAGCGTATCGAACACGCAAGCGTTCATGCCCCAGCCGTGCACCATCGCGATGACCGGTTTAGACGACGGCATGCAGTGCCTCGATCAGTTGGGCAACATCGTCGGCACTGTGTGCGGCCGACAAGGTGATGCGTAGCCGGGCCGTATTGACCGGCACTGTCGGCGCGCGGATCGCCGGTACCAGCAAGCCGCGTTGCAGCAGCGCCTGCGAACGCCGCACGGTGTCGGTATTGATGCCGATCACCAGCGCCTGGATCGGTGTATCGGACGGCATCAACGTGCCAAACGGCAGGCCGATCAAGCCTGCTCGCAACTGTTGAATGTGACCTTGCAGTCGGCTTCGCCGCACCTCGCCGGCTTCAATCTGGCGCAGACTTTCCAGCAGGCAGGCTGCGAGCATCGGCGGCGAAGCCGTGGTGTACACGTACGTGCGCGCCTTCTGCAGCAGCCACTCAATCACGCTGGCGTGCGCCGCCACGGCTGCACCTGATACACCCGCCGCCTTGCCCAGCGTCGCCAGATACATCACGCGATCGCTTGCACGTGCCTTGTCGGTCAGCCCGCCCCGACCATCACCCAGCACGCCAAACCCGTGTGCGTCATCAAGATACAGCCAGGCGTCGTAACGCTCGGCCAGATCGAGCAGCCCATCCACCGGCGCAATGTCGCCGTCCATGCTGAACACCAGATCGGAGACGATGATTTTCTCTGGTGCTGCGCTGCGTTCGAGCAAGCCTTCGAGCTGTCCCAGGTCGAGATGGCGATAGCGCGTGAACGTTGCACCGGAAAGCTGGGCCGCATCCACCAGCGACGCATGATTGAGCTTGTCTGCGAACACTTCGCTGTGCCGCTCGCACAAGGCCGTCAGCACGCCGAGGTTCGCCATGTAGCCGGTGGAAAACAGCAAAGCCGCCGGCTTGCCGACGAAGCGGGCGAAAGCCGTTTCGAAGTCGTGATGAAAACGATGGTGACCCGTGATGAGGTGCGCAGCGCCCGCGCCGACACCACATTGGTCCACCGCGGCATGCACAGCCTGAACCAGTGCCGGATCGGCGGCGAGTCCCAGATAATCGTTGCTGCAAAAAGAGATGACGCGCTGGCCGTTGATCGTGACGTGAGCGCCCTGCGCACCATCGAGTAGCAGACGGCGGCGTTCGAGGTGATCCGCTTTCAGCGCCGCCAGCCCCAATTGCAGACGGGTCAGCGCGGCGAGGCTCATGACGTTGCGATACTCAAAGCAGGGCCCGCCTCACAGCGCGGTCAGGCCCAGGCTGTTGAACAGGTGCTGGTCACGTTCCCACTCCGGGTTGCCGGTGGTGAGCAGTTTCTCGCCGTAGAAAATCGAGTTGGCACCGGCGAGAAAACACAGCGCCTGCACCGCGTCACTCATCTGCTGCCGCCCGGCTGACAAGCGCACAAAACTCTTGGGCATGCAGATGCGGGCCACCGCAATGGTGCGCACAAATTCAAGCGGGTCGAGCGCCTCGGTATGGGCGAGCGGCGTGCCTTCCACCTGAACCAGCAGATTGATCGGCACCGATTCGGGCTGCGGGTCGAGCGCCGCCAGTTGACCAATCAAGCCGGCGCGCTGGGTGAGCGATTCACCCATGCCAACGATGCCGCCGCAACACACATGCAAATCGGCCTGACGCACGCGGTCGAGCGTGTCGAGGCGATCCTGATACTGACGCGTGGTGATGACGTCGCCGTAAAACTCGGGCGCGGTATCGAGATTGTGATTGTAGTAATCGAGGCCAGCGTCTTTCAGTTGTTCGGCCTGGCCGTCTTTCAGCATGCCCAGCGTGGCGCAGGTTTCCAGTCCCAGCGCTTTCACTTCGCGCACCATGTCGAGCACCGGATCGAGATCGCGCTGCTTGGGCCCGCGCCAGGCGGCGCCCATGCAAAAGCGCGAGGCCCCGGCTGCCTTGGCGGCCTTGGCCGCAGCCAGCACATCGTCCAGATTCAACAACCCCTGATTTTCCACGCCAGTATCGTAGCGCGCGGCTTGCGGGCAATAACCGCAGTCTTCGGAACAACCGCCGGTCTTGATCGACAACAGCGTCGACAACTGCACCTTGTTGGGGTCGAAGTTCGCCCGGTGTACGGTCTGCGCCTGATGCATCAAATCGGCAAACGGCAGCGCAAACAAGGCCTCGATCCCGGCCATGGAATGGCGCACTTCAGGTTGAGTCATGTCATTCATATATCGCTACCTCAATTGTCATATCGGACCACTCTTCGTGAGCAGCCCTGTAAATATCCCACAGTGCCCATGGCACGATGATCGTCACCGCCAGGCCCAACACCAGCATCAGGCCAATCCAACCGCCGAGCAGGCCATAGATCGGCTGACCAAACACCACCATGCTGCCCATCACGCCGTAATACCGGTAGCCTGCCCATTTGTTGTAATGTGTGGTGCGTGGATTAGGGTGGTGGGCAATGCTGGCGTAGACGAAAATTGAAGCGCCCAGCCAGATCATCACGGGCGGCAGCGACAGCACAAAGGGCAGAAAGCCAATCTTGTGACTGGCGAGCAGCTTGCCTAATAGCAACGCCGTAAGCGAAATCATTAATACCACCACGGTAATCATGTTAAACAGCTGCGCTGCAAACCGGGAGGACGAAGCAGTGATGAGGCGTTTGGTTTTCATGGCGCGGATTGTCGGGGGCGGCGCGCAGCCTGTCAAATTCAGGTGCCCCAGCAATTGAACAACTGGTCAATACTTAGGCGGCTCATGCCTCCCGGCTGCTTGCTATGCGGGGCGGATGCCCGTCAGGGCCAAATTTGTCCCGACTGCCAGAACAGCCTGCCCTGGCTCATTCAGGCGCACTGCCCGCAATGCGCCACCCCGACACCAGGCGACCAGGTATGTGGGGCCTGCCTCAAACGACCGCCGGCATTCGACCGCACCCGAGCCGCACTGGTGTATACCTATCCGCTCGACCGCCTGATCCCGCGCCTGAAATATCACGGCCGGCTCGCCATCGCGCCGGCACTGGGTACATGCCTCGCTCAATCTGTAGCGTTAAGCCCCATGCCCGACAGCCTGATAGCCATGCCCCTGCATCCGCTGCGCATCCGTGAGCGCGGTTTCAACCACGCGACTGAAATTGCGCGCGAAGTGGCTAAGCAACTCGGCCGTCCCCTCGATACGCGTAGCTGTCAGCGCATTCGCGACACACCGCCACAGCAAGGTCTGAAACACGATGTACGCCGCCGCAATGTGCGCGGTGCATTCACTTGTTCGAGCGCGGTTCAAGGCCAACACATTGCGCTGATCGACGACGTGATGACCACCGGAACCAGTCTGGATGAAGTCGCCGCGACCTTGAAGCGCGCCGGCGCGCGCGAAGTCAGTTGCTGGGTGGTGGCGCGGGCGCTACCGCCGGGTGATATTGCAAACGCGTCTTAGCGCTTATTCGTACACTTCTTCCACCGCGAATATCCGGCGGTGTTCGCGAATCGCGTAGCGGTCGGTCATCCCCGCAATGTAATCAGACACAGCCCGCGCGCCCATCAACGACTCGTGTTCCTGATGTTCGGGTGGCAACAAACGGGCATCACTGGAAAAAGCCACATACAGATCGGTGATGATGCGGCTGGCCTTGGCGCTCATGCGCGCCACCTTGTAGTGGCGATACAAATGTCGATGCAAGAAACGCTTCAGTTCGCGATGCTCGTCGAGCACGTCGGGACTGAATGCAGCCATGGCCGGCGCCGCACGCACTTCGTCTATGGATTGCACGTTGTTTTTCTCGATGTTTGCCCGCGTGGTGTCCACCAGATCAATAATCAATGTGTTGATGATGCGCCGCACGGTTTCGGTAATCTCACGGCGGCCGTTGAGTGCCGGATACTTGGCACGCACCTCGGCGAGATGCCGCGCAAACAGTTTCACCTCCAGCAACTGCTCCAGCGTAATCAGTCCGGAGCGCAGCCCATCGTCTACATCGTGATTGTTGTAGGCAATTTCGTCGGCCAGATTGGTGATCTGCGCTTCCAGCGACGGCTGCTGTTTCTTCAAAAAGCGTTCACCCACCGCGCCCAGCTTTTCGGCGTTGGTCATCGAACAATGCTTGAGAATGCCTTCGCGCGCTTCGAAGGTAAGGTTCAACCCATCAAACTCGGCATAGCGTTCTTCCAACTGATCGACTACACGCAATGACTGCAGGTTGTGCTCAAACCCGCCGTGTTCTTTCATGCAGGCGTTCAAGGCATCCTGGCCGGCGTGGCCGAAAGGCGTGTGGCCGAGGTCGTGCGCCAGCGCCACGGCTTCCGACAGGTCTTCATTCAGATTCAGCAAGCGGGCGATGGTGCGGGCGATCTGCGCCACTTCGAGGCTGTGCGTAAGGCGGGTGCGAAACAGATCACCCTCGTGATTCACAAACACCTGGGTTTTGTATTCCAGCCGCCGAAACCCGGTGGAATGAATGATGCGGTCGCGGTCGCGCTGAAACTCCGAGCGCGGCGCCGCAGACGGCTCGTCATGCAAACGTCCGCGAGTGTGACTGGAGTGCGCGGCGTAAGAAGCGAGAGGGTTCATTAAGATCCTTTAGCGCGGCGCGGTCAGCACGCCGGTCAGCACATCAGTCGGCACGTCGGCGGTAATCACCGCTTCGCCCATTTTCTTCAGCAGCACAAAGCGCATTTTTCCGCCCTCGACCTTTTTGTCGTGGCCCATGTATTCCAGATATGCTTCGACGCCCAGGTCGGGGGCCACGTCGGGCAGGCCGGCCGCCTGGATCAGCGTGCGCGTCCGCGCCACGTCCGCCTCGGTGAGCCATCCCATGCGCTGCGAGGTCTGCACCGCCATCACCATGCCCGCCCCCACCGCCTCGCCGTGCAACCAGTTGCCGTAGCCCATGCCGGTTTCGATGGCGTGGCCAAAGGTGTGGCCCAGGTTCAGAATCGCGCGGATGCCGCCTTCGCGCTCGTCCTGCGCCACCACCTGCGCCTTGATTTCGCACGAGCGCAAGATCGCATAAGTAATCGCCACCGGGTCGAGCGCACGCAGCTTGTCCATGTTGGTTTCCAACCAGGCCAGAAACTCGGCGTCCCAGATCAGGCCGTACTTGATGATTTCGGCCAGCCCCGCCGATAGCTCGCGTGCGGGCAGGGTTTTCAGCGTATCAGTATCAGCCAGCACCAGTTTCGGCTGATAAAACGCGCCAATCATGTTTTTACCGAGCGGATGATTGATCCCGGTTTTGCCGCCCACCGACGAATCCACCTGCGATAGCAACGTGGTCGGAATCTGGATAAACGGCACGCCGCGCTGATAGCTCGCCGCGGCAAACCCGGTCATATCGCCGATCACGCCGCCACCCAACGCAAGCAGCGTGGTCTTGCGTTCGGCACGCTGAGTCAGCAGCGCATCGAATATGAGATTCAGCGTTTCCCAGTTCTTGTAGGCTTCGCCGTCCGGCAGCACCACGCTGGTTACCGCCACCCCGCCCGCTTCCAGCGTGGCGGTCAACTGCGCCAGATAAAGCGGGGCCACCGTGGTGTTGGTCACGATCATGGCGCGCTTTTGCGCCAGATGCGGCAGGATCAAATCAGTCTGGCCCAGCAGACCAGTGCCGATATGAATAGGGTAGGAGCGGTCGCCGAGGTCGACGGTAAGGGTTTGCATGTACCAGATATTTGCAGAATCAGTTAATCGATTGTAACCAATGGGATGGCGATCCCTAAAGCTATTTGGACATCCAAACGGTCCATTCCAATTCAATCACATTCGCCCATACTGCTGCGAACCCCAGCCAACACTGCACCCACTATGGTCAAGTGACGCGTCATCAGTCATCGCATTGTGGGTGAGCCCAGCAAAAACCGCCATTCCGTCTACTCTGATTGAATCAGCATTCCGTACCTGATGAGGAAGCAATCCATGCACAACCAGCCGGCTCATGCTCATTCAATAAAACCTGCAGAACCCGTTACACACACCCGCAATACTTGCTCTCAGATTCTATGCCCGGACTGCGGCTCGGCTGCTGCCGCGAAATTAAGCGCCATTCCAGATGCTTTTGAGTTTGCAGGAACCGTTCTTAAAACCTGTCTGCCTGGCGGAAACCTGTATCGCTGCCTCACCTGCAATTTGCATTGGCGGCACCCCCAGCTCAATAAAAACGAACTGGACGCCTTATACCGTCAAGGCAGTACCGAATCATGGCAAGACAATCCCAAAAAACGATTGGACTGGCAATTGGCTACCGCGCTTATTAAACAAGGCAAAAACACTTCATCAGTCTTGGATGTGGGCTGTTTCGACGGCCGCTTTCTTGAGTATCTAGGTAAACCCTACCTGCGTGCCGGCATCGAAGTTCACCCGCTTGCCGCAGAGCATGCCGCCGCGAAAGGCATTCAGATCGTAGGTCATGATTTTTCTGATCTGGCATCACTCACACTGCCGTTCGACACCGTAGTAGCCATGGATGTAATTGAACACGTAAAAAGCCCCATGGCATTTCTGGCCTCCTTGATCAAGGCGACGCGGCCAGGTGGGCTCATTATTGTGTCTACAGGCAATACGGCCGCACTCCCATGGCGACTCATGGGTGGCATGTACTGGTATTGCAGCATTGCGGAACATTTGTCATTCATCAACCCAGAATGGTGTCAGCGCGCAGCTGATACCTTGGGATTACATATTGAACAACTCGAAACATTTAGTCATGAGCCAACCAAAATGCTGGGTAGCGCGATTCAGGCAGGCGCTAATATTTTCTACCGATGTATGCCGGGTTTTGCCTATAAACTCAGATGCTGCAACGCTCAAATAAAAGGACAACAACTCCGTCCGTCCTACAAAACACCCCCACATTGGCGCTCTGCCAAAGATCACTTACTGGTTGCTTTTCGTGTACCCATTCTAGATGGTCACTCATAAAACAGCTCCAACCGAGCTCATCTCCTATTCATGTCTCAATCGTTCTGCCACATCATCAACCCTTTCCCTTGCCCAGAAGATTCGGAGCATGGCATCGCTAGTGCAGTAACCTACGAAAGCCTCCGTATCGCAACTGAAATTGCCCGGCAAAATGGGATTCAGGTCGAAGTTAAAGCAGCCGTGCTGCCAGGAGACGAATCTGCAATCGAGGCCCCGGCCAGCTTGGCTGGACTCCTTAATCGTACCGTTCAGGACATTCATCCGTTCGAGCCCAAAAGGCTTTACCCCATGATCACTGACATCCTTCGCATCGGTGCTGACTCAACACGTTGCGACTATCTGATCTTCACCAATATGGATATAGCCGTCCAACCCGATTTTTATCTTCAACTCAGCGAAGTTATCGAGAAACGTTTTGAGCCCAACACCCCTTTCACCGTCTATCGCAGAAATATCCCGAACCACTACCACTCCATTTCGCAACTCCCCGAAATGTACAAAGAATCAGGCCAGCTTGCCTATGGATACGATTGCTTTGTATTTCCCCGTTCACTCACACCCGATCTGGATCTGGGTAACACGTGTATAGGCACTGCCCACTTTGACTACTTGCTATTCATTGCGCTGGATGCTGCAAGCGGATTCCGTGTCAAGCGAATCAACGATCTCCCACTGACTTTCCATATTGGAAATGACATCGCGTGGAGCAGTCAGATCGACTACATCGAACACAACCTTGAAGAGTCGCTTGCGGCGATACGCAGGATGCGAGCACGATATGAAATACCGGCAGATAGTAATTTTGCGCATATGGATTCATCACACTTCAAACCTAATTCACGCATTGATAGTCGTTTACTAAGAAAACTCAAGCGCCTACCTTTTATTGGATCTCTGGCGCTCAAATACAAAAGGCGTCTGGGGAAAAGCCACTAGGAGTGATAATAAGGTAGCTTAACGGCATGAGCACGAACCTCCATATTCCTGACACGTCCGAATACCACATGCCAAATCGCATTCTTCTTGTCACGCCTGCTTCGCCGTTTTCCTCTCGGACTGGTGCGGAGCAACGCACTGCGCTGCTTTACGAAGCTTTGAAATCCATAGGTGATGTCGACGTTTTGTTGCTGGAAGCTACTTCTGGAAAAACTCAAACCAGAAGTAACGCCCGCGGGGTCGTAGCCCATGAATATTGGGTCCAACACCCATTTGGAATCAATAAATTCAGGCCTGATAACGAACTCTCGCAGACATTGGCATCGCAAGGTGTAGATTTAAACAATTACACCCTCATAGTCGGTCGATACATCAATCCGATCTGCAAGCTACACATCCCCAACCATATCAGAACGGTCGTTGACCTGGATGACTGGAGTTACAGTTACCACAATGCTTATTTTCGCTGGGCTGCACGGGTCAAGTCACTATATATACAGTGGGTAACAAGCCTCCAGTTCGCACGTTTCGACTCATTCTTTTTTGTCAGTAAACGCGATCAAGCGCACCACCCCACTCTACATTCCACAGTACTGCCCAATATTCCTTTTATATCCCCTAAAATCCCCTTCCCACCCACAAAAAACGCCACCTTACTATTCGTGGGTTCACTTTGGTATGGCCCCAACCGACAGGGAGTTGATCATTTTTTAAAACATTGCTGGCCCCACATCAAGTTTGAGCACCCAAATGCCACTTTATTATTAGCAGGCGCAGCGCCCGAACCTGTTCGCAGCGAGTGGGAAAAGCATGCGGGAGTGTGTGCCCCCGGCTACGTCGAGGACCTTTCCAAAATCTATCGTGACGCCGCGTTTACCATTGCCCCTCTTTATTATGGTGGTGGGTCCAACATTAAAATTTTAGAATCCGTAGCATATGGTCGAGCGTGTATTTCTACCCCGCATAGTGTTGCTGCATTCCAGCCTGAATTGGGTATGGCTGGAATTGGGCTCGCTCATAGCGACAAGGAATTCATCAAGCTGTGCTTGGCTTGGCTAGATGACCCCGCCAAACGAAACCTTATTGCTAAAAATGGTTATTCAAAGCTCGTGCAACATTACACTCGCACTTTGTTTTTTGAGCGTGTACGGGAGATTTGCTCACTCTGACTTACTAGGCAAGCAAATGATTTCACGTGACAATAAGCCAAATAACAACATGTGGATGAATTCATGAGTTTGGGAGAAAGCATCCGCCACGGCGCCAAATGGGTATTCATCGGCAATACCGGCAGCCAGGTCATTAACTTCGCGCTGGGCCTGATTCTCGCCCGGCTATTAATGCCGGCGGAGTTTGGCATGGTGGCGACGATCCTGATTTTCACCAATCTGGCAGGGTTTGTTTCGGGCGGTGGCATGGGCCAGGCAATCGTGCGCGCCAAGGAGGCGACCACGCGCGATTTCGATTTGCTGTTTACCCTGCAGTTCGCCATTGGCCTGGTGATTATGGGGTTTTTCTTTGCCATCGCGCCCTGGTTTGGGCGCTGGTATGAAAACCCGCTGTATGCGGACATGTTGCGCGTGTCGGCGATGTCTTTCTTGATCCGCCCGTTTTTCAATGTGCCCAGCAATATGCTGCACCGTGAAATGCGGTTCAAGGCCAAAACAGCGGTGCAGCTCACCAATCTGGTGGTGTACAACAGCATTGCCCTGAGCATGGCGTATATGGGTTACGGGCCATGGAGCCTGATTTTTGCGGCGTTGTTCAGCTCGATGACGGGCGCCATGCAGTTCTCGTACTACGCGAAATGGCGGCCAGATGTGTGTTTTGACTTTAGTCGAGCTGGCGAATTGATGCGATACGGTTTGCTTGCTTCTAGCAATAACATTGTTTTTTATATACGCAGCCAACTCCCCACTTTTGTACTGTCACGCAGCATAGGCCCGGCGGGAGTGGGTTTATTCAACAAGGCAGAAAGTCTGGCCGAACGCCCACACGCGTTCATTACGGGCTCGGTGTACGAGGTGCTGTTTCGGGCACTGGCCAAGGAGCACGACAATCTGGATACGTCACGCTATCTGTTTTTCAGGAGTCTGACGCTGGTAGCGGTGTATGCGTTGCCGTTCTATATCGGGTTTTTGTGGCTGGCCGAACCTTTGGTGGTGATGCTGTTTGGTCACCGCTGGGCCGATTCGGCAGCACCCTTGATGGTGCTGAGCCTGGCTGCGCCGCTGATGATGATCGAAAACCTGTCGGGTGCGGTGCTAGCAGCGCGCAACTGGTTAGGCAGAGAACTGGTTGCGCAGGTGATCATGATTGTCATGGTAGCCGCTGGGGTTTGGTTGGGCCGTCCCTACGGGATGACCGGCATTGCTGCTGGCCTGGTGGTTGCGTTGCTCTATATGGCGATCCATATGTTCTGGCTGGCCAAACAGGCGCTAGACGCACGGTGGGCAGACCTCGCGGGGGCGTTCACGCCGGCTGTGATTCTGAATGTGATTCTGGTAGCGGTGTTGTGGATTGCGGAACAGTTTGTGCCCGCGAGCATCCGCTCGACCGGCCCACTTTATGTGTTGTTCATGGCCAGCGTGGGCGGCATCCTGTATGCGGCCTGTTTTTTATACTTGCCTATTCCCGTGCTTGCCCGTGAAACCACTCGCTGGAAAATCAAACTCAAATTGGCCAAGGCGCCCACATGACCTGGATTGATCCCATTTCGCGTGCATTGCACCGCCAGGCCGGACAACATGGCCCGGTGATGTTGATGTATCACGCGGTGATTCCCGGCAAGTCCACGCCCAAATGGCCTTGGGCGGTGTCGATGTCGCAGTTTTGCAGCCAGCTCGACTTTTTGCACGCTGAAGGCTATGACACGCCCACCATGAATGACCTGGTAGTGTCGCCCAATCGGGTCTGGTCAAAACGCACCGCGGTCATCACGTTTGACGACGGTTACGTCGACAACGTGGCCGCCTGTGAAGCCTTGCACGCACGCGGCATGCGCGCGACCTGGTTTGTGGTTTCCGGGTCAGTTGGGCAATCGCCTCAATGGCCCGAAGATGGGCGCCCCGTGGGACGCCTGCTGAATGCAAACGAGCTACGCGAGATGCAGGCCAAGGGCATGGAAGTCGGCTCACATACGGTAAGCCATGCTCGTTTACCCCAGCTGGATGATGCGCACATGATGCAGGAGCTAACTGTATCCAAAGCCGTGCTGGAAGATCTGCTCGCCCAACCGATCAACAGTTTTGCCTATCCCTACGGAGCATGGGATGCACGCTGCGCCGAAGCGGTTAAACAGGCAGGCTATACTGCGGCCTGCACCACACGCACGGGCTGGACTTTACGTGACCAGTCAGCTTATCAGCTACGCCGCTTGACCATATTCAATACCGATACGCCGGGAAGTTTTGCACGCAAACTCTATTTCGGCAGCCACGATGTTCGTTGGCGCGATATCGCGCGCTACGCCCTGCGCCGCTTGAGTCGTGTGTGATGCGAATAACACAACTTCACCCATGTACTCATGATTCCAGCCATTTCCATCATCATGCCTTGCCACAATGCTGCGGCGCACTTGCCTGCCAGCGTGGGCAGCGTACTGGCGCAGACGTTTTCCGCTTGGGAACTGATCGCGGTTGACGATGGCTCCAGCGATCAGACGCTGGCTTGGCTACACACCCAAACTGACGACCGAATTCACGCACTCACTCAATCCAATCAGGGCGTCAGCGCAGCACGCAATACCGGGTTGGCTGCAGCACGCGGCGACTATGTTGTGTTTCTGGATGCAGACGACACCTGGGCCCCCGAATTTCTGGCATCAATGTTCGCCGCCCTGCAGGCGAATCCGCACGCAGTACTGGCTTATTGCGGCTGGCAGCATCTCAGAATATCGGGCGAAAACGGCGAACCGTTTATCCCGCCTGACTACGAAAATAGCCACAAGGCAGAATCGTTGTTGGCCAACTGCCGCTGGCCCATCCACGCAGCCATGACCCGGCGAGCAACGATTCTGGCTGTGAACGGATTTGATCGTACGCTCAAGAATGCCGAGGACTTTGCGCTTTGGCTGCGTGTAGCCATTGCTGCACCAATTATCCGTGTGCCACACGTCATGGCTTTTTATCACCTGCATGCGGGCCCACAAGCATCGGACGACCATGCGCGCGCCGCTTTGCAGCACTGGCAAGCGCAGCGCCAATACCTCATCGAAACGCCCGGCTTGACTGCAAAACTTGGGCGCAGCCGCATTCGCGAACTCACTTTGGGTGAACTGCTGAAGCAGGGTTATGTGCGCTACTGGAAGCGCGATCTCGCCGCAGCACGGACAATTTTCCGTACCGTAATGAAACAGGGCTATGGCACACTACG
The DNA here is from genome assembly GCA_036568265.1 of Thiobacillus sp. Classification (GTDB taxonomy): domain Bacteria; phylum Pseudomonadota; class Gammaproteobacteria; order Burkholderiales; family Thiobacillaceae; genus Thiobacillus. Next base: position 49,060 of record DATCSW010000032.1, read on the forward strand.
GGACTGGACATATATGCTGCCCGCCTGGTTGCCCGAATCCTGGCATCGATGGCTACTCGGACAGCGTGACAGGGGGACCTATAAAACGAATGGAAAACTTTGATCCCGCGCTGATTTCCGTTGTGATGCCCTGCTATAACGCTGCACCTTTCGTGGAAGAGGCGATCACGAGCGTGATGCAGCAAAGCTACCCGCACGTGGAACTGATCATCGTGGACGATGGTTCGACCGATGAATCAGTCACCATCATCGCTGAGCTGGCAAGCCGCCATCCCGATCGCATCACCGTACTCCACCAAACCAATAATGGCCCATACAACGCGCGTAACCAGGGGTTAACACAAGCGCGTGGCAATTTCATCGCATTTCTGGATGCCGACGACACCTGGCATCCCGACGCACTCAGCCACCTGCATGCCGCCATGTCAGAAACACTGGCCGACGTCGCCTATTGCGGCTGGCAAAACGTGGGCGAAGCTGCCGTCAACACGCAACCCCACATTCCCCCCAATTACGCTGAGTCCGACGCTGCCGCCCTGTTTTTGCAATCCTGCCCCTGGCCGATCAATGGCGTATTGGCGCGCCGGCAATTGATCGACAGCCTGCGCGGATTCTCCGAACGATTACCCACCGCTATGGATTACGATTTGTGGCTGCGCATGCTGGCGACCCAACCGACTGTTGTGCGCGTACCGGAAGTACTGGCCTACTACCGTCGCTACCCGCGCGGCAACGCTCACATCCCGCGCTGGCGCCAGGTGTTCGACGCCATCACCGTACGTGAAAATTTCGTACAACATCATCGGACGCAAATCGCGCACCTGAGCCGCAGCGAATGTGATAACCACGTCTACGGTTCACTCTTGGCCGAAGCCTATCGCTGTCACTGGCGGCGCGACATTGATTCTTCGCGCCGCCTGTTTCGCCGGGCCATGCGCAAGTCCAACTGGAAAGCGCGCGATGCCAAATACATTCTCGCCAGCCTTCTGCCTGGACCCGCGATTAAGTCACTCGTTAAATTTATCGATACCCGACGCAGCAAAGCCTCCACCTACTAAACAAACGTCATGACTTCAAGCACCGCAGATCTAAATGCAGACCATTTTAAACACACAACGCTGGTGGTAGATCTGGACGGCACCTTGACGCCTTGCGACACGCTCGTAGAGTCAGTCATTGCTTTAGTCAAACGTCACCCTCTTAATCTTTTCCTCATCCCACTCTGGTTACTCAAGGGCAGGGCCGCCTTCAAAACAAAGGTGGCATCACGCGCGCATTTTTCAGTGGACAATATGCCTTTGCGAACCGAATTAATGGATTATCTCGTCTCGCAAAAATCAATGGGGCGACGTTTAGTACTTGCAACGGCAGCGCATGAAAGCATCGCGCAAGCGATGGCGCGCAGAACCGGTTTGTTCGATGACGTGCTGGCCAGTGACGCCGAACACAACCTTAAAGGCCGGCATAAGCTCGCTGCCATTCAGCGTCACATCGGGAACGACTTCGCCTATGCCGGAGACAGCCCGGCAGACCTGCCTATCTGGAGGGCGGCCCGCGCGGCGGTTCTGGTGAATGTTTCCCCACGCATCAAACAGGCTCTCGATGGACTGGTCTCGCTGGAACGGGAATTTCAGTACCCCGCCCCCACGCTCAGAACCTGGATCAAGGCGCTGCGCGTGCATCAGTGGATCAAAAATGTACTGGTATTCGTTCCACTGCTAACTGCATTTTCGTTTCTTGACGCGTCCAGTCTGGTCAACGCGATGATCGCATTTTTTGCTTTCTCCCTCACGGCATCGGCAACCTATGTGGTGAACGACTTATGGGATCTGGACAATGACCGGACGCACCCGCGCAAACAAAAACGACCCTTCGCGAGCGCGGCCTTGCCCATTCCGACAGGCCTCGCTGTTGCCGGCATTGCCCTGACAATTGCGTTTGTCCTGGCGTTATATGTCAGTACGGCATTCACGTTCATGCTGTTGTCATATTTGGTACTGACCAGTGCCTATAGCTGGGTTCTCAAACAATATGTGCTGATTGACGTGTTTACGCTTTCTCTACTGTACACACTGAGAATTCTGGCCGGAGCAGTGGCTATTGGCGTCACCACGAGTCCATGGCTGCTGGCATTTTCAGTCTTCATTTTTCTAAGTCTGGCACTGGTCAAACGGTGTTCAGAATTGATATCACTGGAACATGCGGGTCAGACAGCGACCCATGGCCGCGACTATCGGGTAAGCGACCAGCAGGTTCTTACGCCACTGGGCATGGCGTCAGCCCTCGGTGCCATAGTCGTTTTTGGGCTTTATATCAGCAGCCCGGAGGTTCAAGCACATTACGCGAGTCCTGTACTGCTGTGGCTGGCTGCCTTGGGCATGATTTACTGGCTGGCGCGTTTATGGATCAAGACCCAGCGTGGCGAAATGCATGACGACCCAATCGTCTTTGCACTGCATGATCGCGGCAGCCGTATCGCCGTCATTGCGATGGTCGCAGTGGTTCTTGCGGCGCACTATTTGACGGGAATCAAATTATGAGAATTTTTCTGCTGGCATTAGCCAGCATCCTGCTTTCTGTGGCCGCTCAATTCACGCTCAAAGCCGGCATGAGTAGCCTGGCAGTCAAACAGGCGCTGGCACACCCCTTGGGGCTGCGCAACGCCTGGGACATCATCAGCAATGCGCTGGTGATGTCAGGGTTTGCCCTGTACGCCCTCGGCGCGGTGGTCTGGCTTGCGGTGCTCGCACAATGGGACGTCAGCAAAGCTTACCCGCTGGTGGGCCTGGGCTTCATCCTGACCCTCATTGTCGGGCTGATACAAGGTGAACAAGTCAGTCTGATGCGGGCATCAGGCGTGTTGCTCATCGCTTCCGGTGTTTATCTGGTCAGCCGGAGCTAGTAGTGCCTGTCTCGCCCAACTATCGTCATGCACAGCTGTCGGCACGTGTGCATGCGATAGCACGGCTCTTGTCTCGCGAGGCATTGATCCTCCTGCTTTTTATTGCAGCAAGCGCCATGACGCTAAACATTTTCATGCAAACTCGCGGCCTGGAGGAAGGGCAACCACGCTTTGGGCTCGCAAGTATGCTCGACGGGAGCGCCGACCAACCCTTCGTCAAACGACAATTGCTGCCGCGTCTCGCCAATTTTCTGACCGAACTCGTGCCGGCCAATGAGCGGGACACCTTTGTCCAATATCACCTGGACAAGTACCACCTCAAGGACGCTTATTTTGGGCGTGCACGACTACGCAATGCAGGCCAGGAAATATGGTCTGCCGACTATGCCCTTAAGTATCATTTGATTTATTTTTTCATGTTCGCGAGCCTGCTAGGCACGCTGTATCTTCTACGTGCGCTGGGGCATGACCTGATCCCATCAGACAATCCGCTGGCCCCAGTCTTGCCTGTTTTTTTCGCGCTGCTTTTACCGTTGAGCTATTTACACGGCAATTTTTTATACGATTTCAGTGAACTGTTTTTCTTCTCAGCTCTGCTTTTTTCTGCGTTCAAGGGCAGTTATATCTGGTGGCTCGTTCTGTTACCGCTCGCCGTTCTGAACAAGGAAACCGCTATCCTCGTCCCCTTGCTATACGCACCTTTGCTTTACTCCAACTGTCGCGGCTGGGCCCAACGGTCTGCCATGCTAGGTAGCCTTGTGCTGGCCGGTGGGGTGTTTTGGGGTATCGGACAAGAATATGCGTCCAATCCTGGAAGTGACACGCAATGGCATCTGCTCGGGAATCTTGCTTTCTGGACACAGCCCGCCAACTATTTTTTATGGGCCGACCTCTACGTACCACTCATCCCTGTGCCACGCGGATTCAATCTATTGCTTATTGGCGCCTTCTCTTTACTGATTTTTCATAACTGGCGCGCACATCCATTGGTTTTGCGACGGTTATTTTGGGCAGCACTGTTAATCAATCTGCCTCTTTTTTTCCTGTTTACGTACAGAGATGAAATGCGCAACCTATCGATGCTTTTCATACCCACTTATCTCCTCGCCACACATGCATTGCTTTTATATCCCAAGCCAAAAACCCCATCGGCATGACTACGTCGCGGCCAAAACTTACTGTCGATACGGGTACGCATAAACGTGCGAATCGACTAGTCAATCTGCTTGTCTCGCAACGGGCAAGAATCTGCTCTCCTCTGTGGATGATTGCCCTGCTATGCACGCTGATGGCCGGCCATATCCTGCTCCATCCATCGGCATTCCCCTACACGCCCGACAGTGCCAGCTATTTTGAACAGGCCCGCACTCTGTTAACCGACGGCGCGGCACTAGAAACACCTTATGCACCGAATCACGAAGCACGCCAGCCCAGCCGGCTATTTCCAATCGGTTACCCGGTCATTCTGGCATCAATCGGTCTGGCGGGTATTGACCCCCGCGATGCCTCATTAGCACTCACTTGGGCTGCCGCGCTGCTGCTGCCTATCCTGCTTTTTGTCAGCTTCCGCAAACCGCTGGGGGCCCGCTATGCCGTGGTACTTGCTGCATTCAGCCTCACGTCGCCGAGTACGCTGAGCTATTCCACGCTGGGTACATCAGACTTGCTTGCTTTGCTGCTTGCGGTTGCTACAGCCGGCATAGTTCTCAACAAGTCATCTCGATCTTGGCTCGTATTGGCGGGCGTGATAGGTGGGGGCGCCTACGCCGTAAGAAACGCCCAACTCGCCTTGTTGTTATCTATTGCACTGTATTACGGCTACCTCTGGTTTTCCCGGACCACAAGCCGGCGCGAAACGTTACGCGACGCCGTCGCGTTTGGATGTGGCGCATCACTGGTTTGTCTGCCTGTTCTCGTCCGTAACGAGATCCTGTTCGGGACATTCAATCCCTACCACATGGCACCTTCAACTATTTCCGCCCTGCACAACATCCGAACCTTCCTCCAGGAAATGTTCTATGACTTGTCCGGGCTGCGTTCATTAGGGGTGCACCTTGGCTGGTCCGCGATAGGTCTGCTGATCATGCTGTGCCTGGCAGCGGGCATGGTCTGGCGGTTAAGCACAGCATGGCATGTGTTCTCACCACTCCGAAAAAACGCCCTTATCCTATCTGCCACGTATGCAATTATCAGTGCCAGCGTGGTGATTGCCGCCCGCACACGCTACGAATGGGGGGAAATGATCAATATCCGGCATACCCTGCAGATCACGCCCTTCTTGTGGGTAATCATTCTGGGTTTATTACCTGACGCCCCCTTGCGATCATCACGTTGGCACGCAGGTATTGCCACACTGTTTCTATTCATCATGGGTATCCTGCATGTGAACTATGCGGTAAAGCCTCGCGATCTGCTACTTCAGCAAGCAAGGGGAGCAGAAGCGATCGCAGTATTTCACGAGGGGAAAGCCTTTCTCTGCCCACACGATGCCGCAACGGCTACTGCATCAAACTGGGGCTATGTCTTCCGTATCGCGTGTAATACCGGGACGCGGAATATCGAAATGGAAGCCTATTCATGTTCCGCCAATCCGCCATATACACTGGGCTGGGCGACTGAATGTAAGGCAATCGCAGGGGCAGCGATGCAAACCGCTCACCAACTAATAGGCCATCCTATTAAAATTGGCCTGTTTCCGGGTCGAGGCATGGATCCGGGAGCGCTCCCCCTTTCCCCAAACGTCACTGCACAGTTAGAACAATCAGGATTCAACATCAATCGAAATGACGCTCAGGGTCTATTGTTATCCCGCCAAACAAGGTAACCAGTGAACGCACACACTAGTCTCACCGTCTCTTTTTGCACTTTCAAGCGTGCCCATCGGCTGGAAAAACTCGTCGCCGCACTTCGCGCGCAGGCCTGTCCGATCCCATTCGAAATTCTGGTCATCAACAACAACAGCCCAGATGACACGCTGAAGGTGCTCAGCGCCCTGCAGCAGCAATCTGGCGCACCGCTGCGGGTGGTGACTGAATCCGAGCCGGGTATTGTGCCTGCGCGCAACCGCGCGCTGAACGAGTCAATCAATCAGGATATTCTGGTGTTTCTGGATGATGATGAACTGCCGCAACCCGGATTTTTAGCTGCGGCTCATGATGCAATAGTGAATGAAGGCGCACATTGTGTGGGCGGGCGAATTGATATTGATTACACCCCCTGTACACGACCTGGCTGGCTAGATGATGAAGTCGCCGGATTTCTCGGCATGCTGGACCATGGCACCACCGCATTCTGGCTGGATGATGACACGCGCCCTATCTGGAGTGGCAACACAGCCTACTCATTGCCTTATTTTCGCGAGCGCCCCAACCTGCGCTTCGACACACGTTACAACCGAACGGGAGACGGTGTGGGCGGAGGTGAGGATGCCATGATGCTGAGAAGCCTGTTAGCCTTGGGGGCGAAGATTCGTTACCGACCCGATATGGCCGTATGGCATGCTGTCGATCCCTGGAAGCTCAACCGACGCTATTTTATTCATTTGCATTACCAGGCCGGAATACGTCAGGCTCAATTCGGTATGCCCGATTTTCCCACCTCGTTTCTGGGCTTTCCATTATTCATGCTGCGTCAGCTATCGAAACATCTGCTCAGCACGCTGACTCTTTTTCTAACAGGTAAACCCGGCCTGATCCGGCAAGCCATGAACACCTCAAATGCACTGGGCGCCATTGTGGGTTACCGACGCCGCACTACAACCTGATTGCTTATGCACACCTCAACTGAAAACCCCCCATCCAAACAACGCCCATCGGGCCCGGTATTTATCGTGGGTGCGCCCCGCTCTGGCACGACCATGCTGCAGTATCGTTTACGCAATCATCCTGAGCTGTCGTTACCGACGGGTGAGTCGCATTTTTTCATTCCCCTGTACGACAATCTGGCAAGTTATGGGGACTTGAGCCAGCCCGCAAACATTCGGCGTGTGCTGGAAGCGATGTACGAACAAAGCCGGGCCTTCCTGGAATCGGATCTACATGGCATGACGTTCAACATTGACACTCTGGTTGATGAACTGCATGCCGAAGGACGCCACACGATGCCTGCCATTATTTCTGGCATTTTCGAGAAAAATGCACGCGGCGAAGGCAAGCCACGATGGGGCGACAAAACCCCCTACTACGTCACGCATCTTCCCAAATTGCTGGACTGGTTTCCCGATGCGCAGATTATTCATCTGATACGCGATGGTCGCGATGTCGCGCTCTCTTTATTTGGCAGGCAACATGACTTCTACGTCTACAACACGTATCACGCAGCTGAATACTGGGAAAGCTACGTGGAAAAAGGCCATGCGCTCGGCAAACAGCTCTCTCCTAGTCAATACATGGAACTGCGCTATGTCGACTTACTCAACCATCCACAGGACAATATGAGGCGAATTTGTGACTTTCTCGGGCTTGAATACACGTCCGTGTTATTTGCAATGGAAGCAGTGGATGATCCTGGCAAAACACCTCTGGTGCACGAACCCCTGAAAGCCAACAATGCCGGGAAATGGCGCACGAAGATGAGCGCAGCTCAAATCAAGGCCTTCGAAAGCGTGGCGGGAGGAACCTTGCGGCAATTCGGTTACGAATTGGTTACCGATGCCAAGCCACCTTCGCTGATCACCAAAGCCGCCTATCGCCTGCATAACAACATACTGACAGCCTTCCAGAAACGCCTCAAAGCCAAACGCAGTGACTGAGCTCACCATTCTGATTTGCACGCACAACCGGGTTGAGTTGCTACAAAAAGCGCTCGCATCGCTCAACCATGCTGCGCGCCCCGCTATCCCTGTGCGCATTCTGGTTGCGGCGAATGCCTGCACAGACGATACCGTGGCGCAGATGCAGGTCTACCAGGCACAACAAGCAGAAAAAAACTGGATTCCCCTCAGTGTGCTTGAAGTACTCACGCCCGGAAAATCCCACGCATTGAACGCCGCCATTCCGACCATCGAGTCGGAGCTCACGGCGTTTGTCGACGACGATCATCGCGTGGATGAGAACTATCTGACTGCCATTGAACACGCCGTCACGGCCTGGCCTGACGCGGGTTTGTATTGTGGAAAAATTCTGCCGGACTGGGATGGCAGCGAACCCCAATGGGTACACGATGAGGGCACCTACCGCATCTACCCGCTGCCGATTCCACGATATGACCAAGGTAATCAGGCTGCCACTCTTACGGCCGAAACGGGCCCCATCCCCGGCGGAGGCAACCTCATTGTCCGAAAACAGATATTCAAACTTGCCGGCAAATTTTCTACCGAGTTAGGACCGCATGGCCACGATCTGGGCGGCGGCGAGGATAGCGAATATGTATTGCGCGCCCTAACACGTGGCGCGCGCTGCCAATATTCGCCTGAGATCATTCAGCATCATTACGTCGATACTGAACGACTACAGCTCAGCTATTTGCTGAAAAAGAGCTACCAGCGTACCCGCTCGACCGCCCGCATCCATGGAGGGGGTTCCGTTCCACTATATATGTGGAGGAAACTCGCTGAATACGGTTTCCATGGCGTGTTCAGTTTGTCTTGGGCCAAACGACGCTTCTACTGGATACGAACAGCAGCTGCATTAGGTGAAATTCAAGGGCGCAGCGAATCCGGCCACCGGCGGCAAGCCCTCAATCTCCCACCTGAGCGCGGCATGCTCCGCATTGAATGGCTGGCTATCTTTGTCTTGGCATGTGGAATCATCGCCTGGTTGGCGAGCGGCAGCTCCAAGTGGGCCGGCATTTTACCTGCCATCAGCGTGGCGATCATTGGCACCATTACCCTGCTGGCCAAGTCTTTGCTCGATTTTTCGCAGACCGGCCCGCGTATCCGTGAAGAGGTCCTGACCCATTATCAGCGCTACACCCTATATGCATTGGCGCGGCTATCGGCCTGGACATTTGGGTTGATGCTCTTTACAGGGGGTACCGGCGTACTGGTGTATTTCATGCTTAGTGCGGTGGTTGATAGCGCTTGGTCCGAAGGGCTGGCGTTTATTGCGGCTATTCTGGGTGTGTTGTTTGCATTTGCACTGCAGTTTGTTCGCAAGCTACGCTACAACCCAGGCTTATTGGTGGCCTCGATGCATTACCGCATGAGTCGCTTGTATGGCCTATGGGAATGGATGACCCCTACTCGCATCAAGAGCATCCAGTACACGAGTGCAATCGCGACCAGCATCTTGTTTGCAGCGGCCTCATGGACGCTCATACAACACAATCAAATCGGCGACCTGATTTCACTCTGGGCCGCCACACTGTTCTTTGCAGGCACCATCGGTTGGGTCAGTTGGCAGCCCGAAGCTTGGGCGCCGCGCAACGTTCCCAAACGCAACCCCGATGCGCCGCCGAATATTCTCATGGTGGGTTCTGACACCTTGCGTGCCGACCGACTGGGCGCGCTCGGTTATCACCGTGCCCTGACCCCGAACATTGACCAACTGGCTGCTGCTGGCGTGCTGTTCGCCAATTGTTATGTGCCCTGCGCCCGAACCGCACCCAGTCTGATTTCCATGCTCACTGGCACCTGGCCTCATACACATGGTATTCGCGACAATTTCTCCAGTGACGAACACACACGTCTGAAAGTTGACGCGCTGCCAGACCTGCTCAAACAATCGGGCTACCGGACCGCTGCTATTTCCGACTGGTGCGGTGCGGATATGGGGAAATACGCATTCGGATTCGACCACACCGACCTACCAGAAGACCAATGGAACCTGAAGTATCTGATACGACAAGGCCCGAAGGATTTGCGTCTGTATCTGTCTTTATTCACCCATAACCGCTTAGGGCGGCTGTGGCTCCCGGAATTGTATTACCTGGGCGGCGTGCCTCTGACGCAACCACTGGGCCGGCGTGCCCGGCGATTAATGTCGCGTTTGGCCGAGGATGCACAGCCTTTCTTTCTGAACGTGTTTTATTCTACGACGCATCCGCCCTTTGCTGCTGAATGGCCTTGGTATACACGCTATACACAGGCCGACTACGCAGGTGAATCCAAATTCGCCATGGCACAGCTCACCGACCCGTTCGAGATCATTCGCCGCCAGGGTGCACCCAAGGAAGAATTTGATCTCGATCAGATCATTGATTTGTACGATGGATGTGTCGCGGAGTTTGACGATGAAATCGGAAAAATCCTGTCCCACCTCGAAACATGCGGACTCACGGATAACACGCTCATCGTGATCTACTCCGATCACGGCATGGAATTTTTTGAGCATGACACCTGGGGGCAAGGCAACTCGGCTGTCGGGGATTTCAGTCCGCGCATTCCACTGATCATTCGCAACCCAGCCAGCGCTGCCCGGGTAACGGTCGATCAGGTGGTGCGTTCGATCGATCTGGCGCCCACCCTGCTCGAACTTGCTGGTGCGCCCGCCTCCGCTGCCATGGATGGCGTATCGCTGGCGGCCTGTTTTCAACCGGATGGAAATTGTCCCCAACTCGATGCATTCAATGAAACTGGCATCTGGATTGCCGACATTCCAGGTTTGCCTGAAACCCACCTGCGTTATCCGGATTTGCTGGAATTAATTGAAGTGCCTGACCGTGCAAGCGGCACACTGGCCATCAAACCCGAATACCACCAGGCCATTCTTGCGGCCAAGGACCGAATGATTCGGCATGGCCGCTGGAAGCTGGTCTGCCAACCACTTGAAACAGGCTATGCGCTCAGACTGTTTGACCTGGCAGCGGATCCGGCTTGCCAATTTGACGTATCCGAATCGCACCCTCAGGTTAAGGACGACTTGTGGAGGCGGCTACAGGATTTTGTATACGCATCAGACCAACCGGACCCGCATGTTGACCATCAGGGACAGAATCGACAATAAGGATTCTTGGGCGTGCCGATCGGGGGAGGTGCCACAAACGGCTCTTCCGGTGTGCTCACCGCACTGGGCACGCTGTCCACCTGAGCAGCAGACGTAGTGGTCGCCGCACTGGGCTGATCCGGCTCGGCCTGAGCGTTGACCGCCGGCTCAATTGCGTCCGGATAGGGCATTTTCCCACCCAACTCCCGATAACGTCGCTGCAGACTCTTGGTGTCGGGGTTATGGCGCAGCCCTTCAGTGGCGGTCTCCAGAGCTTTGCTGCGATTATTCTGGTCGGCATACAAATCGGCCAGCGCCATATAGGCACGCGACTGCTTGGGGTCCAGTTCAATAGCCTTGAGCAGATTGCCCACCGCCTCGCCTTTCCGTTTCGCCCTCGATAACGCAATACCACGATTCATCAGGATCTCGCTACGCAGATAGAAATCGGGCGAAGCATGTGTCAGCACATAATCAAATTCGCGTACGACCGCGCCCAGGACATCCCGAGTTTTGGATGAAGGCATGCTGCGCGAACGATTTAAGAAGTTAAGTCCCGCACAATAGTGGTGAATATGGATAAAGTCATCGCCCATGGATGAGCGCCATGTTCGCGCCAATTCCGGATTGGCACGCTCACCGAATTTAGCTGCGCAGTAAGGCGGCAAAGCGGCCATGTCGGCAGCGCTCGGCTCCCAGGCTGCCATCACAGGCGACACGCAGAACACCACGCCAATCAGAGCCCATATATATTTTTCAGCAAGATACATACCGCATTCCTCTTTGGTTCAAACGTGCATGTGTTTAGGTAGATGTTGCCTGAATTTCCCGTATGGCCAGCCAATCAAACAAGGTGTCCACGCCGCGCCATTGGAGCTTGAGCACATTCGGGTAGCGGACATAGAGATCGCTGACGTGCTGCGGCAAGGCCTCAAATCCTGCGGGCTGAATGGCCTGGCCCAGCATTTTGTTCTGAAAGCCTCTTACACTGTAGCGCACGCGTCGCCTGAAATATTTTTTCCATTCTCGCGGCAACCACGGCGAGACCGAATCGAATTCAAATCCCGCGGTTTGCTCAACCACCACCTTGCTGTTGTCCCAACGAATGTCGCCGCGCAAATCCCATTTCAACATCGCGCCCATCAAGGCATCTTCGCCTATGGTGCCCACAGGCATTCTGATTGAACGATCCATGATGCGTTCAACAAAGTTTCCGCGCAAGCCGTACAAATTACCCGCGACACCATTGTTCTTCAGCATGTCGCGCTGAAAGGCCTCGACCCCGCGGCCACTCATCGGCAATGCCGACACCCCATTGGCCATCGGATGTTGCACCAGCGCCTGGACCATGCGATCGAGTGATAATGGCGTGGCCCGCACATCACCGTCCATAAAAAAATACTGCATTGCGCCGCGCGGGGCAACTTCATGCACAAAAACATTCCAGGCGTTGGCTTTGTCGCCCACTTCAATTGAGATCAGATGTACGTTTGGGTGGCTAGCACTATATTGATGCACCAGTGCTTCCGTCTGGTCTGTGCAGGCATTGGCCAGCACATAAGCCTCGTATGGCACAGTTGAGGCGGTTTGCAGACTGTCCAGACAGGCAATAATGTTTCTTGCCTCATTGTGCGCAAATACCGCAATGGGCCAGGCAGGTACGGGGTCCATCATAGTTCTTCAACATGCCTCGAGTTGAGTTGCCGGGTTTTCTCCGCAACGCGCTCCCATGAAAACTCCGCTTTCACACGCTGTAATGCAGCGAAGCCCAGCTGCGACGCCAAGTCAGGCTGGGTCAACAACTGACGCAAGCCATCAGCCACTGCTTCGATGTCATGACCGTTCACGCGCAAACCCGTTTGCCCATGCAAGACTGCCGACCCGGTCCCCCCCGCCTGACCGGCCAGACTGGGTTTTCCACACGCTGCGGCCTCGATGAAAACCATGCCGAATCCTTCGTTGTCGCCGTTGATTTCACGGTTGGGCATGGCAAACACATCACACGCGTTCATCCAGGCTGGCAATTCAGCTTCGCCGACAGCGCCCAGCATGTGTACGGAGTTTTGCAGATTATGCTCGGCAATCAGTTCTTCAAGGTACGCCCGGTCTTCGCCAATACCAGCGATAGCGTAGTGCACTGGAATGTCGGTCGCGCGTAGTCTGGCAATAGCCAGAATAGCGTGGTCGAATCCTTTGCGACGTGAAAGCCGCCCAACCGAAAAAACCAGTCTCTCATCGGATCGCAGGCTCAGGCGCGCCCTCAATTTTTCGCCATCCAGCCCGGGTTTGAAAACATTCACATCCACCCCAGGAAAAATGACCTCGATATGCACTGTCTCCACACCCATTTTCAGGAGCGTTTCACGTGTATGTGCGCTATTGGCTATCACACGGTCGGCGTGTCGCAACACAAAACGCATCGCCCGATATTTCCCGTCTCGCCCCCAAGTGGTGAGTTCCTCTCCATGTGCATAAATCACGACCTGGCGAAACGTCATACGGGCCACCACCCAGGCGACCAAGCCCTCTGGCAGCGCCCGAAAGGCATGAATAGCATCAAAACGATGGGTCACCGCCAGGCTGAGCGATTTGAAAAAAAAGCGCCCGTACATGGCCAGTGATTCAGGGCGCAGCCTGGCGATACGCTTCAGGCTCAATCTGTGAATGGTGTTGGGATGGGCCGCATCCACTGACGTCGCACCCGGGACATCTGCAGTCACAATATGAATGGCCTTGCCGCCCAGACGTTTATATACCTCGGCCGCCCAGACAGCCGTACCGCCCTTGGTCGGCAGAAACAGCTCGGTCAACACCAGCAAGCGGCTCACGGTCAACCCTTCAGCATCGACAGCACATTGCGCAGACTCCGCCAGCCGGGCTGCCCGGCTAGCGTGGGCAAAACCGCACCCATTGCGGCAACACGCTGGCCACTTTTGCTCAAGGCACAGCCAAGGTTGTACCGGGCATTTTGCATACGCAAGGACACGCCCTGCCGAACCGGGTATGGAAAATTATCAGCCAGGCGTTCGAGATCAACCAGCGTGCGCACATTCTCACGCTGAGCAGCGATGGGATGCCGCCGCGTGGCACTGGACCCATGTATGACATACACGCCCAGACTACGACAAATCACACCCACCCGCTGACTTTGCGCAACCAGCCGGGTCAGGAAATGAACGTCTTCGCAGACTTTAAATCCGGTGGGATAGCCCCCTAGCTGAACAAACCGGGCGCGTGGCACCGACAGGGTATGCGTGTCTCCAAAATGATCCGCTACGAAAGCCGTGATTTCAGCTTGAGTCTCCATGACGACGCGAACCGCGCCCGAAGCCTTGGCCAACAGCATTCGGCCTGATTCGTGCTGGGCCATCGAAGTTCCCAGCATATTGCCTTCCGCATCATGGTACTCATAGTCACCTGTCAAAAAATCCAGTGCCGCATCCTCTTCGATCCATTGCGCATGGTGCTCAAGTCGCGAAGCGGTATACCAGTCATCTGCGTCCAGGAAAGCCAGCCAGTCGCCCGTAGCTGCGGCAGCACCTGTGTTGCGCGCCACCGAGACTCCCTGATTGGACTGCTGGATGAGGCGAACCTCATCCCCATACTGACGTGCAACCGAAGCTGTCTCGTCGGTGGAACCGTCATCCACCACCACGATTTCATATGCAGGCCAACTTTGCCTGCGGACCGAATCGACCGCACGCTGCAAAGTCGTTGCAGCATTGAATGCCGGAATAATGACTGAGAAACGCGGACTCATCCGGCCTTCCCCAGCCACGCCAATGGCCACCCCATCCCGCTCAGGCCAGTCAATCGGCGAAAACGGGGAATTTCATCCAGCCGCGCATACCAGGCAGCAAGACGTGAACGGAAACGGGTTTCAACCCATGCCGGATCCCGCGAACGCAACACACGCGACAATTCAAGTGACGAGATGAAACGTAGATCGGGACAAACCTTGAGCGCCGCATTCAATGCATGTTCAAGTGCAGCCAGGCTTTCGTCTTGTCTCTGCAGAAAGTTGAAGCGATGGGTTTCGACCAGACAGGCCCGTCTTTGCCGCCACTTGGCCAGCAGCCCATCGGTCAATTGTGTGGTGGAATGTCCGAGCGACGGCTCAAAGTACACATCGCGAACCAGATACGTCAAACCGAAGCGCGATTGCTCACCTGACAACATCGTGGCATCTTCGCAAGACGGCGCTCCCAGAATGTTGCGACAGGTCGAACGGCGTCCCGGCGTAACCACTGCCTCAATCCCACCCTGTGCCCAGGCAGCCTCGACGGCATCATTCCAGATAAAGGTTGTTGCGACAGCGATGAGAGGAGGCTCCCCCATGATGGTTCGATAGGAAACCAGTTCTCGTTCGACTTCGGTCTGAATGGCAATCTGCGTCAAATCGTTCGAAGGCAAGGAAGCGCCATCGATCCAGCGACTTTGCAATGCTGATGGCAAGTGCTCCGTCGCCGCGGGACCGGGCGCAGTCAACCAGGCCAGAACCTGAGTATCAGTGTGTGCAGCCCGCATGACCGCAGCGGGCCAGTAATGGCATTGGCCATGCAATTGCGGCACAAAGACATCCGCGTCGATACCCCGTCGCATCGCGGTGCGGATTGACTCAAAGCGAGCATCATCAAGAGTCAATGCGTAGTACTCAGTCACGTTATTGGCAGCAATACGTGCGCCGTCAGGAACCTCGAACACAACACCCAGCGTCATGACAGCGGGATGACCCGAAAGATCACGAATCCGCTGCAACAGCAGACGCAACTGGTTTAACGCTTCTGCCTGCTCAAGCGGACCCGCCCCCCAATCGTCACTTTCAATAATCAGAACAGGTTTGCGCAACATCGGCTCACACCAGCGAGCCACCAACGGACCCGAGAAAGCCAGCAGGATGGCAATCCATATCAGCAGAAGCGCTGCGAGCAGGTAAGCCAATACCATCATCAATAGCCCATCCGCTTCGCCACCGGCTCCACCTGCGGGCGTACGCGCTCGATTTTTTCCCGATTGCGCCCATCTTTCCATTTATCCAGCCGGATTTCGGAAAAAGCGTTATACGGAATATTCAACACGTCGGCGCAGTGGGCCTGCAGACGCGGATCAAAATTGAGCCCGCATCCCTCAAACACCTGTTTAAACGTGGCGACTGGATCTCGCAGAAAGTCCTCATAAAACACTTCAACCCACTGGTCGGCAGGCACACTGGCCTTTGCATCCAGTATCGCCTGATTGATCGCAATATACTGAAACGCAGCCACATCCTCAACTGACGCTTGTACATAATTGCGCCACCCTTCCGCCAAAAAAAAACACCATTGGCTCAATGTGCCATTCTCAACTTCCACGCTGGCTGGCAGGTCATTCGACCAGGTTGCAAATTCATCTGGTTTTCGCCAACCCTCAATCAGGGAGTTTAGATTGTCACCAGGGCTACGTTTGACAAACACGAACACGGCATCAGGGAAAAGTGCAGCCAGATAAGGTACGCAAAGGCCATTCTGATTATTCTTGTCAACCCAACGATGTTGACCTGTCCAACTATAGAAATATCGACTGACCGCAGCGCGATCCGTTGAACGTACATCGCTCGCATCGAGCGCGTGCGTGTCCCAGTTCTTTTCAGTCAACGGATGCAGGTCGGTCCAGTAGTCATGTGTTTCGCGCTGCAGGCTACCCACCTCGGATGACTCCGAAAGCGTTTTATAGACAAGCGTGGTGCCCGCGCGTGAGCATCCCACCACGATGATGGGGCGGCTGGCTGAACGGGGGGAAACCCCCCACCAGATTCCACGCAAAACGCGTATCCATCCCCGCGCATAAAATGCCAGCGTTTTAATGACTTTGTTCAAAAATGCGTTCAAACGTTGGGCCTTTGCTGATTATTCACCGGGTAAATAAAGATACCCATATGCACGCTGGATTCGTCACAACAGCCGTGCTCGTTTATATTGTGAGTCATTATCCCGCAACAATAAGACAGAGCACACCATGGACGGCATTTTTGGCTGGCTGGGCGAACACGGCACGCATCAGGAATTAATCAAACACATGAGTCAGGCTGCACGCCTCTCTCCTGAAGGCCTGTTGCATGCTCATAGCAGCCAGCTACTTGGGGTTGCCGCCTGCTCACGTTTTGGAAAGGCCCATATTCACCTCGAAAATGGCCTGGCCGCAGCATTGATGGGGCGCCCCCATTTTACCGATGAGGAGCTCGCTTTCGTAGCTCGCGACCAAAATCCGGCTATTGCAGTGGCTCATGGATGGGTTCGTTTCGGCGACAAGCTCCCTTCGCTCATGCGCGGCAATTTCGCTTTTGCCGTGCTGGAACCTTTGAAAGGTCGCGCCTGCCTGGCCCTGGACCGCACAGGCTCAGAACGACTCTGTTATGCCTCACAGAATAACCAGCTCGTTTTCGGAACCAGCGTTCAAAGCGTGGCTGTGCACCCAGCAGTCGGCCGCGAAATTGATCTGCAATCCATTTACGACTACCTGTATTTTCACACCATGCCTGCGCCACGCAGCATTTACCATGGTGTGCAAAAGCTATTGCCCGGACAAATTCTGACGCTGGATGCCGGCAGGATTCATACCCATTTTTACTGGCAAGCGGATTACACGCCTAGCCTTGCCGGTTTCGACAGCCAACGCGACCTGTTCCGCAGTGTGCTCGACCAGGCGGTACGCGATACCGATGCCCCTGGAACTGCGGCATTTCTGTCTGGCGGCACGGACAGTTCAACCGTAGTCGGGGCCCTGACTGCCGCGCGCGGCAGTCCGGTCGACACATTTTCAATAGGCTTTGATGCTGCAGGTTTCGATGAAATGGAGTATGCGCGCTGTGCTGCCGAACGCTACGGCTGCCGTGCCCATGAGTATTACCTGAAACCGGCCGACATTGTAACGACCATTCCGGTTATCGCACGCGAGTACGACGAACCATTTGGCAACGACTCAGCCGTGCCCACCTACCTATGCGCACTGACTGGCCGCGCAGCCGGGTTTGATCACATGATGGCGGGAGATGGGGGGGATGAAATTTTTGGCGGCAATGCACGTTATGCCAAACAACGTCTGTTCGAGATGTATTCTCGCCTGCCTGCTTTATTGCGACGCGGTGCCATCGAGCCGTTGGCCCATATTCCCGGCTTGTCCAACCGCTTTCCCTTCAGCAAACTGAAAAGCTATGTTGACCAGGCCAAAATAGGCCTGCCCTTGCGACTGGAAAGCTACAATTTTTTGCACCGCACGCCGCTTGACCAGATTTTGACTCACGAATTGATGCACGTGATCAATCCCGCCTCTCCTGGCCAGGCACTCACCGAGGAATATGAGCGCGTGACCACTGACCATTACCTGAATCGCCTGATGCATCTCGATATGAAGTTCACGCTGGCCGACAACGACCTGCGCAAGGTCGGCACCATGACTGAAGCGGCCGGCATTGAGGTCCGTTATCCGCTTCTGGACGATCGCATGGTGGCACTTGCCAACACGTTACCGGTGAATTACAAAGTGCGCGGACAGAAACTGCGCTGGTTCTTCAAGCAAGCCCTCAGTGATTTGCTGCCCGAGAAAATCATCAATAAATCCAAACATGGTTTCGGGCTGCCCTTTGGCGTATGGAGCAATCAATATGCCCCTCTAGGCGACCTGGTGGGCGACAGTTTGTCTGATTTCAAGCAAAGAGGGTGGATCGAACCGCGCTATCTTAACCATATGCTCACCATGCTGCGTGGCCCGCATGCCACCTACTATGGCGCCATGGTCTGGGTGGTCATGATGCTTGAGCAATGGCTACAGGCAAACGAACACTGATTCACCTGCAAACCGATCAGCGCATTTTCTTCTTGTAATGCCAATAGACGTTTTTGGCGGCCTTGTGCAGCAAGCTTTCGTCTGAAATGTATTTACGATAAATGCCTTCGGCACGTTTTTCGAATGTCCATTTCAAGTAATCCAGCACCGCGCGGTTGCGATAGGTTTTGAAATACGTATCGAGTTCGTCACGCGACCGAGCCTGGCCATTGTCGGCATACTTGGCGACATAAGGACTGAAATCCGGATAAAGACGTGACGGCCCCCAATTGCCATGCAGGGTGGTTTTCATGAAGTTCGCAATCAACATGTCGTCGAAGACTTCATAGCGGATCGCCGTCATGACCGAATTGCGCGGCGCTTCAAAAGTTACACCTCGATTAAAGCCGCGATCACTGATCTTGATGTGATGGTCCTGACCACCGACGCGCAAATTGACAAAGTCCAGATGCGTGGAGAGATGGCCCACTGCCTGGAAATAGCGGCTGGCCAGGTTGCGGTCTTCCTGGTCCAGCTTGTCACTCCAATCATCACCAAAGGCGCTGGCCGGTAGCATCTGGGCCGGCAATTCACGTGGATTAATCGCTTCCCAGCTATCGTCCACGCAGTTGTAACGTACATACGCTGGCAGCATCTGGCATTTCCCGGATTCAAACCCTTCATGGTAGTTATCAAGCGAGGTGTGATAGATATTGGCCCAGGCCGAATCCTCGCGCTGATAGGTGTGCATGGAGCTGAATGGGACGAAATATTTCGCGCCCACTGTTTCAGTCCGATTGGCATTGCGTTTGCCAACTGCGGGCGTCACTTCGGAAGGCGCGATCCGACTCCCATCTTCATGAAAAAAGTTGATCATGTCCGCATCACCATACCGGCTTGATAGGCCCATCATGAATGAAACGGGGTAGCGTTTAATGATGCTGCGCACATGATTTTCCCAACCATGGTCCGACGCATCGGTACGATTGAACACCAGTCTGCCATTGATATCGGCAAGCAGGACTGCATCCTGATTCAGGTCCGAAATGCAGTAAACACGAATATGTTCGGACAGCGGATACCAGCGTCGATCCTGCATCACCTGAACATCGAACCCCTGATCTTTCAGGTCATCGCGAATTCGCTTGCCCACATGATCGGGCAACAGGATTTTCTTGCCTAGCAATTGAGGAATGGACTCGGGGTTCAGATGGTCAGGATGCCCATGCGAGAGCCAGACGTACTCTGCCCCGAGAATACCCTGCATCTGTTCCGGCGGGATCTCATGTGATTGCCCCCAACTGCCAAAATACGCCTGCGACGTAAACCAGGGATCGGTCACCAAAACCGGACGACCGCTATCGTATAGCGTCAGTATGGCATTGCCGATTGTTTCAAATCCGGTTTCCATGCCGACGCTCAATTAAGTTGTCGACGGACATTCTGCCGACCTGCCATCACGGATGGAATGACCTCAGGCTTCTTCTCCAGGACGCCTGTGAATTTTGCCGCCAGAACCAGAATGACCATCAGATGGTAGGGCAAGTCGAAATAGCCCATGCCCAGAAAGAGCCCACCTGCGGCATAGCCTACCAGGCTGACCTGAATCATGGCCGCCAGATCAGCTGCCCATTTGTTTACCGGGTCATTCTTGTTTCGTTTGATAACCTGTTGCGCGCGTATCCAGGCCATCAGTCCCAGCAGGACAAACAGACCAAATCCGATAAAACCCTGTTCGCCCATGATCTCAAAATAAATACTATGCACGTCGCGTACATTGAAGGGATCAGGTGCGTACTGGCGGAACACGGGTGGGCGCCATAGTTCGTACCCCCCTCCGGTCACGCGATTCTTCGCCACGTTGAATGCCGTATGCCACGCATTAATACGGCCCTGGGCAGACTGGTCTTCCTGGTATGTATTAATCGTGTTCATGCGGTCATACCATGACTGCGGCATGACCGAAGCAATGATGCCAATGGCAGCTGCCATATAAATGGTCATGACCAATTTGTTGCGACTCTTGAGCCACAGAAAAATCGCCATGGCGACCATTGCAATCAAACCGCCTCTCGATTGACTGCCAATAGCGGCCACGCCGGTGAGCACCAT
Organism: Thiobacillus sp.; assembly: GCA_036568265.1. Taxonomy (GTDB): domain Bacteria; phylum Pseudomonadota; class Gammaproteobacteria; order Burkholderiales; family Thiobacillaceae; genus Thiobacillus. Next base: position 69,736 of record DATCSW010000032.1, read on the forward strand.
GGCTGCAGCCAAGCCCGTTTTGATGAGTTTTCGGGTTTCCTGCAAATGCAAATAGCGTATGAGCGGAATCACCATCACCAGCGCCAGCGCCAGCTCGTTGTTACCTGCGATAAAGGTCTCGCCCGGTCCCTGTACACGATAGGCGCCCCCGTTGATGATGGTAAATATTCCGCCTTTGACCCCATAAAAACCAAACGACAGGGCAATCACCCAAACCAGCCAATGCAGCTTGTGGCGCTCGTTGATAATGAGCGCTGTCAGGATGATCATGAGCTGAATTTTCCAGACCTTGTCCCATTGTGGCCAGGCAGCATCCGGATAAAAAGCGAAAATAGTCGTGCACAACATCCATGCAATGAACATCAGCAGCACAATGACTTCACGCGTCCATAGCATTTCTTTTTTCTCTTTGGATGCCATGAAGGCCACGATGGTCACCAAACCGACGATCATCGAAAAAGGCATGTTGTACGCAAAGCCCCATGCCAGCCGGTGTGGATTCATGTACCCCAGCCATGACCACAGCAATATGCCCAGCCAGGGACGTTTGAAGATAAAAGGCACCAGACTGAAAATCAGACTGGCTATGAAAATATCTCTCATGCGGGTTCCATCCTTCGAACAGGCGGCGGAATGCTGATCCCCACCATATCCATCATCAGCGCATCAGCAAAATATTTGGCATTCATCGCATCAAATGTGAAAGCTCCGGGGCCACCCCAAATCGGCACGCTATTGGGCAAGGCGGCACGCAAGGCAAAATCGGACCCCTCGATACGCTGATTCCGTTTGACCCAGGACAGGGCACGCCCCGCGGCGTCACGCCACGGCATGCCTGAGCTGACTTGCGATAAACGCAACCAGCCTCCCGCCACTTGCACCAGACCTGTCAGGCTTGCATGGCGGGTAGCCGGCATCCAGCCATCATCGTAAGCGCCCACCAGCCAGCCTTCCCGATGGAGTGTGTTGCACAAGCCATGCGCAACACGCAGTGCAGCCTGATTCGCGTGCGTGTCATCCAGCAAGATGGACAATTCAATCAAGCTGCGCAGGATGCCTGCCAGTGTGCTTGTCGCAGTGTGATCACCCGCTTCGGCAAACCAGCCGCACGGCGTCTGTCTGGATAGAAGATCATTCAGATCATTTTCTGCTGCACGCCGCAATCCGGCATCCTGTGATGCCAAGGCCAATGCAGCCATGGCATGAGCACGTTCAGCTCGATGCAGCGTGGATGTCACGGGCCCATCCAGCAGCGCATAGGCTTGATTGACTGCATGCGACAGGCAGCCTTCCATGCCTAACTGAAGTTCGCCTGCAATCAAGCCATGAACCTGCCCGGCCGATGGCTCGTCTGAAGACTTTAACAAGGCCTGCACCATGGACCGTGCGCGCGTTTCAAGCGCGGGCCATGCCAGATAACGGGCAGCGGGCACATAACTTTCCACCAGCCGCCCGGTCGTATTGAGGCTCGTGGGCAACCAACCCGCATCAAACGTCCAGCCTGCTGAAACACATGCGGCGCACAATGCTGTCTCACCCGTCTCCCCCGTTCCGACCAAACTCGCATCTTGAGCGCGCCACAACCATTCAAATACGGCGCGCAAATGCGTACGCGGATCATGCTCAGGCTGGCGGGTCGTGCCTGCCAGATCCTGCATCACCCATCGAAACTGGCTTCGGCGCCAGGCCGCGCCGGGAATAAACAGGTCATACCCGATCGCGGATTTCATGATGATGCCCAAGCCTCTGCCTGAGCCAAGCCATGCTGCAATGGCACATGGCTGACAACATAACGATGCTTGCCTGAAGCTTCAGGGGCAATCGTTTCCTTCAACTTCAAATCCACAGTCAGGTTCTGCCCCAGCCGCTTTTGCAAACCCTGGATAACCGCAAGTCTGGCCGCACTATTCCAATTTGCATCCGGCACCAGCTGTACCTCCATTTGATCAACAGTATGCTGAATCAACTTGAATTGACCCACTCCAGGGATGGCTCGAAGGACATAAATCACAGCCAGGGCGTGCATGATGCGACCATCGGCGGCGACGACAAAATCGGTTTGCCGCCCCACCACACTATCCAGTACAGACAGTCCGCGCCCGCCCGGATCTGCTTTCCCACTACGCCGAATCACATCTCCCGTGCGGTAGCGGATAAAGGCCTGCGCTTCGGATACCAGACTGGTGATCACGGCTTCGCCTTCCTCCACCGGGTTGCCTGCTTCGTCCAGCACTTCGATCAGATGCGTTTCATCCATCTGCAACAAGGTGCCATCAGGCGACTGCAACGCCATGAGGCCCGCATCGCGCGCGCCATATTCAACCGCAACCGGCACGCCCAATACACGCTCGATCAATTCGCGCTGATGTGGAAACAATGGCTCGCCCGTTGCATTGACGACCCGCAACGCGGGTAGTTTCGGTTGGACGCCGATCGACTCGGCATGAGCTGCCAGCAACGCCAAACTACTGGCATAACCATAGATCGCCTTGGGATTCCATGCCTGGATTGCATTCAAGTAGTCATCCATACGAGCGGGCGACATCTCGAATGCATTCAACAACAATTGATTGACCAAGCGATCACGCACAGTTTTGACCCAATCCGTCCGCGTAAGCTCGACGGGTGCGCCCCACAGATACACTTCGCGATCGCCCGGATTCAGCCCCCACCAGCGACGCGCCCGCAAGCGGCCAGCCGCATCTGCGGCTTGACGTGACCGCCCGAAATAAAAAATCAAAGGCTCGCCGCTGGACCCGCCTGTCGTGTATTGAAACGCACCACCCGGTACACCACGCCAAACCAGCTGTTCAGCATGGGTGCGCGCATCGTGCTTGTCCATAGTGGGTAATTTTTGCAAGTCTGTCAGGGAGACCGTTCCCGAACGCACGGCATCACTTAGGCCCGCTTCGTTCAAACGAGTGGCGTGCCATGGGCTATGTTCGAACGCCCTGAGAAGCAGCGTATTCAGCCTGCGGGTCTGGTCGTCACGCAGCGCATCGGTCGATAACCATTGGCTGCGCTCCAGTTCGGCCAGCATGGCAAAGGTCGGTCGTCGCATCGCTGCTTCCTGCGCGCGGAAAATCGTGCGGGCAAACCAGGCGGGCACGCTCATTTGCAATTCGCACCTGCGGCGGGGGCAGCGGACGACACAAGTTTGTCAAAGGCACGCTGCAATTGCGTTACACGAATGTCCCACTGATTGGCCCGGGCATACTCAACAATCAGTTGCCGATCCCAATTTTGACTGAGCGCGGCATCCAGCGCTTGTTGCAAAGCATGTGCATCGCCAAAAGGCACAATGCTGCCCAACTCGTTGCGGCACACCACTTCGGCATTTCCGCCGACATCGGTGCTGATCACCGGCAAACCACATGCCATGGCCTCCAGAAACACATTGGCCCACCCTTCATTGCGAGTGGACAGAACAAACACATCCGCTGCCGACAATGGCCACTTGAGTTCATCTGGCGGGAGCGCCCCCAGAAAATGCACACGGCCGCTCAAACCCAACTGCACGACCTGTTCCTCAAGTGCGTGGCGCATATCACCTTCCGGACTGCCACCGCCCACCACGAGATAATGCACATCAGGATACTTTTCATGGAGCGATGGCAAACAATCCAGAACACGGTGCATGCCTTTGCGCTCAACCAGCCCACCGACTGAAATCAGAACTTGAGCATCTGCTGGCAGGCCGTAGCGGGTACGCGCCGTCGCACGGTCCACCTGATGGAATCGCGCGATGTCGACGCCATTGCCGATCACTTCGGTACGCTCCTCTGGCGTCCCCAGTTCAATCGCCAGCTTGCGCAATGAGGCGGAAACCGAGAACACATGCGAAGCTGCCCGAAGCGTTCGTGACAAACGCTGCCTTAAGACCGGATTGCGGCTATGCGGCACCTCGGTGCCGCGCAGGGTGATGCAAACCGGCAGTTCCAGCCAGCGGCCCAGCCGCACTGCCGCTTCACCATCCGGATACGTAAAGTGCGCATCGATCAAACGCGCACCTTCTGCCTTGAGCCGTTTCAGCAAAAAAAAACTGCCTATCGCCATCGACCAGCCATCCAGCCGACGCAGCAAACCCGGCACGGAAAAAAAACGCGGGTGATACACACGAATGCCTTGCTGAATTTCCAGTGTCGGGGCCTGGGGTCGATAGCCGGGTTTGAGTTTTCGGATCAACGACTGGCCGGGAAACCAGGGCTGGGGAGAAACCACCACCAGCGACCGATGCTGCGCGACGCGAAACATGCGCTCACGAATGAATAAGCCTGCTCCAGGCCGGGCTGCACTGGGAAACAGTGAGCTGAACACGACCAGATCAATCAAAACTGCGCCCCATGCTTTCCGGGACAAGCGTTCCATACACCTCGCGATATCGTGCAACGCTGGCCGTCCAGTTGCGCTCTGTTTCCACAAACCGGCGACCGTTCTCCTTCATCCGGTTCCAGCCGGACGCATCCTGCAACAGTGCCACCACTTTTCTGGCCAGGTCATCTACATCGCCCGCCCTGAACAGCACACCCGTCTGGCCATCTTCGATCAATTCCTTGTGTCCGCCCACATCCGAAGCCACCATCAGCCGGCCTTGCGCCATGGCCTCCAACGGCTTTAACGGCGTGACCAATTCAGTCAGCCGCATAGGATGGCGGGCATACACCAGCACATCCACGAGATCGTAATACTGGTTCACTGCTTCGTGAGGCACCCGGCCGGTAAACACCACCCGCTTTTTCAGATCGAGTGCCATGACTTGCTGCTTCAGCGCCACATCCTGTGGTCCGCCACCTACCAACAATATTTTGACATCCGGAATCTGATTCAGAATTCTGGGCAACGCGGCGATGAGTAAGTCCAGCCCTTCATAAGCGTAAAATGAACCGATAAAACCCAGTACGTGGCTGTTCCCCAAGCCAAGCTTCACTCTCAGTGCGGAATCAGGCGCGCCGCCAACTGAAAACTTCTCGATATCGACGGCATTCGGAATCACGGTTATTTTTTGGGGATCAATACCACGCCCAACCAGATCACGGCGCAAACCTTCGCAAATAACCGTGACGGCATCTGCATGTTTGACGGCCCAGGTTTCAAGCGCACGCGTCAGCCGATAACGCAAGCTTCCTTCTTGCGTGCTGCCGTGGTCAACCGCAGCATCTTCCCAAAAAGCACGGATTTCATACACAACCGGGATACCCAGCTTGCGCCCAACGCGTATGGCGGGCACCGCATCCAGAACGGGCGAGTGCGCGTGTATGACATCGGGTTTCAGCTTCTGCGCCAATTCGAGCAGGCGCTTTTCAATCGCGAGCATCACGGCAAACGGATTTGCACCGGGCAATTTGGCTAGCCACCCCGCAGGCTGTGGCGTGCGATAAAAGTGCAAGCCGTCCGCCTCATCTTCACTCACCTGGCAATTCACTTGCTTGGGGCCCGAAAGATGCTCGGTCTGCCAACCCAGTGCTCGCTGGTTACGCAAAATCGCTGCGCTGCGGAAGGTGTAGCCTGAATGCAGTGGCAGGGTATGGTCGAACACGTGCAGGATTTTCATGCTGCAGCCTGCTCGTTCTCATCCATCCCCAACACCTGGCCCAAAAAGGCATCGAACATCAAAACCGTCCACAAAATCACCGAGTAGTCACGCCTGCCCGATTGATGGGCTTCCAGAACCGTTCTCAAATACGTTCGATTAAACAAACGGGTCGATGCCAGACGTTCGCCCAGCACCACATCACGGATAGTCAGCGCCAGGGCGCCCCGGAACCACGCTGCCAAAGGCACCGAAAAACCCATTTTCTTGCGATAGAGCACGCCGTGCGGCAGGTAGGGCTCCATCGACTTTTTCAGCAGATACTTACCCTCAGTCCCACGTAACTTGAGGTCAACGGGCAACCCGGACACCCATCCCATCAGTTCGTGGTCGAGCAGTGGCTCTCGCACTTCGAGCGCATGCGCCATGCTGGCGCGATCGACTTTGGTCAGGATATCGCCGACCAGGTAGGTCTTGATGTCGAGATACTGAACCAGCGACAGCGGGTCATCGGTGGGAGCTACGGCCGCATGACGGCGCAGCACTTCTACCGCGTTATAACCTTGAAGTTCGCGCTGAAAATTGAGAGAGAAAAGCTGTTTGCGTTGCGCATCGGACAGCAATGACACGCCGTGGAAATATCCTTCGACCGTGTCACGTGCCAATGCTTCAAAAGTGGTTTTGGCCCGGAAAACCTTGGGGGCCCAGTCCGCTTTGGGGTACAGCTTGCCAAGCGTGCCAAACAGCGGGCGTCGCAGCATGAGCGGCATCATCGTGCGCATCCGCTCTTCATAACGGAACCAGCGATAGCGGCGATAGCCGGCGAAATGCTCATCGCCACCGTCACCCGACAAAGCCACCTTGACGTGTTTTCGGGCCAGTTCGCACACCCGATAAGTCGGCAATGCTGAAGAATCCGCATAAGGTTCGTCGTATACGCGTGCCAGTTTGTCGACCAGGTCGAAATCATTGGACGCAACCGTCTCGACGTGATGTTGCGTGTGATAACGATCAGCCACTTGCTGCGCGTAGTCGATTTCGTTGAATGCCGGATCATCAAATCCGATGGAACACGTATTGACCGGCGTTGTGGACTGCGTAGCCATCATGGCAACGACCGCACTCGAATCCACTCCGCCCGACAGGAATGCGCCCAATGGCACATCGGCGATCATGCGTAGTCGAATCGATTCCTGCATGCGTTCAACCAGTTCATCCGCGGCACTGGCTTCATCCTTGACCGAGACAGGCGTGAACGGCATATCCCAATACTGCTTGGGCAGGGCGCGGGGTTTGCCACGCTTAAGGGTCAGGGTAAAGCCTGGCGGCAATTTGCAGGCGCCCTTGAATATGGTGCGAGGCTCGGGAATATAACCGTACGCAAAATATTCCTCGACTGCCAGAGGATCGATCTCGCGCGTCAGACAGGGATGCATCATCAGCGACTTCAACTCTGAACCGAAAATGAATTCACCCGTTTCGAGAAACGCGTAGTACAGCGGTTTGACACCAAACCGGTCGCGCACCACAAACAGGGTTTCCTGATTACGATCCCATAGCGCAAACGCAAACATGCCGCGAAAGCGCGCAACACACGCCTCGCCCCAGGCTTCCCAGGCATGCACGATGACTTCTGTATCGGAATGGGTTCGGAACACATGTCCTAACGCCTCAAGCTCCGGCACCAGTTCCTGAAAATTGTAGATTTCACCGTTAAATACAACGACGACCGATTGATCTTCGTTGTATAGCGGTTGCTGCCCGGTGGACAAATCGATGATGGATAGGCGACGGTGCCCCAGGCCCACGCCCGGTTCGACATGCAGCCCACCTTCATCAGGTCCGCGATGAAATTGCGTTTCGTTCATGCGATGCAACAGTTCGCGAGAAATATCGCTCATGTCGCGGGTATCGAAAATGCCGGTAATGCCACACATGTTTGTTGTGAATTCTGTCCCTGTCGATTTCTCAGTCCAGCTGGCGGCAACTCAACGCCAACGCCCCAGCGTTTGATCGTAAACGGTGGCATAGGCTTCAGCCATTGCCGATATGCTAAAGCGTTGCTCGGTATAGCGGCGTGCGCTATCGGCATGTTCTTGTATCTTGGCTGGCGTATCCAGATACTGCAGCAAAGCCTGTGCCATGTCGGGCACATCACCCGCCTGGACCAGAATGCCGTTGACCTCGTCTTCGACAAGTTCGACATTGCCCCCCACTGCCGTGGCGATGACGGGCAAGCCACTCGCCATGGCCTCCAGAATGGTATTGGAAATTCCCTCGTTTTTGGATGGCAGCACAAATACATCGAGCGCCTGCATAACCTGCGCAATATCATGACGTTCGCCTGGCAGCCAGGCCAGCTGACTCAAGCCCGCTGCCTGCAATAGCTCGGTGCAGACCGCACGCGAAGGCCCTTCACCGACGATCACCAATCGCGCCCGCGCCGCACGGTCGGGCTGTTCGCGCACCAGTTGAATAAAGGCACGCACCAGCGTCGGGTAATCCTTGATTTCAGCCATGCGCCCAACCGAGCCAAAGACAATGCTGTTGTCATCGGCGAAACCTGCCGGCAGCACGTTGGGGCGCGATCCCTCACGCGGACAAAACTGGGTATTGTCGACGCCACTGTATATCTGGTGCAGCTTTCTCGGCGCGACGCGTATCGCCAGGCGCAGCCAGGTCTCAATATCCTTGCTCACGGCAATGTAGTGCGAGACAAACGGCCGGGCGGCTCGGCGCAACAGATTGTATTTCCAGTTCTGTCCATACAAATCGAATACATCCCGACCATGTTCGCCATGCACGGTGTCCCGCACTCCCGCACACGCTGCCACAAACTGCGCCTCAAGCGCGGCCAGATTGCGCGTGTGAACCAGATCAGGTTTCAGTTGGCGCAGCAGTTTCCACATCGGAACCACCCAACCCAGACCCCGTCCAGGCGGACGATTCAAGGCATAGAAGTCAACCGGTTGGGCATGAATGCGATGACGAAAATCTGTGTAGTCGGTGAGCGCAATCACACTATGGCGAAAACGCTCGGGCGGCAGGGTATTCAACAGGTTCACCATGCCGTTTTCCATTCCGCCGGTATCAAACCGGTGGACGATATGCACAATATGGGGTGTCACTTGCCGCTCACCTGATCGTGCGTCTGGCCAATGGCAGGTTTCATGTCGGCTGCAAATTGTGCAAGCGTCAGCGTTGCCGCATCGATCCCGCCGTCATCGTCATACGGCGTAGCGATCAGCACAGACAAGCCATCGTCACGCGCCAGCCGAACGCGGTCCCAAGCCAGTATCAGCTTGGCCATGTGATCATTGACGGTGGCATGCTGGTTGACCAGATTCCACTGCCATACCAGCAAACGCTGCCCATGAGTACCCCGCATTTTGGCCTGACGAACCTGTCTTGCCTGTCCGTCGATGGTCACGGTCGTAATGGATTCGCCGACGTTCGACCAGGATGGGTCTTTCTGCTTGATCATGTAGTTCTGCGAATTGATCAGCTCGGCACCTTGCCGTTGCGTCGCGTAATAATTCAGTTCCAGCAGGACGTGACGGCCACCCATCGTGTAGCTTTGTTGCAGCGTGCGATCGGCTCCCATCCAGTGCGGTGACCACGTGGTGAATGTTTCGCCTGCTTGCCACTCGCCCGCTGCGTTCATCTGCAGCGCAGGCATGTCGGGCAGCGCACGCGACTCCAGCCAGGTGGCGTAAGCGGGCCACATGCCTGCAATCACGACAACTGCCAGTGCCACCGTCAGAACAGGTGCGCGCGTAGCCGGGCCGGATGGTTGCGCTATGTGGGCAGCTTCAACAGGCTCGGGCTGCCGGTCCTCGCGCCAGAATCCGCCAATCCAGAACAACAACAACATGACCAGACCAAAAAACACCCAGCCGTAAATGTAATGATCCACGCCGAGTGCCAGCTTCATGTCGGACAAATGCGCGATCATCACGATCATGTAGGCGCGGCCACTATTGGCAAAAATGGGCACAATAATGGCCGCAATGGAAAACAGCACCCGCCGCTTCCACGAACGGTAAGTCAGGTAGGCATACAGCACACCCAGTGTGATGGATGCAATCAGATACCGCAGCCCCGAGCAGCCCTCGACCACCGACCAGTCTCCACTCGGAATGCTGAAAAACATGCCCTCCCGGTACACCGGGATGCCGGTAAATTGCAACATGGCCACGGTGAAATCCGCGGTGACCCCCATCAATGGCTGAATCAGGAACTCACCCACCGGCACGGCAAAAAACAGGAACATCAGTGGAAAGAAAATCGTACGCACACAAGGCCAGCCCAGTAGCGTCAACACGGTCGCGATCAACATGGCAATGAATGCATACTGAGCCACGACATTCACACTCCCCGCATCAGCCAGCAGCCACCCCGCCCCCGCCAGTGCCAGCAGAGCCAGGCCGCGCAAATCGCTGACCGGCTGGATTTTTGCCAGCGCGTCGCGCTGCCGCCAAATCAGCCAAGCCGTAATCGGAAAAACGAGATAGCCATGCGCAAAGGTTTCGGAGCGTTCCCATATTTCGGCCATCGAATAAAACGTAGGCCAGAACAACGCAAACAGCACAAGAAGCGCGCCAAGCGTGAGCAAAGCGGGCATAAACCATTCTTTGGGCTGAGTGATGGGCAGGGTGTTGGGCGAAGCACTCATGCAGGTAAATTCTCCAGAGCAGGCGGGGGGACAGTCAGGGGGGTATACAAGGAATCGAGCATGGCCAGATTACGCGGCCAGTTATAGTGCGCCAGTATGCTCGCGCGCGCCGGTGCAGCAGAAGGCTGATGCGCCAACAGATTCAACACGGCCCGTGCAAATCCAGCCTCGTCATGGGCCAACAGGTAGTCGCGTCCTACCTCGGCCCGCAGGCCTTCGGCAGCTTGCGGGGTCACCACGATTGGCCGCGCCATCGACATCGCCTCCAGCACTTTGTTTTGTACGCCCCGCGCAATGCGCAGCGGAGCAACCGAACAAGCCGCGTGGGCCAGATACGGCCGCACATCCGGCACACTCCCGGTGACGGCCACCCCTGGCAGGGACGCCAGATCATGAACCGCCTCAGCAGGCCGACTGCCCACAATGGTGAACTGCGCGCCCGGCATCTCTTGTCGGACAAGCGGAAAAATGTGTTCGGCAAACCAGCAGACAGCATCGATATTGGGCCAATAATCCATCGCTCCCGTGAACACAATATTTTGCGAACCCGGCGCATAGGGCGACAAATAATCACGATCAGGCGAGAAATACGCGGCGTCGACACCGTTTTCGAAGGCACTAATCTTGTGTGCTGCCTGGGGTACACGACGCTTCAACAAGGCGGCCTCAGCCGGCGACACCAGCAGAGTCGCATCAAATTGTTCGGCCATGTCAGATTCCCATTCAGCCAGTTTCCGGCCTTCTCGCGCATAAACCCAGGATAGCGGCCAGCGCTGTGTCGACGCATATTGGATCCATTTATCCGAGTCCACATCCACCATGTCCAGCACCCTGCGTTCGAGTCTGTCCGGCATGAACTGCGCCATTGCGGATGAAAAAGCCAATCCGTATTGAACCTGTCCGGAGTCGGCCAACGCTTGGGCCCAGTGCTGAAGTTCACGGCTGCGGTAATAGGGCAAAGTCAACGCTTCTCCGCTCAGCAATCCGATCAGACTCGCCAATTTGGCGCGCCGAGGGTGCAGCGGCAAGAGTTTGATCGATGCACAATAAGGCTTCAACGCATCCTGGTACTGCCAGTCTTCCGGGTCATCCACGAATGCACCCAAGTGGACCGCATAGCGTGAACTGAGGTGTTGCAGCAAATGAAACGAGCGAATCTTGTCACCCTTGTTGGGAGGAAACGGAATGCGATGCGCCAGAAACAGCAATCCCTCCATCATTCAGCCCAGATTCTTGACAATATGCGGGCCAATCGCATTGGCCCATGCCAACGGCATTTTTTTCCAGGCCCGGATAAAGAGCTGATATTTGGGATTCAGGGGATTGATATCCGGGACCTGGGTATCCCCGACCAAAAAATATTCATACACAAGCGGCGTAGCCTCGAAACCCCAGTTCCTTTTGAAATCGAACGAACCGGTGCCGCGTTTGCTGCGCCCAAAATCGAATACTTTCAACCCGCGCTCACACGCGCGACGCATCAATTCCCAGTACATGAAGTCATTGCCCGCCACGGCTCGTGCAGCTTCTACGCCGCCGCCGTAATAGGGCAACACTTCATCCCGAAAATAAAACGACATCACGCTGGAAATGACCTGCTCACCCAGCATGATCGTCATCACTTCACAGTCGTCACCAAACTCGGTTTTCAGCAACTTGAAGAATTGGCGTGAAAAAACCGGCGTACCCAATCGATGCACACTGGCTGAATACGCTTCATAAAATCGGGAGGTATCCGCATCGATCACGCTCGTCAAACCGGCCTTGATCCCTTTGCGCACCATGGCTCGCTGCTTGCGCGGAATGGCTGTCAAGTTCGCGTCCACGTCCGGGTCGATGGCTTTTTTAAAGGTCACATAGAGATCCTTGGACGGTCGGTCGGCATGGTGCACACGCTGGTTACGACACTCGTACGCGCCCACCTTCAACCGAATGGCAAGCGCTTGCGCCGCTTCGTCCAAAGCCCGGGCGGCCGTAGCGTCATCTGCGAGGATGCCACCGTACGCGCAGAACGGCAGCGAACTCAAGCTGTGGCCAAACAACAGGCTGTTGATTTGAGCCAGTGGCAGCACACCCACGATTTCCCCATTTCGCATGGCTTGAAGAAAATGCGTGGCATGGCCAAAGGCCTTTTCGATCACCCGCTTCCAGCCCGCACGGTGGAAAAAGCTGGCTTCAGGATGTGCCAGGACATAACGATCCCAGTGGTCCATCTCATCTGGACTCAGCCGCTGAACCGTTACCTCAGCTGTCGATCCCTCGATGACGCCGGAAATTTCAGATTGGACATTCAATGGACAGGCAGGAACACACGATCAACGCGGTCCCATTCAAAATCGTTCAACAAATGGCGTAACCGGCCCGGCATGCGGCGCAGGTTCACGTAGTGGCGGAAATGCGTTTTGGCCGACAGACCCGACTGCCGGGGCTGGTCCGCATCGAGCTCCCACGGATGAAAGTAAAACATGCAGGGCGCCTGATCCTGCGCATTGACTCGCCGCAGCATCCAGCGTGACAGGGCATACGGTAACAAACGAAACCATCCGCCGCCGGCAGCAGGCCAGTTACGGCCCATCAGCGGCAGGGTCGTCGGGGGCAATTCAAGTATGCCCGACTCGCCATTGGGACGATGCGGAAAGCGGGGCGCGTCGGGCATGCCGTAATGATCATGGCGAACAGGGTAGATGCTGGAGCTGTATACGTAACCGGCTTGCTCCAGTTCCTCGACTGCCCACCAGTTTTTCTGGTTGATGGAAAAGCTGGGCGCCCGATATCCCTGCACGGAGACACCACCCAAATCCTCAAGTATCGATTTGGCGCGAGTAATATCAGCTCGGAATGCTTCAGGGGTGAGATCACTGGCGCGCTGGTGGCCGTAGCCATGGCTGGCTAACTCATGACCATTGTCGACGATGCGGCGCACCACTTGCGGATAGCGTTCGGCGATCCAGCCGAGGGTAAAAAACGTGGCTTTGGCATCCGCTTCGTCCAGCAAGCCCAGTATGACGTCCATGTTGCGCTCAACCCGGCAAGGCAGCGCATCCCAGTCTTCACGACGAATATGCGCAGCGAAGGCTGAGACCTGGAAATAGTCTTCGACATCAATCGACATGGCATTCTTGATTGCCATCGCTTATGCCGTCCGGCTACCGGCCACCGCGTTGAGACTTGTCTCAAGCCGCACACCTTTTTGCACAGGCAGCCACGCTTTCAAATAATGGGCAATACGCATGGCCGCTCGGCCATCCCAGTATTCCGGGACGCGTCCGGCTTTTCCGCCATTGTTCATCACCTCGTTGAAAGCGGCCCGGATCGCGTCGGGGTCGGGTCCAACCAGCGTATTCGTGCCTTCGGTCAAGGTGATCGGGCGTTCGGTATTTTCGCGCAGGGTCAGACACGGCACGCCGAGCGCGGTGGTTTCTTCCTGTATGCCACCCGAATCGGTAAGTACCAGTTTGGCATCACGCATCAAGCCGAGCATTTCCAGATAACCGACCGGCGGCAGGATGTGAAGACCATCGAGCTTGGCACTCAGCCCGAATTTTTCGATATTGCCGCGTGTCCGCGGGTGCAGAGGCAACACAACCGGCAACCGGTGATTGATTTCGGCCACCACATCCAGTAAAGCAGTCAGTGTGGCCAGGTCATCCACATTGGACGGGCGATGCAAGGTCAATACCGCGTATTGTGAAAGTTCGGTGCCCAAGGTTTGGGCACTGGGTATCGCATGCTCAAGGTTGCGGTACAGGGTATCGATCATGACGTTACCCACAAACTCGACACGTGAAGCGTCAATGCCCTCGCGCTGCAAGTTGGCCAAGGCACTTTTTTCCGTAATAAACAGCAAATCGGAAATCTGGTCCGTCAGCACACGATTGATTTCTTCCGGCATGCCGCGGTCATAGCTCCGCAAGCCCGCCTCAACGTGTATCACCTTCACCCCGCGCTTGGCAGCGACCAGCGCACAGGCAATGGTGGAGTTGACATCCCCCACCACCAGTACGGCCTGGGGCTGGACCTGATCCAGCACCGGCTCGAACCGCTTCATGACCTCGGCCGTCTGGACCGCATGCGTACCAGATCCAACCTCGAGGTGATGATCAGGCCGCGGGATACCCAGATCCGCGAAAAAGCTGTCGCTCATGGCCGCATCGTAATGCTGACCGGTGTGCAGCAACTGCGCGGCAATTCCCGCTTCAGCCAGCGCGGCCATCACGGGTGCGATCTTCATGAAATTGGGGCGTGCGCCCGCGATACATAAAACCTGAGTCATTCCATTACAGCCATCAGTGTTTGGCGTCGTGCTCGTGTTGATCAGACGCACCTGCTTCATCTGCAGATGCTTGTCGATCACTCACGGTATATAAAATCTTGCGGACAATGGGCAGGATGCGATTAACCGAACGTTCCATTTGTTCGACACGCTGCGTCAAACGAACCGACTCTTCGTTATGCAGCACACCCGTGGCAGACACATGACTATTGACGCCGGTTGACCCCTGAAACTCCTGGTGCGCCACTTCACTTCTCAAGTCAGTGATCACCTCATTGACTTCCGCCTCACCAAAGTGCTGCTTCTCTTCGAGAAAACCGAATAGCAGCAAGCGATCGCAAGTCGTATTCAAGCGACGCGGAATGCCACCCGTAAAGCGGTGCAAGGCCGTAAACGCCTCATCCCCGAAACCGGGTGCGCCCTTCCAGCCGACCGTGCGCAGGCGATGCTCGATATACCCACGGGTCTCGTCCGCATCAAGCGGCCCCAAGTGATAGGACGCCACTACGCGCTGCCGCAGCTGCTGCATATCGGGACTTTGCAAAATGCCGCGGAACTCGGGTTGACCCAGCAAAAACGTCTGGATCAGCGAACGATCATTGTTCTGAAAATTGGACAACATGCGCAACTCTTCGACCGCGCGGGGCGTCAGGTTCTGAGCTTCGTCCACCACCAGCAGGACACGTTTGCCCTGGCGCGTCGCTGCGCCCAAAAAGTCTTCCAGGTTTTTCAGCAACGAGGATTTGGGCAGACCTTCGTGTTCCAGACCAAACGAGGCCGCCACGCTGCGGAGCGTGTCTTCAGCATCCAGCTGGGTGGAAACCAGTTGTGCTGCAACCAGGTTGTGTGATTCCAGCTGCCGAAACAGGTTTCGCACCAGCGTGGTTTTGCCGGCCCCCACCTCGCCGGTAATGACAATAAACCCCTCGCCCAGCGACAAGCCATAGTCGAGATAAGCCATCGCCCGCTTGTGACCCTTCGACCCAAAGAAAAACCGGGGATCCGGATTAAGCTGGAACGGCTTCGCACTAAAGTGATAGAAATCTTCGTACATAGGCAATCCGTTATCTGAATGGAGGCACCGCGCCTACGTGCCTAACAGGTCACCCTCAGGGTGAGGTGGCGGCCCGCTCTGTCAGAAGCGCATATTGGCCGTGGCGGTGAGACTGTTTTCTTCGTAATTGGAATTGGCCGCATTCGAATCACGCTGCGTGTGGCGGAATGTCAGCGCACCATTTAATTTATCCGAATAACGATGAGTCAACCCGACACTCAAACTGAAAATGTCGTCCTGACGGGCCGTGCCACTTGCCAATGCCGGGTCAAAGCTATTACGGGTCAGTGACACGTAACTGTTCGCTGACGTTCTCGGCGTCAATCGATAATTGACTGATCCCGTCAGACTTTGAATATGGTCTTCTGCATCACCCAGCACCTGGTACAAGCGCCGCGTATCCTGGGCCGACACCCCAAATCCCAGGCGGCCGATTTCCCATGACACGCCCGCGTTCAGGCTTTTGATAATAAACACCCCATTTGCCGTGGAAACATTCAGCAAACCCACTCGAATCAATTCAGAAAGCGGCACTCCCAGGCTTGCGTAAGCTTGTGCAACCTGGCCAGCCGAAAAGGGGCCCGCCGTACAGGTTTGATTGACCGGGGGCGCGGCATCGGGCGTTTCTACTAATGTTCCATTACAAACCCAAAACACGCGATCGGTTTGCTCCAGCAATTGCTGCGTAATATCACTGACGTCTTCAGAATAGCGGATATTCCATCTCGACAATCGCGTACGATGGCTGCCCGCGAAACTAAAGGTCTTGCCAAAATAACGTTCGCCGACCGAAGCTTCAACGCTGGTGCGACGCGTAGGCGCCCAGCCAAACCCGACGCTGTAGGACGAACCATCGGTATTGGTTGAACTGAGATAATCGTTCCAGTCCTGCCCTATGGTTCCAAATATGCGGACCTTGCGGGTCAATGCGTAACCCAGGTTGGCGCTGGCACGTTCAAACGTGGTGTTGCGGGTATTCTTGTTTTCCGCTTTTCGAATGGAGTAATCCAGCCCCCAGCTCAGGTCATTGAATTGCGTGCCACTGTTCAAGCCCGTCGAAAAGGCATTCACGTTGGAGTTGGCGCCCGTATTGTTTTCGAATATGGCGCCACTGGCGGTATAACGAGCCTGGGCTGTCGCAAAGGTACCCAATCGCTTGTTAACGTGAGGGCTGATGGAATACGTGCCCACCGTAGCGCGGTTACTGCTATTGGTCGAAGCATCGGCTCCCGAGCCCAATAACGACTTCAATTGCTGAGAAACGTGGGCGGAGCCGTCCAGATAAAGCAAATCTTCAACCAGCTCAGCTTTGCCTATCGCATTCAAATTGTGAAACAGGTCATCGTCGGTGTCGCCGCCAAAACGGTTGACCGTCGAAAATCCATATTGCAGGGAAGCTTGAACACGGCGCGAGCCTTTGGACCGCAGGCTGAAGCCAGGCGACACACCCAGAATCAGAGAGTCCTGGGTATTGGATGCGCTTTGCTTGACGTTATCGGTATAGGTGGCTGACGCGCCTACGCTCGGCTCAAATAGCCAATCCAGCGCATGCGCAGGCGAACTCAAGCCCAAGGCAATTAAAGCAGTAAACGCCGCGGACAGCGGAATGCGTTGGCTCAACACGCTGCGCATCGCACGCACGCCGGGGTTATTTGCCGTAACTGCCATAGTAACCATAGTAGTAATCCGCGCCTGGAGTGGGCGTGGTTTTATTCAAGAGCATCCCGACCACCTCGCACGACTGAATGTGGCTGAGCGCTTCGCGCACGGCTTCCTGAGATGTGCGCTCTGCCTCAACCACCATCACAATCTGCCCCATATGGGTCGCAAGGACACTCGACTCGCTGGTCGCCAACAGAGGCGGGGAATCAAACAGTATGATGCGATCGGGATAGCGATTACCGATATCTTCGACCAGACGCGTCATTGCGGCACTCGCCAGCAATTCTGTGGCGCGCTTGTAGGTGCGACCCGCTGGCAGCACCGTCAGCTTGGCGATATCGGTCCGGATCAATACGTCTGACAGCTTGAGGTCCTTGTCTTGCAATACATCAAGCAGGCCTTTGTCTGCATGGATGCCCAGATATTCCGGCACACGCGGTTTGGCCACGTCGGCATCGATCAACAGCACGGTACGATCCATCTCCATCGCCATCGAAATGGCGAGGTTAATGGCGCAAAAGCTCTTGCCTTCACCCGGCAACGAACTGGTCACCATAATGAGATTACCGTTTTTGACCCGCGCCGTGCCTTGACCAAACGCGTTAGCAATCAGCGGACGCTTGATGATGCGAAACTCTTCGGCGATCTGGCTTTTTTCGGCATCAGGAGACACCACGCCCATGCGGTGCAGGCGCGCTAGATTAATGGTCTGAATCTGGCTGTTGCCTTCCAGCACCTCGGTATCCGGTTCGCTGAAAATGGGCTCGACAGGCGTGGCCACAAACGGAACATTCGTCGAGGGTGTGCTTTGAGTGTTGCGCTGCTTGCTGAGCGCTTGCTCTATCATGCTGGCATCCTGGGCCGGGGCAATGGGCGTATCTGCGGGTGCGGGCCGCGGTGCACCGGTACCAATTTTTCCAGCAGCTTTTTCAATAATGCTCATGGATTCTCCTAACCCGCCCGCGAAATCACCAACTGCACCACCATCACGGCGCCATAGGCGGCAATCAGACTTCCCAGCGCCGCCAGATACGTCAACAAGCCTTTGCGCTTGCGGCGCAGCGTTTCGCTGGTCTCAACCCGCGAAACGGCGCCCAGCAAGGGCAGGCCGGTCAATTCACGCAACGCCCGACGATCAGTCACCGTACGGCGCAACTGACTCAACAGAAAAGCCACCGCGACACCCGCGCCCAAACCACCCAATGTAATCAGCGACAGCAGCAGCGGGCGATTGGGCCATGCCGGCTGGCTGGGCACAAACGGCGGATCGATCACACGGAAATCGACCGTATCGGTTTTGCTTTCAACTTCGCCCGACATGGTGACGGACTCACGCCGCTTCAGTAGCGCATCGTAGTTTTGCCGGTACACATCATAGTCGCGCGTCAATTGGGTATATTCCTGCTCCACTTGCGGAATCATATTGGATGCGTCGCGCAGCGCCCCAAAGCGGCGCTGATACTCAGCAACGCGCGCGCCCAGCGAAGAGACGGTTGCATCTGCTTCGGCGATGGCAATGGTGAGTTGCTGATAGACCGGGTTCTGGATTTTCGAACCGGCCGGATCTTTCTTGCGATCAGCCAGATCAATTTTCTTTTGCGCCTCCAGTTTGTCGATCAGGCGTTTGGTCGACTGAATATCCGGATGCAAATCAGTATATTGAAGCCGCAGTTGATCCATCTGCTTTTGCAGCGCCTGAATCCGGCTATCGATTTCGCTAAAAGCCGGTGCCGCTGCAGCCGCTGCGGTCAGTTCAGGTTCTTCGTCTGTCAGCTGGCGCTTTAACTGGTTACGGCGATTGAGTGCTTCCTGTTGATCCAGCTGAGCCTGCCGCAACTGGGCTGAGGTTTCTGCGAGCTTGGCGTAATAGTCGCCGCCCTGTCCCGGCATCATGCCGATGTGTTTTTGCTTGAATTCCTTGAGCGAATTTTCAGCATCGGTCAATTTTTGCTGGTATTGCTGCAATTGCTCTTCAATGAAACGCGCCGAACTGGAAATATCCTGACGGGTTTTACCCAGGCTACTCTCGACAAATATGGTCAACAACGATTGCACCACTTTTTTCGCCAGATCGCCGTTGGCATCCTGATAGCTGATGGTGTACAGATTTTCTCGTCCGGCATCGGCAATCGAAATCTTGCTCGCGAGCCCGTCCAACATCGCCTCCGTTTGCTCGGGCGTTTTGGCGCGCACATCCAGATCAGTCATGCGCGCAACCTTTTCCAGCGTGGGCCGGCTCACCAGCTGACGCGTCATGAGCTTGATCTGCTGCTCAACATTGGGCTCGGCCGCCAAGCCGGACAACAAGGGCTTCAACAGGGTTTGCGTGTCTACGTACACACGGGCCGAGGCCTCGTAGCGATCAGGGATGATCATGACCCAGGTCCAGCCCACAATGCATACCAGCCAGGCAGCGATGACCCCCCACCAGCGTCGCTGCCAGGCGGCCTTGGCATACCCTAAAACCTGTTGAAGCACTTGATCCATAGCGACGTTCCATCAAAAAGCACCCGACAGCCGATGGCTTGGGCACAAGCGCCGCACAATGCGGCGCAAATATTTCTTAGAACAGGCTTTCAGGCACAACGAGCACGTCGCCTGGGCGCATATCGACGTTGGCTGAAATATCGCCACCTTTCAGCAAATCCTCCAGTCGAACACCTAGACGAGCCTGCTTGCCATCGGTTGTGCGCAAAATGTAGGCCTTGTTTCCTGCGGCAAAATCGGTCAAACCGCCCACTGCAATCATCAGGTCGATCAGGCTCATTTTTTCGCGGTAATTCAAGGCTTGGGGCTTGGCCGCTTCGCCCACAACGCGTAGTTGCTGGTCAAACGGTCCGATGCCGCCCGCCACAATCACCGTAACGATGGGCTCCTGAATATATTTGGACAGGGTTTTTTCGATATCACGCGCGAGTTGGGTGGGCGTTTTGCCGGAGGCCTGAATATCCTCGACGAGATTCATGGTCATCTTGCCGTCGGGCCGCACGGGGAAACTGCCGGACACTTCGGGATTACGCCATACAAACACATTGACCGAATCACCCGGTCCAACCAGGTAGTTCCATTCGTAGCTTCCTGTCTGCGTCGGCGCAGGGGGGTATTTTGGCGTACTGGAACAGCCAGCCATGGCGGCAAGCGCCAATACTACGCCGGCACGTGAAATGTGCTTGTTGATCGTTAACATGTCCACCCTCCCTAAAAATCGCTATTTTAATCCGCTGCCATTATGCCAGAGCGATTTAAAATGCAACTTGTTGACGCATCTCTCTAGCAATTCGCAGGCCACACCCAGTACGTCACGCATCCCTACAGTAGCGTGCAAGCGCTTTATTCTATTGCACCATCCCTGTTGAACCAACGACACGTCTGTCGGCACTTCAACATCAGCAAGGTATTATGCCTACATGACCGATTCAGAAATCGACAACCTGGACACCCTGCGCGAGCGGATCCGAGCGTTCGCGCGGGCCCGAGCCTGGGAGCGCTACCATACCCCTAAAAACCTGGTGATGGCGCTCAGCGTGGAAATGGCCGAACTGCTGGAGCCGTTCCAATGGATGACGCCCGAACAAAGCCTGCAATTAAGCGCCGAACAGCACGAGGCCGTTCGGCAGGAAATCGCTGACGTTTTGATTTATCTGACCCGGTTGGCCGATATCCTGAATATCGACCCACTTAAGGCTGCTGCCGACAAACTTGCCATCAATGCGCAAAAATACCCGGTCGACAAGGCTTACGGCAATGCGCTTAAATATCCTGCCCTGCAAACCTCTCCCGACACCCGCCATGACTAAACCTTTTTATAAGTATCACGTTTTCTTTTGCACCAACCAGCGCGACGATGGGGCACAGTGCTGTGGCGCCGCAGGCGGTCAGCAGATGCGCGATTACATGAAAAAAAAATCGAAAAAGGCCAACCTGGCAGGCAAGGGTAAATGCCGCATCAACAGCGCCGGATGCCTGGATCGCTGCAACGAAGGACCGGTTCTGGTCGTGTATCCGGAAGGCGTCTGGTATACCTATGTGGACGAATCGGATATCGACGAGATCTTCGACGTCCATCTCAAGCAGGGAAAAATCGTCGAGCGCCTGCAGTTGAAATGAGCCGGCCAGTTCAATAGGGCCGCCATGAAGCGTTACAAATTACGCATCCCCGTGCCGGCAGGCAAGCTGGAAACGGTGATCGATGACCCCGAAACCGATCGCCGCGGCCTGCTGCTGGTGGCGCATCCCCACCCCTTGCACGGTGGCAGCATGAACAACAAAGTGGTCACGACCCTGGCCAAGGCTGCCAATGAGGCCGGCTGGGTATCGGTGCGCCCCAACTTTCGCGGCGTCGGCATGAGTGATGGCGAATTCGATGCCGGCATGGGTGAAACTGACGACTTGCTTGCAGTGGCCCGCTTCGTAGAAGCCAGTTACCCGGGGCTGCCGTGGGCTCTGGCGGGTTTTTCTTTCGGCGCCTTTGTTCAGCATCGGCTGCGCCAGCAACTCGACGCACGCCGCCTGATCCTCGTGGCGCCTGCCGTCACCATGTACGAATTCGACCCCGTGCCCGACGACACTGTCGTGATATATGGCGATGCGGACGAGCTGATCCCGCCTGCTGCGATTCAACTGTGGTCGGATCAGCAACACCTCACCCAGAAAGTAATCCCGGACGCCGGACATTTTTTCCACGGCAAGCTTAAGGAATTAAAGCAGGTCTTTATGGAGGCCTGCCCGTGCTAGAAGTACGCGGGCTCAGTAAGCGGTATGGCGATACACCTGTCGTGCGCGGACTCGACCTGTCCGTCAAACGCGGCGAATGCTTTGGCCTGCTCGGCCCCAACGGCGCTGGCAAAACCACCACGCTGCGGCTGTTGCTCGGCTTGATCGAGCCGGACAGCGGCAGCATCGAATTGGCGGGCATTGCCGTACCGCAACACGCCCGCGAGGCCCGCATGAAAATCGGCGTGGTGCCGCAGATGGACAACCTCGACCCCGATTTCAGCGTGCGCGAAAACCTGTTTGCCTACGGTCGCTACTTCGGTATGAACAAGGCAGCCATCGCCGCGCGCGTCCCTCACCTGCTGGAGTTTGCCGGTCTGACCCACAAGGCCGATGCGCAAATCGCGCAACTCTCCGGCGGCATGAAACGACGGCTGACGCTTGCGCGCGCGCTGGTGCACGACCCCGACATCCTGTTTCTCGACGAGCCCACCACCGGACTCGACCCACAGGCACGCCATCTGATCTGGCAAGGCTTGCGGCGTCTGATCGCCGACCACAAGACCATCGTGCTGACGACGCATTTCATGGACGAAGCCGAGCGCCTCACCGATCGCCTCGCCATTCTCGATCATGGCCGCGTGGTGGTCGAAGGCGCCCCGCGCGATCTGATCGACTCGCACATCGAACCCGCTGTGGTCGAAGTGTTTGGCGAAGGACTATCCGACTGGACACGCCAGCACGCCGCTCATTTGTGCCAACGCTCGGAAACCGTCGGCGAAACCCTGTTTTGCTATACCAGCACGCCCGAAACCGTGATCGCCGAATTGAAGCAAGCGCCCACGCTGCGCTATTTGCATCGGCCATCGAATCTGGAAGACGTATTCCTCAAGCTCACCGGGCGTGATTTACGTGATTAAGCACCTGCGCCTTCCCCTCCTTTCGTGGCGCTTCATCCCGGTCTGGCATCGCAATTATCTGGTGTGGAAAAAACTAGCCATCCCGGCCATCCTCGGCAACCTCGCCGACCCTATGCTCTACATGCTGGGATTGGGCTACGGCCTCGGCAGCCTGCTGCCGGATGTCGGCGGCATGCCCTACCTCACCTTTCTGGCCGCCGGCACCGTCGCCTACAGCACGATGAACGCCGTGACCTTCGAGGTGTTGTACTCGAGCTTTTCGCGCATGCACGTGCAGCGCACCTGGGATGCCATCATGAATGCCCCGCTGACGCTCGACGATGTGATGCTCGGCGAAATGACCTGGGCCATCACCAAAAGCCTGCTGTCCGGGCTAGCGATCCTGGCGGTGATATGGGGGTTGGGACTATTTGGCAATTTCTGGATGACGCTGTGGATCATCCCGGTCGTGGCGCTGATCGGGTTCTGCTTCGGTGGCATGGGGCTGGTGATGAATGCCGTATCGCCCAGCTACGATTTCTTCCTTTATTACTTCACCCTGGTGATCACGCCGATGGTGTTGCTGTGCGGCGTGTTTTTTCCGGTGTCGCAATTACCTGAAGTCGTTCAAAGCGTATCGGCCTGGCTGCCGCTTACCCACGCCATCGATCTGGTGCGGCCCTTGGTGACCGGAACATACCCCGACAATATTGCGCTGCACATAGCCGCATTGCTGATTTACGGCAGTGTGGGCTACATCATTGCGCTGGCACTGACGCGTAAACGCTTGCTGAAGTAATTCCGTCACGCATTCGTCGCAACTCCCGAAACTCCAACATCGCCCAATCCTCCCTCCCCTCTACATGGCCCGTAACCAGGCCGTGTAGAGAGTCATATCCACCGGGAATGGATATTGCGGAACGTCTGTATCAGCTTCACTGGATTCAAGACGCCGCATCATGACAACCTACGCCTTCCGTACCCGCATTTCCCGCCGACGCGCACGCCGCTCAGGCGCGTTGACCCTTGTTTTTTCGGCTTTGCTCAGCCCGCTCGGGAAAATCCTGCTGGGCACGGTTGTGGCTGCAACGCTCATCGGCGGGGCTGTACACCAATTTCGCCAGTCAACCGACCATCCCGTAGCTTCTCCGACGGCGGCGGCATCAGGCACTTCATTTCACCTGGCCCGCACGCCCGCTTCGGGCACGGTCTATACGCAAATCGAATCCGACGGCAAGTCGGTACCCATCGTCTTGCTAGACGACTGGACGACCACGCACCGTTCGGAAAACGTGTCCGCCCAAGGCATCACCCACACGCCGGGAAGTACACCACCCGGCAGTGGGCAACCAAGTCATCCACACCCATGGACAGACCCAGGCGCACCTGGACCCCAGTCCAACCCACCCGCTGGCGGAATGCTTTCCCCGCAACCCACGTTGAACACTTTCCCGCCCGGCTTCTCACGGCCGCCCAACCGTACACCCACGCCTGTTGACCCGCGTCCAGGCTCAGCCCCGCCCCAGGGACACGACCCACAGGGTGAGGCGGGCGGTCCGTCAGAGCCGCAAGGGGAAGCCGGGAAGCCCTCCACGCCGAATGATCAATCGGCACCCAATACGCCCGAAACCAAGTCTGATCCTGACGCGATCGGCACGCTCTTGAGCCCACCGTTTTCGGATGCAGCGCCTACTTTGCTGGGAACTCCGCCCCCGCTGCAGACGCATTCATCCGATCGCGTGGCCATGACCATTCCTGAGCCATCGATCCTGATGTTGATGCTGGCTGGATTAGCGGGGCTCGTCTGGGGGGGACGGCCCGCGCCTGTGTCGCGCGCCTAGACTTCGACGCCTGCCGCCTGCTGGTCGGCGTGGTAGCTGGATCGCACCATCGGACCACAGGCCGCATGCTTGAATCCCATCGCCAGCGCTTCCTGCTCGAACTGAACAAAGCGTTCCGGCGTGACAAAACGTAACACCGGCAAGTGATGCTGCGAAGGCTGCAGGTACTGGCCCAGTGTCAGCATGTCGACATCATGCGCGCGCAGGTCACGCATGACTGCCAGTATTTCCTCATCCTCTTCACCCAAACCTACCATCAAGCCTGATTTGGTCGGAATATCCGGGTGGCTGAGTTTGAAGTCTTTCAGCAATTTCATCGAGTGTGCGTAGTCGGCGCCGGGGCGGGCTGCCTTGTAAAGGCGTGGCACGGTTTCCAGGTTATGGTTCATCACATCCGGCGGTGCCGTACCCAGTTTGTCCAGCGCCTTATCGAGACGGCCCCTGAAATCGGGGGTCAGGATTTCGATCCGCGTGGCGGGCGAACTGGCCCGGACCGCGGCAATACACTGCGCAAAATGATCGGCGCCGCCATCACGTAAATCATCGCGATCCACGCTGGTGATCACCACATACTTCAACGCCATCAACGCAATGGTTTCGGCCAGATGACGCGGTTCATCCACGTCTGGTGGCAACGGGGTGCCATGGCCAACGTCGCAGAACGGACAACGCCGCGTACACAAATCACCCAGAATCATGAAAGTGGCGGTGCCGTGGCCAAAGCATTCGCCCAAATTGGGGCAGGAGGCTTCTTCACACACAGTGTGCAATTTGGCTTCACGCAGAATACTTTTGAGCCGCGCAACGTTGGGCACGTTAGGCGACTTGGCACGGATCCACGGCGGCAGGCGCATGCGCGGCTGCGGCACGATCTTGATCGGAATACGCGCGGTTTTTGCTGCGCCCTTGTGTTGGATGGGGTCTGCCATAATGGACTCAGAACAACTGTGAACCTGGATTTTAGCCTATGCGATACCTCAGCCTAACCCTGTTGGCATTGTGGGGGGGGCGACGACATCAGTCGCCGCCACCACTGAACCCAGCATCGACCCCGACACCGGCCTCAGCAGCTGGCAGACCGAACACGCCGGTATCCAGATCCGTCTGACCCAGATCAGTCCGGACCAGGCCCGTGCGTTTACCTGGCCCGCGGATTTTCTACGGCGGCTACGGAACATTACGTCGCTGAATGCGTCTTTATGTCGGTGGTACGCAATATCGGTGACGCGCCGGTCCAGCATCGCCTGGCCGACTGCGCTATACCGTAGCCGGGAAACCGCCACAACGTATCCGCAGCAAAGCCGAATGGGCGCGCCTGTGGAAAAAACTGGGCGCCAAGGAGTCGGCGCGCATTGCCTTCACCTGGGCGCAGTTTCCCACCACCCAAACTTTTGAAGCGGGTGACTGGAACCAGGGCATGACCACATACAACGTGTCACGCGATACGCCATTCAACCTGACATTCGTTTGGCGCGCTGGCGGTCAAACGCATACAGGTCAACTTGAAAACGTGAGGTGCAGTAAATGATGTATTTGCAACACTGGACAAAACAGCTGGCCCTGCTCGGGCTGATTTCCTTCTTCACCACAGCAACTCTGGCCGCCGACCTGCCACCCTTGTCGCACAGCCTGACCAAACTCACGCCCAAGCCGGCTCCGGCACTCAAACTGAACGACATGAAAGGCGTCGCCCACGATCTGGCTCAACTCAAGGGTCGCGTGGTGCTGGTCAACTTCTGGGCAACCTGGTGCCCGCCCTGCCGCCGCGAAATGCCGTCGATGGAAAAACTCAAACAACAATTGAAAGGCGAGGCCTTCACCGTATTGGCGGTCAACGTGGGCGAAACCGTCAATGATATTGAACTCTTCACCAGCCAACTGGATGCCGACCTGAGCTTTCCGATTTTGCTCGACCACAGCAGCCAGTCCATGCAGGCCTGGAAAATAGCCGGCTTGCCTACGACCTATCTGGTCGACAAGAAAGGGCGAGTAGTAGCGGGCGCCATCGGTGGCCGCGAGTTTGATCACCCCGAGATGGTGCAGGTGATCCGGGCCGAGATCAAGAAATAACGGAAAACCTGATAGCGTTCAGGGAAGGCAGCAGTATGGCGCGTCCCGCCAAGCTCATCCTCAAGCCTTGACCCACACCTGCCCGGCTTCGACTTTCACCGGGTAGGTCTTGATTGGCTCATCGGCCGGATCGCAGGTCGGCTGACCGGTGGTGAGGTCGAAATAGCTGCCATGCAGCGAACACTTGATCGTGTTGTCCTTGATGCAGCCCAGATATAACGAATAGTCCTCGTGGCTGCACATTTCGTCGACGACATAATGCGTCCCACTGGCGTTACACAGCAGCAAACGTTTGCCATCCACGACCACGCGCTTCATTTGCGCCGGCTTGAGTTCGTCGGCGGTGGCGATGGCTACGTAATCACTCATGCTCAGCGCACCCGTGCGGCAGCCTTGCCGGAGTCCAGCGCGGCGCGGATCTGAATCGCCGCATCGGCCACACTGGCGGCCTTGCCCACGTGATGCAAAATGATCGAACCCGCCAGCACCAGCGAGTCATAAGTGGCGTTGTGCTCGCCCTTCAGCGCTTGCATGCCTGCTTCAGCAGCCGCGCGTGCGGTTGCCTGGATGTCGATCGCCGCGACGATTTCGTCTGCGCCTCCTTCGGTCGCCACGCTGCCCGGCAGTGGTACCGCGCGTACCGGCTGGTCGATGCCCAGCGCGACCGGATCGATCGACGCTTCGATCTCGGCGCCTTTGTCGTGGTAATGAAAATATTTTCCGGTTTGACGCAGCGACGGAATCACGCCGCCTTCAACGCCGCGCACAATACAAGCGGTATCGAACCCGGCTTCGCGTGCGAGATCGGCATACACCGGCGGGTAGGGCTTGTGCACATAACCGGTGACAAAATGAGTTTTCAGCTTGCCAGTGATGGGCTTGGATAGCACTTCCACTGTGGTCAACACCTGACGCTTGATCATTTGCGAGCGCAGCGGAATCAGATTGTGCATGCCCGGATTGGACTGCGCCTGGTCCACATAAGTCCAACCCAAAGCCGGGTCGCTCAAACGCGCAGCGGCTTCTTTGGGTGTCAGGTTGACAGGCGCCCCTGCAGCTTCCAGCACATGCCGCGCCGTCACGCCATACTTGGGGCCGACCTTGTCGAGACCGTGATTCACCACATGCACGCCACATTCGGCCAGCAGCGGACCGAGGAAAGGGGATGCCGGCAGGCAGCGCGTATAGCCGTCATAAGGGTCGCCGATATCAACCACCTCATCGACGTCTGCCGTTACGCGCTGTGTGGTCTCCAGCACGGCATCGAGCACGCCGCGGTTTTCGTCCTGCGTCTCGCGCTTCATGCGCAAGGCAATAAAGTAAATGCCGACCTGAATCGGGTCGATGGCATTCTCGATGATGGCCTTGGTACCCAGACGCGCTTCGGTGCGGCTGATGTCCTTGGACAAGTCAGGCCCGGTCGCAATACGCTGAATAATCGAGCGCATCAGTAGTTTGGGATCGGACGGCAGGGTATCTGTGCTCATGCGTGACTCCATTAGAAGGTACAAGAATACTAATATCTGACTAATTTAGTCAAGTATAGATCGATTCCTGTAACGCACGCGCAAGGGCTGGCGCCAGTGTTTGCGCGGGCTCCCGCATATTCAGCTCACGGCATTGCGTGACTGGCATACCGGCATAACCGCATGGATTGATGGCCGCGAACGGTTGCAGGTCCATATCCACGTTCAACGCCAGACCGTGATAAGTGCAGCCGCGTTTGACGCGCAGGCCCAGCGCTGCGATCTTTGCGCCGTCGACATACACGCCCGGCGCGTCTCTTAATCGGGATGCAATCACCCCATGCACATTCAGCAGATCGATTACGGCCTGCTCCATGCGCGTCACCAGTTCGCGGATACCATAGCCGCGCCGCCGTAGATCAACCAGCACATAAGCCACAATCTGGCCGGGGCCGTGATAAGTAATCTGCCCGCCACGGTCGATCGGTACAACCGGTATCTCGGTCGCCGCGATCAGGTGTTCAGGTTTGCCGGCCTGGCCCTGGGTATAAACCGGCGCGTGCTCCAGCAGCCAGATTTCATCCGGTGTATCGCCCGTGCGCTGTGCGGTGAAAGTCTGCATCGCCCGCCAGGTAGGCTCATACTCGACCCGACCCAGATTCCGCACGACCACCACGCTGTCTGGAATCTTGAGTCCTGAACCCTGACCCTGATCGATCACAGCGCCATTTTCACCCAGGGATGGGACGTGACATCGCGATATATCGCATCCAGCTGCGCCTTGGAGGTGGCGCGCACCACACAGGTCACCGACACATAGTTGCCGCCACTGGACGCACGCGTTTCGATCGTATCGGCCATGAAATCCGGGGCATGGCGCAACACCAGGTCCACCATGGCCTGCGCAAATTCATCGCTCCCATCCTGGGCCACACGCCGCTCGCCCATGATCTTGATCGGGAAATCGGTGGGAAAAACCAGCAGGGTTTCTTCTTCGCTCATGCACGCATCACGTCTTGTTTAAATGATTGATATAACCGGTCCATCTGTTGCGCCAGCGGTCCCGGCACACCTGTTCCTATCGCCACGCCATCGAGCTTGACGATGGCCATGATTTCCTTGGTGGACGAGGTCATCCACAATTCGTCGGCACTGCGCACCTCGGCTTCGCTGATCGCCCGCACTTCATGCGGAATCCCGTTAGCGGTGGCCAGTTCCAGCACCACATCATAGGTCACGCCAGTCAGCATCAGGTTCGATGGCGGCGGCGCCAGCAGCACGCCGTTTTTCACTACAAAAATATTGCTCGCGCTGCCTTCGGTCAGCATCCCGTCACGCAGCATCACCGTCTCGGCACAGCCGGCATCCGCCGATTGCTGACGCAACAACACATTGGCCAACAAGGAGATCGACTTGATGTCGCATCGTTGCCAACGGCTGTCGGCTGCGGTGACGGCGCACACACCCGAAGCTTTGAGGGCCGTCGAAGCCATGGCCAGCGGCTGGGCAAACATGAACACGGTTGGCTGCGCGCCTTGGGGCGCCACCTGGTCACGCAGTGCGTGTTCTGGGCCTGGCACGCCCCGGGTAATCTGGATATAGACCGATTGATCGTCAAAATCCTGCTGAGCGATCAACTCAAGAATCCGTTCACGCCACACGTTTACACCATGCGGATTGGCCAGTCGTATGGCATCGAGACTGCCTTGCAAACGGCGCAAATGATTGTCCAGCCGAAACGGCTGCCGTGAATACACCGGCACCATCTCATACACGCCATCGCCAAAGATAAACCCTCGATCCAGCACCGGTATGCGCGCTTCAGACAGCGGCATGAACGCACCGTTGAGGTATACCGTCATCGCGAGAAAAACAGCCGAATCGAATCCCAGCCGCGTCCCAAAATGCCTGCGACCGTCACATCATGCAAGGCAACCAGCGGATAGTGACCCAAAGCTTCGCCATCCAGTGTCAAGCGAAGCGTGCCCATACGCTGGCCCCGGCTGACAGGCGCGACGATAGGCTCCTGGGTCACGACCTCAGCCTTGACACGACGGATGCTCCCGCGCGGCGTCAACAGATAAAAGTCTTGTTCAAACCCCATGCTGACCGACGAACGCGCGCCGCGGTAGAGTGCCGCCACCTTGACCGGTTGCTGGGCACGGTAGAGTTTGACGCTGTCGAAGTTTTCAAACCCGTAGTTCAGAAGCTTCAGGGCGTCCTGAGTGCGCTGCGCATCCGAACGCGCGCCCAGCACCACCGCAATCCGTTTTTGATTGCCGCGCTGAGCGGAAGCTGCCATGCAATAGCCCGCCTGAACCGTGCGACCGACCTTGAGTCCGGTAATCGTACTGTCGCGCCACAGCAAGCGATTGCCGTTGTAATACGTAATATTCTTGACGTCCAACTCTTTCTGCTTAAAGAAATCAGCGCGTGTTGGGAATTCACGTATCAACGCACGCCCCAGCAAGGCGAGATCGCGTGCGCTCGATTCATGGCCCGGCTCGGTCAAGCCGGTGGCGTTCATGAAATGCGTCTTGCTCATACCCAGTTGCTTGGCCGCATGATTCATGCGCGCCACGAATGCCGCCTCACTGCCATCGGTCGCCACGACCAGCGTCATGATCGCATCGCTGGCCGACTGCACCAGCATGGCTTGTAGCAGCGTATCCACACTCACCTGATCACCCGCCTTGAGGAATACGCGAGCCCCATCCATTTGTGTCGCGGCTTCCGGCACAGTGACCGTTTCGCCGAGGCCCAGCTTGTTTTTCTTGATATCGCCCAGTAACACATACGCCGTCATCAATTGCGTCAACGATGCGGGCGCCAGAGGCAGGTCAGCCTGGCTCGCAGCCAGTTCACGACCACTGGCCTGATCGATCACAATCCAGGCACGAGAGGAAATACCAGCCGGTTCGGCCAGCGCCGTCACCGAAACCATCATTGCAACAATAAACCAAAATAATTTCATGACTGTTCCCGTCTTTCACGTCTGACCAAGACTGCATTCAGGTCCAGGCGTTCCCTGACTTGTGCGCGATCCACACGTGCCTCGTCTTCATTTGCATAAGGGCCGATCTGCACACGGTGCAGGGTGCCGATCAATACCACGCTTAGACGCGTGTCATCCAGGCTCAGTTCGCGCTTGAGTTTATCGAGCAGTTTTTGCGCATTTTCAGGCTGGCCAAATGCACCCACCTGCAGAAACAAACCTTCGATCGGGGTATCGTCCTGGATGCCATTGGCCGCTGGGTCGATGCTTTCCACCCGTACACGGGTGCTGCCTTTCCCCAAATAGCCCAGCTTGTGCGCTGCGGTATAGGACAAATCGATTATCCGATCACTATGAAACGGACCGCGATCATTGATCCGCACCACCACCGAACGACCATTCGCGAGCGAAGTCACCCGAACGTAGCTGGGAATAGGCAAGGTGGGATGCGCACCGGTCATGGCATACATGTCATACACCTCGCCTGATGAGGTTTTTTTGCCATGAAAGCGCCGGCCATACCAGGATGCCAGACCTTCCTTACGATAAGGCTGCCGTTCGGTTTGCGGCGTATAAGTATTACCCAATGCCACATAGGTACGATTGGCAAAACGGTGCAAGGGCTCATCACGCGGGATGGCATCAGGCACCGCGTCAAGATTGGTGGGCGGACTGGCCTCGGGACCATCGTCGAGGTAATAGCCACCCCCTTTGGTCACCGCGGCGCCAGACCCAGCGCGCGCATGCGCAGAAGGGGTGCTACCGCAGCCGGTCAGTACGAGCGTTGCGACAGCCATGCCCAGAATCAGAATCGTTTTCATGCCGGTATTTTATCGTGTCAAGATTTATTGAGTTGGCGGTGGGTGGCTACGCTCATCAGAATACCCACCCCCAGTAACAATGTAAGCAGTGCGGTTCCACCATAGCTCATCAGCGGCAAAGGCACGCCCACCACAGGCAGAATGCCCGACACCATGCCCATGTTGACGAACACATAGGTAAACAGATTCAGGCTCAAGGTGGCCGCCATCAACCGTCCAAACAGGGTGGGCGCGCGCGCGGCTATCGTCAGGCCTCGTGCCACGACGGCCAGATAGATCGCAACCAGCAGGATCGCGCCCAGGTAACCGAATTCCTCACCAAATACGGCAAAAATAAAATCGGTGGTGCGCTCGGGAATGAAGTCCAGCTGACTTTGCGAACCTTGCATCCAGCCTTTTCCAAACAAGCCGCCCGAACCAATTGCGATGGTCGACTGGATGATGTGATAACCGGCACCTAACGGATCGGCCGAGGGATCCAGCAAGGTCAATACACGACGCTGCTGGTAGTCGTGCATCATGCCCCACACCAGCGGCAAACTGGCTGCGCCTATCGCGCTGCCGCCCAGAATGACTTTCCACGACAAGCCCGCGAAAAACAGCAAATAAAAGCCCGAGGCGCCAATCATCATGGCCGTTCCCAAGTCTGGCTGGCGCAAAATCAGTAAAAACGGCACCAGCAACATGGCCGCACCGAACAAATAATGCTTGGCACGCAGTGTGGTTTCATTACGCTGGAAATACCAGGCCAGCATCAAAGGCAGAGCCAGCTTCATCAGTTCGGAGGGCTGAAATGTCATCACGCCCAAACTTAACCAGCGCCGGGAACCGTTGCGGATTTCGCCAAACAGCGCCACGCCGACCAGCAAGACCAGACCCGTCACATACAAGGGCAGCCCGAATTTGGACAGGATGTGTGGCGGCACATTGGCCACCACAGCCATGACCATCAAGGCCAGGCCCATATTGATCAGGTGCCCGCTGATGCGGCCCGGACTCTGGCCCGAGGCACTGGCCACCACCGCAAGACTGATCCCCAGCAACATCAAGACCAGAATCAGCAGCACGCCATCCAGATGACCCAGCCTGCGCAGTAACCAATGGCTATTCCGCTGCATCATTTGCCTCCAGGTTCATGGAGCCGGGTCGTTTTCCGGTCAGGTAATAATCAAATACGGCGCGCGCGATCGGTGCTGCGGTGCCGCTGCCCGACCCGCCGTTCTCCACCATCACGGCAATGACGATGGTCGGGTTTTCAGCCGGCGCATAGGCGATAAACAGCGCGTGGTCCCGGTGTTGGCGGGCCAGTCGACTGGCGTCATAACGTGCGCCCTGCTTGATTCCCACCACCTGGGCCGTCCCTGTTTTACCGGCTATCGTGTAGGCGGCACCCGCTGCTGATGCCGCCGCCGTTCCGCCGGGCCGCATGACATCCATCATGCCTTCGCGTACAACCGCCAGATTGGTCGGGTTGATTTTGACGGTAGACCTTGGCGCATCGCCCAGCGTCTGCCACACATGAGTCACAGGGTCACGGACCGCTTCGACCAGCCGCGGCTCAATGCGCGTGCCGCCATTCGCGAGGATGGCAGTCGCTGCAGCCAGTTGCAGCGGCGTCGTCAAATGATAGCCCTGCCCGATACCCGAAATCACGGTTTCACCGGGGTACCAGGCTTTTTTCCAGCGCCGTTGCTTCCATTCGCGGGAGGGCAAAAGACCGGAAGACTCCCCGTCCAGATCGATGCCGGTCTTTTCACCGAAACCGTATTGAGCCAGAGCGTCATGCATGCGATCGATGCCCATATCGACTGCCAATCTGTAATAGTAGACATCGCAAGACTGCGAAATCGAACGCCGCAAATCAACGACACCATGGCCACCCCGTTTCCAGTCGCGAAACTGGTGACGACTGTTGGGCAGGCTGAAATAACCGGGATCCACAATCTGATCGCTGGGCTTGCGCAAACCCAGTTCCAGTCCTGCCAGCGCCATAAAAGGTTTAATGGTCGATCCGGGCGGGTAGATGCCGCGCAGGACACGGTTAACCATCGGCCGTTCGGGTGATTCATTCAGGAATTTCCAGGTTTCCGGATCGATGCCGTCCACGAACAGGTTGGGATCAAAACCCGGCTTGCTGACCAATGCCAGGATGCCGCCGGTACGAGGGTCAAGCGCCACCAGTCCACCCAGATAATCGCCAAATGCATGTTCGGATACGGCCTGCAAATCCAGATCCAGGTGCAGACGCAGATCCTTGCCTGGAACAGGCGGAATGCGCGACAAAATCCGCACAGCCCGACCGCTGGCATCCGTTTCCATCTGGTCGAATCCGGTTCGGCCATGCAACAGGGTTTCATAGCTCTGTTCAAGCCCGGTCTTGCCGATATGGACACTGCCTCTGTAGTTCTGCTCGCGGTCATCCTGACGCAAACGTGTCAGATCGCGGTCATTGATGCGGCCAATAAACCCGACCACATGCGCCATCCCGGGCCCCGCCTGATAATTGCGAAACAGACGCGCTTTAACTTCCACCCCTGGCAAGCGGTAGCGATTCGCTGCCAGCACCGCCACTTCTTCGTCGGTCAGCTTGCTTTTGAGCGGGACAGTTTCGAATTCGTGCGACTCACTCAGCAGGCGGCGAAAACGGCGCAACTGCCCGGGTGTGATCTCGATGAGCTTGCCCAATTCCGTCAGCGTTTGCTCCAGGCTGGCCATGTCAGCCCGAGTAATTTCCAGCGTATAGGCTGAGTAGTTTTCGGCCAGAATCCGACCTTTGCGATCCACGATCAGGCCACGATTAGGTGCCGCCGGAACCAGAGAGATCCGATTACTTTCGGCCCGCTGAATATAGTGTTCATGTTGAAAGATTTGCAGAAAAAAACCGCGCCCAAGCAAGACCAACGCAAGTAATGCAACGAACACCCCGCCAATTTTCAGGCGACGGTGAAAGCAGGCAAGCTCGCGGTCCAGGTTTTTAAGCGGGGTTACGTACCTCATGCCCGATCCTGCAAGCCCTTGCCATGCCAGAGCCGAACAAACAGTGCGATCACATACCACAATACGACGCTGCCGACCGCGGGGATCAGGATTTCCAGCCCTGCGGGTGGGTTGACAGCCAACCAGCCCACCAGCAGCACAATCAACTGCACAACCAGCAAAATCGGAAACAATTGTGCCGCCTGCCGGAAAGGATCGAACTGCAGCAGACGCAAGCGCAGAAACAACACCATATACACACCGGTCACATAAGCAATGGCATGTTGGCCAAATACCGCGCCATCTTGAAAGTCAGCCAACAAACCGAAAACAAATGCCACGCCAAATCCCACACGGGCCGGCTGATGCAGCACCCAGAACAGCACGCCTACCAACACAAAATCTGGCCGAAAGGTCAACACCCAGGTCGACCACGGCATTTGCTCCAGCAACACCGCAACGGTCAGCGTACCCAGGATGCGCTGCCAGCTCCCGTTCCGTTGTGTGGCGTCTTTCATGGCGTGCCTTCCTGCGGCTTGAGCGACTGCGGCCGGCTCACTTGTGGCTCGGCAATCAACACCAACACCGCACGTGAGCGCTCCAATCCTGCCAATGGCTGGCATTCGACCCGAAGATAAGGGCTGGATTGTGAGCGTGAAACCCGTGACACGATGGCCACCGGGATGCCTGTGGGATACACCCGGTCAATGCCGGATGTCAGTAGACGGTCGCCCGGCCGGATATCTGTCTGGGCGGGCATATATCGCAACTCCAACCGGCTTTGTCCGCTCCCAGCCGCCAATCCGCGTTGGCCGGTACGCTCGATAAAAACCGGGGTCAGTTGCTGGGGGCTGCTCACCAAAGTCACTTCGCTTGTACCGGGATACACCCGGCTGACCTGCCCCATCAATCCCCGGTCATCCACCACGGGCAATCCGCCACGTAGTCCGGACGCCGCGCCCTGATCCAGCGTAATCCGTTGGGCAAACCAGTCGTGACCCCGATACAGCATGGCGGCATGTACGGTTTTCTGGCCGGGTCGGGACTGCAACTGAAGCAAATCACGCAACTCGGCATTTTCCCGCGCCAGCTCGCTCGCCTCGTTCACGCCCATTACCAGTTGCGCCCGCTCAGTCAGCAAAGCGTCGCGTTCCTGTTGCAATTGGCGATGTCGCACAAAGAACCCACCCAGTTCCGAGGCGACATCGTTAGGCGCACGCATCACTGCGCGGGTTGGCTCCAACAGCAGAGAAAATCCGCTACGCAGCCCTTCCAGTGCGTGATAACGCGCATCGGCAATCACACACACCACGCCTATCGTCAACCAGATCAGCAAGCGTGCCGTCGGACTCAGTCGACGGACAAACATGAGTTGGTCGGGCGCCGCCATCAGTGACTCTCCGTGATGTCGCGCGCGACGTTAATCACTCGTTGGTAAACACCGTGGCCAATTTATCCATGTTCTCAAGCGCCATGCCGGAGCCACGCACCACACAGGTCAGGGGGTCGTCGGCAACAATCACCGGCAGGCCGGTTTCTTCCATCAGCAGGCGGTCGAGGTCGCGCAGCAGCGCGCCGCCGCCGGTCAGGACCATACCTTTTTCGGCGATATCCGAACCCAATTCTGGCGGGGTTTGCTCCAGCGCCTGCTTGACCGCGCTGACAATGGCGTTCAACGGTTCGGTCAACGCTTCCAGAATCTCGTTGGAGGACACATTGAAGCTGCGCGGCACGCCTTCTGCCAGGCTGCGGCCCTTGACTTCCATTTCCAGCACTTCCGCGCCGGGGAAAGCCGAACCCATATGTTTCTTGATGCGTTCCGCGGTCGCCTCGCCGATCAGCATGCCGTAGTTGCGACGGATGTAATTGATAATGGCTTCGTCCATGCGATCACCACCGACCCGCACCGAATTGGCGTAGACCACGCCGCCGAGCGAGATCACGCCGACCTCGGTGGTCCCGCCACCAATGTCGACCACCATTGAGCCGGTAGCTTCGGCCACCGGCAGGCCCGCCCCAATTGCTGCCGACATCGGCTCCTCAATCAAATACACCTGGCGTGCGCCAGCCCCAATCGCCGACTCTCGAATCGCACGGCGCTCCACCTGAGTCGAGCCACACGGCACGCAGATGATGATGCGCGGACTGGGGCGCAGCATGCGGGTGTCATGCACTTTCTTGATGAAATACTTGAGCATCTGCTCGGTGACGGTGAAATCGGCAATCACGCCATCCTTCATCGGCCGGATCGCCTGCAGGTTGCCCGGGGTACGACCCAGCATCTGCTTGGCTTCCGCACCCACAGCCTGTACCGTGCGTTTGCCGCCCGCCGCCACATCGGTGCGGATGGATACCACCGAAGGTTCGTCCAGCACGATGCCGCGATCGCGCACATAAATCAGGGTGTTGGCGGTACCCAGGTCGATTGCCAGATCGGTTGAAAAATAGCTGGTCAGGAACTTGAACATGGTGGCGTTGGCGCCCGCGTCGGGCGGGCGAAAGGGCAGAAAAAACAAGGGTCCTATGATACCCTAACGGGCTTCATTCCCGTAAGCAATCAGGTGTTTTCATGTCCCTCACTCCGGACGACGTCAAGCGCATCGCGCGCCTTGC
Organism: Thiobacillus sp.; assembly: GCA_036568265.1. GTDB lineage: Bacteria > Pseudomonadota > Gammaproteobacteria > Burkholderiales > Thiobacillaceae > Thiobacillus. The sequence continues at coordinate 107,324 of DATCSW010000032.1, forward strand.
GCGCATCGAAATCGACGATGCCCAAGCACAGGCATCCCAAGGTCAGCTCAATACCATCTTCGACCTGATCGCCACCATGCAGGCGGTCGACACCCAGAATATCGCACCAATGGCCCATGCGCAGGAGGTCTACCAGCGTCTGCGCGCCGATACCGTGACCGAATCCGACCGTCACGCTGCCTTCCAGGCGATCGCACCTGCAGTCGAAAACGACCTGTACCTCGTCCCCCAAGTCATCGAATGCCCATAGGGCACCAGTCAACCATGTCCGACGCCAGCCTTTCCGCGCTCGCTGCGCAACTCGCCGCCAAACAGGTGTCGAGCCGCGAGCTCGCGCAACAGTATCTCGACCGCATCACCACGTTGAATCCGTCGATTAACGCCTTCATTACGGTGGATGCCGACAAAACCCTGGCCGAGGCCAGTCTCGCCGATGCTTTGCGCGCCGCCGGCAACGCCAGTCCGCTCACCGGCGTGCCGATCGCACACAAGGACATTTTCTGCACCGACGGCTGGCTGACCACCTGCGGTTCGAAGATGTTGCATAACTTCATAGCGCCCTATGACGCGCATGTGATCCAGCGCTTCAAGGCCGCCGGCATGCCGAGCCTGGGTAAAACCAACATGGACGAATTTGCGATGGGTTCGTCTAATGAAACGAGTTACTTTGGCCCGGTGAAAAACCCCTGGGACACGGATTACGTGCCCGGTGGCTCATCGGGTGGCGCAGCCGCCTGCGTGGCCGCCCGTATGGCACCCGCCGCCACCGGCACCGATACCGGTGGTTCGATCCGTCAGCCCGCTGCGCTGTGCGGTATCACCGGCCTCAAACCCACTTATGGCCTGGTATCTCGTTTTGGCATGATCGCCTTTGCCTCCAGCCTTGACCAGGCCGGCCCGATGGCGCCCTCGGCCGAGGACTGCGCACTGTTGCTCAACGTGATGACCGGCTTCGACCCCAACGACTCGACCAGCCTGGAACGTGAAAAAGAGGATTACACACGTGACCTCGACAAACCCCTGGCCGGCCTGCGCGTCGGCTTGCCGTGCGAGTTTTTCACTGAAGGCCTGAACAATGAAGTGGCCGCTTCGGTGGAAGCCGCGATTGCCGAACTGAAAAAACTCGGTGCAACAACCGTCGAAATCTCGCTCAGCAACTCCAAACTCGCCATACCTGTGTATTACGTGCTGGCACCCGCCGAAGCCTCAAGCAACCTGTCACGCTTCGACGGCGTGCGCTACGGTTACCGCGCACCGGAATACGCCAACCTCGATGACATGTACTCCAAAACCCGCGCCCAGGGCTTTGGCGCCGAGGTCAAACGCCGCATCATGATCGGCGCCTATGTGCTCTCGCATGGCTATTACGACGCCTATTACCTGCAGGCACAAAAGATCCGCCGCCTGATCGCCGACGACTTCACCGAAGCCTTCAAGACCTGCGACGTCATCCTCGGCCCAACTGTACCCGGTACCGCTTTCAAGCTCGGCGAGAAATCCGGCGATCCGGTGGAAATGTATCTGAACGACCTCTACACCATTCCTGCCAACCTCGCTGGCCTGCCTGGCATGTCGCTGCCCTGTGGCTTTGACGCCAAAGGCATGCCCATCGGGTTGCAGTTGGTGGGTAATTATTTCAGCGAGGCGAGGATGCTCAACGTCGCACATCAGTTTCAGCGCGCCACCGACTGGCACACCCGTGCGCCGGAGGGTTTGAAATGAAGTGGGAGACCGTCATTGGACTGGAAGTCCACACCCAGCTCGCCACCAAGTCGAAGATATTCTCCGGCAGCAGTACCGCCTTTGGCGCAGCGCCCAATACGCAGGCCAGCGCAGTCGACATCGCGCTGCCTGGCGTGCTGCCGGTGCTGAACAAGGGTGCGGTGGAATGCGCGATCAAGTTCGGCCTGGCGATTGACGCCACGCTCAACCGCGTCAACGTCTTTGACCGCAAGAATTACTTTTATCCCGACCTCCCCAAGGGCTATCAGATCAGCCAACTGGCCAAACCCATCGTCGAAGGCGGCGCGCTGAAAATCGTAGTGGACGGCGAGGAAAGAACCATCAACCTGACCCGCGCCCACCTGGAAGAAGACGCCGGCAAGTCGCTGCACGAAGACTTCCAGGGCATGACCGGAATCGATCTGAACCGCGCCGGTACGCCGCTCTTGGAAATCGTCTCCGAACCCGAGATGCGCTCCTCCGCCGAGGCCGTGGCCTACGCGCGTGCGCTGCACACGCTGGTGACCTGGATCGGCATCTGCGACGGCAATATGCAGGAAGGCAGCTTCCGTGTGGACGCCAACGTGTCGGTGCGCCCGGTTGGGCAGACCGAATTCGGTACCCGCCGCGAGATCAAGAACCTCAACTCGTTCAAGTTTCTGCAACAGGCGATTGATTACGAAGTGCGCTGGCAGATCGAAACGCTGGAAGACGGCGGTCGCATTGAGCAGGCCACCGTGCTGTTCAACCCCGACACGGGCGAGACGCGCATGATGCGCAGCAAGGAAGACGCGCACGACTATCGCTACTTCCCTGATCCCGATTTGTTGCCAGTGAAACTGGACGAGGACTGGATCGATGCGGTGCGCGCGGCGCTGCCCGAGCTGCCCGTGGCCATGCAGACGCGTTTCCAGGCGGACTACGGCGTGTCGGCATACGACGCGACAGTGTTAACGGGTTCGCACGCGCTCGCCAACTATTTCGAGGCCGTTGCGAAAGCCAGCGGCCAGGGCAAGCTCGCCGCCAACTGGGTGATGGGTGAACTGTCCGCCACCTTGAACAAGGCCGAGCTCGACATTACCCAAAGCCCGGTGTCGGCGGTCCAGCTCGGCACGCTGATCACGCGCATCCAGGACGGCACGCTGTCAGGCAAGCTCGCCAAACAGGTGTTCGAAGGCCTGTGGGAAGGCGCGGGCGAAGTCGACGCCATCATCGAAGCGCGCGGCCTCAAGCAGATGTCTGATTCCGGCGAACTCGAAAAGATTATCGACGAGGTGCTCGCCGCCAACCCCAAGTCGGTCGAAGAATTCCGCGCCGGCAAGGAGAAGGCATTCAACGCGCTGGTCGGCCAGGTGATGAAGGCCAGCCGCGGCAAGGCCAACCCGGCGCAGGTCAACGAACTGCTGAAAACCAAACTGCAATAGCCTCAAACGAAAAATGCGTTGGGGAGCACCCTCCAACGCATTTGACTCGTCTCGAATAACCACCCACTTGACAGTACCCGATAAGGTTTACTTACGCGTCAACTCACGGAAACGCAGCTTGTCGATCTCGTATTTCTCTCGCACTTTAAGCAAGGCCTCTTCGTGGTTTAGCAGGCTGCGCCGCAAATCCAGGCTTTCTTTATTGGTCTGATCCAGTTGTTCCTGCAGGTTCGGCGGCACCGGTCGTCCCGCCTTTACGATGCGTGATGCACGCTCTTTCAGCGCCGCAAGGTTTTCGGCTACCACTTTTGCGCGCATTTCCGTGCCCTTGATCGCAAGCTTGTGGTGTTCCAGTGCGCGATCGCGCGCCAGATCGATCTCAGCTTCGCTCGTGTAAGTCTGGGTTAACGCGCGATCCAGTTGTGCCTGCAGTTGCCGCTCCTGCTCGATGCGCTTCTCTTCTTCCAGGCGTTCTGCTTCCGCGCGACGCTCCGCTTCGGATTGCGTACGCTTGATCACCAGGCCCTGCTTGTTCATTTCGGCCGCACCGCTTTTCTGATACGTGGGCGGCAGGGTGTCGCTGTAATGCACGCGTCCATTACCATCCACCCAGCGATACATGCCCGCGTGCGCCAAGCCCATGCCGAACAGCAGCACGGCCAGGAATATGGCGTTAAACGCCATATTCAGCCCGGTATTCCGCCACAGCACGTAACTCCGCTTGTCTGTTTGCATCGTGTTCCAGATAGTCGACCAAATTATCCAGCGTGACCACAGCCACCACTGGTATACCAAATTGCGCTTGCACTTCCTGCACGGCAGACTGGGCGCCGGTTCCGCGTTCCATACGGTCCAGCGCAATCACCACACCTGCAGGTTCGGCCCCTGAATGGCGGATCAGTTCCACCGATTCACGCACCGAGGTGCCGGCCGAAATCACGTCATCCACAATCAACACCCGGCCTGTCAGTTCCGCACCAACGACCGTGCCGCCTTCGCCATGATCTTTGGCTTCCTTGCGGTTGAATGCAAACGGCACATTCCTGCCCTGCCCAGCCAATGCCACCACAATGCTCGCGGCTAACGGGATACCCTTGTAAGCCGGGCCAAACAACACATCGAACGCAATCCCCGAATCAATAATGGCTTTCGCGTAAAATTCGCCCAGTTGTTTCAGTTTGACGCCGTCGTTAAACAGCCCTGCATTAAAAAAGTAGGGGCTCATGCGCCCCGCCTTGGTCTTGAACTCGCCAAAACACAATACTTGTGAGGCAATGGCGAATTCCAGAAACTCGGCTTTGTAATCGGACATTTTGCTTAACTTCTTGAATCGATCTAGATGCGAATTATATCGGCCAACCTCAACGGGATACGTTCTGCTTCCACCAAAGGCTTCTTTGACTGGCTGCCCAGCCAAGCCGCCGACGTCGTCTGCGTGCAGGAGCTCAAGGCCCAGGCAGCCGACCTCAAGCCCGAATTCATTCAGTGTGATGGCCTGACGGGCGCCTTTCATTACGCCGAGAAGAAGGGTTACAGCGGAGTCGGCATTTACACCCGCCAAACGCCTCAGGCGATTATCGAAGGCCTGGGCATCCCTGAATTTGATGCCGAAGGCCGTTATATCGAAGCTGATTTCGGAAAACTGGCGGTGATTTCACTCTATCAGCCCTCGGGCTCCAGCGGCGACGAGCGCCAGCAGGCCAAATTCCGTTTCCTTGACGCCTTTCTTCCGCATCTGGAAAAGCTCATGAAATCCGGTCGCGAAATCGTCATCTGCGGCGACTGGAATATCGCCCACCAGGAAGTCGACCTCAAAAACTGGAAATCCAACCAGAAAAACTCCGGATTTCTGCCCGAGGAGCGCGCCTGGATGAGCCGCCTGCTCGACGAGCTGGGCTGGGTTGACGTCTACCGCAGTCTCTACCCCGAACACACCGGCGAGGCTTACACCTGGTGGAGCAACCGCGGCCAGGCCTACGCCAAGAACGTTGGCTGGCGCATTGACTACCAGATCGCCACCCCCAGCATCGCCGCCAAGGCCACGTCCGCCAGCGTTTACAAAGACCAGAAATTCTCCGATCACGCGCCGCTCATCGTCGATTACGATTACACCCCATGAACGCGTTCGCCCACCCCTGGCTCAACGCCCTCAAGGTTTATACCCATCCGCGCGTCATCGGCATGCTGTTTCTCGGCTTTTCAGCCGGACTGCCGCTGTTGCTGGTACTGGGCACCTTGTCGTTCTGGTTGTCTGAGGCCGGGATTGCGCGGGCGACCATCGGGCATTTGAGTTGGGTCGGGCTGGCGTACGGCTTCAAGTTCTTGTGGTCGCCGCTCGTTGACCGGCTACCGTTGCCGTTCCTGACCGCACGGCTGGGCAAACGTCGGGCATGGCTGCTGTTATCTCAGGTTTGCATCGCCGCGGCGCTACTCGGCATGGCGAATACCGATCCGGTGGTGAACCTGACCCACACCGTGTTCTTCGCGCTGGCAGTGGCCTTTGCCTCGGCGACGCAGGACATCGCGCTCGACGCTTACCGCATCGAAGCAGTCGAAATCGAGAAACAGGGCGCGATGGCGGCGACCTATCAGGCGGGCTATCGCATCGCGATGATTACGGCGGGTGCGGGCGTGCTGTGGATTGCGGCAAGCGTCGACCCCAGCGAAACCACTTATGATTTCCGCCCCTGGCAGGTGGCCTACACGGTGATGGCGGCGCTGATGATCGTCGGCATGCTGACGACGCTGATCATTCGCGAACCGGAGAAGAAGATTTCCACCGTCACGACCGACCGCGAAGCGCATACGCGTGAACGCTTCGCTGCAGCCGGCTTGTCGGGCTGGCTGCTGACGGCAACCGCGTGGTTTTACAGTGCGGTACTCTCGCCTTTCATCGATTTCATTCAGCGCTACAAATGGCAGGCACTGTTGATGCTGGCACTGATCGCGGTGTACCGCATTTCGGACGTGGTGATGGGGGTGATGAGCAATCCCTTCTATCAGGAAATGGGCTTCACCAAGGATGAAGTAGCGACCGTGTCGAAGGTCTACGGCGTGATCATGGTCATCGTGGGCGCGGCGCTTGGCGGCTTGCTGACCATGCGCATGGGGGTGATGCGCACCCTGTTTCTCGGTGCGGTATTGTCCGCCGCGACCAATCTGCTGTTTGTGTGGCTGGCCGGACGCGGGCACGACGTGGGCGCGCTGGTGTTCACCATTTCGGCTGACAATCTGTCGGCCGGCATTGCCTCATCGGCATTCGTTGCCTACCTGTCCAGCCTGGTGAACCAGGCCTATTCAGCCACGCAATACGCGCTGTTTACTTCGGTCATGTTGCTGTTGCCCAAGTTCATTGCAGGATTCTCCGGCGAGTTCGTCGATGCCTATGGCTGGGCAAATTTCTTCACGGGCACCGCGCTGATCGGTCTGCCGGTTCTGGTGCTGGTGTGGCTGGTGGGTAAACGTTCAGGCGTCAGCGGTCAGCGGCCGGGAAGCGACCCGCCATGATCGAGTTTTCGCTTTTGGCCGCCTTGCTCGCAGGGCTACTGGGCGGCGTGCACTGTGTGGGCATGTGCGGCGGCATCGTCGCCGCGTTTTCATTCCGCGCTGACGGCAGTGCGCCGCCTTTCCGACTACACCTCGCCTACAACCTGGGGCGGGTGTTTTCCTATGCCCTTTTCGGTGCGCTGGCGGGCGCGCTGGGGGCGTCGCTCAAACTGGCTGACTTTCTCCCGGTCCAGATGCTCCTGTATGTGCTGGCCCAGGTGGTGATGATACTGCTGGGCCTGTATCTGGCCGGCTGGTCGCAATGGGTGCTGATATTCGAACGCGCAGGGGGCGCCTTGTGGAAACACATCAAACCCTTGTTCCAGAAACTGCTGCCGGTCAAAACAGTGCCCCAGGCGGTGCTGGCCGGCATGGCTTGGGGCTGGTTGCCCTGTGGGCTGGTGTACTCAATTCTTGTGTCTGCGCTGGCTGCAGGTAGCGCTTCATCAGGTGCGGCACTGATGCTGGCATTCGGGCTGGGCACGCTGCCGAACCTGCTGGGCATGGGCTTGTTTGCACGTCAAATCCAGCCTTTCATGCAACAACGGTGGGTACGCCGTGGAGCAGGGCTCACCGTAGCAGGCTTCGGCGTATGGGGTTTGCTGGCATTGGCTTACTCGGCCTTTTCGAATATCTGATACCGGGTTGTTCCAACGCGCAGCGTGTTCCACTGCATTGGCTGACTGGCATAGCTGCCCGTTTCCAACTCGGCACGGACGCTATCCGGTGTCGCATCATTGCCTGCCATCAGATAGCCGATACGCTGCCACTGTCCATCCCGACGCGCATACACAACAGGTTGATATTCATTGGGCATGCGCCACAACACCACTTCGATTTCACCATCCCGATTCAAATCGATCTGTAGCGTGGCGCAACGCTGACGTTTTTGATTCTGCGCAAAACAGCTTTGTGAACGTTGCCACGCATCCCATTTCAGCACATCCTGCTTTAGAAAATCGACAAAACCGGCCGGCAAGGGCGTCCCACTCGGATACGAGTCGATACGTTTGCCGAACTCGGCCACCAAACCTTCCTGTTCATCCAAGGTCCTATTCCGATCGCGATTGGCGTTGCGGAGCGCATCGTCGGCCCTGAGTGCCAGCTTGCCGGGCTTGCCATCCGGACCGCGTTGACGCTGCAAGGCTTTCAACGCATCGTGGCCTGCACGCTCCTGACGCGCCAGGGCCCGGACGTCAAAGTCGTCTGCCTGAACCTGACCGCTCTGCAAACGCGCCATTTGGCTGGTTGTAGCCAAGCGGTTGACGTCGAGAGCGGGTGACAGCAGCAGTACGATGCCCACACACATGATGAGTGACGCCACGATATTGGCCGGCGCAATGCCCGGCATCCAGCGCGTTTCATTGGCACGAGGCCAGACCCACGCATAACCGATACCGTAGGTCAGCGCGACTGCAACCGCCAACACGCCCCAGATTCGATCGGGCGTTAAGCCGTATTGTTGAATGCGTAATGTCAGCGCCCACGCAGCGAGTGCAACCAGGGCAAGCAGCGCAAGCGCGGTAAGCGGCAACACGCGGCGCAGCAAGCCATGCAGCGCGGGCGCTTCCTGTCCATCCTGAAACGCCGAGTTGAAAAACTTGACCCAGAAAGCCGCAAACCACAGCAGGAAAAAGGCCGACAAGCCACGTTCAAACAAGGTGCCCACCCCGGTCAAACTGGTGAGCACGAATGCCACACCGATGAGACTGGTGAAGGGCAGCAGCCAGACAGTCAGCGTCAGCCAGTGGTTACGCAAGGTCATCGTGAAAGCCGAGCGCTTCAGTCCACCCCGTAATCCCAGGGCAATCGACAGTGTGGTGACCGGGATGGCAAACCAGGCTTTTCCAATGGTCTCTTTCGGCCAGTCCACACCGATCAAGTGAAACAATTGGGCGCCCAAGCTCAGCACCGCCCAGAAAAGACCCGTCAGCACGCCCGCTTGCACGGTGATGACGGCATTACGCCAGGCATGCTCAAATAGTCGTGCGTAGTTCCAGGCGCCCAGCGTTGAAGGAACCATGCTGCGCGCCCAACCGGAAACCAGCGGCACCAGCATAAAGCTGAACAACGCCAGGCCCAGAAACGTGGCGGGCGACGCCAGTTGAGGTCGACTGATCTCAACGAGCGGAAAAACCATTGCGCCCTGATATCCCCCCAGGCCGAAAATCAGCGCCCCCGTCCCCAATACAAGCCAGCGCCGGGCGGCGCGACTCAGCACGTCCTGCCCCCAATACACCACGAAAGGCAGGAAGATCGCACACATCAGCACAGCGTTGAAAAGCCAGCTCCACTCGAGTGACCACAGCTTGTCATGATGGCTTTTGTACAGCGCATAGAGCACCGCACCCTGGACAAATCCGAGCCAGGTTGGGAAGCGGGACGGAGTGGTGTTTGTCATGGGAGCAGGCATAAAAAAGCCCCGCAAACGGGGCTGCAGGGAAACGTGCTTATTTATAGAACTTCTGTTTGAAAACCATTTCGCGTTTCGGATCACCCGCGACTTCGATTGTCGTGGTGAATTTCAGCGTGTCGGGCGGGTTGATCCGAAATTCGCCCAGATAGTAAATCGCATTGCCTTCCTTGACTTCACGCATCTCGATATTGGCCAATTGCTGATTGAGATTGGTCGCGTAGACCGTGAGCTTGGCTGGTATCGGGGTCGGCGCGCCCACGCTGTTCTGCTTCAAAACCGACATGGTGACCATGCCGCGCGTTTTGCTGCGCTCGATTTTGTATGCGCGCGCGACCTCAGGAAGCAGTTGATCAGTCGTCAGGGCGTTGTAATGAATTTTGACCGGCCCAAACTCTTGAGAGATTTCGGCATGAGCGGTGGCGACTATTGAACCCAAACACAGAATGGCAAGTAGTTGTTTCATTGTCTCTCTCCTTTTTTGTAAGCGTTGCTGTTCTTTATTGTAAGGGTTTATCAAAATGAAGCGAGCCAGGCGGTCAGTTCATCCAGCGTACGACTGATCGCAAGATTGGAAGCCTTGGCTGCACCCGCAGCATCGTATGTCGACAACGGCACATACTGCTCAAAGCTGCGCATACCAAGCAATGTGCGCTTTTTCAAATCAATCAGTTCGGCACGTAGCACCAGCCGGAGATGACCCGGGTTACTCGACGCGTCGTGATAAAACTCGACCAGTTCGGTATCCAGCAACACGTCGCCACGAACATATCCGCCTGCAGCGCTGACACGCCAGGCGTTTTGCTGATCCAGACGTGTGCGCATCAAATTGGCAAAGCGTTTGCCAGGCCGTTCGGTCCAGCGGGCCAGCTGATACTGGCCACGGGTATCCGGATTTCGACTGAAGACCAGCTGATCCGTATCGTAGAAACTCGCCGTTGTGGTGTCGAGGACAAGCAGTGTCGGCGCATCGGGGCGCACCGCTGCATTCTTGACTACCGGAGCCGTGTCGCTCAACACATAGTAAACAACGGCTGGCACATCTTTTTGTCCACCCAGATTCACACAACCGGCAAGCGCGAAAGCACTGGCCAATAAACACAATCGCTTGATCATGGCAGCGTTTCCCCGGGCCCCAATTGCTGTTTGCCCGGCCCAAACAAAATGCCACGCGGGTTGGACAGCCGCTGCCCGGCCGTCGTGAGTACATCGGCACTGGTCCGTACATCCCGGCTGACATTGGTCATTTCAAGCGTCCCGGTCTCGGCCAACTGCTGAATTCGATCGGACACCTGGCTGGCATCCTGCTGCAACTTGCCCATCACAGCGGTCGCTTCCTTGAGTGTGGAATTGGCATTTTTACTCACGTCCGCAATATTATTCTCAAAACGTTTAGCCGCCTGACTGACGCTGATTCCCGCCTGGCGTATATCGACCGCGGCGTCCCGTATGCCTTGAGCTGTTTCGGTCAGGTTGCTTTTGTTGGCCGCCAGATGGGCCGACAATTCATTCAGATTGGCCAATGTCTGGCTAATGGCTCGCTGGTTATCTTCCGACATCAGGGTATTCATCTTGTCCAGCACCTGAGCACCGTTCACGGCCAGTCTTGAAACTGCCGTGGCCACTTTATCGATGTCGGAACTGCCTTCGGCAATCACCGGGTAGCGCTCACCTGGCAGCACATCGATCAAGAGAGGGCTATTGCTCAAGCCGTTATTGATTTCGACCGTGGCAATACCGGTCACCAGGCTCCGTTTGATATAGGCTGCAGCCCCCGTATGAATGGGCACGCCTTCGTCGATACGTGCAGTGACGCTGACCGCCTCGTCACCGCCTTTGGCAAACCGGTAACCTGCGACCACCCCAACCTTGATGCCGCGCATTTTGACCGGACTGCCCACGGCCAGGCCGTCAAGCGATTGGTGCTTGAAATAAATCGAGTAGGTTTGGTAGGCGATCCGGTCGGCCGCACCTGTCAACCACACAATACTGGCAGTCAGCATCACAACCACTGCCAGCACCAGTACGCCCACCAGTGTGTAACGACCTTCAGTTTCCATATGCGATTTCTCCCCCCAGTGCCCGCGCAGAGAAATACTCGCGCAGCCACGGGTCGTCGATACGTTTCAATTCTTCCACGGTACCACTGCCCAGCACGCGGGCATCGGATAGCACGATGACACGGTCGATAATTGAAAACAGTGTATCCAAGTCGTGGGTCACGAGGAATACCGTCAGTCCGAGACTGTCTGCCAGCAGGCGAATCAATACGTCAAAAGTGCGCGCCGAAATCGGGTCGAGACCCGAGGTCGGCTCATCCAGAAACAGCACTTCGGGATCCAGTGCGATGGCACGCGCCAGTGCTACGCGTTTGCGCATGCCGCCGGAAAGCTGGCTCGGATGCTTGCGCGCAGCCTCGGCTTCCAGTCCCACCATATCCAGCTTGAGTCGCGCCAACTGGCGACAATTGGCATGCGGCAGACGCGTATGCTCAAACAGCGGAGTCGCCACATTGTCTTCAACATTCAGCGAAGAAAACAGTGCACCATCCTGAAACAGAACACCGATGCGGCGACGCAATAGATTCATCTGCGTCTCACTGCAGTCCAGAACAGATTGACCCAGCAATTCGATCTGCCCCGACTGGGGTTTCAGCAAACCAATGATTTCGCGCAGCAGGACCGATTTTCCGGTACCACTCCCGCCAATCAAAGCGATCACTTCGCCTCGCGCGACGGACATACTCAAGTTCCGATGAATCGGCTGCCCACCCAGGGTGATGGAGACATCGCGAACGTCGATCACGGTTTCAGTCATCAAATCCCCAGCCGAACGAACATGACAGCGAATATCGCGTTCAGCACAATAATGGCAACCAGACTCTGTACAACAGTTGAAGTCGTGTGTTCACCCACGCTGCGCGCATCTCTATTGACCGACAAGCCCATGCGGCACGCGATCAACACTATAAAAATGGCGAATACCGGCGCCTTGTAAATCCCGACCAGCAGGGTTTTCAGGTTCAACACATCCGCCACCCGGTCCATGAACATGTAATAGGAAATATCCAGCTGTTGATGCGTCACCAGCATCCCGCCCAGTATGCCCGCCACGTCGCCCACAAACACCAGCAGCGGCAACGCAATCAGCAAAGCGAGCACACGTGGCACCACCAGCACGGCAATGGGGGACAAACCCAGTGTGGTGATGGCATCGATTTCCTCTGTCACCTTCATGGTGCCAATCTGGGCGGTAATGGCCGCTCCCGTTCGGCCGGCAACCAGCACCGCGACGATGACCGGTGAAATTTCGCGCAGGATAGATAACAACAAGCCATCCACGACAAAGATGCTCGCGCCATACTGCTGCGCCTGCGATCCCAGCAAATAGGCGAACACCACACCGAGCAGAAACAACATTCCCACCACAATGGAAATCGCACCCACGAATACTGCGTTGAGCTGCGTGCTGAATTCGCGCCAGCGCCACAGGCCCGGACGAGCAGCCAGACCAATCAGTTCCACAAACAAGCGCCCGATAAAATCAACCAAGCCGACAACATGGCCGATTGCTGCCAACGTCCCACGGCCGATCAGCCCCAGCCCCCCTTCACGTACGGGAGAGGGTTGTATGGCCGTGGGACCGCTATGCCGTGCCACCAACTCCAGCAGGGCGACCTGTTCAGGCTTAAATGCACGCAACTCGGGCATCGGCTTGCCTGTTGTCCAATTGGCCGCAGTCAGCAGTAGCCATGCACCATTGGTATCGAGCTGGGAGATGCCTGCGCCGTCGAGGATACGAGCTGCTTCAGTTGACAGTGGCGAGACTGCCGAATCGGCATGCCAGTCGCCGCTGGCAATCAGCGCCTGCTGCGACGCATCGTAATATGCCTGTGCGACTGTCACGCCCAGCCCAGGGGGTTGTGGGGATCCACACCCGGCATGAAAGGCAGGCCGCGCTCGCGGTGAGTAACCTGGTACACACAGCCGATCCAGTTTCCTACAACCGCTTCGGCGGAATCGTGCCAGGTATTGTCTATGAGTGGCAGCACGTAAGACTCGGGGAACTTCAGATTTTCGCCCTGCTGTCTGCGGCTATTGAATTCGGCCAGAAAAGCCTGCGTCTGACGATCGAAATAACGCACCGGATAAGGTGTGAATGCAGGCTGGCCATCCGATAAAGCCGACTGCAGATCCCGCTTGTATTCCTTGAGCAGGGAAACCGTGTCGTATTCGGGATGACCCTGAAAAAATACGGTGCGCAGACCATCCGGGCTCACGGCCAGATGCACACCCGCCTCCGCACTTTCCACCAGAACTTTGACGCCTGCCGCTTCAAACTGCGCACGCGAAACATCATTCCAGCGCGAATGCGGGACATCGAAACGCGTATTCACGTCGGTGACCAGGGGATGGCGCTTGTCGGTTACGCGGTGCTCAAACACGCCCCAGATCTTATTCGGCTGCTTGAGCCGCGTCTGCCCATGTCGAAACTGCATCACGGCATGGGTGGCGAGACAGGAGCACAGGCTTGACGTCACGTTGTCCCAGGCCCAGTCGATCACCTCGATCAGCGGATCCCAGAACGGTTCGTCGGCCAGGTTGGCATGGCTGACATTCGCGCCGGTGATGATCAGTGCATCCAGTCCGGCCTCGCGGATGGAATCGAAGCTTTCGTAATACTGCTCGATATGCGCACGCGCGGCCTCGCCGCGCGGCAGCGTCGGCAGGGTAAACGGGTGCATGTAGAACTGCGCGATCGGGTTGGAGGTCCCCACCAGCCGATAAAACTGGCGTTCGGTTGCTTCCAGTGCAGCGTCCGGCATCATGTTCAACAAGCCCACGTGCAACTCGCGTATCTCCTGCTGCGCCGCCCGCTCAGGCGTATGCACCACCAGGCCGCCTTGCCGCAACCGGTCAAAGGTGGGGAGTCCGTTATGCGCGACCAGCGGCATGCGCTTCTCCTGAGGCTTGGCTTCCAACGCCTGATCCTTTTCGGGCGATGGCAGTTTCCAGCAACGCCAGAAAATCACGTTCGTCGCGCACCTGCGCGATCTCCTGTGACGTCACGGTGTAACCGTGCGGCTGGGCAATGGCTTCGTAGCGCGGAATGCGGGAATGAAACAGCCGCGGGAATACCCAGCGCGCGAAATCATCAGGTTCGATCTGCGCAACGTATTCGATATCTTTTTCCTTGAGATAGATCGGCAATTGCCCGGCCAGAAAATCAGGCCGCAGATATAACGGCTTGGGGTCGGACTGCGCGCGTCTGATCAGCGTCTCCTCCTCTTCCCGCGTGGTGGTCTGGATATACAGAATCAATGTGTGTTCGGCCAGCAACTCGACCACACCGGGCTCGTCCAGCTCGCACAGGCTACCGCCTACGTCGTTCACAAAATGCGAGTAACCGTAGATTTCCTGACCTTTGCGGATAAAGCCGGGGACATCGCGCATGGCGGCGATTTCGCCATCACGATACGCTGCCTGGCGCCGTGAAAACTCATCCAGCGCCAACCCACCCCACTCCGGTCCGCCGAGCTTGCCAATAAAGGTCAGCACCGGGCCCAGGTCGTGGATCTTGATATTGTTCGTGATATCGATCCAGTCGTTGCGCAGCAACTCGCGTAGAAACGGCACACTCATCGCCTGCTGCTTGATCAGATCCAGAATGGGTTCATCCAGATAGCGCGTGCCGATCCGGTAGTCCCCCGAAAAGTGGAACCACTCGTGGCTACGCAACATGGTCGAGATATGCGTCTTGCCAACGCCCGACATGCCAAGCAGGGTAATACGCTTGGTTGGCCAGGCGCGAAAGGATTCAGGGGTGAAGTGCATGGGCTCGTTTTCAGTAGGTTTAGCGCGAAGCCTACCGAAAAGCCACACATTTCAAAAGCGCCACGTTATGGACGGCTGGTATGGCCCACCAATTGCTGGTAGGCCGTGCCCGCCAGTTTGCGGATATCGCCAGGTGCAATCTGCCCCGACAGGGCATAACCAAAGTCCTGATCAATCCAGTAAAACACTTCGACGCCATTTTCCGTCACATGACGAAAGCTGGTTTCCTGATTGGCCGCCACATCCCGGCGTACATACAGGGTGACACGTCGGCCTATCCCATCCTGATACATGAATTGCGCGACTGGCCCGGATTCGCCCGTCAGCAGCCTTCCCCCCAGCAGCTCGAAACCGAGCGCCGCAAAGTCCGGGGCCTTGAGTTCGGTCCCCACGCGTTTCGACAACCATTTCATTAGATGATCGGCATGCGCGGCTTCGACCTCAACCGGGTGACGCACTTCGGGGCTGAACACGGCATGGGCAATGGCCGCTTCACGCACCAGCGGCAAGGCTTCTGCTACCAAAGGCGCCGACGGCTGCCGCTCCGATACCATGCCCATGCCGTATCCCACCAACCCACTCGTTACAAATGCCAGTGTCGCTGCGATGGCCTTGAAGGGCGTACGGGCAGGCTGGCGACGACGCGCCGCACGAACTAGATGAATCGGCAGAGGCTCATTCAGAACCGTATCAAAGGCTGCATGCAGCGACTGGTTCTGGCTCGCCCATGCCTGGACGCGTTCGGCGTCTGCCGGATGCGCCGCCAGCCAGGCTTCCACCTCCAGTCGACGCGCATCCGAAAGCGCACCGTCGACAAAGGCGTGTAAATCGTCTTCGCTTACGTGATCAGTCATTTCACTACCTTCAATTGCACAACGGATTCACCCGCCAGCATCTGCCGCATCCGCTCGCGCGCACGGGACAGCCGCGACATCACGGTGCCCACCGGCACCCCCATCACCTGTGCGGCCTCGTCATAGCTGAACTGCTCCAGCCCGACCAGCAGCATGACTTCGCGCTGCTGGTCGGGCAAACGCGCCAGCGCCGCGTGGATATCGCGTGCGCCCAGCGCTTCCATTTGCCCTCCGCTCACGGGAATATCCTGCGCCTCGTCGAGCGCAGAATCCGATGAGCGAAGTGAACGTATCTGATTCAAAAAAACATTGTGCATCAAGGTAAACAGCCAGGCCCGCAAATCGGTACCTGGCTGCCATAAATCCAGCTTGACCAGCGCGCGCTCCAGCGTGTCCTGTACCAGGTCGTCCGCGCGCGTCACCTCCCCCGTCAGCGCCCGCGCATAGCGACGCAGACGGGGTAAATGCTCGATCAGATCGGGCCTGGCTCTCATTTAGGGCCTGACATGCACTTAAGGTTTGGCGGTACGCCACACATTGTTGACGCCATCACCGGTCATGTCGCCCGGCTTCTGATCCTTGAACCAGGTATACAGCGGCTTGCCTTTGTAAGCCCACTGTTTGGCGCCGTCGTCACGATTGATGATGGTGTACGAACCATCAGCTTTTTCGCTTGCAGCCGCAATAAAGGGCGGCCACTTCACAGCACAATCGTCTTTGCAGACACTCTTGCCGGAATCGGCCGCGTCTTTGTCAAAGGTATACAGGGTCATACCATCTGGATTGGTCAGTGCACCAGCGGCAGTCTTGGTGGGAGCGCCCATCGGGCTTGCACAGGCCACCAGAAGTGCCAGGCTGGCCAGGACGGAGGTTGTAGCGAGTTTCATATTGTTCCTTTAGCAGGGTTGAGGGAGAACTGCGAACTTACCTGGACGCAAACACTATTGCGGTCTGGTTTATTCCCTCCTGGAACAAATAATTCCTGAATACTCGGTCTTGGCCGACAAACAGCCGGGCAGGTTTTATTTCAATGACTTGAACACGGGCCCCCAAAGCGGGTGCCCCGACTCGGCTGGCGTCAGTTCCAGATTCGGGTTCAAATCCAGCGCCTTGCGGAATTCGTCACGACACGCCCGTTCCCGCGACTGGGCGCAGTGCATGAACGCCAGATGTTTATGCGCCGCGACCTTGTCCGAACTCAGAAACAGTCCTGCAGCGAGCGCACTCTGTAATAGGCGCGCTGAATTTCGATAATCCCCGTCATCGTAAGCCCGCAAGCCTGCCGATAAATCCTGCTCGGCTTTACGGATAGCGAGCCTGTCGAGACCGGCATCCCGCACGATGGGCGCTGCGCAACCCGTCAGCAATAACGCAGCACAAAGCAGCACGCCGATCTGCTTCATAGTCTGATTCCTTGTTTACTTGAATTTATGTCTGATTTTGAGCGTCTGCCCAGAACCCAGGTTGACAGTATCACGGTAGACCGTAAACGCCTGATTGCGAATTTCGATCCGGTGTCGACCCGCCTTAAGCTCAAGTGAGTTCATCGGTGGGGAGACGCCCACGCTTTTCCCGTCGACAAACACCTCGCCCCAAGGCGAGATGGCAAACGACACCGTGGCCATGGCCTCTGGGATAGCCTGCGCGACGGGCGCCGCCACAACGGTAACAGGCGGATGCGCGCGCAACTCCGGCTCACGTGCGGTCGGCTCACGTACGGCCGGTTTTGCCATGACAGTCTGAACCGGCGCCGGCATTTTCACGGGCGGCAGGAGTGGCGCGATGATCTCGGGTTGAAGTGCCAGAATCGCCTCTTCCTCACGTTGAGACAACTGGTTACCTGTCTGACTGGTCAATGCGGGCACAATCGGCTGTTTATCTGGCCGCGATTGAGCCATCTGCCACAACACCACGAAAGCAGTGGCGATCAGAACCGGTATCACCCACAGCGCCCGCTTGCGCGCCAACGACATATCCCGAAGCGCAGCGGTGAGCGTGGCCTGTATCCCCACCCCGTCCAAACTGCGGGATGATCCCAACATCTGTCGGGCTTGATCGGGCGCAAGAAACAGCGTGGCATCCTGCGGGCCCGAAGGCGTCTTGTTCGGCCGCGGTGTACTGGCGGGTTTGCGAGTGCCCGCGGCTCGTACTTCCTCGCTGGGAAGAACGGCATCATGGCTTCTCAAATCGCGCGCCAAGGCTCGGGCGCTCGGGTATCGATCAGCTGGTCGCTTGGCAAGCGCCCGGCTGATGATGCGATCAAAAACCGGCGGCACGCGCGGATTAATCGTGCTGGGCGCCGCGGGTTCTTCATGGAGGATTTTGTACATGATGGCGCTGAGGTTATCGCCATTAAAAGGCGTCACCCCGGTCAGCAATTCGTACAGCACCACGCCCAGCGCAAAGATATCGGTTTTGCCATCGGTGGCTTCACCTGCCACCTGTTCGGGCGCCATGTACTTGGGCGACCCCAGTACCGTACCCAGTTGAGTGCGCGAGCCTGTCGGAATCTGCGCAATGCCAAAATCCATGATTTTCACGTCACGGTGATGCGTAATCATGATGTTGGCAGGCTTGATGTCACGGTGAACCACGTGGTTCTCATGTGCGTAGTTCAACGCGCTGGCGATGCGGGACGCAATTTTGACGATCGTGTCGATTGGCAGCACGACGCCCGAATCGAGCATTTCACGCAAGGACTCGCCTTCCAGATATTCCATGGCGATATAAGCGATACCGTCGGTCTCGCCCACGTCATAAATGGTCACGATATTGGAATGGTTCAAGCGGCCGGCCGACTTGGCTTCGCGGTAAAAGCGCTCTTCAAACTCTGCCAGCTCGTCTTTCGAGAGGTTGAGATTAATGGTTTTAATGGCGACCGTGCGCTCGATCAATGGATCAACCGCCTTGTAAACAGTCCCCATCGCGCCTTGCCCCAGCGTGGAAACCACTTCATAACGACCGATTTTTGTTTGATTGAGCATGCGTGATGAGGCCTGGCAGCTTGCTTTAGGGCGTTTCCAAATGAGAGAATTCTCGGCAACAAAGTATAACAAACACAACGAGACTACCACTGTGCCCAATCACGCTGCCAATAGCCCGCTTTCGCTTGAGATCGCTTCCAAAACCGACCCCGGCGCCCTCCGCAGTCTGAACGAGGACAGCATTGCAATTGCCCATGACTTAGGGTTGCTGGTGTTGTCTGATGGCATGGGGGGGTATCAGTCGGGCGACGTGGCCAGCAACATCACCACCCAGGTGATTCTCGAAGGCCTGTCACAAGGCCTGAAAACCATCAACGCGCATGATAACGATGTCGCGCCCGTCATCGAAAACGTCGTGAAGCGTGCCAATCGCGCCATTTTCATGGAAGGCGAACGCCGCACGCAAACCGCACAAAACAGCCAGGAACAAGCCATGGGGTCGACTCTGGCACTGCTGCTGTTCCGTAACAATCGCATCAACATGGCGCATGTGGGCGATTCGCGGATTTACCGCCTGCGCGCCGGCAAACTGGAACTCTTGACGCACGACCACTCGCTGCTGCAGGAGCAGATCGATAGGGGCGTCCTCAGCGCAGAAGCAGCGGCCAACTCGCATAATCGTCATTTGGTCACCCGTGGACTCGGATTGCAAGCTGAGGTCGAGGTCACGCAAGACGGGGGTGAAGCCAAAATGGGCGATATTTATCTGCTGTGCTCGGACGGCCTGAACGACATGGTCGACAACGCTGACATCGAACGCGTACTGAACCTGCTTCAAGCCAACCTTCCACTGGCTGCGAGTCAGCTGGTCATGATCGCAAACGACCATGGCGGTGAAGACAACATTTCGGTCATTCTGGCAAAAGTCGGCACACGTACGCCTGCTGCAACAAAGAAAACGGGCTTTTTTGCCTGGTTATTGGGACGTTAACACCATGGCTAAACTCATCGTCAGTCACAACGGAGAGGTGACCGAGAACCACTTCCTGAACGAGTCGACTTTCACCATCGGCAGCCTGCCCGACAATGCGCTATGCCTGACATCAGACGGTGTCAGCCGTTCGCATGCCTGCATCACATCGATCGGCAATGACGATATTCTGGAAGACCTGAACAGCACCAACGGCACGCTGGTCAATGGCCGGCCCGTGACCCGGCATATCCTGCAAAATGACGACATCATCGAAATTGCCGGCACCCAGATCCGCTACCGAAACCACAAGGCAATCGAAGGCCCCAGTTTTGACCGCACCATGATTATTCAGGCATCAGCCCTGCACGCGGACTCGGCTGCCCAGCCAGTGGGTGCTTATGCGCTGGCAACGGCAAAAAAAGAGCTGCGTTTCAAGAAAAGCGGGCGGTTGGGGCTCATCCAGACAATGGATGGCGCAGAAGCCAGCGAGGCAATTGAATTATCCGAAGTGCTGTATACCTTCGGCACCCCGGGCAAGCAGGTCGTGGTGATCAATTCACGCCCACACGGCTATTTCATTACGCATGTCGAAGGGGACAAGCCGGCGCGCCTGAATGGCAAATCCATCGGACACGAGCCTCGCCTGCTGTCGCCCAATGACACGATCGAAGTCGGCGGAGACAAACTGGTATTTCAGCTTAAGTAAAGCCCGTAGTCCATTTGTCTCGCGTCGGGCGTCCGTCTCCAACACACCCTTTCTTCCCCTCGCCAAACTAAAAAAGGGCGCCCTGCAGAGCGCCCTTGCTACCCGCGGAGAAGTCTTGCTTAGAGGCTGTAACAGGCTGCTGAAATACCTCCCAACCGGACCACATCAGCAGCCCCTCAGAAGTTAAACTGATCCTGATTCATTGACCCAGCCAGAGCCCCCCTTCATGCGCGGACCCGACACCTTCACCGAGAGCCTGTTCACCCTGCG
>DATCSW010000033.1:0-63725 GCA_036568265.1 Thiobacillus sp.
CGTCGAGATGTCTTCGATTACATCGAGATGTTTTACAACCCGAAGCGCCGCCACAGTTACAGCAATCGGCTTTCACCGATAGACTACGAGAAGCAGTACGAAGAGAGGCTTACGAGTGTCTAGGAAATCGGGGGCGATTCAATCCCGCCTGGATACAATCGATTCAATCGGGTCTCGTTAGCTTCATCGAAACGATGAAACAGACCGTACCTTATTTTGCCTCGGCCATTGGTTGGATCGGCCCCCAGCTTTGGGCAATTTTGGGATTGGGCACGCTGGTGTTGCTGAGCCTCGCAATTGCTGGTCACTTGCTGGTCAGTTCGTTGCTTACGGCCAAGCAGAACTAACCAATGCAGCGTAGCGCAGAGAGCTGACCTTCATCAATTCGCTCCCAAGGTTTCTTGAGCGACAGATACTCAGAGGGTGGCTTGCTTGGGCTCTAGCCAAGGCAGATTGGCAAAGGCCGAGGAGCCGGAATGCCCCTTCCGACTGGTTGCGAAGTACAGCGGTCGTACAGATAGCAGCTTCCTGAAATGTTCGAATGGCAGCAGTTGGCCGCTATGTAGAGGTTTACATAGCGGCCAACAGCAGTCATTCAGGTGAGGCGGGATGTGCAAATCCGGCTGTAAAGAAAGCATGAGCGAATAGCGATGGATGCTCATCTCCGCAGTGCCGGTATGTGGTCACGAAACAATATTGCCATCAATGCGAGGCCGCTGAATACTGCTCCGGCGATGAACGTCTGCGATGCGCCGAAGCGATCCCACAGCAGGCCGGCTAGAACGCTGGCCACGAGCATCGCCATACCGCTTACCAGATTGAAAAAGCCGTAGGCAGTGCCTCGCAACGCTGCCGGCGCGGTATCGGCGACCATCCTCGCCAGGAGGCCTTGTGCAATCCCCATGTGCAAGCCCCACAAGGTGATGCCCAGCCACACCCATGTCCAATGGTTGCTGTAAGCCAGTGCCACATCCGCGCCGATCAAGGTCGCAAGCCCAAGCACAAGCAAGCCGGTGTGGCTCACGCTGTCTGAGAGCTTGCCGAACGGATAGGCCGAGAGTGCGTAGACGACGTTCATGGCAATCAGCACCAGCGGCACCAGCGCGATGGGCAGGCCGCCTTGCAGAGCACGCAAGACGAGAAACGCCTCGGAAAACCGTGCCAGAGTGAACAGGGCGCCGATCACCACGACCCACCAGTAAGCGCGCGACAGCCGGCGCAGGTTTTCCCGGCGAATGGGGTTGACGGGATGGGCGCCATGTTTTTTCTCGGGCTCCTGTACGCCAAACAGCAACAGGGCGACAGAGAGAAAGCCGGGGATGATGGCTACCCAGAAAACGGCGCGGAAGTCGTTCGCCCAGAGCAGCATCAAGCCCAAGGCGAGCAGCGGGCCAAGGAAGGCGCCCACGGTGTCGAGTGACTGGCGCAGGCCAAAGGCTGCCCCGCGCAGTTCGCGCGGGGCGATGTCTGCCACCAGCGCATCCCGCGGCGCCCCCCGGATTCCCTTGCCAATCCGATCGATCAGGCGCGCGACGAGGACGAGGCCGGCGCTCGACGCGAGGGCAAACAAGGGCTTGGAAAGCGCGCCCAGCCCGTAGCCCAAAACGGCAATGGGCTTGCGCCGTCCCCAGTAGTCGGAAAGCGCACCCGAGAACACCTTCACGATCAACGCGGAGGCCTCCGACACACCCTCTATCAGGCCTACAACGAACACGCTTGTTCCAAGGGCCGTGACCAGGAAGACCGGCAACAGGCTGTGAATCATCTCGGACGAGATATCCATCAACAAGCTGACAAAGCCGAGCGTCCAGATGGCCAAGGGCATGTGGGCAGGAGTGGCAGTGCGCTTGGTCTCTTGCGACGGTGTGCTCGGTTTCATGGACAAAGCTTCTGTGCTGGTCGATGGGTTGATCTTGTCGTTCATTGGCTTTTATGGGAAGAATATCTTGCTGTGCGCCGATCTGACAGGCGAAACTCTGCCCGCTGCGCAGGAAATAACGCCATGCGACTCCCAGATGGGCAAGAGGGAATGGTAATCTGAACTGTCTGACGTGCTGGGCGGCATGGGTGGCGGCACTGGCCGTCGCCTACTTTTACCAATCCCGCGAGGAATTTGGAGCGAAGGAGTTGACGATACTCGTGGCCATTATCCTGCTGATCGCAGGAAGCGCGCATGTCGCCACTCAACACGCTAACGCTGTGCTTAGCTACTCGCCAGCAGCCGAAAGCCAACGATGAAAATTCTGATCATTGAAGATGAACCCAAGACAGCCGCCTTCCTCACAAGAGGTTTCAATGAGGAAGGTTATGTTGTCGATGTTGCAGCAGACGGTGAGGATGGATTCCATCTGGCAGCGACGGGCGGCTATGAGATGGTCGTGCTCGATATCATGCTGCCGAAGCGCGATGGATGGTGGGTGTTGCAGGAAATCCGCAAACATCGGCAGGATCAGCCGGTCATCCTGCTCACCGCGCTGGATGATGTTTCCCACCGTGTGAAGGGTTTGAATTCAGGCGCCGACGACTATCTGGTCAAGCCGTTCGCCTTCTCGGAGCTGCTTGCTCGGGTACGCAACATATTGCGTCGGGCGCCCGCTCGGCAGACCGAGACGCTCCAATTCGCCGATCTCGAAATGGACTTGTTGCGACATAAGGCAATGCGGGCCGGGAAACAGATTGATCTTGCTCCTCAGGAATACCGGCTTCTGGAATACCTTCTGCGCCACCCGGGCGAAGTGTTGACCCGCACAAGGCTCGCAGAGCAGGTGTGGGATATGCATTTTGACGGCGACAGCAATGTTGTCGATGTTGCCATCCGCAGATTGCGGAGAAAAGCGGATGATCCCTACCCGCAAAAATTGATTCACACACTACGTGGGGTTGGCTATGTTCTGGAAGAACGGGACTGAGGCGGCAATAGGAAGACCCGGTTCGATTGCCGCGCGCCTCACCTTTTGGTATGCGCTGCTCAGCATCGCGCTGATCGCATCGGTCGGCAGTGTGCTTTATTGGGTGCTCGCGGATCGGTTGCAGCAGGAAAATGATCGGCTACTAGCGGGAAAAATCGCTGAAGTGCGCGCCGTTCTGAAGCTCCATCCAAATGATTACGCGGCCTTGCGCGAAGAAGTTCAACACGAGGCGGATACGCTTCCCGGCATCTATATCCGGGTACTGAATGCGCAGGAAGACATTGTTGCGGACAGCCCAACGCCCAGCGCCATTTTTGACAGCGGTGAGACTTTCGCAAACGCCCCACACGCAATAGACGAACACGGGCGGGACTGGTTTTCCAGCGACGGGAAGAAGTACCGTCTGATGTCCGGAAAATTCCAGGAAGACGCGCTATTCACCGTGCACACAGCGATGAGCCTATCGAAAGAGGCGCAACTACTGGCAGCTTACCGGGGCAGCGTGTTGTTATCCGTTGTCATCGCTCTGGCGATTGCCATTGCCGGTGGTTACCTGATTGCCCGTCGCGAAATGCAGCCCGCATCGCGGCTTGCCGCGATCGTCGATGAGCTTGGCGCGGGTCAATTGCATCGCCGCGTCGGCGATGAAGCCTGGCCTTTGGAACTGAGGCCGCTCGCGACCAACTTTGATCGCCTCCTGTCGCGCCTCGAAAATTCGTTTGCGCGCATCTCACGCTTCTCGGCCGACATTGCACACGAACTGCGCACGCCGCTCCATATCCTGCGCGGCGAAGCAGAAATCGCGCTTTCCAGGGATCGATCCAATGAGGATTACCGAGCTTGCATTGAATCATCGATGGACGAATATGACCGTCTATCCCACATGGTGGATGCACTGCTGTTTCTTGCCCGCACCGAACAGCCGGCCGCGCAGATCGACAAGAAATGGCTGGGCGTTGAGCAGGAAATTGGCGCTGTATGCGCCTTTTATCAGGCGATGGCCGATGAGCAAGGCATCACACTGATTGCACATGGGACTGGAAAGGTATTGGCGGATTCCGGTCTCTTACGGCGTGCCTTGGGCAATCTTGTTGCCAATGCGCTTCGCCATACACCAAGCGGCGAACGCGTCGTCATCGAGGCGAAGACGCTGCGGAATAACGCGGCTGAAATTACCGTAAGCGATACCGGGTGCGGAATAGCACCCGAAGATTTGCCCCGTGTACTTGAGCGCTTTTATCGGGTCGATGGCGCGCGCGCGCGGCAGGGTCAAGGCTCAGGACTTGGTCTTGCCATCGTACAGTCGATCATGCATTTGCATGGTGGCACGGTTTCAATCCAGAGCGAACTTGATCGTGGCACGGACGTCACGCTGACGTTTCCTGCAGCCGCAGGTACTGCCTGATCCGGCTCCATCTCACGGCGAGCTTACGCTTCGGGGTTGCCGCGTTCGAAAATGACCAATTGGTCAGGTTGCCGTCATCTTCCGGTCCCCTCGTTCTTCTATCATCCTCCGGTCAAACGCAGCTTCCCGCGACAAGAAAGGGATGGAAAAGCAATGAATCCAAGCCAGGACGTTGCCGTCAAGTGTTCCGGTGTGACGAAGTGCTATGGGGTGGGTGATGCGAAAGTGATCGCATTGCGCGGGATCGACCTCGATGTATACCGAGGCGAGTTGCTCATCCTGGCCGGCCCTTCTGGCTGCGGCAAGACCACCCTGATTTCAATCATCGGCGGGATATTGAAGCGTGATGCGGGCATATGCACGGTACTCGGCAAAAACCTGGAAGACCTGAATACAGGCGACCGAGCGCGCTTTCGCGGGCGTTCTATCGGTTTTGTTTTCCAGGCTTTCAACTTGCTGCCCACGTTGACTGCCGCTGAGAACGTTGCCGTGCCGCTCTTGATAAGCGGCGAAGCACGCAAGTCAGCCGATCAACGTGCTCGGGCCGTCCTCGATCAGGTCGGCCTTTCTGAACGCGAAGACGCGCTCCCTGGCCAACTCAGTGGTGGGCAACAGCAGCGCGTGGCGATCGCCCGCGCGCTTGTGCACAATCCTGAAATCATTATTTGCGACGAACCGACGAGTAGTCTGGACCATGCTACCGGACATGCCATGATGGAGATCCTGCGAAATGTGGCGCAAGCGCCTGACCGTGCGTTGGTGGTCGTAACGCATGACTCTCGCATTTATGAATTTGCCGACCGCATCGCGCACATGGATGACGGGAAGATTGTCGACGTAAGCGTTGGCGCCGAGCAGGCGCACGCGCAATGATGCGTAAATATCTGCTCCCGATACTCGCGCTGATCGGTCTGCTCCTTGCCGTCACGATGGTGCTGATTGGTAACCGGCAACCGCCCGTCTCCCGACCGGCGGCACAGTCGCCCAAGGTAGCTTTTGCATCCTACGTCGCCGGAGCGGGCATCATCGAGGCAAGCACGGGAAACATCCTTGTCGGTACGCCGGTGCCCGGCATTGTGGTCGAGCTCTATGTCAGCACAGGCAGCCAGGTCAATGCGGGTGACAAGCTGTTCAAGATCGACGATCATGAACAGCAGGCGCAACGCCTGCTGGCGACAGCGAAAATAAAAGAAATAGCCGTACGCCTGGCGCAAGCCAGGAGCCAGTTCAAGCTTGCCGACAGCGTATCGGATAAACGCGCCATCAGCGTCGAGGAATTGAACCGTCGACGCTTTGCAGTG
This sequence comes from Thiobacillus sp., assembly GCA_036568265.1. Taxonomy (GTDB): domain Bacteria; phylum Pseudomonadota; class Gammaproteobacteria; order Burkholderiales; family Thiobacillaceae; genus Thiobacillus. The sequence goes on from DATCSW010000033.1 coordinate 5,616, forward strand.
AAGCTTGCCGAAGCCGAGCAGGCTTCATCCCACGCGCAGGTCAGGCAGATCCAGATGGATATCGATCGGCATACCGTCCGCGCCCCAATCCGCGGACGCATATTGCAAAACAGGATGCGCGTCGGTGAATTCGTCCAGGGTGGCGCGCCCGGGGATGCTTCGATGCTGATAGGAAACGATGACAGGTTGTTCGTACGTGCCGACATCGATGAGAACGATGCCTGGCGGGTTCAACCGGGCGCGCGTGCCGTGGCATTTGTGCGCGGCAATCCGACGCTACAAACCGCACTGAAATTTGAACGCGTTGATCCCTATGTGTTGCCAAAAAAATCGCTGACCGGCGATAGTACCGAGCGGGTCGATTCCCGTGCCTTGCAGGTCATCTATAGTTTTGACCACACGGCTTTGCCGGTCTACGTGGGGCAGCAAGTCGATGTATTCATCGAGACGAAAGTAGAAAAGCTTTCGCCTGAAGCCGCGCCAACCCCATCTTCCGTGAAGGCGCCGTGATCATCTGGTTGCAGCGAATCTTTCTTTTGATGCTCGCAACCACTACCGGTGGTTGCGTTGTGGGGCCCGACTATCACAGACCGGCGCTTGATGTGCCCGCCCGCTGGAGCGAAGCGCCTGAAAGCGCTACATCGTCCCCGCCTGCGCAGGCACCATGGTGGCTGAGCTTCAACGACACGGAACTCAACTCCCTGATCGAGCGCGCCGCTCAGGGTAATCTCGATATACAAGGCACCGAAGCGCGGATTCGTGCAGCACGTTCAAATCTCGGTATCGCGTCGGCGTTACGCTTACCCGCAGTCAGCGCAACCGGCTCGTACACCCGGGGCCGCGAAAGCGAGAACGTCCCGAGCACGACCTCTACAGGCATAGGCCAACAATCTGCGTTGGACGCAACGAAAGCCGAAAACTTGTTTCATGCCGGGTTTGATGCACGATGGGAGCTTGATCTGTTCGGCGGCGTTCAGCGTTCAACCGAACTCGCGGATGCAAACTATCAGGCATCGCTCCATGACCGGAGCGGCGTCATGCTTTCGTTGCTTGCCGAAGTTACCCGTCACTATATTGCGCTGCGCGCCGCCCAGCAGGCGCTGGCCATCACGCGTACCAGTCTTCTGGCTGAGCAGGACAGTCTTCATCTGATCCAGGTACGTTATCGGAGTGGCATGGCCACAGACCTGGACGTTGCCAGTGCCGAATCTCAAGTCAACGCAATCACATCCCGCATTCCCGTCTTGGAAAACGCAACCGGCCAAAGCGTGCACCGCCTCGGCATTCTGCTTGGCCTCGCGCCAGGGGCGCTGTCCGAGGAGCTCCGTGAGCCGAGGCCCATTCCGGCCGGGCCCTCGTCTCTGCCCTTGGGCATGCCTTCCGATCTGCTTCGGCAGCGTCCGGACATCCTGCGAGCAGAGCGCCAGCTTGCGGCGGCGACCGCACGAATCGGTGTTGCGACGGCAGACTTGTATCCCAAGTTTTCCTTGCTCGGCGCCCTCGGCCTGGAGAGCCGCTCAGGCAGCGAATTTTTCAATGTGGGCAGCAAGTACTGGTCGATCGGTCCATCGATCACGTGGCCGATTTTCCAGCGCGGCCGCATTGTCGCCAACATCGAAGTCCGCGATGCCGAGCAGCAAGAGGCTTTGATCAATTACCGAAAGACGATCCTGCTTGCGTATGAGGAGGTTGAAAATGCAATCGCCGCCTTTCGCAACGAAGGCGCTCACCGCAGCGCCATCTCTAAAACAGTCGATTCGGACGAACGCGCGGTCGCCCTGTCGACAGCGCTGTATAAAAGCGGCCTGACCGATTTCCGCAATGTGCTGGTCGCCCAGCAAACCCTGTCTCAATCACGGATTGACCTGGCGCGCAGTGACGCTGCTGAGGCCACAGCATGGGTGGCATTGCACAAGGCCCTGGGTGGGGGCTTGGAGTTCGAACCGGCTCCTGCCAGGCTCAATTCCCAATATCAGCCATTACCCTGCCAGTCCGCACGCACAGAAGGAGCGCCAAAATGTTACGCGTGGCCTTGAAAATGCTGGTGGGGGATCGCGCCAAATATGTGGGCTTGATCTTTGGCATTACGTTTACATCATTCCTGGTGACGTTTGCTGCATCGTATTTCGCCGGAATCATGACGCGCGGCTACGCGCTCGTCTCCGAGAACGCGACCGCGGATGTATGGGTCATGGACCCGGCAGTCAATTCGGTCGAGCAGACGACCAACATGTCCTTGCAAGCATTGGCAAGAGTCCGCAGCGTTGCGGGTGTGCAGTCGGCAGTACCGCTCATGCTGGCCACGGCGGATGTCCGTTTTCCCAACGGACGCTATCAGCCCTTTCAGATCATTGGTGTCGATGACGTGACGCTGACAGGCCTGCCGCCCATGAAAGGCGGCGTGATGCCTGGCTTGCTGCGAGTACCTGATGCCGTGGTGGTGGATGCGGGCGGTTCCAGCGGCAAGCTGGAGACGCCATTTCAAGTTGCGGATCAGTGGCCACGCGATAAACCGCATCTCGATGCGCCGACGCGCGAACTGGCGACAGGCGATGAGTTGCTGGTCAATGATTATCTCGTACGGGTTGCCGGACGTTCGCAAGGTCTTCCCCGGTTTCCGCCGCGCCCGCAGCTCTACATGACTGTTTCGAACGCGACCCGGATTCTGCCGCCAGAGCGTCGGCGGCTCACCTTTGTGCTTGCAACCGCTGCACCGGGGGTGGCGCCTGAAGACCTGGCGATTCGCATCGAGTCGGCAACGGGTCTGCGCGCGCGCACGTCGGCAGACTTTAAATCCGATACCGTTCACTGGTTTCTGGTCAACTCCGAAGATGTAGGGGATATCGCAGCGATGCTTACACTGGCCATGTCAGTCGGCTTTGGCGTAACCGGGGTCATGCTCTACATGTTCACCAACGAAAACCTGCGCAATTATGCTGTGCTAACTGCGATGGGTGCCACGCCACGACTGCTTTTGACGATGGTGTTTGCGCAGGCAGGCGTATGCGGGCTCATTGGAACCGGTCTCGGACTGGGCCTTAGCGCCATTATTGGGCAGTTGGCAATCATGGCCGGATTTCCGTTTCGCATGATGTGGTTCACGCCTTTACTCGGCGCAGTGACTGTTGTGCTGGTTAGTGTGGTTGCCGCTGCGTTAAGCGTCCGCCCTGTATTGAAGCTTGAGCCAAGCCTGGTATTTTCGGGGCGTTGAGGAGCCGTTACGAATTCATCCTGAGTAAACTCCCTGATGTCGCCTACCCATTATGAGCATCTGGTGGTAGTCGAAGGCATGATTGGCGCAGCCTTTTTAGAGCTTACGACCCATGTTGCAAGATGAAATAAGGGTAGGCTATCTATGAAGGCATGTCCTGTACTGTGTGCAGCGGAAACCCCAAAGGGACTCGATTTTGACTACTGTTGTTACTGAAATCGTTTCTGACTCCAGGGCAGGCAACAAGCAATAGTGGACATTGCCAGCTTCAGCGGATTGATCGCCTGGATTGCCCGACATCCTGAGTGGGCCTATGCGGTCATTTTTCTCGCCGCGTTCACCGAGTCTCTCGCGGTCGTGGGGCTGTTCGTCCCCGGTGCGCTCATCATGTTTGGCGTCGGCGCCATCGTAGCGGTTGGCTCGCTGGACCTGTGGGCCACATTGGCGTGGGCAGCCGCTGGCGCGATTGCCGGTGACGCCAGCAGTTACTGGCTGGGGCGTCACTACCGTGATGAACTGCGCAATCGCTGGCCCTTCATCCGTTATCCGAAACTACTGGAAAAAGGCACCGCGTTCTTTCATCGGCACGGCGGCATGAGCATCTTCCTGGGGCGTTTCGTCGGACCGGTGCGCCCCGTGATTCCGACGGTGGCGGGCATGCTCGGCATGACTCCGGCACGCTTCTACGCGGCCAACATCCTGTCTGCGCTCGGCTGGGCGCCGACCTATATCCTGCCGGGTGTCGTCTTCGGCGCCTCATTGGGTTTGGCGGGGGCGGTGGCCACACGCCTCGCTTTGATTCTCGTGCTGCTATTGATCCTGGCCTGGAGCAGCATTTGGATCGTCAGCCGCAGCGTGATCTGGCTGCAACCGCGCGCCGAATACGGCTTGGGTCAGCTTCAGGCCTGGGCGGGCAGGGCGCTGCCGGCAAGAACCTGGTCGTTGCGCGGCATGGTCGCTTCGCTGCTCGATCCGGCGCGTCCCGAATCCCGCGCCTTGCTGGTGTTCGCGGCGGTATTGATTGCCGCCGCCTGGATGTTCTTCGGAATTATCGAGGATGTGCTTACCGGCGATCCGCTGGTGGTGGTCGACAAGACGGTCTATCACCTGCTGCAAGGGCTGCGCACGCCCTTGGGCGACAGCGTCATGATCGCGCTCACCGAATTGGGCGATGCCGCGGTGACGCTGCCGGTGATTACGGCAGTGCTGCTATGGCTGGCGTGGAAACGCGCCTGGCGGCCGGCTGCCTACTGGCTCGCCGCAGCGAGTTTTGGCGCCGTGCTCACCGTGATTCTCAAAGCGGGATTCGGCCTGCCGCGCCCGCTGCCTTTGTACGATGGCTCGGTCGCGTTCGGCTTCCCCAGCGGCCATGCGGCCATGAGCATCGTCATCTTCGGTTTTCTGGCGGTGCTCACCGCGCGCGAATTGTCCTTGCGCGGACAACTCGTGGTGTTCAGCGTCATGGCCTTGCTCGCGGGCCTGATCGCTTTCTCGCGCCTCTACCTGGGTGCGCACTGGCTGTCCGACGTGCTGGGCGGCTTAAGCTTCGGCGTGGCATGGGTAGCGCTGCTGGGCATCGCGTATTGGCGTCGTCCGGCGCCTGCGGTTTCGGCGCGCGGTCTGCTGGCCGTGGCGGCTATTGCGCTCATTGTGGGCGCGGGCGTTCATGCCACGACCCAGCGTGACGCCGACATCGCACGCTACGCAGTTCAGTGTCCATCCACGCTGATTGTCCAGCAGGACTGGTGGACCCAGGGCTGGCAAATCCTGCCGGCCTGGCGCATCGACATCGAGGGCGAATACGAGCAGCCGCTTACCGTTCAGTGGGCTGGATCGATCGAATTCCTGCGCGCCAGATTGATGGCGCAAGGGTGGCGGGAGGCGGTGCCCCTAACCGGCAAAAGCCTGCTGCTTTGGCTCGACACCCGTCGACCGGCCATGCAATTGCCGCTACTGCCGCGTGTTCATGATGGCCGCGACGAAACACTGGCTTTGATCTACCCGGTCAAGGGCAAGCCAGACCAGCGCCTGGTGCTGCGCTTGTGGCCAACAGAGAAAATGTTGCAGGCACCACGCACACCCATATGGGTCGGGACAGTGGCAGAAGAAAGAATCAGCCGCCCACTGGCCTGGTTTAACCTGCCGCAAGACGGCCAGGATTTCAATGCGCCGCGCCGGGTTTTGCTTGAGAGTCTTGCAGGCTTGCAGGCACGACTTGTCAACCGTAACGGCGCGTCTGTGTCGGCTGGCGAAGAAACTGTGTGGGATAAAGGCGTATTACTGATCTATCAACCGGAATGAATGACATGAAGAATAAAGCGATGCGACAACGATTCGGTTTTGCCTGGGCGGGCATCGCCGCGGCGTGGCGAAACGAGCGGAGTTTTCGTATCCAGACGGCCTTCGCCATCGCGCTGCCGGTTGCGCTTCTGCTGCTGCGGGTGTCTGCCGTATGGTGGGCGATATGCCTGATCATCGCCTTGCTGGTGCTGGCGGCGGAGCTATTCAATACGGCGCTGGAGTCGCTCATCGACCATTTGCATCCCGAGATTCACCCCGCGATCAAAATCGCCAAGGACTGCGCGGCAGGCGCGGTTTTGTTGCTGAGCGCGGGCGCTTTGATCGTGGGCATCATCGTCGTGCTGGTCGCGCTGGGTTTCTTGTCCTGATAAAAATCAGGCAGCGGCAATCATGTCCAATCGCCTGCGCCTCATAAAGCAACTGCCAGGGTGGAGTGACTATATCGGCGGAAGCCGCTCCTGATTCAATTGAGGAAACAGACACTCAACCCAACAATTTCCTCACTGCGACCCAGTGTCGCCTGTGGCCGATGACCTGCCCGCCATAAAGCAACGGCGAACGTCTTTTGCAGGCCCAAAACCGGTCAGATTCGGAGCGGGGCGGTCAATGACTTTGGTGGGTCGTGAGGCAACCCTTGAAGCAATAGGTTTTCGAATCTGAACCCGTAGTCCCGTGATAGAACAGATCAGCAACCCCGACTATCGAGTCCCCACTAAGACTTGCGGTGCAGTAAGCTGTGTCAACAAGCCTCACCAGCATATGCTATCTGCGAATAGCATATGCAAAGCTAATATCATGTATTGATGCAATACATCTCCATGGCACATCATGGTGTAAGAATAAGGTATTTGCTATGTATGTAATGTGCTGGTACGGATTGGCGATCTTCATGTGCTGGTACGGATTGGCGATCTTCATGATCGCGGTCTGGATTCTTGGGTAAGCGGTAGTACCCGGGCTGAGATCATCCCCGCCCGGTTTAGAAACTGAGACCATGAGACTTGATGATGTCCGACACGGACAATAAGGAAGCCACGACGCTTTCCCGGCAACATGTTGCGGCCTACCTCCAACACCTCGCGGCCGAGAGGCGGCTTTCTCCGAACACGCTTGAAAGTTACCAGCGGGACCTTCTTTTTTTGCTCCAGGCGACTGAAGAAAGCGGGAAAGCACTAGCTGACGCAGTGGCCTCCGATGTGCGGGACGTGATCGTCAAGCTCAGGAAGAAAAGCCTGTCGCCAGCGAGCGTGGCCAGACATATATCAAGCTGGCGAGGATTCTATTCATACGCCATCCAGAGATTCGGGTACCTGAACAACCCGTGTGTCGGGCAAAAAGGTCCGAAGGTAAAGCGGGCCCTTCCCAAGACGCTTTCACCCGATAGTTGCGCCCAGCTCCTCGATGGCAAGAAGGAACAGGATATTGACTCGAATGTCTTGCTGGCACGTGACCACGCCATGTTCGAGCTGCTTTATTCTTCGGGCTTGCGGGTGTCCGAACTGACGGGTATGGATTTCATCGATATTGACCTGAAAGCAGGGGAGGCACGGGTTACCGGCAAGGGCAGCAAAACGCGCGTGGTACCGGTAGGCAGGCAAGCATGCAAAGCGATCAAGACCTGGTTGAGCTGGCGCCAGGCACTCCTTGGTGATAACGATACTCCGGCATTGTTCCTCAGTCGCTGGGGGAGACGCCTTTCGGTGCGCAGCGTACAGAAGCGTCTTGATCAGTGGGTTTCGCTGTCCGGGCTGGGGCAATCGGTACACCCGCACATGCTTCGCCACGCTTTTGCCAGCCATATGCTTCAATCGTCAGGTGATCTCCGGGCGGTCCAGGAGATGCTTGGCCACGCCAACATCACCACCACCCAGATCTATACACACTTGGACTGGCAACACTTGGCGAAGGTGTATGACTCGGCTCACCCCAGGGCCAAACGCGGGAAACCAGCGGTTGGCACCGAGAACACATAGCCATATAGCCATTCGCCACCGCAATTGCAAAAATGAACTAAAGTAGTAACATTACTACATAATGTTTGCTTTGAGGTGACATCATGTCCATCACGACCCTATCGAGCCGCGAGTTTAACCAGGACGCCAGCCGGGCCAAGAAGGCTGCAAAGCATGGCCCAGTATTCATCACGGATCGCGGCAAACCTGCACATGTGCTGCTGTGCATTGAGGAGTATCAGCGGATAACGGGTGGCCATCAGAAGATTGCCGATCTGCTGGCGATGCCGGGTATCGAAGACGTTGAATTCGAGATTCCGCAACTGCGGGATCTCGCTCGGCCCGCGGAACTCTCCTGATGTTCCTCCTCGATACCAATGTGGTATCGGAACTGCGCAAAATTCGCCTTGGTAAGGCCGACGCGCACGTTGCCAGATGGGCCGATAGCGTCGAAGCCATCGAACTGTATCTGTCAGTGATCACGATTCAGGAATTGGAGATCGGTGTGTTGCTTGCAGAGCGGCGGGACGCGGCGCAAGGTGGAGTTTTCCGGGCATGGCTGAACAGCCACGTCATGCCGGCTTTCTCCGGTCGTATCTTGCCCATCGATACGGCGGTTGCGCTGTGTAGTGCGAGGCTTCATGTACCAGACCCACGTCCAGTCAGGGATTGCCTGATAGCCGCGACGGCGCTGGTACATGGCATGACCGTCGTAACACGGAACGTGTTCGACTTTGAGTCAACTGGCGTTCCGGTTTTGAATCCGTGGACCATTACCGCCTATGAGGTGAATGATGGTGAACTGACCGAGAAACGGATGACCGAGATTCGGAAGGCAGTCCCTCAAGGGAAAGCGCGCCGGGTCAGAACCCGACTGACTGACGAGAGAAAAAAGTAGTTTGTGAAAGTAGATAAAATCGTAACCGTGACTTTTCTCGCTTCTGTGTGTGCAAAGGCATCAGAAGCCACGACAACTCGTGCCGCAATGTATCCGCGAGCAGAGATAATGCGGTAGATGGGGGAGGGCGGTAAGCCTTCCTGAGTGACATCGCCAGGAGAACGGTAATAAGGAGAAGAATATGAAAACTCAAACCCGCCGAATTCTGTTACCGCTTGCGGGCGCGGTGCTGGGCATGCTTGCCGGTGCCGGTTTTGGTATGGACAAAGGTAGCGCTGCAGGCGCGGCTTTCTTCGGCTTTGTGGGCTTCGGCCTGGGCTACGCCCTGCATGACTTCAACTGGAAACGCAACCGCAAAACCACCTTGGCTCTGCTGATGGCCTTCCTGACGCCAATCATCGGATTTGCCTGGTTGATGGCTCCCCAGGTATTCGGACAGGCAGGCATTACGCCCGCCAGTCTGGCGCAAGTTGCTGTGATCGCGCTGACTGTCGGCCCGGCCCTTGGCGGTCTGCTCGCGCTCGTCGTCTACGCTGCTGCAAATACCTTCGGACTGATCGATGATGCGCGGGACTGGCCTGCTGACGGGGCGATGGAGGAGGATGAAATTTATCCAAATGGCATATCTAGTGTGGGTGGCCCATATGGTTATGGATACTCTATAAATGGATTCCCCATTTATGACGATGACTGAAGGGTTCATCGCCCAGCCCTATTCTTTCGTTACTTCCTTTGCCCCATCAGGCCGGTAGCCGACCTTTTCCTGAAACTGCTCCAGAGTAGGTTTGGCTCCTGGCACCTTGAGTCCCGCGATTTCATTCGGAAGCGCTTGCTGCAGGGAGAGCTTCATGTCGTCTGTGGCGGCGTCCTCCGCCGTATTCATGAGCTTGTTGTGGGTCGCCACACTATGCGATTGGGGCGCGGCATCGCCTGCCTCTCCCTGGTAGCGCAACTCTCCTGATTCCTGCTTCGCCTCGTGGTGGTCCATCGCCTTTTGCTGCTTCTCCTTGCCTTGGTCGTGATAGTCCTGGGCATTGCCCGGCAGATCGCTGTTCGAGTTGGCGGCTGCGGATCCGGCGCCGACAGGCACGCCTGAATTTGGAACGTCCTTGAGATGGCCTGAATGCAGGGCACGTATCTGGTTTGCCAAGGCCGGGGCGTCCATCATGGCTTGTGCCAGCGCCTGGACTTCCTCTGGGGTGGCACGCACCGCTGTGCCATCCTGGTATGCGGATGGCAATTGGCCGCCCTGATCGTATCCCATGGTCTTCAGGCCATTGAGCGCCACCTGGTCGCGTTGTCCGGGTGGTGCGGCTTCGACGGCTTCGACCAATGCCAACGCGGCATTCGTATTTCCCGGATCCTTGAGCGGATCGTAACTGACGCCCACTCCGCGGGATGAGCCCTGATTGGCCTGTTGGGTGAGGTCTTCCGCCTGGCGGAATTCCGCTTGCGCCTGGTCGAGGTGCGTGCGCCGGCTACTAAGTGTCGCCCCTGTGGTTTGGCTGTCCGCATCCTGGCCAAGCACCGAATGCCGGAAATCGCGGTCTTTCTCCAGCCGATCGAAGAATGCCTGCCTCGCCTCGGCATTGCCCAGTACCGCGCTTTTCTCGCCAGTGCGGCTTTGCTTCTGGATCCCGGCCGCATATTCCTGTGCAATATCAATTCCACCTTTTAGGCTGCCTGTGACTGCCGCTTTCCCGCTTCTCGAATCCCGCGACTGGATACCCCCCCCGTCGCTGGAAGCTGGATCCTTGATGGTTGCCGGTGTCACGGTCTGGTTGCGACCAAGAGCAATATCGCCACCGGCGTTAGCCCGTACCGAACCTTTCTGCGAAGCTTGATTTTTGGTCGTATAACTGGCGTCGCTCCCTGATTCTTCCCCCGAACTTGCAGACGTACCAAATGATCCCGTGAAATCTCCTCCCGAGCTCGATCTGCCGCCAAACCCACTCTGGTTGGTGGTGGCGAGCGACGACAGATGAGAACGGGCTTTGGACAGAATGGTTTCTTCGGCCTTCCCTGCAGCGATGGTATGGGCTTGCCCGGCCGATGCATGTTTACCAGCTTGCTGGAGAAGACCGGCGTTCTGACCGGCTGTGACAGAAGCCCCCACCCTCAGGGCATTCATGGGTTGCGCTGCGGTTGATGTTCCATTTCCATAGGACGACATCACCGTACCGTCCGCTCCAACAGTCTGGTCGATCGCGGCACCATGCCGGTTCATCGGCGCGGTATTCCATTGATCCGCGTTTCTATTGTTCGCGCTCCAGTTCCCCATGGTGACATTGCCCCATTGGGTGTTGCCAGCGCTGATATTCCCGGTACCGACCTGCGCGCCGGCGGCCTGAGCTGAGGAATTTGCCGGGCTCATGACGCCTGATATGACGCTGGTGAAAGATGCCGCGCTGACATTGGTCAGCATGTAGGCGATGACAGGTACCGAGAGCGTAAGAATGCCTGCAACACCCTGGTCGGAAATCATGGAGTGCATCAACGCCTGATGGCTTGCGTAGGAGAGGGGATTCATCCCATCGACGGCAGCCTTGGCACCGAGCGTCGCGTACCAGCTCGTGAAGAAATTCAGCGCTGCGTAAACCGGCGCCCAGAGGTTGATCCATAACAAGGCCATCAGATAGGTTTTGAGAACCAGGCCACCCTTTGATCCAGCCACAATGATCAGGAGCATGACGATGGGAAACAGCGCCAGAATCACGATATGGATGGCGTTTCGGATCAGGGGCATGGACGACTCGGCGATCTTGGCCATGGTCCGATAGCTGCTGTTTGCGCTGGCAGATGCCATCGCCGTCGATAGTGCGACCTGCGCCGATGTCGTATCGCCGATCATCTGTGGCACGAAAACCGTCGAGTCCGCGATCAGGTTGATCATCGCCGCCTGCTTGATGGATTCCTGCGCGGTTTGACTCACCCCGAAAATGAAGTTGTCTACGGCAGGTAATTGAGCGGCCACCAGTGCGGAGGCAGCCGCAGAGGTGGGTGAGCTCGGGTTGAGCATCCTGCCCAGGCGGGGCAGGATGTCATTTGAAACATGCGGGTTGATCTGGGCATCAATGTAAGACCAGGCCTGATCACAGCCAACGATCTTGTAGACGCCTGCAGCGTTGTCATAAACCTGAACCAGCAGCCCGGGGTTCATCTGGGGGGCGATGTCTGCCCAGATGTCGCCAGACTTCATGATCTGATCGAAAAAAGCCCCGCTGTTGTTCAGTTCCGGGTAAACACAATCCTTGGTCAGGTTGGTCAGGGAGCTGACCAGATTGGGATCGTAGAACCGCACGCTCTGTCTATCCTTGATGGCACGCGATCCGAACATGAAGCCGGTCTTCTCAAAGGAAATATCGCCAGGAAGCGCAAATACCGTTTCGCTGACTTTGGTAAGCCAATAGCCAATGTGGCTTTCCGCACTGGCAAAAACTGCGAGCCCCAGAGGGACGTTGGCCACTGTATATGTACCGGAACCACCCGCCACGTCGACCACAACCACGTCTTTCTTGGGCAAGAAGAGGCCCACATACCAGATGGCCAGCATCAGCATGTAGATGGCTGCATCCTCGCCGCGTGCCTTCACGAAAGTCGTGGCGACGGCAACGAACAGCCCGAATATCGCGAAGACTTTCATCAAGCCGGTGTAGTCGCTCATCGAGGTGAGCATCGCTACAGCGTCGAGCACGTACTTGATCTGCTGGGCGTCCCAATAGGCGTAGATCGTATCCATGCCTGATCAGCGGCTGCCGAATTCGATATTGGAGGTCAGGCGCGGACCAAGGCTGGTGTACATCTGACGCTGGAAGTCCATCATCATTGCCACATTGCCCATTTTCCTGGCGATGTCTTCCTGCTTCAGGCCATAGATCTTGATGGCCGTATTCTTGATTTCGGCGAGTTTCCCCTGGAAGTCGTCTATCGCCTTGACATCAGCCTTAACCGAAACTGTTTTGGTCTTGTTGAGCGCATCATCGACCTCGCGGCTGATGTCCTGCATTTGGCGGAAGGCGATTTCAGTAGCGATCGCTTCCGAGAACCCATCAATGATGCGATCGGCGACAATAGTGGAGCCACGGCCGCTGTGGATGGACTGGGCGATCATCTGATAAATCGGCGTGCTGGTCATGGCGATCACCTGTAGCGCTTTCGGATCCGTCAGCGCTGTTCTTGTGACAATGGCATCCTTCAACTTATTCAGTTGCTCATACACGATTGCTGTCATCCCAACGGTTGTACGAGGTGTTCCTTCGTCCGTTGCCGAGGCATAGGGAAGACAATCGGAACCGGACGGGCACTCACGGACCTTCATGGTGTGCGTGCCGGACAACGGCCCCAAAAAATCCTCCCACGTGATGGTTGGCTTGAAATATTCCGTGGTGAAGCCGCTGGCGATGTCGCTGCTATTCCTGATGAAGGTGATAGTCCCAAAGAGCGAAATGTACAGTTCGATTTCTTCATTGGAGTATCCGCCCGCACGTTCAAGGGCGTCGTAAACGAGATTGAAATTCGATTTCAGTACCGGTTTCCCCGCGCTGTCCAGGCATAGCGCAGCATTCACGGTGCATGCTGCGTCATAGGCGGCCTTCGTATTCGCCGGACTGGTTTGGGTATCTTCCTTGGCATTGAAGAACGATCCATAGGAACCGGTAAGTGCCGAGCCGAAGACCTGGGCACGCTGCTCCATATCCATGTTCCGGGTATCCGGAGTGGTACCGACATACTGCTTGATCGCCTGGCAACTGCCGATCTGGAACTGGTTGAGCTGATTCATCGTCTTCGACAGATCGGTCAGCAGCCCGTCGATCTCGGGAGCCATGGTTTTGAGGGCAAGCTGGAAGAAGTAGCCCACGGCGTTCTGCCCGATGTTACGCAGCGCGTTTACGAACGCATCCATGTTGACGAAGCCATAGGCTCCGAGCCAGGCGTCGATCCCGCCACAGCCCGCTTTGTAGCCTGGCGGGGAGAAACTGAAGAGATTGGTGGCACGCTGCGGCGCGCGGTAAGAAAAGCCTCCCAGCGCCATCGTCGTTTGTCCCTGCGACTCATACACAGCGGAAGGCGTGACATTCATCGCCGCCCCTGCTGAATTGAAGTAGTCGTTCATCCAGTCCGACCCGGCCGCGATCGAGGTCGTGGCAGGAACGGCCAGTCCCAGGCTCAGGGCCAGCATGAGAGTGGTGGGCTTCAGACGAACGCTGATTTTCATGATGGACTCCTTGTTCAGAACTCTTGGCCGGGCTGCGTGCGGATCAACACGCGGATCCGCTCGACAATTTCATCAATCGCCAGCGCGCCGCTGCCGATCGGCACGGCCTGCCGGGTTTCCCGGTGAACCAGAAACAGCGCGGGCACCATCTGGATGCCCTGGCCATTGCTCACGGTCATCGAGATGCCGTTATCGCGTCTGGCATCAGGAAATTGGGGGAGGGTTCCACCGTCCATGCTGACGCCCATCACGGGCAAGCCATAATTTCGCTCCAGCAGGCGCAACACTGGCGCCTGCTGATGGCAGTAAGGGCAGTCCGATCGGAAGAAAAACATCAGGCCGTAGTCTCGCGACAGCTCGGCCAGAGTCTGCTCCTGCGCTTCACGCCGCATATCCTTCTTGTTGAGCTGGGCGAAGGTGGCCGTCGGTGACCGGTTGTTGTAGTCAACCGATGGCGTGGCCCATACCACGCGGCGTGCGGTATCGGCGAAGACCGAACTCTTGTCCATCACATAGGTCTGCGCTTCAAGGTAATTGCGCACGTTCGCTTGGGTGGGCTGCATGATGGCCAGATCTTTTAGCCTGGCCAGCTCCTTCTGTAGCTCCTCCATTTTTATCATTGCCTTGATGGACTTGGGCTTGGCATCAGCCTTCTTGTCCTTCTTCACCGGCGGTGCGTCCGGCGGATACCAGTTGAACCCGCGCTCCGGGTTCTGCCACGGCGTATCGTCCCACCAGCTTCTATTTGCAGACCCCGGGTCGGTGATGGCAAATGCTGCCTGGTTTACCAACAAAGCCACTGCAGCAAGCAGGGATATCAGTCGCATCAACGCGCCTCTCCCGTCCCGACAGGCGAGACCTGAGGCGGCTGGCCATCCCTGCAAAGATTGAGTTCGTAGAACATGCTGAACGGCTCCATCGTGCCATTCACCGTTCTCATTTTGTGGGCTGGCATGCCGAGCACCAGCCTCAATCGCTTACAGCCGGGCCGGATAATCTGCACGGTCGATACGGTTGCCTTGACCCGCGTGTTCGGAGGCGCCTTCGTGTCGTTCTTGAGTTTCTGAGCCATATCACCGATGAGCCAGGCTTGGGCGGTCCCGCCCCGTGAGTCAATGGCCGCAAGTAACAAGCCTCGCACATTGGCTGTCTCAGGTAGCGTCGGAGCAGCCACGGATTCAAGGCTGGATCCAAGAAGAGTTAGAAGCAGCATTACGATTGTCCGATTCATGTTCTGAGCATGGTTAGTGACAAAGATGAGTTCATGATCGCCTTTCATTCCAATCAATCTACGGCGTGGTGTAGTAGCTGTTGATCTTTGTCGTGGCACGGTCGATCGCATAATCCGGGATTTTGACGCTGGCCTTCATATCCGCCACCACGCTGGAAAAGTCGATCAGGCTAAAGTCGATACTCTGGAGTTCAGCGGAGGTCAAACCACCGCAATCCGGGCTCTTTGGATTACCCCAGGACTTGCCAAGCTGTGCTCGCCCGGAAGCGGCGATCAATCGTGCGATACGGGAATTGAAACAGCAGTGCGATTGCTTCTTCTGCACGCAGACACCAAGGACTTTTTGAGAGCAATAGGTTCCAACATGAACGCAAAGATTCTGCCCGCGCTTCATGCCAAGAATTTGCTCTTCTTGTTCGCATGAAACGAGCTCCATAATGATGTAGATTGCGATGGCAATCGCAAACGAAGCGGGGTCGAAACCGACAAAGAACGTCCCGCTTTCCCCAAGCAGAACGGTCGTACCGGCTGCTGGGGCGCCGTATCCAACGGTCAGACCAAAATAGCTGAACGAAGGACTAAACACCGATGAAGATCCGCTTCCCCCAAGAATTGACTCCATTCCATTTATCAGGAAATTCGGGGCGTCCGATTGGAACAGCGAATCGTAGACTGCTGTAGACCCTAAATATTGGATTGATTCAGTCCCGAAACTCTTCACCAGACTCGCGCCCATGCTGGTCATCATGTCGCTGTTGTTCTGATTGCTCCCCATCGAGTTAGTCTTGCAGCAACTAAAAATCCCGAGCGTCACCCTGCATTTGCTGTTCTTGCCGTTGAACAGCGTCAGGGTATCCGGGTCCATGTAGTTGCCGGCCTGCCGCAGCGCCTCCATACCGGTGATCGCCAGCGCAAAATCACCGTCCGGCGTGTAGCCCGCATCAAAACACGTGCCATCCACGCAGTAGGTCTGTCCGCCACAATCCGTGATGGTTTTAGACTCGCCATCCGCCACCTTGCATTGATACGTTTGCTCATAGAGCGAGCACTTGGCTGGATCACCATCCACATACTCCACGCAGCTTGAGCCGATCTGCGCACAACCCTGCGCAGCTAGAGGCGCGCAATCGTCCACGTAGTTCTGGGAGATGCAGTCGTACTTGCTTTCGTATTTCCAGCAATCGCGAGTCACCGGGTAGCCGCTGATCATGCGGGTCTCCGGTCCCTCGACGCATACCCTTGATTTCTTGTTACAAGTGCCATCCCCGGCCAATACGGGGGCCGAGAGCAGCGGAGAAAGGAGTGTGACGATGAGAAGCCTGGCTATCAGGCGCATGAAGGTAAGCGGCATCATGGAAGTCTTGCCTCCAGTGCCGAACACTGGTTATCCCAGGAGTCCGTTTCAGTGACGATAATCTTTGGCGGCGTGAAACCCGCTGTTGCTACTGCCTGATTGCCCCATCGCCAATCGATAGCGCGGAAGGTATAGCTGCAAGTGTCTCCTGAACAACCCTGGATATATCCTGGCTCGTAGCCAATAAAGTTCTTAACAGTACAAGAACCCTTCCAGTGATTTATGGTTACAACTTCGTAATTGAGGTAACCGTACTCATCCCAGCAACCATCAGTGTCGCAGGTGTGGCCGGTAACACCGTATTGCACCCTGTCTGAAACAGTAAATGGTGCCTTCGGAACATCCAGGTAGCCGACACTACACACCCCATGTAATTCGTATGGTGTGAAACGAAGCCTGATCATCCCATCCGCACGATTCATGTCACAAAAGATATCGACTTGCTGAATCGGGAATGGCAATCTGAAGCCGCCATACCATGTCCCTGGTACGCACGACTCGGATGTCGTAACAGTAACCGTCAGGATTTCATTGCAGGATTCCTCACCTGCCGTCAGGTATTGATTACAGGTTTCCGTCTGGTACTTGTCTGGATCCTTGACCGTCTTTTCTGCGCATCCGGCATAACCCCCGCTCACGATCAGGCTGCCGTGATAGGTCTCTGCATCGCCCGACACCATGTTGCGTTTGACAACCAGCGGGTCGGTTGTGGCGTTGAGCGGGAACATCACGTTCTTCTTGCCAGGGTCATTCATCAACATCCTGACGCCTTCACACTTCCCGTGGGTATGTGGATCGGGATCCGCTGTTCCTGCGGTGGATGTACAGCCAGTGACCCCCGCGGTGGCTGGCGCCGTCAGGCTACCTGTGCCGCCCATGTAGTAGATGGAGGCAGGATCGGTGGCCGTATAGTTCGGCACCCCCTTGTTGGCATCGCTGGCCGTCGATGTACTGATCTTCGCCTTGGCGGTACCGACATTCGCTTTGCCGAAGGTGTTGCCTTCGTTGAACGCATCTCCCGTTGTCATACCAGCGCCGAAAATACCGCCGGAAGCCAGCCATAGAGCCAACAAAACCCCTTGTTTCATGGCTTGACCTCCAGCAGAGTCAACCGCGATCGCGCCTCGCTGGCCAGCGTACTGTTTCCCTCTGCCCATCGCTCAAGGACATAATCCAGGCTGACATCGCCGGTGGCGCGCAGGCTCTGGCTGCATTCCTTTCTCCGCTCGTTCAGGCAGGCTTCACCCTGCTGTCCTGTCGTCAGGACAAACGTGGGTGCTTGAACAACCTTGTATGCCCGGAATAAATCGGGGTGGATGATGATGGAAGCACCCGTTTCGGCAATCGGCTTCAATGCCTCCATGGCACGCGGCCAGTTCCCCTTGGCGAGCCCGCCATCGACCCCACGCAAGACCAGCACGGCACGCGTGCGCGCGGCTTGTCTTGCCAGATTTATCAGCGCTTTTCCCGGCATGCCCAGGGTGACGAAGATCATGAGATTGTCGTCTTCCGGTTTCTGCGCTGTCTGGTTGTAACGGGCCGCGATCTGGCCGATGTCCACGCCGGAAGATGGAACCTTGATTTTTGGAAAGGCACGAACCGCGCCATTGCGCGCTGCCTGGCTGGCAGCATCGATCGCCTGACTCGACTTATGCCGCGCCACTGCGTCATCGCCATAGCCATTTATCTCTGGCAGAGCAGGGGGCTTGTCAGCCGCATGCCCAGCGGATGCGATGGCAGCGAACATAACAAGCAACAGCATTTTCATCACAGGCTTCTTCATCACTCAGAATCCAAAGGCCCCCTGGCAGCAGTCCCGCTTGCGAAAGAGCATGTAAGCGAAATCCTCGCCCTTGTACGGGAACTCCTTCCCCGCACCTGAAATGACCGTTGTGCGTCCCATGGTTGAACAGCATTTGCCATCCTCTTTTTTGGTGTTGGGGATGGGGTAAGTCATCTGGGTCTTGTAGGCGCGCTTATCCATGAGCGGAATGGGGTAGTAGCCACACTGCCCAGACGTTCCGTGCGCGCCCCAGATCAGCAATTCGCGGTGCATCTTGTTGGTCATGCGCTGGGCAATGAGTGTCGACGCCTGCACGGCGCCGACATGGTTGCCTACCCAGCCATTGAGCGGGTACATGGATCCCTGGCAGCCCGCGCACCAGAAAAGCTCGTTCAGGGGAAAGCCCGCCGTGGCAGCCACACAATCCGCGGCGCACGCACCCTGAGCCAGCGGATTGGCAAACAGCACGGCATCAGGATTGAGGATGAAGGTCAGCTCCGAATCCGCCCACAGCGGATCAAGCTCGGTGAAATACACCAGGTCGAAAACATTCTGTTCCAGACACGGGTTGTCGACGATGACTTCCAGCCAGAACATCAGGGGGCTGATGTACCAGTGAGCCTGATAGAACGATTTACCCCCACGCGTTTGTACATGCGCTGGTGCCGGCACGCCGGGATCAATGGTGATCCCGCCAAGGGAGGGGAAGCAGTAGGGTTTTCGCACCACCTCGACCAGCCGCGCCGGTTCGTAAAAACTGATGCTCAAACCCACCTTGGGCGGGCTTGAACATGCGCACAGTGGGTTGCTCACACCGCTATCAAAATCCTCCTGGCCAAAATCCATGATCGTGGTGCCGCCGACCTTGAGCGGAAACACGCACGACCAGCAAATATCCGTGATCGGATTCATGAACTTGCCGGTGCAAGTGGTTGTTGCCGCCCATGAACTGGGCGCAATCGCAAAGACAAGCACCAGAACAGCACGAATGTTCCGGAGCAGCCAGCCCATCACTTAAACCATCCCAGCAAGCCCACGGGCTTCTTTGTCAGCCTGATGATCAGGCTTTGCAGCCGGTTGTCGTCCCAGGCCACGATCCTGGTGCCGCCCCAATGCGGCCTGTGGATATCTGACCATGCAGCAATTTGCATGGTCAGTCCAGGATCGGTAATACAGGGAAAAGTATTCACGTTCAGTCAGCTTTCATTTCGTCGATGCGCAAGCGCCTTTGCGCTACCTCTTGCGACACCAGCGCAGGAACCTGCTTGATCCCGAAGCGCCTGACCAGGTGCCCGCTCTGGTCGAAGTACACCTGCCGTTTCCACTGCCGGGTCAGCGCCAAAGGTTCCCCCCCGACCAGAATCGGCTTCACCGCTCCGTTGAAGCGCTTGAGAATCTCGGCGGCTTTCATTACCTGCTTCGGGTCGCTCTGATCGAAAAAAAACAGGTGATTGGAAAGGGGCACATAGTCGAGCGGGTTGACCATGTCACCCGCACGCGCGATGACTTTTCCCTCTGGCGTGGTGATGTCGCGCGGGACGCGCCACGACGGATCAAAGTAGAAGGTACGCGGCTGACGTGTCTTGACGATGCCCTTCACTGGGTCCGGCCGCTCGATGCTTTGTTTCGATCGCTCGATGGCTTCTTTCTGGAGCTGGCCGAGACGACCGTTTTTTTCCATGGACTTGAGCTTGTCCTGTATCGCCTCAAGCATGTCCGGTTCGGTGATGGGATAGGACGGCCCCAAAATCTCCTGAGCCCAGGCCGGATACATGATCAACCCACACAAAATCATCGCCAGAACCTTCTTGATCATGTCAAAACAGCGGGATCGCGCGCCCGGAGACACGCTCAAGCGGAATCCAGCCCGTCAGCGCAAAGCGCGAATCCAACGAATCCTTGTGGGGCGCGTAAACATAGAAATGGTTGGCCGGAATCACGCCGGTCGGGCCAAGCGCCAACGGCTCGCCTGTCCGGGTGCGCGGCTTGGCGGTGCTCATGTACTCGCCGTTCACGTAGAAATCCCGACCCTCTGAGGTCACGGTGTCGCCCGCCATGCCACGCACCTGTTTCACGAACGAAAGCCCGGCCTTGTACGGCCCGCCGCCCGCCCAGCGCCAGGCGATGTAATCGCCGCGCTTGATATTCAGGTCGCCCTTGATCACCACAAACACCCGGTATGGCAAGCTTTCCGTGACCATAATCGCCAACGTGCAGAACGCATTGAAGAGCAGGATGGCACCCACCAGCCCGCCCCAAAACAGCCAGTTGCGGCGGAGATGGGGAATCATCTCGGTATGCCAGTAAACCAGCCAACGATTCCATAAGTTGGCTGCGCCTGGGGCGACTACAGCCTTCGTCATGGCTTCACTCCGCTGCCTTGAGCCTCAGTACCCGGCGACATGCCGAGCATCGCTTTCAAACGCGGCGTCAGATCCTCGGCCGGCCCCGCGATCACCGCCGACTTCACCACGATGGTGCAGCCGCATTCCTTCTGCAGCCTGTCCACTGCGCGTTCGATCGCAGGCCCGATCCGGCTGACCATCTGGTAAGCGGCCTTCCGGTCCTCGTCGCTGACGTTCGGACGGGAGAGCAAGGCGGTGAATTCGGTTTCCTTGATTCTGACGACACTGGCGAGGTCTACCACCGCGAATCCCGCGGTCGGTTTCGCCAGCCAGAAGTGGTATGCCGCAAGCGTCACTGTTGTGATGAGCAACGCCATCAACAGCGAAATCCAGCTCACCATAAGAAAATCACCCCCCATCTCAGGCTGAGCCCCGGGCTGATCTTCCGTAGCCGGTACTTCAGTAGAATTACGCCCGTCCCTTGAAATCTCGGTCATATCGCCGCCTTCCGTTCCTGCAGCACGGCATCGACCGCATCTGCCATGGACAAGCCAGTTTCGAGCTTCTGCCGCACCGCTGAGAAATCACGTGCATTGGCCGACCCCATGAGTTGGGAGTAGGGGTCAAGCAGTAGCATCCCGACCCCGTAACCAGCCTGGCCACAGGAGACGAACACTTCCGAATAGTTGCCCTGTTCGGTGCGCAAGCTGCTGACGAGGTGAGCCATGTGCGGCGTGAAGGCCAGCTTCTCTTCGAGCTTGGCAATGGATTCCTGCTTTTGCCGGAGCATGAACAGCCAATCAGCATTTTCCAGTGCGGCCTGTGAGGCTGCGCTACGGTAGTAGTCATTGATGCCCTGCGTACCCGTCAAGAAGGCTCCGCCGTATTTCCGGGCGCGGCGGTAGCCCGCCTCAATGAAGTCACCCGTCTGGCCGCCCGTGAGCAAATCCCAAGCTTCATCCAGGATCACCACCTTGGGCTGTTCGCGCGGCGCCAGGTACATTTCCTGAGTGATGCGATACATCAGGATGAAGAGGGCGACCGCCTGCAGGTCTTTCTTCGATTTCAATTCTTCCAGCTCCAGGACCACCAGATTGGAATTGAAATTGACCGTGTGCTGGCCTTCAAAGTAATGGCCGTAGCTGCCAAGCGAGGTGTAGGAAGTCAGCTGCACCGCCAGATCGCGGATGCGCGGATCGCAGGCCTCTTCCTCGCCATGCTCAAGCGTGCCGCCATCGTGACAAGCGAGCTTCAGCTTCTCCGCCAGCAGGTCGATACTCGATCGCGGCCCGCGCTCTTCCCAAAGGCCTCGAATCGCCAGTTCGAGCTGGGACAGCTCGTAATCTGACAGTCGGCGTCCAGGGGAGATCATCTGGGCGATCAACGGCTTTAACATCTCCATGTCTTCGTCGATGTCGTTCACCATGGTGAACGGATTGAGGACGACATTCGCTTCCTTGGTGAACTCGATGTATTGACCGCCGAGCGCGTGGCACAGCTTCTCGTAGGAACGGCCCACGTCGATAATCCAGACCTTCGCCCCCATCGCCAGATAGCGTTCGGCAAGCTCGTTTAGGAATGCGGATTTGCCAGACCCGGACGTGCCCACCACGCAACCGTTGTAGTTGCCAGACGGGTTGTCGAACAGATTCACGCCTATGGTCTGGCCATTACGCCCAGTGAAGGTCAACACCGGAGCGCCGACACCGCGCCATTCGCCCAGAACAGGCGACAAATTGGCCGCGTTGGCGGTTGTTTTGGTGGAAAACCTCTGCGCGATCTTGATGTCGCGTTGCAGGGTGGGCCCGAGTGCCATCGGCAGCGAGGACATCAGCGCCTGGGTTTGCATATAGGTGTCAGGACTCAATGCGAAGCCCATGCTGCGCCAGATGGCTCTGGCCGCTTCATCCGCTTCGGCTACGGCATCCGGACTGGGGAAAAGCAGCACCTGATGGTACAGACGCAATGCACCTCCCCCCTCGTCGTAGGCGTCCTGCAACAATTTCCAGTCCGCCGCCCGCTTGCTCACGTCCGGTAGCGCTTTCCCCATCGGACTTTCCGAAACCTGAATCGCTCGAGCCGTTTTCATCTGCGTCAGATTCTTGTGCTCGTCGTAATTCAGAATCTGCGCCCCCATGGTGATAAGGAAGGGGCAGGGGTAGCCCATGGATCCCTTATTGGCATCCCCCAGCATGCTGGCAACTTGATGCAGGTCGAACTGCTTCGGATAACCTTGCACCGAATGCGCACGCACACAGACCGCATCCCCTTCTGGCGAGCGCAGGGTGATGCCAAGCCTGCCAACCGAGGCCACGGTGTCACGGGTAATCATCTGGTAGCGCAATGCCTGTCCGTCGTCATAGCAGACCGGATCGGCTGAATGTTGTGCGGGATTCAACATGGTGCGCACCCAGGCCATGAGATCTTCCGCCCCCCAGACCCGCTCGAACTGGTAATACGTCTTGAGTTTGGATACCTGGGCATCGCGCAAGGCGATGATGCGTTCCAGCGTGCGGTATTCCACATCCTTCACCGGCATCGTGACAGACAGCAGCACCCGGTAGCGTCGCATCACGCTCGGGCGCGAGCTGACGGGCGGAACGAGGGATGCCTTACGGTAATGGGCAGAACGCTCGGCTGTCATGCGCGCGATCAATGACCGCTGGGCGTCGTCCTGCAGCAATTCGGGGCGCACCACCTTCTTGAAATTGTTCAGGAAGGCATCAATGTCCGGGCTTCCCCACAACTGAACCTGCACCCCGGCTCCGGCTGGCATATCCCGATAGATTTCCTGAATCAGGCGCGCCATGTCGTCTGTAGCGCCTGTCTGCGGGTTCATTTCGATGGCGTAGCCAATCGCCTCGATGCTGCCTTCTGCCTCGCCCTCAATGGCGAATAATTTCTCGGTCTCCCAATACCCCGTCCAGGGCAGGAGATCAGAGAAACGGTTGTACTCCTGCCGCGTGGTGAAGTGGTACTCGTCCGCCACCGGGGAGGGCGTATCCAGATCATCCTCGCGCGTCAGCCACGATTTGAGCGAAACAAATGGTTGCGCCAGCGCGGACATCATGGATTGCCGCCCCCCTGACCCGATACGCCGTGCATCGCGGCCGCTGCCTCTGGACGACCCTCTTCTGGCTTTTCCTTACCCCTGAGCGGGAACACCGGCTTGTACGCGTCACGAATCGTCTGCTGGTTGGTTTCGATCAACCACTTGCCCTGGTGGACCACGGTGTAGAGATAGTGCTGATCGTGCAGATCGCCGTCCGTATCCTCCCAAGGTGCGATCCATACACGCAGCACCAACGGCGCCATGCGAATCGGATCGCCGCTGTTCGGCGTCGCCAGGTCGCGAGGGGAGAAGTAGCCAGGAGGCGGCATTGTCGCGCCATCCCTTGAATCCTTGCTGCCAGCATCCTGAGAAGGTTTATCCTGGGGTTTCGGTTGTTGCTGCCCCGGCAAGGCCTCGGCCAGGGAGTTCGCGTAAATGCCGGAAACCGACGTGCAGATCACCCCATCGGGGGCCTTGCAAGCCAATTCCGATTTCGAGCCAGAGAGTCCGGAGAAAGAAGAACAGCCCGCAGTCAGCAAGGTCACGGCGACGAGCGATAGATGCGCTATCTTCATTGTGTGCCTCCCTGAACATTGGCTGCGACAGGCTTCTTCACGGCATCCAGCCAAGCGGAAATTCGCGCGGCAGCCGCAGCTCCCGGCATGGTTCGGCCATCACTAGCCACCAGGAATGGCGTACCACTGATGCCCAACTTCTCAGCCAGAGGCAGCACTGCTTGATGCGGCGCTTCACAGCCCTTGGTCTTTTTGGGAACCTTGCCCTCAAGCATCAGGGCGGACCAGGCGGCCGAGCGATCCTTGCTGCACCAGACCGCATCGGCCTTCGCGCGCGAATCAGGATGAAGCTGCTCCAGTGGCATGAGGAAGGTGTAGACCGTCACGTCATCCACTTTCGCCAGCTCCTGCTCCAGCTTCTTGCAGTACGGACAGTCCGGATCCGAGAAAACGACGAGCGCCCGCCGACCTTGGCCATGCACACTCTTGATCGCGTGTTGCAGCGGAAGTGAGGCGAAATCGACAGCCGGTGACGCCGGCTGCGCAGCATCGGCTCCGGAGGTGATGTCCTCCTGCTTCTCCATGTCGAACATGCGCCCGAAAATGAAATACCGCCCCGACTCTTCCACGAAAGCGACATTGCGGCCCATCACGACTTCGTAGATGCCCGGCAGCGGGGTGGGGGAAATCGTTCCGAAGCGTGTCTTCGGGTACATCAGCCGGAGATTGCGCTGGACCGCGATCTGATCGTTCGCACGTGCAGCTCCACCGGCATCCGTCACGGCCGTAGCTGCGGCTTCAGTAATCACGTTTTGAGGAGGCAGAACGGGGGTTTCTTTCACATCCTGAGCTATCGCAAATCCTGGCATGCAGGACAGAATCAACAGTTGGGATAACAGGGTTTTCATTTGGGTTTGGGGTCTCATGTTCTTTACCGCCTCTCGATACTCTGGCCGCGCGTCAGCACCACGTCGACCACGCGGCCGCCGTCCACTTCAATCACTGGAAAAACCTGCTCGGCCAGCTTGATGTAATACTTCGATAGCTGTGACATCGCGCTGCCAACGCCGGATGCCAGTCCAGCCTGCAACTCCTTGCCGTCCGTCACCGTGCTGGTGGAACCCAGCGGTGAGGTCGATACAGTGCTCGAAGATTCCTTGAACGCTTGCCCGATGCCTGAGCCAATCCCCGCGAGGAAGGCATTCGCCAGCGCCTGCCCCTGCTTGGAAACCAGCCTTCCGCGCATCCCTGCCTTGCCATCCTCACCGGCTACATACCCTTTAAGCGGTACGTCGACCGCCCCGCCTTTCTGGTCGATGCACGACAGGCGATCCGTCCTGATATATGCACGCTCAGAAGATATGTCGCCGTAGCCATTGGCCGTGACCACGCAATCCTTCATGTCGGCCATGTAGCGATTGGGCAACTGGGCTGGATCGAGCACCCGCATCAGAATCGGATGCGGATTGTTTTGTGCCTGTCCACCCGTCGGCGCATCGAGACCCGCCAGTAACACCACGCGCATGAACGTCCCGGCAGGAAGATAGTTCTCAGCCGATGCCTTCTCTTCCTTGGCTGGAGGGGACGACATGCCGGCGGCTTGTGGCTGCGCCTGCGGTGCGGCAGGCGCAGCCACCGTCGAATCGGAAACTTCGAGCGTGAACGCGCGCTTCACCACGGGCTGCATGGGCGCGTTCGGATCCATTCCAGGCTGTGCGAACTGCCCAGGCCTTCCAGGAGGCGGTGGGGGAGGGGGCGGCAATGCCGCCGAACCCATGGGTTGAAGCGGGCGTAAATTGCCTCCGGGCTGAATTACCGCTGCCGGGGGAGGCATCGGCACTTCGTTGATTCCCGCTCCGGCGGTGCCTTGCATGGATCCACCACTACTTTGTGGGATATTCACCATGTTCTGCTTGATCGCAGCGATTTCCTTGTTTAGCGCCTCGATCTTTGATGCTTCGTTCGCCCGCCAAACATCCTTGTCGTTCAGCTGCTGACCAGGAACAGCCATGAGGCTGACCTGTTCAGGCTTGTCCACAGGAGCCAGATCGGTTTTATTACTCCCGGAGTCGGCGAACCATGCCGCAGCCAAGGCCACCCCGACAATCACGGCGCCGACGCCGACCGCCATCATGAGTTGCTTCTTGCGGGCAGGCGAAGCCTTGAGGGTGGGTATGATTTTCGCCATTACCGCACCCCCTCGTTCCGTTTCACCACAAAGACCTGGGTGCTGCGACCCGGCTCAACGGTCAAGTCGCGCACCGACACAGCCAGCACGCCTTTTTTGTAGAACTCCTGTTCGGCGACCCGAACCGGGGCGTCGCTGACGTTGAACAGGCGATACTGTTCACCCACCAGTGAATGTCCGGTCAGAACATGCTCCAGCGCAAAACGCGAGCCTTTCCAGAGGCGGATTTCCTCCCAGGTCTTCTTCTCCTCCAGGCCTTCCGGCAAACCTTCACCTGCCAATGCCTGAATCATTTTCTTGATCGCCTGCTGGTAACTGGCGGCACGTTCAATCTCGCCAGGCTTGGCTGCAACAGAAGCAGGGGAAGTCGTTTCCTTGATCACGATGGTTTCCCCTGGAATGTCCTGGGGCTGCAACACCAGCGTGTAGGTTTTCCCGCTTTGACTGAACACAAACACTCCGAACGGATCCTTCACCAATGGCAGGATTAAGGCCTGCCCGGTGGTGGCGTCCGCGCTGCCAGTGAGCATTCCGTCGTCGGCGGACTTGACCAGGCGAACCCGGCCTCCCTCGATCGAGATGCGATTCAAGTCTCTCAGACTCACCTTGACGAACAGGGTCTTGCCCTCGATGCCTTCCACTACCTGCATAGCATGAGAGGACGGCGCGGCAACTAAGCAAAACAGGCTAAGGAGCAGTGATTTCTTCAAACGGTCGGGCAGCATTCTTACCTTCTCTCATACCGGTCAGCAGCACACGGCCGCCGCGTTGGCCAAACTCAAATACGTAGGTTTTGTTCACCTGTGATGTTTTGCTGTCTCCCAGATAGGTGTTGAGCACACCCTGAACAGCGATTCGTTGTTTTGCCTCGTCCGGCATGACCATCGCGATCGCCATGAAAGTGCTGGCGTTATCCGCCTTGATCTTTTGGGCATAAGCGCCGGCTTCGATTTCCAGCTTCCCGTAGAAGCGGGGGTCGATATAGGACTTGAGTGTGCGGTGATTAAAGTCCACGTTCTGCGGCGTCACATCGAAGTAGAGTTGGGCCAAAAACACGCCCATCTCGATCAGATATTCTTTGGAAACCTTGTCATCCTCGATCCAGAATGTTGTGTGGATCGTCGGTGGAACCAGTGTTTCGCGGTGTGTGTCGCCTCGCGTAAGGAAGGCGATCAACATCAGTAGCAATGCGATCTGCGACAGGGCGAACATCATCACAGCCCATCTGCGCACCCCGAGAGTGACGGCCACTTGGCCGCTCAGTTTGCCTATTCTCATCAGCCAATGAACTCTCGTATGCTCGAAGGCGGGGTTGCCTTCATTCCCAGACTGACGGGTAGATGCCAATACAGCAGGTGCATGCCATAAGCTCTGTGCTGGCCGAATTTGGCTTTGCGGTAAAGCCAGGCCATCACCAACCCGAACACCGTGAAGCTCACGAGCCAGCCTGTAATGAGGCCGAATACAAAGAAGGACATGAACAGCATGGCCACATCGAAATCCCACCACATGAACTTGGGAGGGTCGTCCAGGCGGGTCGGGATCGTTGGCGAATCTTGATTGGCCATGCTGTTCAGTCCGGTGATGCTTCGCTTAAATCACAGCGGCGAACATGCCGTTGATGATCGTCGGGCCAAGGCCAAACACGATGGCGAAGACGATGCCAACCAGCGCCGGCATGGCGGTAGACTTGGCGAAGCCAATGAGCGCACCGACCACGAACGCGGCGATCGCCAGCGCTTTACCCAGATAGCCTTCGGCCCAACCCACCAGCATGTCGAACAGGGCTTGGAATTCTGTACCGGTCACACCACCGCCGGCGGTGGTGGCCCATGCCGAGCTGACCATCAGAGCGGAGAGAAGCCCGCTGACAACGACTTGTTTCTTGCTGAACATTTTCATGAATTTCATTTGATTCTCCTTGAGCGTGTGTATTGAAAGATGGGTCTCATGGTCCCGGTGTCTCAGCAGTCTCAAGGTCTCGCATCACGATGTGGCGCACCAAATCCAGCATGGCTTGCCTCGCTGTCCCATCGTTCAGACAGTATTCAATGGCGGCTGTGGCCAGCCGCCTTTCCAAGAACAGGTTCCTGTTGGGAAGGGCTCTCCCAAGCGCCTGCAGCTTGAGTTTGGTTTCCTCGCGCACGAGGACTGCCTTGTATCCCGGTTCGGTAGTGTTTTTTGTCATTCCCAATCCCTATTCGTTAATGCTGATCACCGCACGTCTTGCGTTAGGGTTCGTGCTGGGCGGATGCTCGATGCAGCATCGCGAATCGACTTTGATATTCCATTTCGGGATTCCATTGGCGCGCATAAAACCCGCGACCGCCATCCCGCGCTTGTACGCCAGGGTTTCGTTAAATCGCTTCTTGCCTACCTGATCTGTGCTGCCAAGAATCAGAAAACGTCCCGCGTCACGATGCCGTTTGAGAAAAGCCTTGAGCTTGGCTTTCTCGGTCTGACTGAGCCGAGCCGAGGCCAACGCAAATCGAACTGAAGTAGAAGAGCTCACAGCGAGCGGCTTAGCAGCGCTATCCGATTCCCTCGCGGGCATGGGGACGGCTACAGGCAGGTCAAACACCTTCGCCGTCCTTACAGGGCAATCGCCTTGATGACACATGACATAAGCGCTAATGGAATCGGACTGCGTCACTTGCCAGTCGGCACCCATCGACGAACCTGCCCAGACCAGGGCAAGCAATGTGAACATGCATTTCATGAGGATTTCCTCATTGCCCGGTAGACTTTCCAGGCATAGCCATTTCGTGCGCGGCGGCACGCATCCCCTTTAAGTCGCGTGCATGCCGCGTTGTAGGCACCGACCGCTTCCCACGAAGCGCCATATCGAGTGAAGTTGTTCGCCAGAACCCAGGCACCCAGCTTGACGCTGGTACAGGCATCGTAGAGGTGGGCCTCGGTGTATCCGAGTGACTTGATAGGGTTCCTCCGCAGCCACCGGGTATTTATCTGCATCAGCCCAATGTCCTGAGACTGCGTATTCGCTGTGTGAGTGCTGTTAACCGCATGCGGTCTCATATTCGACTCAACTTGGGCCACAGCCTTCAGCAATAGCGGCGAGACCCCGTACATCGCCCCCGCCTCATCAAAACAGAAGGCGTGGGCTTGGGTATAAAAAAGGGCCGTCAGGAGAACAACCCAAGGGGAGGAGAGGGAAACCATGGGGTGAATGCTAGGGATGCGCTCACCCCGCTTCCAGCGGAAATCAATTGAATGTTTTTTTGATTGATTGCTGAAAATAAAATCTGAAATGGATAAAATGATCGGTTGCCCAAAAAATAAAAGCCCAATAAGGGGCAAGGGACTTACCCGAAAGGGCTTGTTCGCTTGAATAGACGCGAACACAAAGGAATACGGGGGACTTAAGGGAAACGGCTTACTGGTTAAGGGCTAAAAATGGCTGGCCCAATCGCGCGCGCCAACTTACGAACTAGCGGAAATCACTAAAAAGCTTTCAAGAGTAGAAGCTGATAATTTGACCTGACAAAAAGTGAAAGATCGGGTCACTCCTGCCAGAAAAAAAGATCGGTCAGGTTCAGCCATTGGCGTAGTGTGGGGGAATGCGTTTCTGGGCGGCCGGTGTACCTCTGGAAGCCGCCGGCCGCAGGCCTGGCAGGGTCTATACATAATCGGCCAAAGCCGACAGTTGTGGTATGCCTGTTTGGCGTACGAGTGTCCGTTATGAGGTAGCACTCGCATCAGGCAGAAATCGACCACAGTTTGATGCGGTCGCAAAACACGAATTCGGTACCAGCCAACGTCTCATCCTCACTTCACAGGAGACGGTCAGGAGGATTCGTCAGCGGTCGGCCGCTCAGCCAATACCACTCTTAACGTCTTGCTGACTGGAACGACAAGGGGCATTGGTGAACACCTGCCACGCGTGATAGAGCCGGTCGCGCTCCAGTTCATGGGGCAGCATGCGGCAGTAGGCCGCGACGGCCTGCAACTGGCTAGTAGCTAGATTGGGTGGCTGCTTCGCGGCCGGATTCAACGGTTTTGATGCCGATTTCTTCGCCCTCCCTGCTGACGCCTCGTGCGGAGGTAAAGGCGTCACACCCGGCACCTGGATCAAGTACTCCAGTGTGCCGCGGAAAGTCTGGCCGGTGATACCGTGGATCGAGAACATGGTCTCAGTCCCTCTTCGAGAAGCTGCTCGCCACCAACTTGCGTACCTCTTCCAGCACCAGTACGCTGGCAGCGGTGGCGACGGCCATCATCCATTCGCGTGGGCTCAAGTCCACGGTGTGGAAGATTCCCTGTGCCGGCCCCCAATGCACGGGGACAGCACGAAGGTGTTGAACACCACCACGATCAGGATCACCACCACGTCCTTGATGTCGCCGATCGCCCCGGCGAGCACCGCAGCGCCGAGCAACACGATCACCAGCAGATACTTGAACTGGTCGAGTAATTTCATCCAAGCCGGGTGCGGCGGTTTTTCCCGGAGACGGTTGCGGCTGTGGCATTCCAGCCGCTGCCGCGCTTCGGCATCGGTCAGCCCCTTTAGCGTGGTGTCAAAGCGCGCCAACATCGCGTCGGCGACGATAGTCCAGGGTTTAATTCATGACTGGAATCAGGGTTTTCCATCAACATCTCTCGTGGTTTGAGAGTCCTGCGCAGGCGGGGCGCCACGCACCGCAATCAGGTAGTAGCCGATAACCAGCGCGAGGGTGACCACCGCCGAACCGTAAAGGTATTCCGGGCTCACCTCACTGAATTCGAACACGATCACCTTGCGTGATATCGCCATCAACGCGGTGCCCAGCACGATTTCCACAGCGAGGCGATGATTGCGGTGATCCTCCGTGTAGAGAAGGATATTGTGGTAGATCTCTATGGCGATCAGCACTGCCATGAAAGCGCCAAAGGTGGCCAGGATGTCCTTGATCTCCAGCAGCATGAAGGGGGGCCGCATCAGTCTCTGGTAGAGCACGTAGACAATGTCGGCGACGCCCCAGATAATTACCATCACCATGATCACCGCGATCACTATGGCGACGTGGCGGATTGTCCGATTGAGAAAACCGATGACTTTATCGCCGCTGTTTTTTCCAGGCATATCGTTCTCCATCAAATCAAGTGCCGTATTCTCAAAGAGGCAGCGTCGCCGTCACAAAAGCCGCATAAGCCGCATAAGCCGCATAAGCCGCATAAGCCGCTAGCAGCACGGTGCAGAACAGCGCCAGCCGCGTCGAGCATCCGATGAGCCCATAATGTCCAGCCTCGGTCCACGTCATGCCTTGCTCTCCAACGCCGGAGGCACAACCAGTACATCGCAGCCCGACTCCCGCATCAGATGCTTGGTCATGCTGCCCAGTAGCAGATCGATGATTTCCGAACTGCCGTGCTTGCCCGCTACCACCAGTTCCGCCGCTGCCTCGCGCAGCAGCACAGGAATTACGGCTTCCGGCATTCCGTGTTCCACCCGGATATCCGGCTGTGTTTTCAAATCAGCCGCCAGCGCCTGCAGCGTGCTCAATGCACGCTGGCGTTCCTCTTGGCGATAGCGATGGATCTCGTCCTCGGAGACACCGGCAAAATGCAGCTTGCCCTCGAACGGCACCTCGAAGGCATGGACCAGGCTGAGTCGGGCGGTCGGGATGATGTCATAGGCAAGCTGTGCCACGATGGGGCCGTGCACCGACAGGTCGAGCGCGACCAGCACGCGCGAGTAGGGTTCGCGTACTTCATTCCTGACCACCAGTACTGGCGTGGCGGCTTCACGGACCACCCGCTCGGCGGTGGAACCCAGGAAAAATTCACGTGCCGGGTGCTCGCCCATCGCGCCCAGCACCACCAGATCGGCACCGTTTTCCCGCTCGATGCGGGTGATCTCGCGGTGGGGTTGCCCTACTGTCAGTAAAGGAGTGACGTCGATCTTCCAGCGCCCGGCCAGTTCTTCCGCCTGCTGGCGCAACTTGCCTTCGAAATAGTCATGCAATTGCGCTTCTGTTTTTGTATCCCTCAGCAACAGACGATCATGCAGACGTTTCATCGCCTGACCGGGAAGACAGTGTTGCAAGATGAGGCGGGCATTGTGCTGAACTGCCAGCAGCGCGGCGCGTTCTTCGGCGCGACTGGCAGTAGGGGAAAAGTCGGTGGCAACCAGGATGGTTTCGATCGATTTCATGACGGGTTTCTCCGCAAGGTGTTTTCGAGCATCTCCGCCGCATAGTCGGCAGCATCGTAATAGGGATGGAATACCTGTTCAGCCCCGGCCTGCTTCAGAGCATCCGCATCCGCCTCATTGTGCGCGGCAGCCGCTACCCGGCCGGTGTAGCCATGCGCGCGTAACGCGGCGATGAGGGCGCGATTGATGTTGGCATCGGGCAAGGTGCTGACCACCCAGCGCGCCTGCCCCAGTGGCAGGGTGGCGGGCAGCTCCGCGTCCTCGGCGTCGCCAAAACGCACGTCCAGGCCGTGGCGGCGGGCGAGGCGCACCGCTTCAGGGTCAAAATCCACGCCCAGCGTGGCGACATCCTGCTCGTGCAGACGCCGCATCAACCGTCCGCCGTAACGCCCCTGGCCGAACACGATGATCTCCGGAACAGTTTCGGTTTCTCCCGCCGCCGCACTTTCGCGGAACGGCGTCCTGCGCTCGAACACCCTGAGCCATGGCTTCAGCCTTTCGTACAAGGGCTGGCCGTTTAACACCATGTAGGTGCAAACGCTGATGGTGACCAGTCCCACCAGCGTCACCAAGCCAAGGGCATCGCCGCCGACATGGCCCAGCGTCACCCCCATGGCGATGAAGACGATGGAGAATTCGGAGATCTGCGCCACCGTGAGGCCGGCCATGAATCCGGTGCGTTTGCGATATCCCATATATCCCATGATGGCCATGACAATCAGGGGGTTGCCGATCAATACAAAGGCGGAGAGCACCATGGCAGACAGGATTTGCCCCTCGAAGGCCTGGAATTCCAGCTTCGCCCCCAGATCGATAAAGAAAAACAGCAGCAAAAAATCGCGCACCGGGTTGAGGCGGCTGCTCATGGCCTCGCGGTAGGGTGAGGTGGCGAGCGAGAACCCGGCCAGAAAGGCCCCCACTTCCTTGCTGAACCCAATCGCCTCGCCCAGCGTGGCCAGAGCCACGCCCCAGGCGATGGCGAACAGCAGCATCAGTTCCTGCGAGCGAGCCACCAGATCGAGCAGACGTGGCAGCAAGTAACGCATGGCGACGGCCAGCAGCAGGCCGGCCACGGAGAGTTTCAGTGCGATCATGCCCAGCGTGGCGGCCACCCCGCCTGCCTCAACCATGTTCAGGCTGCTCATGGTCATCATGGCGACGACCACCGCGATGTCCTGAACGATGAGGAAGCCCACCGCGATGCGTCCGTGCAAGGAGTCGAGTTCCTTTTTATCTGACAGCAGTTTGACGATGATGATGGTGCTGGAGAAGGTCAGCGCCACCGCCACGTAAATCGCCTTGAGGTGGTCCATGCCCAGTGCCAGGCCAAGCAGGTAGCCGAACAGGATGGTGAAGGTAAGCTGTCCCAGCCCGGTCGCCAACGCCACCGCACCGAGGCGGCGCACTAGGTGCAGGTCGAGCTTGAGGCCGACGGTGAACAGCAGCACCGCCACGCCAACCTGGGCCAGCAGGTCAAGCGGATCGTGCGCGGTGACCCAACCAAAGGCCACCGGCCCGGCCAGAATCCCCACCACGATGTAGGCCAGGATCAGCGGCTGGCGCAGGTGGATCGCCAGCGCGCCGATGGCGGCGGCGGCGGCAAGAAGCAGAGCGATTTCCTGGAAGGCGCCGTTCATAGTTTTATTTATGATGGGTGGCGGTTGGACAAATCATAACAGCAGCAGCGCGCCCGCCAGGGCAACCAGCGCTAGTAGCCACAAGGCGCCCGCTAGCGGCCAGGCGAAGAGGCTTGCCTCCAGCCGCGCAGGCCGGGTAAGCCCTTTGTGCGCGCCGAAAATCCTTCGTCGCGGCCAGGCAAGCTTCGGCATGGGCACACGACACCAAGCCGACCCCGCCCGTTCCAGCCACACCTGCACATCCCCCGGGGGGATGGCCGGGCCGCGCCATCCGAGCCACCAGGCAGCATAGGCCAGGAGCGCGGCGGCGAGCGCCGGCCAAGCCGCGGACGCCAAGCCCGCCCCGGACATTACCGCCGCCACGGTGCCGGAATCGACCCGCATCCAGACCAGTGCCAGCATTGCTGCCAGCAATGCCAGCCAAGATGGCAAAAGGCCGGCAGCGTCGTCCTGCTTGCTTCCACGAGGTGTCAGCAATAGAAAGCGGGCCATGAGCAGACCCGTGCCTACGGCGGCCAGGGGCAGCGTCCAGGCCAGCAGTTCCGGCCAAGGCGCGGGCAGACCCGCCAGGGCGGTCTTCAATTGCGTCTTGGCGAGCACCCCACTGGTGAACGGCGCGCCGGCCAGGGCCAGGGCGGGTAGCAGCAGGCCTGCCATCACCCAGCTGTTGCGGCCGAACCGCTGCGCCACCCCCACGCCCAGGAACAGGGCACCCTTGGCCAGACCATGATGCAGGGCATAGAGGCCGATCGCCGGCAGCAGCAGCGGCCAGGCCTGCGGCAACAGCAGGCCGGCGCCCACGGCCAGGGTCATGAAGCCCATCTGGCTGATGCTGGAATAGGCCAGCAGCGTTTTCGGCTGGCGTTGTGCCAGCCCGACCACGACCCCGAAAAAGGCCGCGAACAGGCCCATGCTCAACATCACCGTTCCCAGTTCCGGCATAGCCACCTCGCCCAGAGGCAGGAAGCGCAGCCAGCCTAGCAATCCTGCCTTGATCATAGCCCCGGAGAGTACTGCGCTGGCTGGTGTGGGCGCTACCGGGTGGGCGAGCGGCAGCCACATGTGTAGCAACGGTACCCCGGCCTTGACGCCGAAGCCCAGAAACAATAAGCCATAGGTCAGGCCGGGTACCTCCATTGCCGCCGTCTGCGTCATTTCCGGCAGCAAGTGGGTTTGCGCCGCCCCCGCCAGCAGGAACAGACCCGCGATGAGTAGCGCCTCGCCCAGCACCGCCATGACGAGATAGACTCGCCCGGCCCGCCGCGCCTCGACATCACTTTCGTGTACCACCAGGCCATAGGCAGAGAAGGTCATGACTGCGAAGGCGAAATAGAAACTGGCCGCATCCTGGGCCAGGCACACGCCCAGGTTGCCGCTCAGGGTGGCCAGAAAAAAGGCGGTGAAGACATGCCGGCGCGGGTCGTCCGCCAGATAGCTGCGGGCGTAGAGTCCCGCCGCCAGCCACAACAAGGCGGTAAACAGCAGAAACAAGCGCCCGGTTTCGTCCAGGCCGAAACGGCTGCCCAGCAGCAGCCAGGGCAGATCGAGCGTGTAAGCGTCAGGCGCCGCCAGCGCAAAGGCCAGGCCCGGCAACGCCGCCCAGGGCGCCAGCCTCATGCCCATGCGCCGGGTCGCTGGGATTAACACCAGGCCGGCCAGCAGCAGCTGCTGGATCTGCGGCAGGTATTGCGCCTGCATCTGCTTGGCCGGGCCGAGCAGATTCTGGAAGGTGTCGCGCAGGATGGCCGTATTCATCACCCGGCCGCCGGCGTAATAGCGCTTGGCCAACTGGCCCAGGGCGTAGGTGGTGGCGAAGGAAAAGGCCATGCCGGTGGCCGCGCCGCCGATATTGCCGAAGACCTTGCCCAAGAGCCCGCATCAGACTTTTTTCCTTCGCTCGCCAGCGATTAATCGTACGACCCAGGGAATTACGATGAAGATTAACAGGGCTATAAAAGTAGCCAGAACGGCTGTCGCTTCCCGCCCGATTCCTGCGGCCACGCCGATTGCCGCCGTCAACCATATGCCTGCCGCCGTGGTCAGCCCACTGGTTGACACCTGTCTGTTTCCCATAATGATGGCGCCAGCCCCGAGGAACCCCACGCCAGCGATCAAGCCCTGCATCACTCGACTTATGTCTGCAAGCGATGCCCCGGCTTGCTGGGGAACGAGGACGAAGAGCGCTGCCCCGACGGCAACCAGCATGTGCGTTCGCACTCCCGCGCTTTTTCCCCTCAGCTCGCGCTCGTACCCCAGCAGTCCACCAAGGGCTGCAGCAACCAGGAGGCGCAGTGTGATAACGGTCATCTGTGCCACATCCGGGATGTCGGAGAACTCCGATCGCACCGTATTCCATATCTCATGCCATGCACCCATGGTCTTTTCTCCTTGTTCTGTGCTGTGTATAGCTTGGAAATTATCCGGTTGAGCGGAGAAAATAACCGCAGGGTCGTCAGGCACCGCGCACCATGGACATGACGCTGCCCATGTCGAGCGTGCTGGCCTTCTGTTGAATCTGCGGCAGGTATTGCGTCTGCATCTGCTTGGCCGGGCCAAGCAGATTCTGGAAGGTATCGCGCAGCACCTGCGTGTTCATCACCCGGCCGCCGGCGTAATAGCGCTTGGCGAGCTGCCCCAGCGCGTAGGTGGTGGCGAAGGAAAAGGCCATGCCGGTGGCGGCGCCGCCGATATTGCCGAAGGTCTTGCCGGCCGCCTTGCCGAGCAGGCCGCCCAGCAGCTTGCGGCCGAACTGTTCGAGATACTGCGAGGTGAGGCCGACCCCGGCGGCGGCGATGAATTCCTTGATGTGGCCCTGGTCGAGGCTGACCCCGTGGGCCTTGCCGATGGCGTAGACCATCTTGATCTGTAGCGGAATGATGGCCATCGACGCCCACGACTGCGGCAGCAGTTCCAGCGCACCGTTGAGCAGGGCATAGTTGAGGATGGACTTGTCCAGTTCCGCTTCGGACATGTTCGCCTGGGCTGCCACCACCGCACCGGTTGCAGCAGCAGCGGCGACTGTAGCAGGCGCGGCGGCTTCGGACAGTTCGACAATGACGTCGGCCTCGCGCTCGAACGCGGCGACCTCACCCGCATCGAGCTTGAGCAGGGCTTTCAGTTCATTCAGGAAGCGCTGCTCGGCCTCGCTCTGACGACCATCGGCATCGCACACGCACACCGCCATTTCATAGGCCAACTGGCGTTCGCCGGGGTCAACCAGCGCGGCAACAGCCGCTTCCAGGCTGATGCGCTTGAGCAGCACATCCTGATAGAGCCGGGCCAGATCAGGGGCGCCGGTATCGGTGCCCAGGGATTCGGCGATGCGGCGGATTTCCTCGCGCTCGCGGTCGTGCTTGGCGCCGTCGGCGAAGGCGGCATACAGGGCGATGGCGAGGATGTTTTTCTGCTGTGCAGGGTTCATTGCGGGTTCTCCCATTTAATCTGGAATTCGATTTCTTCGGACTCGCCTTCGCGTTCGTGCTCGATGTTGCAGATTGCCCGCACCGGCACCGAGATTCTTTCACCCGCAATCTGGATTTCAAAGCGCTCGCCCTGTTCGAGCGCATCGGCCAGGCGCCGCAACTTCGCAATGAACTCCGGCAAGGGGTAGGCTTTTTCCACGTCGCGTTCAGGTTTGCTGTTCATGCTTGTTGCCCTTTCATGTCATGCAATGAGGGTATCCAAAAATTTCCGGTGGTTCAGTGCCTGATCGCTTCCGTCAGCTTCAGCCCGGCGAGTGTTTTGATCGTGTGCGCCAGGAAATACAGCACAAACATCATGATCAGCATGGACGGCAACGCGATCATGGGATAGCTCAACAAGGTCAGCTGGCCCAGCTCTTCGTTGAAGGCTGGCGTGCCGGCTGGGCTGACAACGATCCAGGTGGCCAGGAAATAATTCATGGCGGAAGAGAAGAAGAATGAGCCGCCCAGCATCCAGGTAGCGGCCTTCAGGCGTGCCTCGAAAATTGCAGTATTGCCGCGCTGATCGAGGTTTTCCTGTATCCGCTCGACGTTCATCAGCGCCGGACTGAACAACAGCACCCGCACCAGCGGCTTGCTGGTGTAGGCGGAGACGACCACGGCCAGTCCGATCAGTCCGGGAATGGCTGCTTCCTTGACCGCCAGCCATTGCGTGTCGAGTTGCAGCAGGCCGATGCCGCCGGTAAGCAGAATACTGACCAGGCCCAGGGCGGCGAACAGGTTGACCTTGCGCCGCGTGACGAGATCCCGCGCGCCCCAGAACAGCGGGAAAGCCAGCGCCAGCAGCAATGCGTTGACGGCGCCCAGGTCCTCCGGTCCGCTGAATTTCATCAGGATGACGGAGGGGATGACGATGTTGACCAGCAGTTCAATCAGCTGATTGGGGGCTTTGGGAGATGCAGCTGCGGTGTCATTCATGGCGGAATTCATTTTTCGTTTGCAACACGGAAATCAGGATCCTGC
This sequence comes from Thiobacillus sp., assembly GCA_036568265.1. GTDB lineage: Bacteria > Pseudomonadota > Gammaproteobacteria > Burkholderiales > Thiobacillaceae > Thiobacillus. Next base: position 43,894 of record DATCSW010000033.1, read on the forward strand.
GCGATCATTCGGGCGAATGGGCATGGCCTGCGATAGCAGCGTCTTCAGTTCACGGATTTCTTCGCGCATGGCCCGAACTTCGGCATGCAGATCGGCTTCGATGTGATCGCGGGCGTGCTCGACCGCCGAAACCGTCTCCTGCTTTTCATTCTCGCTGAAGGTCTGCATGGCGTTGACAATGATGGCGATGAACAGGTTCAGCATGGTGAAGGTCGCCACCAGAATGAAGGGCACGAAGAAGGCCCAGGCGTAGGGGAAGTTTTCCATCACCGGGCGGGCGATGCCCATCGACCAGCTCTCCAGGGTCATGATCTGAAACAGGGTATAGAACGAGCGGCCCAAGTGGCCGAACCATTCCGGGTAGTCGGCGGCGAACAGATTGGTGGCGATCACCGCAAACACGTAATAGATGACCAGCAGCACCAGGCCGATGGACATCAACCCGGGAACCGCCCCCAGCAATGCGCCCACCACCCGCCGCATCGACGGCACCATGGTCAGCAGCCGCAGCACGCGCAATACCCGCAGCGCCCGCAGTACAGCGAGCTGGCCGGTGGCCGGCAGCAGGGCGATGGCGACCACGATGAAATCGAACACGCTCCAGGGATCGCGCCAAAAGGCGCGCCGGTGGACGTAAAGGCGCAATGTGATCTCCACCACGAACACAACGAGGATGGCCCGGTCCAGCGCCAGGATCAGCCCGCCCGCCACCGTCATCGCGGCGGGCCAGGTCTCCAGGCCGAGCAGCACCGCGTTGATCAGGATCAGGGCGATGATGAAGTGCTGCACGCGCGGCTGCTCGATCCAGTCGCGTAGCCACTGGCGTCTGTTGCTGTCCGGGAGTGCATTCATATTCGTACTCATCTATGCGTGTTCCAGGCTTTCAGTAATATGCCGACCTCACCTCCGTGGGTGCCGGGAAGAGCGAAATTCAGCGAAACGCGTCCCCCCGTATACCAGGGCGCGCGCAGATGCTGTGGCCGGGTTCTGGTTCAGCGATAGCGCGGCGAGAAAAGCCACATCAGTCACTGTTGTTCATGAAACCCAGCAAGTGCAGCAGGCTGGTGAAGAGGTTGAAGATCGACACGAACAGGGTGACAGTGGCCATGATGTAGTTGGTTTCACCGCCGTGAATGATGTTGCTTGTCTCATACAGAATGAGGCCGGACATCAGTAGCACGAACATGGCCGACACTGCCAGCGAGAGGCCGGGCATTTCGAAGAATATCGCGCCGAGCCCTGCGAGGAACGCCACCAGAATACCAACGGCGAGGAAGCCCCCCATGAAGCTGAAGTTTTTGCGGGTGGTCATTACATACGCCGACAGCCCGAGGAAGATGGCTGCAGTGCCGCCCATCGCCATCATCACAACCTGGCTGCCGTTGGGCAGGGCTAGGTAGTTGTTGAGGATTGGCCCCAGCGTGTAGCCCATGAAGCCCGTGAGCGCGAACACGAAGGCCAGACCGAGACCGCTGTCACGGAACTTGGAGGTGAGGAACAGCAGGCCGAAGTAGCCAACCAGGGTGATGATGATGCCGGGGTGCGGCAGGTTGAGCGCCACTGACGCTGCGGCAGTGACTGCGGCAAACAGTAGCGTCATCGACAACAGCATGTAGGTATTGCGAACCACCTTGTTGCTGGCAAAGAGGGCTTCTGCGCCGCTGTGCGGCAGGGAGATGGCTTGGGCTTCAGGATGGTTCATTTCAGTCTCCTGTGTTTGAAAGAAAAGATTTCGGATTGGTCGATTCAGTTATGGCTGCGATGCGCCCGGTAACCCGTCAACCCAGTCCGCATCCACCTCTGCGACAGGCAAGGTCGGCGCGAATTCACGCTGTCGCGCCAAGCGCCGCTCCAGCGTGCGCCCGGCGCGGTCGGCGGCGCGGTCGATGGCAACGTAAAGATCAGCTTCGGTGTCTTCGATGACGACCGCCGGTGCTGCTTTGAGTCGCAGCTCGATCAAGCATCGCTTGTCGGCACCGCCGCGCGGGCCATTGATGTCGGACAGCCGCACGATCACTCGAGTGATGGCCTCATCGCCGTGGCTCAGGCCATACGACAGATTCTTCATGACATAGTTGCGCAGCCCGTCTGTGAGAGTGAACCCCTGACTTTGAATATCCATTTTCATGGCCGTTTCCTTTTTCATGGTTGAACGAGACTCCATCCTAAGACCATCAATGAATAAGATAAATTCGTATTATCGTGATGATTAACTCGGTTTTTTCGATTCATGAAAAACCCGCCATACTCAATTTCAAGCGCCTGCATTGTTTCTTTGCCGTGGCCAAGGCCGGGGCAGTCAATCGCGCTGCGGAAAAGCTGCAGCTCACGCCGAAGACGCTGTCAGGCCAATTATCGATATTCGAACAACGGCTGGGGGTTGCGCTGTTCCGATGCACTGGGCGGAGGCTGGAACTGACAGACACCGGGCGGCTGGTCCTGTCCTACGCCGAGGAACTCTTCCAGGTGAGCGCGGAATTGAAGGAAGCCCTGAACGGCCGCTAGGAGGAAAGGATGTTCCCGTTTCGGGTGGGTATCGCCGATGTGGTACCCAAATCCATCGCCCACCGACATCTGGGCCGCTTCACGACCGAGACAGAAATAGAACTGGCGGCCGAAGCATTGATCGGTGCATGGAAGTCGCTGACGCCATGAACCCCGCCGACTACGAAGCCTGGTACGTCACCCCGCGCGGGCGCTGGATCGGCGAAACGGAATATGCATTGGCTGCCAGGCAACTGGCGGCACAAGCGGGCGACAGTCTGCTCGACGTCGGTTGCGGCACCGGTTGGTTTACGCGTCGTGCCGCGGCGGATGGTTTACATGCAACCGGACTCGACCCCAATCCGGACTGGCTGAATTTTGCCCGCGCGCACAGCAATCCAAACCTGAAATGGGTTGAAGGCGATGCACGCGCGCTCCCTTTTGAGGATGCCAGTTTTGATCACGTCCTGTCCATCGCTGCACTGTGTTTTGTGGACGATGAACGGCAAGCCGTGGCCGAATGCGTGCGGGTGGCGCGCCGCCGCTTCGCCATCGGCTGGCTCAATCGGGACAGTCTGTTGTATCGACAAAAGGGCAGGGGTGGCGGCAGCGGTGCCTATCGCGGCGCCCGCTGGCATTCCGCACAAGAAGTGCGCGCGCTGTTCTCCAACTTGCCGGTACGAAACTTGAAGCTGCGCTCGGCCATTTTTATACCTTCAGGAACGGGCTGCGCCACCTGGTTGGAGCAAGGTGTGCCCAAAGTATTGCCATGGGGCGGGTTGTTGCTGGTGGCAGGAGAAAAAGTCTGATTGAGCACGCAGCCCAGGTCGATAGGATTTGTTCCTTGATTTGGAAAAGGACGCGGTTTGTCACCCTACGGTTTCTTCAATCTGGTAAGTGGCATGGCGATGCTTGTGGCCAGCGTACTAGCTGGCCTGCTGTGGGATCGCTTCGGCGCATCGCAGACGTTCATCGCTGGGGCAGCATTCAGCGGTCTCGCACTGATGGCGATCTTGTTTCGTGGCCGCATTCCGGCACTGAGAAGGTAACCTTCCATAGCTATTCGCTCTTTCCTTCTTTCCAGCCGGATTTGCACATCCCGCCTCACGTGAATGACTGCTGTTGGCCCACAGTTCCAGTTCCCTGAGCGAGCAGGAATATCTGCTTACCGCTGTATTGTGTTGAAAAACTCCTACGACGCCTTGGCTGCCATGTCTTCCAAAAAAGTCGGCCCTTCAGAATTGCCCACATTCAACGATCGTGAATGAGTCGATGGTTTGAAGACCCCCAAAACTCTGCCGCAAACCGCCTCCAAAGGGTTTTTCAGCACAATATTGGTCGGAGCTGCCGTTCAAAATCTAACCGGCGCGTAGCGAAGAGAGCGTTTGTTGTATCGACTTTTCACATTCGCAGGATTCAATCTCCAGCGCGGAACTAGCCCATGTGTGCGAACAACAACATCCTGTAAACCACAGTTTTGATAATCCCATTCTGCTAAAGCATTGCTCAGGTGAGACTGGAACAGCTAGAATGTTGGCCATGCGACGCTTCCTCGTGCTCATCATGCTGTGCCTGCTCCCGACCCAGATATCCTGGGCTGCGGTGGCTGAGTATTGCGGGCACGAGCAGGACAAAGCCGCACAGCACTTCGGCCATCACGATGATGAGCACAAAGCGTTTTCCGCAAAACCCGACCCAGACAAGCAGCCCGAGAAATTCAACCTCGGGCACGATCACTGCCATATGGCTGGTTTCCTGGGCATCATGAACGAGGCTGCTTTCCACGCTTCTATTCCCCCCACCCAGCCCGCGTTGCGATGCGACGATGCGGCTTGTTCTTCTCTCGCACTGGACAGACCCGAACGTCCCAAGTGGCGCGCTCTCGCCTGATACGGCGGGACGGAGTCACACATCACTAGCACGCGCGTGTAGCCCGCGCGGTTCCGTTTCGCCGGATTCATCCTTTTATTTCTGGAGAATTCGATGCGAAGACGTCTATTGCCGCTTGGGTTGGCGGCGCTGTTTTTCAATCCCTCATTTGCACAAATACCCGATGCCGTGCGCAGCGGCGCGGTTGAGCCGAGCACTGTCGGCGCGCCGCGCGCCACCGAACCGGCGGGCCCGTTCTACCCGCAAGGGGCAGGCCGGATTCGTAAAGCCGCTGTCCCAGGGGATACACCTTCGGATAAAGCGTCAACGACTCCGCTCTCCCTGAAGGCGGCGCTGGAACTGGCGTTTGGCGCCAACCCGGCGCTGTCGGCCGCCAAGCGCGAACTGGAGGCGCTCGAAGCGACGATCATTCAGGCGCAAGTACGCCGGAACCCTGAGGTTTCGGCGTTCATTGAAGATACGCGCAGGGCGACGCGAACCACCACGCTGCAGTTGAATCAGCCGATCGAACTCGGCGGCAAACGCGCGGCCAGGATCGATGCCGCCGGGCGGGGCCGCGATGCCGCGACGGCGGAACTGGATGCCAAGCGCGCCGAAATTCGTGCGGCCGTGGTGGCCGCCTTTTATGACGTGCTCGTGGCGCAGGAACGTCTGCGCCTCGCCCAGGCCTCGGTCGAGCTCGCGCAACGCGCAACCAGCGCCGCTTCGCGGCGGGTCGCCGCCGGCAAGGTATCGCCGGTCGAAGAGACCAGGGCGCGCGTGGCCGAAGCCGGCGTGCGGGTCGAGTTGACGCTGGCTGGCAGCGAACTGGCGACTGCGCGCAAGCGCCTCGCCGGCACCTGGGGCGACCCGACGCCCCGTTTCGAGCGCGCCGAGGGCGATCCGGAAGCCCTGCCGCCGCTGCCCGCGCTGGCCGATCTCAACAGCCGCCTCGCCGCCTCGCCCAACCTGCTGCGGGCCAGGGTCGAGGTCGACCGCCGGCAAGCGCTGGCGGAGATCGAGCGCAGCCGGCGCGTTCCGGACGTGACCGTCAGTCTGGGCGCCCGGCGCAACGAAGAATTGGGGCTCAATCAGGCGATTCTCGGCGTATCGATGCCGATCCCGGTATTCGACCGCAATCAGGGCAACCTGCTGGAAGCGCTGCACCGCACCGACAAGGCGCGGGACGAACTGTCCGCCACCGATATCCGTCTGTCCAACGAACTGGCTGTTGCATACGAGCGGCTGAATATCGCACGCCAGGAGACGGAGTCGCTGCGGCGGGACATTCTGCCGGGCGCGCAAAGCGCCCTGGACGCCGCGACACGGGGCTTTGAACTCGGCAAATTCAGCTTCCTCGACGTGCTCGATGCGCAGCGCACGTTGTTTCAGGCCCGGTCGCAAAGCCTGCGTGCGCTGGCCGAAGCGCACCGATCCGCTGCCGAAATCGAGCGCATTCTTGGCGATACACCTCTGGCACCCGCTGCCACCCAACCGTAGGAACTCAACATGAAATTCAATCTGAACAAGAAACAGGCTCTGGCCATTGCCGTCGTTCTGGCGGTCGGCGCGCTACTCGCGGCGCTGATCCTCGGTACCGGCAAACCGCAGATGGAGGGCGATGCGCACGGCGAGGCCGCTGGCCATGCCGATGCTGAACCTCACGGCGAGGAAGCAAAAGACGGCCATGCTGACGACAAGGATCACGCCGGCGCCGCTGCTCCGCAGAAAGGCCCGCACGGCGGCAAGCTATTCACCCAGGGCGATTACGGAGTCGAGGTGACGATCTTCGAGACCAACGTCGAACCGCAGTTTCGCGTCTACACTTACCTGAGCGGCAAGCCGCTCGACCCGGCGGCCAGCCGGATCACGATCACCCTCGACCGCCTCGGCCGCGCCCCGCAGGTGTTCCGCTTCGCCAAGGAAAACGATTATCTGAAGGGCGATGCCGTAGTCGAAGAGCCGCATTCGTTCAAAGTAGGTATCGCCGCGCAGTACGGCAATAAGCCTTATCAATTTGGCTATGACCAGGCCGAGGCGCGGGTGGCGATGTCCGATCAGCAGCTTAAACAAAACAATGTCGAGGTGCTGACCGCAGGCCCTGCGCGCATCCAGAGCGCGCTGCAACTGATCGGCGAAATCCGCTTCAACGAAGACCGTCAGGTAATCGTCGTGCCGCGCCTGACCGGCGTCGTCGAATCGGTCGCGGCCAACGCCGGCGACCCAGTCAAAAAGGGGCAGGTGCTCGCTGTGATTTTCAGCCCGGCGCTGGCCGATCAACGCAGCGAACTGCTCGCCGCGCAAAAACGCCTGACGCTGGCGCGCACGACGTTCGCGCGCGAGAAAAAACTGTGGGAAGACAAAATCTCAGCCGAGCAGGATTACCTGCAAGCGCAGGCTGCCATGCAGGAAGCCGAGATCGCGGCCCAGAACGCGCGCCAGAAACTGGCCTCTTTTGGGGGCGAACTGCGCGGCGGCGGCAACCTGACGCGCTACGAGATTCGCGCGCCGATCAGCGGCGTGGTGGTCGAGAAGAATCTCTCGCTGGGCGAAACGGTGAAGGAAGACGCCACCATTTTCGTGGTCGCCGACCTGTCTACGGTGTGGGCGGAAATGACGATTTACGCCAAAGACCTCAATACCGTGAAAATCGGCCAGAAAGCCACGGTCAAGGCGACCGCGTTCGAATCCCAGAGCAGCGGCACCGTCTCCTACGTCGGTTCGCTGGTGGGCGAGCAGACCCGGACCGCGAAGGCCCGCATCGTGCTGCCCAATCCGAAAGGCGTCTGGCGTCCAGGGCTGCCGGTCAACATCGAACTGGTGGCCGGCGAGGTCGAAGTGCCGGTGGCGGTGTCTGCCGAGGCGATCCAGACCGTGCGCGACTGGACCGTCGTGTTCGGCCGCTACGGCGACAACTTCGAAGCGCGGCCCGTGGAACTGGGGCGCAGCGACGGCAAATTCACCGAAGTCATCAATGGGCTTAACGCGGGCGAGCAATACGCCGCGAAGAACAGCTTCCTCATCAAGGCCGACCTCGGCAAATCCGGCGCGAGCCACGACCACTAGGAGACCGCCATGAAACAGATTGTCGCGATTGTGCGGCCGCATCGACTGGAACAGATCGAACATGCCCTGCATGGTCTGGAGCATCTACCCGGATTCACGCTCTTTCCGTCGCGCGGCCACTCCCGCGGACAGGGGCCGCACCATGCCTTCGCGCCCACCGAGTGGAACCCGGACACCCACGACCGGTTGACCTTAATGGTGTTCTGCCCGGACGAGCTGGCGCCCAAGGTCGTGGAAGCCATTCGCGCCGCTGCCTACACAGGCCATTCCGGCGACGGATTGATTGCGGTTTCCGAACTTGCAGACGTGCTGCGTATCCGCTCCGGCGAACGCGGCGACGCCGCCCTCTAGAAGGAAAGATCACACCATGTTCGAAAAAATCATCCGTTTTTCCATCGACCAGCGCTGGCTGGTGCTGCTGATGGTGCTCGGCATGGCAGCGCTGGGCGTTTATAACTACCAGAAGTTGCCGATCGATGCCGTTCCCGACATCACCAACGTCCAGGTGCAGATCAACACCGCCGCGCCCGGCTATTCGCCGCTCGAAGCCGAGCAGCGCATTACCTTCCCCATTGAGACCGTCATGGCCGGCCTGCCCGGTCTGCAGCAGACCCGTTCGCTGTCGCGCTACGGCCTGTCGCAAGTCACGGTCATCTTCAAGGACGGCACCGATATCTACTTCGCGCGCCAGCTCGTCAACGAGCGCATCCAGCAGGCCAAGGGCAAATTGCCGGCAGGCGCCGAGCCCGGCATGGGACCGATCTCCACCGGCCTGGGAGAAATTTTCATGTGGACGGTCGAGGCGAGGGAAGGCGCGCGCAAGGCCGACGGCACGCCCTACACCCCCACCGATCTGCGCGAGATCCAGGACTGGATCATCAAGCCGCAACTGCGCAACGTGCCCGGCGTGACCGAGATCAACACCATCGGCGGCTACGCCAAGGAGTTCCAGGTCGCGCCCTTGCCCGACCGGCTGGTGGCCCACGGCCTGACCTTGCAGGATCTGGTCGCCGCGATCGAGCGCAACAATGCCAACGTCGGCGCCGGTTACATCGAAAAGCGCGGCGAGCAGTATCTGATCCGCGCGCCGGGCCAGGTCGCCAACATCGCCGACATCGGCAACATTGTCGTGAGTAGCCGGCAGGGCGTCCCAATCCGCATCCGCGATGTGGCCGAAGTCGGCATCGGCAAGGAATTGCGCACCGGCGCCGCGACCGAGAACGGGCGCGAGGTGGTGCTCGGCACCGTGTTCATGCTGATCGGCGAGAACAGCCGCACGGTCTCCCAGGCCGTCTCCAAGCGCCTGGAAGAGATCAACCGCACGCTGCCCGAAGGCGTGGTCGCCCAGACCGTCTACGACCGCACGATACTGGTGGACAAGGCGATCGACACGGTCAAGAAAAACCTGATCGAAGGCGCGATCCTCGTGATCGTGATTCTGTTCCTTTTCCTCGGCAACATCCGCGCGGCGATCATTACGGCGATGGTGATTCCGCTTTCCATGCTGTTCACCTTCACCGGCATGGTCAGCAACAAGGTCAGTGCCAATTTGATGAGCCTGGGGGCGCTGGACTTCGGCATCATCATCGACGGCGCCGTGGTGATCGTGGAGAACTGCGTGCGGCGGCTGGCCCATGCGCAATCCAAAGCAGGCCGGGCCTTGACCCGCAACGAACGCTTTCACGAGGTGTTCGCGGCGGCCCGGGAAGCGCGCCGGCCGCTGCTGTATGGCCAACTCATCATCATGGTGGTGTACCTGCCGATCTTCGCGCTCACCGGCGTGGAGGGCAAGATGTTCCACCCGATGGCCTTCACCGTGGTGGCCGCCTTGCTGGGCGCCATGATCCTGTCGGTCACCTTCATTCCCGCCGCTGTGGCGCTGCTGATCGGCAACAAGGTCAGCGAAAAGGAAAACCGCCTGATGGGATGGGCCAAGCGCGGCTATGCCCCGATGCTCGGTTTTGCGATGCTCAACAAGCCGTTGGTACTGACGGTCACGATGGTCGCCGTGGTCCTCAGTGGATTGCTTGCCACGCGCATGGGCAGCGAGTTCGTGCCGAGCCTCAACGAGGGCGATATCGCGCTCCATGCCTTGCGCATTCCGGGGACCAGCCTGTCGCAGGCGATCGAGATGCAAACCGAACTGGAGCGAACCATCAAGCAGTTTCCGGAGGTCGACCGGATTTTCGCCAAGCTCGGCACAGCCGAGATCGCGACCGACCCGATGCCGCCCAACGTCGCGGACAACTTCGTCATGCTGAAGCCGCAATCGGAATGGCCCGATCCGAAGCGCAGCAAGGCCGATCTGGTCGAAGCCATGCAAGCGGCGGTGGCCAAGGTGCCCGGCAACAATTACGAGTTCACCCAGCCGATCCAGATGCGCTTCAACGAACTGCTTTCCGGCGTGCGCAGCGACGTGGCGGTCAAGGTGTTCGGCGACGACATGGACACGATGAACCGCACCGCCGATGAGATCGCGGAGGTGCTGGAAAAGGTGCCCGGCGCCGCCGATGTCAAGGTCGAACAAACCACGGGCTTGCCGATGCTGACCATTCATATCGACCGCGAGAAGACCGCGCGCCTGGGCGTGAATGTCGGGGACGTGCAGGAAGCGATCGCCATCGCGGTGGGCGGCAGGGAAGCCGGGGTGCTGTTTCAGGGCGACCGGCGCTTCGACATCATCGTCCGCCTGCCCGAGCGGCTACGCAACGACATGGAGGCGATGAAACAACTGCCCATTAATTTGCCCATGGACGAAGCGGGCGGCCAAACCCGCCGCGCCTATCTGCAACTGGGCGACGTGGCAACGCTGGAAGTCGCGCCGGGTCCCAACCAGATCAGCCGCGAGGACGGCAAGCGGCGTGTGGTGGTGACGTCCAATGTGCGCGGACGGGATATCGGCTCTTTTGTCGCCGAGGCCGAGCAGCGGATACAGGAGTCGGTCAAGATACCGGCCGGCTACTGGACCACCTGGGGCGGCACCTTCGAGCAGTTGCAGTCGGCGGCGAAGCGCCTGCAGATCGTGGTTCCGGTGGCGCTGCTGCTGGTGTTCCTGCTGCTGTTCGCGATGTTCAACAACGTCAAGGACGGGCTGCTGGTGTTTACCGGCGTACCGTTCGCCCTGACCGGCGGCATCCTGGCGCTGTGGCTGCGCGATATCCCGCTTTCCATTTCGGCGGGGGTCGGCTTCATCGCGCTGTCGGGCGTGGCGGTGCTGAATGGTCTGGTGATGATCGCCTACATCCGTTCCCTGCGCGAGGAAGGCAGGTCGCTGGATGAGGCGATTAACGAAGGCGCGCTGACGCGGCTGCGCCCGGTGCTGATGACCGCTCTCGTCGCGTCGCTCGGCTTCATTCCGATGGCAATTGCCACGGGAACGGGGGCCGAGGTGCAGCGGCCGCTGGCCACCGTCGTCATCGGCGGCATCCTGTCATCGACGGCGCTGACCCTGCTGGTGCTGCCGATCCTGTATCGACTGGCGTACCGGAAAGAAGAAGAGGAGGAAGCGGGCGCTGCCGATAGCAACGAGCCAGTGGCAAGATGACGGGATGAGAGAAACGACATTTTACCCGCAGGGCCGCATGAGGCGGCATCCATCATGAACGGCTGCGCCTGCGATTCGGTATGCGGCACGCCGCCGCCCGATCCGGGCTACCGGCGCGCGCTGTGGATTGCCCTGGTGCTCAACGCGCTGATGTTCGTCGTCGAGCTGGTTGCCAGCTTCGCGGCGCGGTCGGTGTCGCTGCTGGCCGATGCGGTGGATTTCCTGGGCGACGCTGGCAACTACGGCGTCGCCCTGTTCGTGCTGGGACTGGCGCCGGTGTGGCGTTCGCGCACCGCGCTGTGGAAGGGCTGGCTGATGGTGGGCTACGGCGTGTTCGTGCTCGGCAAGTCAGCCTGGCAATGGTCGGCCGGCATCGTGCCGGAGCCCGTCATTATGGGTTGGGTGAGCCTATTGGCGCTGGCGGTCAACGTCGGCGTGGCGGCGTTGCTGTATGCCCATCGCCAGGGTGATGCGCAGGCCCGCTCGGTGTGGCTGTGTTCGCGCAACGACGCGCTCGGCAATCTGGCGGTGATGGGGGCGGCCGCCGGGGTGTGGGCGACCGCGCACGGCTGGCCGGATATTGCCGTGGCGCTGGTGTTGGCAGGGTTGGCGTTAAGTTCGGGTAGCTCGGTGATTCGGCACGCGCGGCGGGAGCTGCGCGTGCCGAGCGCAGCCCTGATTGCGGGCGAGGGCGGTGCGTTGCATCGCCGATGAGCGCGACGCCTGCGTGGGGCGGCTGACTGAATTGCCGCAGTTATCGGAATAAGAAAAATGAAAGCTCAAACAATGAATGTGAACCGTGCAGCGGCGGCCGAACAAGCGAGCGCCTCAAGCCTGCGGGTGCTGATGACACGCACGCGCTGGATCGAAGTCGGACGTATTTTGCTTACCGGCTTGGTGGCGCTGCTGTTTTGGCGGCAATGGGTACCGCTACAAATCCTGTGGCTGGCCGTCGCTATTGGCTTATATCCGCTGGTAAAAACCGGCTTGATCGACCTGATACGCGAACGCAAAATCGGCACCGAGATTTTCGTTACCGTGGCCACCTTGGTCGCGGTGTTTGGCGGCGAGACGGTCGCCGGCGCCGTGCTGATGGTGATTATTCTCATTGCGGAGTTCATCGCCGACTTGAATATGGATCGCGCACGGGCCTCCATCAAGACCCTGATCGGTTCAGTGCCGCAAGTGGCGTTGATGCGCAGCGCGGACGGCGAACGCGTGGTGCCGATCGAGCAATTGCGAACCGGCGATGTCGTGCTGGTGCGCGCTGGCGAAAAAATCCCGGTGGACGGCAGTATCGTAGGCGGTGCCGCATCGATCAACGAAGCGCCCATCACCGGCGAAAGTCTTCCCAAGGACAAGAGTATCGGCGCAAGCGTTTTTGCCGGCACCATCGTCGCATCGGGCGCACTCGATATTCAGACAGAAAAAGTCGGCAGCGACACCACCTTTGCCCGCATCATCGGACTGGTGGAAAACGCCGAGGCGGCGCAGGCGCCGGTGCAAAAACTCGCCGACAAAGTGGCGTCGTGGCTAATCCCCGTGGTTTTTATATTTCTCATCGTGGTTTATATGGTCACGGGCGACGTGCGAACTATCGTCACGTTGCTGATTTTTACCTCGCCTGCCGAACTGGGGCTGGCGACACCCTTGGTGATGATCGCCGCGATTGCGCGTGCGGCTCGCCATGGGGTTTTGATCAAGGGCGGCCTGTATCTGGAGTCGCTGGCCAAAGTGGATGTGATGGTGTTCGACAAAACCGGCACGCTGACGGCGAACAAGCCTGAAGTGGTTCGCGTGGAGGCGCGCGATACACGATTTTCTGAAATGGAGCTGTTGAGTCTGGCTGCCGCCGCCGACCGCCGTTCAGCGCATCCGCTGGCCAAAGCCGTGGTGGATTACGCAACTTCGAAAAATATTGCCGTGCCGGAGCCGGACCAATATGAGCAAGTGCAAGGCCGGGGCGTGATATCAACCGTCTCGGGTCGTACCGTGCTGGTCGGCAATGCGGCACTGCTGCGTGAAAACGGCGTAACACTTGTCACCGCAATTGAAGACGGCGGACAAACACCGGTTCATGTGGCAGTCGAGGGACAATTTGCCGGGGTAATCTTCATCGCCGATGTGTTACGGCCGGGTGCGCGTGAAGCGCTGGAGAAATTGAAGCGGACGGGCGTCAAGCGCATCGTGATGTTGACCGGCGACAATGAGGCCACCGCACGCGCGGTGGCCACGGAATTGGGCGTGGACGAGGTGCGCGCCAACTTGATGCCGGAAGACAAAGTAGCAGCGATCGAAGCGTTAAAAAAGCAAGGGCGTCGCGTAGCAATGATAGGTGACGGCATCAACGACGCACCCGCCTTGGCGCGAGCGGATGTAGGTATTGCGATGGGCGGTGGCGGCACCCAGGCCGCGCTGGAAGCGGCCGATATTGTTTTGATGACGGATGATTTATCTAAAATCGTCAGTGCCCGTGCCATTGCCCGACGCGCTTATCGCACGATTCAAGAGAATTTATTTGTGGGCGTTGGCGTAGTCCATGTGTTGGGTATCACGGCAGCGCTGATGGGCTGGATTGGTCCTATCGAAGCCGCCTTTCTGCATCTGGGGCCGGATGTTCTGGTGTTTTTGAATTCGGCCAAATTGCTGCGCGTTCGGATTGATGGGGCCTGAATCCCTGGTGCGCAAACAAAAAGTGGGAATACGGGAGCAAGGTCATACGATGATTCGGGTCTCTAAGTCGATGCTGGAAAAGCATCAAGTTGCTATCTATTTCACAGCGGTGTTTGCTGGACTACTGGTGGCCACCGTGGCGGATCGATCCTCCGCTGCCTTGGAAACCTGGATCAATCCGGCACTGGCTGCGCTACTCTATGTCACGTTCTTGCAAGTGCCGATGACTTCCCTCCGGCAGGCACTGACCCATGGGCGCTTTCTCTCGGCGCTGTTAATCGTCAACTTCGTTGCGGTTCCGCTGGTGGTGCTCGGGCTGATCCAATTCCTTCCCGACAACCCGGCGCTTCAGTTCGCTGTGCTGCTGGTATTGCTGACGCCCTGCATTGATTATGTCGTTGTATTCACGCACCTGGGGCGGGGAGACGCGAAGCTCATCCTCGCGGCAACGCCCGTTTTGCTCATCGCGCAAATGCTGCTGTTACCCATTTACCTCGGGCTGTTTCTCGGGGCTGACGCAGCAGGCTTGGTGCAGGCAAGACCCTTCCTGAACGCATTTTTCTGGCTGATTGCAGTACCCCTTGTCCTCGCCTGGTTAACCCAGTATTGGGCTGCCCGCCGCGAGCTGGGCAAGCAGGTTGAGGGTGCGATGGGATGGTTGCCCGTCCCTCTAATGGCGCTCGTGTTGTTGATTGTGTTCGCGGCCGTTGCTCCACAGATCGGTGCTGCATCTACCGATGTTGCCTGGACAGTACCGATTTATGTGGCATTCGCGATCGCCATGCCTCTTGTCGCCTATGCGGTGGGAAAACTTCTAGGACTCGATGTTGGCGCGGGCCGTGCCCTGGCCTTCAGCGCTGGTACCCGCAATTCATTGGTGGTATTGCCACTGGCATTCGCCGTCCCCGGAGGTGGCGCCCTCATCCCGGCGGTAGTGGTTACGCAAACGCTGGTTGAACTCGTTAGCGAACTTGTCTATGTGCGCTGGATACCGCGATTGGTTAAAACGGCAACAGAACGCGAGACCTTATGAGGGCGCTCGCCAAGCGTACGGTTTTTTCCGTTTCGTGAGGCGCCGCCCAAGCTGGCGGCAAACCCCGGCGGTAATGCAGCGCATACCCCGCTGTAATCATTTGGTTCTACAAGGAGCAGCAGCATGACCGAAAAATTTAAACTGGACTTGTCCCTGGTCTTGCCGGATGTCCCCGACGAGCGCGATGCCGGCATCGACCGTCTGACCAGGCGGACTTTGCATATGCGGCTTGAGGGCGTTCCGTTCGCCATCGCAACGGCATGTGCGAGGTTGCCGTGATTCCATAGGGGATGGAGATAGGCCAAGTGACAAGTCTCTTGCAAAACGTTGTGGACTGGGTCGGGATGCATCCGGACGTTGCCGGCGTCTTGGTCTTCACCGTCGCCATGGCTGAATCGCTAGCGGTTGTGGGCCTGGTCGTGCCGGGTGCGGCCGTCATGATCATCGCCGGGGCGCTCGTGGCCCTGGGGGCGCTCGACTTCTGGCCGACCCTGCTGCTAGCCGTGGCGGGTGCGATCGCCGGCGACGGCATCAGCTTCTGGATCGGCCGGCGCTATCGCGATCGACTGCGTGCCTTGTGGCCGTTCCGTCGCCATCCCGGATGGTTGTCCCGCGGCGAGGAATTCTTTCATCGCCACGGAGGCAAGAGCGTTCTCCTCGGACGCTTCGTCGGTCCCGTCCGTCCCATTGTTCCCGTCGTGGCCGGCATGCTCGGGATGCGGCCCGCGACCTTCTACGCGGTAAACGTCCTGTCGGCGCTTGCCTGGGCGCCGGCCTATCTGCTGCCGGGCATGGCCTTCGGCGCCTCGCTCGCCCTTGCGGGCGCGGTCGCGGCGCGGCTCGCGGTGCTGCTGGTGCTGCTCGTCGCGGTGATCTGGTTCATCTTGTGGATCATGCGCTGGCTTTTCCAGGTGCTGCCGCCGAGGGCCGCGCAGATGACTCAATGGCTCCTGGCTTGGGGCAGCCGCCATCCGAGAGTGAACAACGTAATAGGCGGCGTCCTGGACCCTGCGCAGCCTGAAGCGAAGGCGCTGCTCGTGCTGGGAACCCTGCTCACGGGCTCCGCCTGGTTGTTCCTGGGGGTGCTGGAGGATGTCGTCACGGGCGACCCCCTCGTGCGCGCAGACGAGAGCCTGTACCGACTTCTGCAGCGTCTGCGCACGCCCTGGGGCGACCAGGTCATGGTATTCCTGACGGAACTGGGCGATGGTGTGGTCATCGCGCTCGTCGCGGCAGCCGTGCTGGCCTGGCTTTTATGGCGGCGGTGCTGGCGTGCGGCCGCCTACTGGGCCGCAGCGGTAGGCTTTGGCCAGTTTGCCACCACCGTGCTCAAAGTGGTCTTGCAACGGCCCCGGCCGCTTACTGCCCAGTACGATGCGCTTTCCGCCTACGCCTTCCCCAGCGGCCACGCCACCATGAGCATGGTGACGTACGGGTTCCTGGCCGTACTCGTCGCACGCAATCTTTCACCACCACGCCGCTGGTTTCCCTACGCCCTGGCCGCGCTGCTTATCAGCACCATTGCCCTCTCGCGTTTGTATCTGGGTGCGCATTGGTTGTCGGATGTGCTCGGTGGGCTGAGCCTTGGTTTGGCCTGGGTTTGCCTGCTGGCGATCGCCTACTACCGCCATCGGGCGCCGACCCTCTTGCCGACGGGGCTGCCGCACGTGACGCTGCTCGCTTTCGTGCTGGCGGCTGGATGGCACGTGACTTTCCAATATTCCACGGACTTTCAGCGGTACGCAGCGCCGCAGATCGCGGCCCGCCACTTGGACCTGGAGTCGTGGTGGCGCGGGCAGTGGCGCTCGCTGCCGGCCTATCGCCTGGACCTCGAAGGTGAGTTCGAACAGCCCCTCAATGTGCAATGGGCCGGCACGCTTACCCCCGTACGCGAGAAGCTCGCCGCGCAGGGCTGGCGTGAGTCGGTTCCGTTGAGCGCGACTTCGGCCTTGCGCTGGCTGCTTCCGGCGCCCGCGCTTGCCGAGCTTCCGATGCTGCCGCAGGTGCATGACGGCAGGCACGAGTTGCTGGTGATGATCCGCCCACTGGATGCGGGCGGGCCGCAAGGAAAAACCACGGTTGACCGACAGCTCGTTCTCCGTCTCTGGAGCACTGATGTGGTGGTCGATCCCGGCGGGATTCCACTCTGGGTTGGGAGCGTTTCGTTCCAGGGACCCGGACGCTTGCCGTTCCTGAGCCTGCCGTCGATTGCGGACGGATATGACACGCCTCTTGCCTTACTGGAACGCTCACTGGACGGGAGCGGGTGGCGCATGGTTCAACGTATGCCTGCTCCTGGCACGACAGAAGAGAAATATCGTTGGAGCGGAAGTGTGCTGTTGGTACGCAATTATTGATTCGGCACGTTGAAGTGCGCGTGCTGGGCACGGATCGGTCTGGATCAGGGCTCTATGAGGAGGAGCATCATGGCTGAAAAACTTAAACTGGACCTGTCCCTGGTCTTGCCGGATGTCCCCGATGAGCGCGACGCCTGCGTGGGGCGATTGACTGAATTGCTACAGGCCGAAGGGTTGGAAAAGGTACACCTGATTCGCGAAGACGGCAGCGCCCGCCTTTGCCTGCATTACGATCCGCAGCGGTTCAGCGTGAGCCGGGTGCGCGAGCTGGCGCAAGCGGCCGGTGCGAAAATCGGCAATCGCTATCATCACGAGAGCCTGCGTATCGACGGCATGGACTGCCCCACCTGCGCCACCGTGATCGAGCACGCCCTGCAACGCACGGACGGCGTGTTGGAGGCCTCAGTGAGCTACGCTGCCGAACGCCTGCGCCTGGAATTCGACAGCGAAAAAGTCGCGCGCGCGGCGATCATCCGGCGTATCGAGGCGCTGGGTTATGTCGTGCTGGAGGAGGGCCGCGAGGCCGGCTGGTTCGCCGAACATAGCGAGCTCATCTTCAGCGGCATTGCGGGCTTGCTGTTGCTGGCGGGATGGCTGGCCGGTCTCGCCGATGCGCCGCGCAGCTTATCGCTCGGCTTGTTGCTGGGCGCCTATGCGACGGGCGGTTTCTATGCCCTGCGCGATGCCTGGCAGAGCGTGAAGAACCGCAGCTTCGATATCGATGTCCTGATGATCGTCGCGGCGGCCGGGGCGGCAGCGCTTGGCGCCTGGGAAGAAGGCGCGCTGCTGCTGTTCCTGTTCAGCCTGGGTCATGCACTGGAACACCTGGCCATGGACCGGGCGCGCAAGGCCATCGAGGCGCTGGCGGAACTGGCGCCCAAGACCGCCATCGTTCAGCGTGATGGTGCCGAGATCGAGGTACGGGTGGAGGAATTGCAGCGCGGCGACCGGGTGATCGTCAAGCCCGGTCAGCGCATTCCCGCCGACGGCCAAGTGGCGTCCGGCAACTCGGCGGTCGATCAATCTCCGGTCACCGGCGAATCCATGCCGGTGGACAAGCAGCTCGGCGACAAGGTGTTCGCCGCTACTGTCAACGGCGAGGGCGCGCTGGTTGTTGAGGTGACGAGGCTGGCGCGGGAGAGCACCCTGGCACGCATGGTGGAGATGGTGGCCGAGGCGCAGACGCAGAAATCCCCCACGCAGAGATTCACCGACCGCTTCGAGCGCATCTTCGTGCCCGTCGTGCTGGTGGGCGCCGCGCTGCTCATCGCGCTGCCGCCGCTGTTCGGCTTTCCCTTCGCCGAATCCTTTTACCGTGCCATGGCGGTGCTGGTGGCGGCTTCACCCTGCGCGCTGGCCATCGCCACCCCGTCGGCGGTACTGTCCGGCATCGCGCGTGCCGCGCGCGGCGGCGTGCTGATCAAGGGGGGCGCGCACCTGGAAAATCTGGGCGTACTGACGGCCATCGCCTTCGACAAGACCGGCACATTGACCATCGGCAAGCCCAGGGTGACTGATGTCGTCGCCGTCAGCGGAGACGAGGCACGTCTGCTGACCCTTGCCGCCGCCGTGGAAAGTCGCAGCGCCCATCCGCTGGCGCAGGCGGTGGTGAGGGAGGCGAAGGAGCGCGGTTTAATCTGGGGTGAAGCCGGGGAGGCCAAAGCCGTGACCGGAAAAGGACTGCGCGCCGAATTCGATGGCCAAAAAATCGCCATCGGTAACGCCAGGCTGTTTGATGGTGAAACCATCCCTGACGCAATTCAACAGCAGGCAGAGCGCCTCCAGACGGAAGGCAAAACCATCATGCTGATCCAGGCTGACGGGCAGTTCCTCGGCGTCGTGGCCTTGGCTGATACCCCGCGCGAAGGCGCGAAGCAGGTGCTGGAACGGCTGCATCAGCTTGGCATCCGAAAAACCATCATGCTCACCGGAGACAATGAACGCGTGGGCCGCGCCATCGCCGACGCGGTTGGCCTGGACGAAATAAAAGCGGGGCTGTTGCCGGAAGACAAGGTCAAGGCAATGGACGAACTTGGGCAACGCTTCGGCCTGGTGGCCATGGTCGGCGACGGCGTCAACGATGCGCCAGCCATGGCACGCGCCACGGTCGGCATCGCCATGGGCGGCGCCGGCACCGATGTGGCGCTGGAAACCGCGGATGTGGCGCTGATGGCGGATGACCTTTCCAAGCTGCCATTTGCCGTGGCCTTGAGCCGTGCATCACGGCGCATTATTCGTCAGAACCTGTGGGTGTCGATGGGCGTGGTGGCGTTGCTGATTCCCGCCACCCTGTTCGGTTGGGCGGGGATCGGGCTGGCAGTGCTGGTGCACGAGGGATCAACTGTAGTGGTTGTGGTCAATGCCCTGCGACTGCTTACTTATCAATCCCATACGAAGTGAAGATGGGATAGAGATAAGCCACATTCACATGAGTACGTCCACGCTCCAATCTGCACCACTGGCATTGGCACCAATTTTTGGGTTGGACACAATCCACGCTCGCAACTCAACCTAACCCAGAAAGCCGGTGGATCGACCGCCAAATCGAACAGTGTGGTGTGGCTCGGCAGGGCAGGACATCACAAGCAATCCAGTCTTGTTTCTTTAAGGAAGTCCTTGCAAACACAATAGATTGGCTGACCATCCAATAGCGGCGATTCAGACGCTTTGAACCGCCCCGGGTTTCGTGGAGGCCATTTGGTTTAAGTGCAGGCCGTTGACTCGGCCTGTTCGGCGAGTTGCCTGTAGTAGTTTGCCTCAGCTTCGGCGGGCGGGATATAGCCGATGGGTTCGAGCAGCCTGACGT
>DATCSW010000034.1:0-9477 GCA_036568265.1 Thiobacillus sp.
ATCGAACAAGGTGCGCAAGGCAATCTGCAACACATCAGCCACGGCGGCACGGTGTTGTTTACCTATGGCAAAGCGCAAGACACCAGCAAGGTGGTGGCCACCACCGGCATCCGCCTGCACGCTGCCACCGGGCAAACGCACTTGCAGGCGCACAGCGGCAAGATCGACATGCACGCCGACAAAACCGTCACCGTCGCAAGCCACACCCAGATCACCGCCGACACCCCCACCAGAATCCTGCTCGCCGCCGGCGGCAGCGCGATCACCATCCAGGGCGGGCAGATCGTGCTGCAGTCGGCCGGGGCGATCAATCTGATGGGGAATCCGAAGAGTCATACCAGCCCGGCGGGCGCGGGGGCGAAGGTGGCGGGGTTGGCGAAGGGGAGGATGAAGGGGTGCGCGATCAAATTGGCCGAAGGCACCAGCAGCGGTGCTGCTGCGGTGGCCCGGTAACGATGGGATAGCGTTGTGAGTTTGCTCCCTGACATCGAATCCCCGCACGAAACGCTTTATCGGCACCTCAGAACAAGGCCGCATTGCGACATCCTGATCGACCGTATGGCGTCAAGCGATCTCGACGAAACACTGGACGGTTGGGCGCACACCGGCGAGTCGGTGGCGCTACGCGACTCCATGTTCGACGCCATGCCGGAACAGTCGCCGCTATTGCTTCGGCTCCCGCTTTCAGACCTCAAGCTGACCGAATATCTGCTCGAACGCGCGCACACCGAGGCGCTCACCACCGGTTCGGCGCGCAGCGTGTGCGCCTTTATCTTTAGCCCAGCACCGCTCGCCCATTTGGCTAAGCAACTCTCGATGCAGCTGAACGCCCACATGGAGGGTTTCGGGTCGATTTACTTCCGTTATTTCGATCCGCGCGTGTGGCCGCACTTGCAACGCATCGTGACCCCAGCACAACTGCATAGGCTATTTGGTGATTTCGACACCTGGCTATCGATGGACTGGCACGGCCGCCTGCAAGAATCGTCCCGCCCCCCTGCACCTGCACCTGCCATTCCTGAACTGGCGACACCTTATAGCCGCCCACACTACAGCGCCGAGCAATGGCAGCAGATCGAACGTATCGAAACCGTAAACCTGACCTTGCAACGCCTGCAAGGCAGAGGCATTGCGCTACCCGATCTTGCCCGTGCCGACAAAACCGTTGCCTCCGCCGCCACACAGCTTGAATCGCAAGACGACCAAGTTGCCTACAGCGCCTATGCCCTGGCACATGACAGGGCGTTCACCGGGCATCCGCACCTGCCCGAAGCCTTGAACTTGGCGCGCGAACACGATATTCCGCTGGCCGACGTCATCGCCGATCGCCTGAACCTCACGCTTGAACCCGCCACATCCGTCGCCTTCTCCATTCCAGCCTTAACCTGAATCCAATAACCATCATGTCCTGTAAAGACTGCAAACACTGCGAAAAGAAGGGCCTCCTTGTCCAGGTGTTGCGCTACTGCGCAGTGGTGGCTGGCGATGCCGCCGCACTGGCCGACGTACCCGCCCTCCCTGGCAAACTGGGCAAGGGCGTCACCGATCTCGGCCTCGCCCATGCCAAATACGGCGCGCGCTTCTTGCGCGAGGGTTATCTGTATGTGCTCACCGAACGCGCAGGCATCAAAAGCTGGGAAGGCCATATGGTGCTGTCCAGCGGGCAACTGTATGGGTTCCCGGTGGATACCCCGCCCGTCATCAAGCCCGAACCGCTGTGTAACCGCGACCAGACCTCGATGCACGCCTACATGGTGGGCATCCGTAATGCACACGAAGTTAAAGACGCCTGGTTTCTGTTTACCCCCAGCGCGCTCACGCCGGCAAAACTGGACGATTACAAAAAGAACGCCACCGCCTATGCCGCAAAAGGCAAAATGCAACACTTCGGCCCGGCAGCGTGGCTCGACAAAACCACCGACCAGCCGCATACGCTGCTAGCGGACGAGTTGCACAAAAGCGTTATCGAATACGTGCTTTATCACCAGCAGAAAGGCGCGCTCACCAGCCCGCTGGGCAAGGCGATGGGGCAGCAGTTGTTCCCTGCCCACGCCATGGCCTACACGGGGGAGCCCGCGAACGACAAAGGCGAGTACCCCGGCACGCTCGGCAGCATCCACAGCACCCTCAAACGCAACGGCGGCGCAGTGCTGGTGGTCAACGACCATATCGGTATCACGCAGGAATTGAACGATTTCAGGAATGCTGCGCTCGACGAACTTCGCCCCTGGCTGCAAAAGATCCACCCCAAAACAGGTGTCATCCACGAACGCATGCTGCACGTTTCCGGCGCGATTGCCGACGTGCGCAGTTCATTAGAGCAGGGCAAAATTGCGCGTCAAACGCCGTTCTATGCGCACCAGAAAAAAATGGCCGAAGAACGCTACGAAGCGCGCCGTCGCTTTGCAGCACGGCTGCGCGCCCAAGGTCGCGTTGAAGATGCTAAAAAGGTGGACGATGAAGTCACACAGGCCCAGCAAGCCATCAAATCGAATTACGCGCGCGAAATGCAGCGCATCAAGGCGGAAGCGCCCGACGTCTGGAAAAAATACAACAAGAAGCTCGCGGGCGTTGACACCTTCGACAACGATTTCGCGCAGCGTAGCGAAAAACACACGCTCGTCCTGCAAACCCGCGTCGACGACCATTTGAAATGGCTCACCAGCGTTCGTCTGGTTGCGGCGTTCGACGTGTACGACAAAACCCATCCGGCCAACGGCCAGCAGTTTCAGGATGAAACCGGTCTGGCCATGCACGGCATGAACTACTCCGAACAAGGCTGGCAAACCGTGCTGGCCTGGATGCAATCGCTCAGCATCAAACCGGATAACCTGTTGCTACGAGGCTTTTGCTGCAACCAGGTCGATGTCGAAGAAGCCACCGGCCAGGCGCTGGCGCAGGCTAAGGCAAATGCCAAAGGGCCGGACCCATGGAAAGCACTGGATTCTCTGCAAGCCGTTTTTAAGGATGCGGCGGGCTCATTCAAAAAAACTGCCAAGGCTCTCGAAAAGTCCGACGACGCCTTTAAAAGCAGTTACCCCGGTATGGGCATGGCGATGTACAGCATGATCGGCCAAGGCATCTTCAAAATCGGCCTAGATAAGTTCAAGGGATTGGACCGTATATACGCCGCACTACTGGCAAGCACGCTCGGCCGAATCAATACCCTTATCCGGTTGTCCGAGCTTGCCCACGCCAACACCGAAGTCGGGGATACACCCAGTAAGAAGGCCAGCCAGGGGCAAAATGTGCGCCGCGTACGCGAAGCCATTGATGCGGAAATCCTCAAAGGCTCGCAGGGCGATCTCTACAAACTGCGCGTAGCAAGCGTGATCACATTGATCGAAGCCTACGGTCTGTTTCTAAAATCCCAGAAGTTAGCGGGTGCAGACGACAAAGTGCGCGCACGAATGGAAATCACCGCTGCCGCTCTGGCGCTTAGCGCCGCCGGCTTCGAGGGTTTCGCAATCGGAGCGGAATTCGTGCAGAAGCGCTATCGCAGCGTCACTGCCGCCAGCCGCGGCGCAGCCATTACGCTCGGCGGCATCAAGCTTTTCGCTGGCACGCTTGCCAGCTTTGCGGCAGGGATTGGGGCGGTGTATGACTTCATTGATGCGGGAAAAGCACGAAGCAGAGACCATTACGGCTTGGCCCTTGCTCTTTACAGTCGAAGCGCAGCTCAAGCTAGCCTTACTTTTTTAACCTTAGTGATCGGTTTTTCCTACAGTGCGCCAATGTGGGAGTTTTTAGCGAAAAAACTTCCTGCTCAGTTCGCAACTGGTTTGACTCGGCTAGCTGCCGGTGCCCGGTTCCTGGCAGTTGCCAGTCGACTGGCCTTCATGCTGCGCATCATCGCCAACGTCACCTGGGTGGGCATCGGTATCACCATCCTCATTTGGGTGCTTACCGACGACGAACTCGAAGACTGGTGTGAAAAATCCTCGTTCCGCAAAGACCCCAAACGCGACGACGACGTCTTTCCCTCCGAGGCCAAAGAGCTTGAAAAGCTTTACACTGCCTTCAACGAGGTGAAGTAAATGTATTTGACTGAAAAAGGTTTGTTCTGGTCTTACAGTCGGCTGGAAAACAAACCCATCCCCAACCAGGACTGGATCACCCGCAAGATTGATCGATGGATGGAGGAGGATCCGGACGAACATAAACGATTTCTCAAGTCTCGAAACGAGCACTTCGACGCGGTTGACCTCGCCCGCCAAGACACCGACCTCATCGCCACCACCGGCCTCGGCTCCAAAGGCCAGCGCCATTACCGCATCTCCGACCAGGTCAGCGAAACGCCCAGTGGCGATCATGCGGTCTATCAGGCCAACGATACGTTCATCGAACTGCGGACACCGTTCGATGAGAAACGTGGATTGATTACGATGGTGATGTTGAGTGTGCTGTTTGCACCTGTAGTGATTGGAATACCCGATCTATTCAACAACACCATTCCAAGCCTTATTAAAGGCATAAATACTGGTAGCGGAAACCCACTTGGATTTTCCGGCTACTTCACCTTTTTATTTTCTGCGTTGTTAACGATTAGTTGGATTTGGATCGTTCTTTACTACGGCCAACCCATTATCCGCCTGGAAACCTTCGTCCAGCGCCACATCCTGGTCCGCTTCAACCGCCAGAACCGTACCGTCTATGTACACCGCCCAGCCTATGCAGGCGGCATCGTTGCGCTGCCGTGGGACAAAGTAATTGTCGGCATCAAACCCGACGACAGCGAAGCCAGCGGCATGGGTGTCCCGCTTGCATTGGGCTGGGGGGCGGAGCACAGCCCCAACGATGTAACCAACCTACTCATTGTCGGCCGCCTCGCCCGCAGCAATTCCGAAATCTCCAATCTCTGGGAATACATCCGCCGCTATATGGAGAGCGATCCTGCGCAGCCCAATCCGCTGCCAACGCCCAAGCGGGTCGGCAAGTTTCCGTGGCCTTGGCGCTCGGTCATGGCGGCACTATCGCTGGTGTGGCCGATCTTCCGCATTCGCGCGCTGTACTGGATGATTCCTTTACTGCTGCTGATCTCGCCTGCCGTGCTGTTATTCGCCGCCGCGCATTGGATATCGCTGTGGCTGTGCTGGGAACCGCGCTGGCCCAGCGCAATCCGCGAAGCCTGCAACGATAGCCTCATCGATACGCTGAAACCCTGGTTGATCGATATCGGCACTTGGGCGATGGGAGCGGCTACGGTTTATGCGGTCGTGCAGTATTTGTCAGCGTAGGGGCGGCAACAGGTTGATTTGGTGTTCAAGCTCCGTGTTATCGCCCCAAGAACGGTCAACGGAGCTTGAAATGACTGACAGAACTGAAACTGCGCTGCCCCTCGACGACCAAATGTTTGTCATCGAAGGGGTCATCAGCGATCTGCAAGTGGCACACGGAACAGAAAATCTGTTGCAACGACTAGACAAACTTTACAAAGGCAAAAGTGCTCTAACCGGCGTGGGTGCCGTCGTGGGAGGGATGTACGGCCAAGTCGCCAACGCGGCTATGCTCGCTATGTACGACGGTGAAGACACCGAGAACTTCCTCTGCCGGATCAACGATCAAATCATGTGCGGCACCTTTGGTGGCGCGAGTAAACTCCCCGCGGGCGAGAGGGTCAAGGCCGTAGTACAAAAACAAGACAACGTGCTGGTCGCCAAAGCCATCCTCAGTGAGGACACAGGGCTAGTGTGGTTGGGCCACGCCTGGGGGTGGAAAGCGGAGCGAGCTACAAACTTTAAGATCGCTGGATGGGCATATGCCTTTGGAATGGGCTGTCTATTTGTCTTTGGTGGAATGGTTTTAGGTTTTGGCACAGACACTTATTGGGAAGTCATTCAGATCAACGCTATAGCCTTAGCCGTCATTTGTTTCGGTCTAGCTTTCTGGAACAGTTCCACCATGAATACATTCGCCGACCCGGCCACCGAAGTTTTTCGCAAGCTGGGCTTCGCCAATCCGGAGAAAGTAAACCTGAATAACTATCAGTATCTGAGTTCACATATTGACGAGATAGTAAAAAATACGGAGTGCCGGGCGCAATACGGAAACATTCACTGCTACAAAAAAGCCATCGAAGACGGCAAGCTGGAGATGGCTTCCGAGCCCAGTGCCTGACGACTCTGCAAACAATTGCCCAGACGGCGAAATGTTCGTCATCGAAGGAATAATTAGCGAGTTGCAGGTCGCTCCGGGCAAAGAAAACCTGCTGCAAAGATTAGACAAACATTACAAGGGCAAAGGTGCACTCACCGGTATGGGCGCTGTCGTGGGCGGGATGTACGGTCAGGTCGCCAATGCCGCCATGCTCGCCATGTACGACGGCGAGGACACGGAAAACTTTCTCTGCTTGCTAGGCGACAAAGTAATGTGTGGCACATTCGGAGGCGCCAGCAAGTTGCCGGAGGGGCAAAAAGTTAAGGTCGTAGTGCATAAACAGGGCGAGGTTTTTGTGGCAAAAGGGATCCTTAGTGAAGACAAAGGGCTCGTATGGTTAGACTACCCCTTGGGCTGGAAAGCGGAACGAGCCGCCAATTTCAAGCTGGCGGGCTGGCTATACCTGTTTGGAATATTTGGGATGTTTTTATTCGGTTTAATTGGCGGCGATTTGGGTGACGATGATTTCTGGACGCTTTTTCAAACTGTTGCGATTGGCGGGGGCGCTATTGTCGGCGGGATGGCTTTCTGGAATAGCTCAACCATGAATTCACTTGCAGACCCTGCAACGGAAGTGTTCCGCAAACTAGGTTTCGCGGAACCGGAAAAGGTTAACTTAAACAGTTATCGCTATGGAATAGTTCACGGCCATGAACTGCTCCATACCGATGAGATCAATGCGAACCACTTCAATGTTCATTGCTACAAAAAGGCCATCGAAGACGGCAAACTCAAGATGGCTTCCGAATCCGGTGCCTGACGACTCAAAAAACACCCATTCCGCAACAACGCCACACCGATCCAAGCCCGCCTTCCGTTGAAGTACAAATTGATGAGCCGGGCATCTTTTATCGCTGCGGATTCAGCGTAAAGACTGCCACAGCACGTAATCCGAATGTCCGCGTCACAAAATCGTGAATTACAGTATCGCAGCCCAAAGCGGGCATGCAACTCATCAAGTGTCGTCTGAAGTGGTCGTATACCCGCGCAGGAACCACTAAGGCACGCGGGTGAGCTTGTCATGGCCTAGAGGGCACCGAGTTGAGCCGGCATTTCAGCGCCATTTCGTACGCAGTCTCGAAATGTGGGGCGAGAGGCCTATCCATTGCCTCGTGCTGGGCTATCACGGTGCCCTTGTCCGAATCCCCCAAGCGCCCCTTGAAGATCAACCAGGAGAACAGATGCGGCGTAGTTTGCGTGAGAGCATGGCCCGAGTCCTCGGCAAGCTTGCGCGCCTTAGTGTCATCGGTTATGACGGCATGTCCAATCTTCA
Organism: Thiobacillus sp.; assembly: GCA_036568265.1. Classification (GTDB taxonomy): domain Bacteria; phylum Pseudomonadota; class Gammaproteobacteria; order Burkholderiales; family Thiobacillaceae; genus Thiobacillus. Next base: position 7,430 of record DATCSW010000034.1, read on the forward strand.
TAGCGAAGGCGATGGACGACAACTCACCCTTGCCTAGGCGCTTGCGGCTTTCGAGAATTTTGATGGCCTGCAGGTCGCCGATGTCGCAGGAGTGTGCCGCGAAGCCGCCACGACCTTGCTCTTGGGCCAGACGCCGCATGAGTTCGGTCTCTGCAGCGTTCGGTTGCCTTTTTCGAGGTTTAGTCAAACACTCGTAGCGAACGAAGTTGGTGATGCAGAACTCGCAACGCGCCTCCTTGGCGGCAGCATGTAGCCGAATCGACGACAGCAGGTTCCACACCGAGCAGGTGTCGGCGACATTGACCAAGTGGAACCTCGACGGGTCAATGGCCATGGAGCTTCCGGTTATAGAGGCTCGCGAGCTCGCCGAGTTCGCTATGGCTACACAGCATAGCCTCGGCCAACCGGCCGAGGCTAATCACGCCTGCGCTAAATCCTTCAAAACACAGGCCGACATAGAAGTCGGAGAGGCCCTGCTCCAAAAGGTGGGTTTTGCGCTGGCGCTGTGTGGCGTTTAGGCTCTCGGGCAACTCGGGGTCAATCTTTGCCTCGGGCGCCACGCGCAGGCGGCTGATACGGTCGTAGGCGGATTTGTCGATGAGCTTGGCCTCTTTGAGGGCAATGGCGAGGGCGACGCAGCTTACACGCAGTTCGCTGGCCCATCGCTGCGCGTCCGCGTCAGTCCACTGGGCAGGTGCAGGAAGCTTCGCCAAGAAGGCAGGTGGCATCAGGAAGCACGAGGCGAAGCGGTTGGCGCGCAGTTCCACCTTATCTAATCCGCTGGGGCCTTCAAAACTGACGCTCGCCCCTTGTGCCGAGTCGAAGATAGCGTGCGCCATTTCGTGCGCCGCGCTGAAGCGTTGGCGATAGATGTCCTCGCTGTGGTTGACCAGGGCGCACTTGCCCGCAACCGGATGCATAATAAAAAGGCCGGAAATGTTTGAATTTCCCAACTTGCGGCGGAACACATGGACGCCAACGTTGCGAAATTCCGAATAGACATCGCGCGGGACGGTGCGGTCGTCATGCCCAAGGGCAGCACGCAACCCAGCAGCAGCAGCCTCGCCGTGGCCCTTAAAATAGTCACCGGCCGGGGTAAAATAAAAGTTCTTGGGTGTGAGGCCAAGCTCTCGCATCAGAAAGTCTTCCGTTTCGCACAGATAGAGGAAGTCTTGGACGGCCCGGCGATCTTCCTTGGTGAAGTCTCCGCCGTGGGCGCGATAGAGCGTCTCGGTTTGCTCAAACGGGGCTATCTGCTCGTTGGAGATAAAGAATTTAAAGTCACAGCGATAGTGGTCCGCCAGGATTAGTACCTCGTCGCCCGTCGGCTCAATTTGTCCGGACTCGATAGCGGCCAGGCGAGTAGCGTCAATGCCGGTCGAAGCCGCAACCTCGACGAAGGACTCCTTGAGCTGTCCTCGGTATTTGGCGAGCTTGGCGCCTAGTGTTCGCAGGTCAATGGCCATGGCGGTACATTATAAACAAACGCGCGCCACCAATTTGGTCGGGGACGATTCATCGACCGGGGCATCACCGCAACAACGCGTCCTCATTGCTTTTGATCAAGTTGAACGGCTGCTTTGTGCTCTATGGTTTTGTGGTGGGTCCCGCTCTGGCCCGGCTGGCACAGCGTTACGACAGCTGGGTGTTTCAGGGCAAGAACATCCTCGACATTGTGCATGAGGTGATCGCCGAAACCGCAGAACTACGGCGCGGTATGGATTCCGCGCATTGGCCAGGAAGTGGTGGTGGAATACGCCCACGGTGATATTGATCGCCCGGTGATTGTGGGCGCGGTCTACAACGGCGAAGGTGCAGCCGACCAAACCGGTAACACCCAACCGGGCGGCGTGGGGGCGACCACCGGCAATGCGCCGTTGTGGTTTAACGGTAACGGCCACGCCAATCATTTGTCCGGCATCGTCACGCAAACCCTGGCAGACAGCCAAAGCGGTGCGGCACAACGTTATAACCAGCTGGCGCTGGACGACACCCCGCAACAAAGCCGGCTGGAGCTGTTTACCACCCAGGCCGAGACGCAGTTGCAG
>DATCSW010000035.1:0-23178 GCA_036568265.1 Thiobacillus sp.
CGTCGAGATGTCTTCGATTACATCGAGATGTTTTACAACCCGAAGCGCCGCCACAGTTACAGCAATCGGCTTTCACCGATAGACTACGAGAAGCAGTACGAAGAGAGGCTTACGAGTGTCTAGGAAATCGGGGGCGATTCACTGACCTGAAAGCCCCCGCACTCTCTGAGGCGTAAACCTATGACCCAACAGACCGACCCCAGCTGCGAATTTTGCGACAAACGCGGCCTCCCCATTTTGCCGGTACGCTACGCCACCGCCCCCAGAAAAGCCGGTGCTCCAGAAACCCGTACGCTGGATGCCGATGGAAAAGCGCTTCCTGGCTTGGGAGATCACGCTCACTACACGCGCCGTCTTCTGCGCAGCGGCTATTTATATGTGTATGACGAGGCCCGTAAACGCTGGGAAGGCTATTTCATAACCAACAGTGCCCACTTCATGCGGTTTCAAGTTGGCAAGCCTATACCTTCCGCTTTTACCGGTGACAAAAAACCCTGTGACCGCACAGGTCACCCACAAATAGCCGGCATGATCACCATCTCCGATCCCAAGAATGCCAGTCGGGTCTGGCTTGGATTCAGTGATGTTGAGTGGACAGAAGCCGTTCTCCTCAAACATGAAGCTGCCGATTATCGTAAAAAGCACATGCAGGTAGTCGACGTTAAGAAGGCCCTTGCGCAGGGCAAACAACCAAACGTGCATGCCATCTCGGAGATTGGGACCAAAATCGCTGAATACGCGTGTGATCCGGCTAAGGCCCAAACCGCAGATGGCTTTAAATACACGCCGTTCGACTTCAGTCCACGCAAGCCTCAGATCGAGGAAACCCTCGCCGCAGCAAACGCACTACGCAAAAACGCAGGAATCATTCTCAGCCTGCATGACCCTGCCGGGGTCGCGATTGAACTATCGACCTCGATGAGTCAGCATTTTGACGCGTTCACCAACAAACCCGCTTACCAACACCCCTTGGCTGTCAGCAGTGCAATCGTTTCACTTCAGCAAGCAATGGCGCATCAGGCAGAACTGGATGAAATAGACGCCGGCGAATACCTTGCCAACGATATGATGAGCAACAATCCGCTCGGCTATGCGATTTCTCAAAATTATCGTGACAAGGTCGAAAGCATTCGAGCTACAACCCCGGCCGAACTCAAAAAAGCCACAGACAACAGCTGGAAGAAATACGCAGCCAAATATAGCGAACCCAAGCGTATCGCTTTCCAAAACAATTTTGACCAGGCGCTTGCCCGTTTCGACGAAGCCCATATCGTACCGCTCGCCTTTGCTCATGCCGCATGGATGCAAAGCAAGCTCATGGCCAATTACTTTGAGGCCAATTTCGACAGTGCGGATGCCCACAGCGGCCTGGCCTATCTCGCAGTGCTCTCGCTCTGTATTGGCGCAACGCAAGATAAAAAAGCCTGTTTCGACGTCTATGCAGACTGGCTGATGGGCGATGCCACCGACAAAGCCAACCTGCTGCTACGCGGGCTGGTGCTCAATCAGGACGAAGTCGCCACCATTATTACCAAGGGGTCGGCTAACGCCACCAATCCCAAAAGCATGCCGTGGGACGGCATGGTTGGCAGTGTTGGCACAGCGCTCGGCCATGTCATCGAAGGCAAACCCGACCTGCTTGGTAAGTTCATTGTGCAAATATCGGGGCCGCTGAGCAATGTCGCCAAACAGTTCGTACAGAATGGCGCATTGCCACACGCGTTGATTGCAGCAGGTATCATCAGCAAAAAAGCCATCGTCCGCATTGAAATCAAAGGCAACATGCAGGATTTTCAGAAATATCTCATCACCGAACTCATGCGCGAACAAACGCGAGCACAGGGAAAAATGAAGCCGCCGCACGGTATCAAGGCCGCTATCAAGCGCGAACTGAAACTGCTAGAAATCAAGGGTGGAAAATTAGCCGGCACACGCAGCAAACGATTCCTCGCGCTGGTCGACCTGGAGGCGCTGAAAGGGCTTCCACAAACAGACGGGCAGCGCAAACAAGCCCAAGCGCTTGCCAAAACCATTGCAAACATCAATGACCTCGAAGCGCTGGAACTCGGCCGCTGGCATGCTGCCCTGGCACGAGGCACCACCGTTGGCAAAACCGCTGCCCCTTTCGCCTTTGCCGGGTTGGGCGCTGTGCTTCAACTCGTGAGTTTGTCTGCATTGAGCGAAGAATTGGACAAAGCCACGCAGGAGAAAAAAGGGGTCACCGAGGCGCAGTGGCGTTACAGCGCAGGTGTGGCAGCTTTGGCAGGGACCACCGCAGACACATTGGGAACAGCACTAGGAAAAATGTCCCCACCACGTTTCAAGTATGGTGCAGGTATAACGCGACTCACTAGCAAGATTTTTACCTTTTTAGGTAAAACCCTTGGCGTAGCCGGGGCTGCAATTATTGGAGTATTTGATTGGCAAAAATCGAATGAAGCGATGGACAAGAATCAAATTGGGCTTGCTTGGGCTTATCGTGCTTCTGCCTTGATGGGGGTGAGTGGTGCAGTCATCATGCTAATGGGTGGTGCGATGGCTACAGGAATCGGCCTGATTCTCGTGCTGCTCGCCATTGGACTGTCTCTCCTGATCGACTTCATCCGCGACAACCCGATCCAGGAGTGGCTTGAAGCAGGGTACTTCCAGAATCAGACCTTCAAGACACCTGAAGAAGAACTTAATAAACTAAAAGCGATAGCCAGCTGATGGATTACATCGGACTATTTTCGAAATTCAAGGTTAACCGTCCGTTAACTGAAGAAGAACGCACTCTTCAGCTCAAGCAGGACAAGCGGCTTGATGTTGAGCCATTGAATCAGCTCTCCACTATCCGCATGAATTCTACCTATCTGGAAGTGGTGGACAAATTCTACGGATGGAAAGGTTTTGCTAGCGTCATAGCCGTAATTTTTATCGCCATACTTTTGTGGTTTACTATCCATGACTCAATTGCTGTCGCTCAACGCGCAATTCGAGTTAATCCTGATGATCGAACCATGTTTCTCGTTGGCGAATTCATCTGGTTAACCATCCTCATGATATTTTTGTTGGTCTTCATGTGGGCTTACCGCAAAGAATCCTTCGCCTACACCCACTACCCCATCCGCCTCAATCGCAAAAATGGCAAGATTTATGTCTTCCGCCTCAATGGAACTGTGCTCAGCATGCCGTGGAATGATGTATTCATTACTCTGGGGCAAGGCCAGACGCACGATATCTATGACATTCGCGGTCATGTGTTGGACACAGACGGTGAAACAGTTAAGGAAAGCTTCGCTTTCAGCCACTACAGCGGAAAAAACGATCCAGACCTGATGCAGTTTTGGGAGTTTATACGGCGCTACATGGCTGATGGACCTGCCACGCTCATCCAGAAAGTCGAACACGTCATGGAGATCAGCCATAAGAAGGAAACGTTCTGGAATGGCTTTCATCGGCTTATCGCAGAAATGGCGCCTGTCCCACTGGTCGCCGTACTCACATCCCCTCTCTGGTTTGTCATCGCAATCTTCCGCTGGATCGCCATGCGCACCAGCAAGATTCCCCAATGGCCGCAATGGGTGGAAGACGAATGCGCCATCGAACCGGACGATCTGTGGATACGCGACGGACGACATCGAGCGTGAGTGCCCTGCTTCAAGTAGCAGGTCATCACACCGAAGAGGAAGCCCGGCTCAAGCTGGCATTGGCTTAAGGCATTGCTTCAATCTTGAGCAGGCTCCAAAACGCTAAGCAATTTTGAGAGCTGCGTTTGCAACGCCGCCAGGTCGGCCGGCTTGAGCGATGACAACAGCTTGTGTTCGTTTTCGACATGGGCGTCTACCACCCGATCAATTAAAGCCAGGCCTTTTGGGGTGAGCTGAACCAGCACGCTACGCGCGTCGTCCGGGTTGAGCAGCCGTTGTACCAGCCCGCGGGTTTCCAGGCCTTTCAGGCGATGGGTCATGGTGCCAGAGGTAATCATCAGGGTTGAAAACAGGGTGGTGGGCGCCAGGCTATAGGGGGCGCCCGAGCGCCGCAGGGTTGCGAGCACGTCGAATTCCCAACCTGTCATATCAAACTGGTCAAAGACCTCGTCCAGTTTGCGCTGCAGCAAAACCGCGCAGCGCTTGATTCGGCCGATTGTGCCCATTGGGCTGACGTCAAGATCAGGCCTTTCGCGCTGCCATTGTTCGAGGATGCGATCGACTGCGTCGAGTGGGCGACTGCTTTTCATGGGCGGCTCAATTTGTCTTGATATCAAGATTATATGCTATGCTTTTATCTTGAATTGAAGATATAAGGAGCCGGCATGCACGCCTCCACCAATAGCTCGATCTGGCTGAATACGCTGGTTACAGCTCTGGCGCCTGCGATTTGGGGGTCAACCTACATTGTGACTACCGAGTTCTTGCCGCCTGATCGTCCTTTTATTGCGGCGTTGCTCCGCACTTTGCCCGCAGGGATATTACTGGCTGCCTTTTGCTGGAAAACACCGCAGCGCGCCGAGTGGGGTCGGTTATTGATTTTGTCTGCGCTGAACATTGGGTTTTTCCAGGCGCTGTTATTTGTTGCCGCCTACCGTTTGCCGGGGGGCGTAGCTGCGGTGGTGGGCGCGATTCAGCCTCTGATGGTGATGGGCCTGATCTGGATGCTCGACAAAAATCAGCCCTCCTATTTGGCACTGGTGGCCAGCGTACTGGGAATCACTGGCATGGCAGCCTTGCTGTTATCACCTGGCGCAGCATGGGATGGCATAGGCATCGTCGCCGCGCTGGCCGGTGCGGCATGCATGGCGGCTGGGACGTTTCTGGCGCGCCGCTGGCAGCCCAAGGTATCGGTAATGGTTTTCACCAGTTGGCAGCTGCTGGCGGGCGGGTTGATGCTGGTGCCGGTGGCCTGGCTGGTGGACCCACCGCTACCCGTACTCACTTCCATCCAGATACTCAGTTACGCCTATCTCTCAATTATTGGCACGCTGCTGGCCTACGTGTTGTGGTTTCGCGGCCTGGCGCGCTTATCGCCTGTGGCCGTGTCTTCTCTCGGTTTGCTGAGCCCCCTGACCGCTGTGCTGCTCGGCTGGTTTTTTCTGGATCAAACCTTAACCGGCCTCTCGTTGATAGGACTAATGACGGTGCTTGCAAGCGTGCTGGGAGTGCAATGGGCCAGCCGCTCTCCCCAATCGCTCACTCAGCCAGCGAGCCCGTCCGTCCCCAGCTGTTGAATTCAATCTGACCCGGGAGAAATCATGACTAACCTGATTAAAGATCTGATCGAATCACGCGCCTCTATCAACCATTACGACACGTCGCGGCCCATTGCGGACGACGTTATCGCCGAGCTGGTGCAACTGGCCACGCGCGCACCTTCGGCTTATAACTTCCAGAACTGGAAATTCATCGCAGTTCGTTCTCCCCAAGCCAAGCTACGTCTCCAGACTGTGGCCTATGGACAGAAAAAGGTTACGGCAGCACCGGTTACTTTCATTATCTGCGGCACGCTCGCGGCGCACGAGCAATTGCCCCATGCACTTCAATCTTCGGTAGACACCGGCATATTGGCGCAATCCGTATTCGAAGGCTGGGTGACAGCGGCTCAAGATACCCACGAGAACAACCCGCAACTGCAGCGCGACGAAGCCTTTCGCTCGGCCTCGCTTGCCGCAATGACCTTGATGCTGGCCGCACAAGGCATGGGCTTGTCGACCGGATCGATGAGCGGGTTCGACCCGCTTGCGCTGGCACGTGAGTTCTCCTTGGCCGAAACAGACATACCCGTGATTCTGGTGACAGCTGGCTATCCTCTGCCCAACAACTGGCCACAGAAGCCGCGCAAGCCGCTGAACGAAGTAATCGAGTTTGTTTAAATAAGCTGACAGACTTGCACAAGATTCAACCGCAAGAATCGGGTCGTATTCGATAGCAATCTGGCCGATAGTTCAGGATTCTGATCCGATCCGTATGATGAAAGCCATGTCTGACTATGACCGTATTGCCGACGCCATCGCATTTATCGCGAGCCGCGTGGAACGCCAGCCCACGCTGGACGAGGTGGCGGATCACGTTCATTTGAGCGCGTTTCATTTTCAGCGCCTGTTCAGCCGCTGGGCGGGTGTGTCGCCTAAAAAGTATCTGCAGGTGCTGACGGTGGAGCGCGCCAAGCAGCTGCTTGATCAGGCTCAACCCGTGCTCGATGTTTCCAATGCCCTGGGCCTGAGCAGCGGCTCACGACTCCATGATCATTTTGTGCAGCTTGAGGCGGTGACGCCGGGCGAGTTCAAATTAAAAGGCGCGGGGCTGCAGATTGAGTACGGGGTACATGACACGCCTTTTGGACAAGCATTCATTGCGACAACGCCCAGAGGTGTGTGCAGCCTGGCGTTTCTGGATCAATCGGGATTAGAGGGCGCCTTGCTGGCGCTGCAAAAGCGATGGCCGTTAGCAGCCGTGCACGAAAACCACGCATCCACGCGCACGGTCATCGCAACCATGTTTGGCACGCCCGACCAGACAAAACAACCGATCTCGCTCTATGTGACGGGCACCAATTTTCAGGTGAGTGTCTGGAAGGCCTTGATCCAGGTTCCGCCGGCCAGGCTGGCCTCCTATGCTGACATTGCTGCGGCCGTGGGTTGCCCGCGCGCGGCTCGAGCGGTGGGGTCGGCGATGGGGGCCAACCCGGTTGCGTTTCTGATCCCGTGCCATCGCGTGATTCGGCAAACGGGCCATTGGGGTGGCTATCGCTGGGGAGAAACCCGCAAGCAGGCGATTCATGCGTGGGAGGTGGCGCAGGAAACTTGATCCGATCGCTGGCGGAAGCAGGCGTTAACGTGAACCGACACGGTGATGCACGCGGCTAATGCGGCACGCGCATGGCTATGTAGTTTTCGTCGCGGTTATGAATTCGGTTTTGCCCCATGACCTGGAATGTACCTTGCCACTGCCCGCCCGTATCAAACTCCAGTTCCAGCCTGAACTGGTCACGCCCCAGCTTGGAAACCTCCCAGGTACCGCTGACGTTGACGCGCTCCCCTTGCCCGTTCACAAACGCTTCTTGCCTGCCGGAAAATCGGCCATCCTCGGCATAATCGATATAGCTTCCGCCCTCTAAGCCGGCAATTTTTTGTTCAACCTGCCAACGGCCCACCAAAAAATCGCGTGATGCTTCGGGTATGGCGTCCGCTGCCGGAGCAGGCGTTTGCTGTTTCACGATTGCGTAGCCAAAGCCTGAAACACCCACCAGCAATAAACCAAACACCACAAGCTTGGCTTTAACCGGCGCATCCTTGAAAAAGGCCATCGCGATCACGCCCAATATCAGGCACATGAGCGACAGCGTGCCGAGTGGGCTCGACGCTGCTGCTTTGATGACTTCTGCATTCAGTAAACTATCCATGCTCCCCTGCCCTCACTCATGTTGTTGTTTATTGTGCTTCCGAAGCGGTGCCACCTACGCTGGCGACCCAACTCGCATGGAGTACTGGGTCTACCGGCTAATCATGATCTATGTGGATATCGTTTGGAAATGGTTTGCCAGTACCTGTTTCAATCGCATCTTTCAGACTCAACATAAACACGGCCCACTTGGTGCTGCAATGGCCCATAAAATCGGACGACTCTTTCCAGTCTGTATGTTTGAACAGCACGATGGTCTGGCCATCCTGATGTGTGAGATCAAACGAAATTTCGGCTCCCATCCACGCATCAGGCATGGTGCCCGAATGTGCCCACCGCACTCGCGTGTCGGGCTTGAGTTCAATTACTTTGAAATCTGGCCCGCCGCCGCCGAATCGAAACTGGATAACCGACCCAACCGCACCTGCACCCGATGTGTCGGTTGTCCACCAGGTGGATAACCCCTCATTTGTTGTCAGTGCCTGATATACGTCATGCACGGAACCTGCTATGCCTACTCGATGAATGATGTCTGGCATCGTGCTCTCCTCTCAATTTATCCTGTCGTTGATTGGAATTGCGTGTTGATCAGGGCCGAATCACGTCGAGATCATCCGGAAAACTCACGGGGCCTGCGTATTGCTTTCGAATGATACGAAATGTTTCATCCTGGCGGTTTAAGGTTCGATTCATCAGATGCGACAGGACCAATTGCCGAACACCCGCCGTGGCTGCCATGGTTCCAATATAGCTCGGCTTCATATGTAAATTCGCGGCAGCGCCCGAGGCGTCTTCAGGTATCGCATTATGTGCGACCAGAATATCCGAACCTTTCGCCAGCTTGGGCATTTGGCCCAAACGGCCACTCATGTCACCGGTAAAGCTCACTACGCAGCCGGCCGTCTCAATGCAATAGCCCAGCGCGGGCAGCGGACCATGATGGACCGGAACTGACTTCACCAGAAAGTCGGTCGTTTGGTAAACCGTTCGAATTTGCAGGTTCTGATACGACCATGGAATCGTCGTCGTCTTGATTGTGTAAGTGCCAGGATCCGATGGCGTCAGATAGTCGCTGAGATAAGGATAGACTCCGGTTTTAGGCCCCAGCACACGTTTCACAAATGCCGTTGCTGACGGCAATAAGGCATTTCCGCTTGGCCCGATTACCCGTAGCGTTTGAGTACGCTCAGTAAAGTAACTGCCTTTGATGTAGGCGGGAAAGTCAGCGCTATGGTCCACATGAAAGTGGGTAAACAGGATCAGCTCGACATCTTCGAAGCGCGCGCCGGTTTGCTTGAATCGCTGCACCGAGCCCGGTCCTGTGTCGACCAAAACACGTGCCCGATCATCCAGCCAAATCAGGTAGCTACTGGATGCTCGATCACCCGACAATTCCGGGCCACCTGTGCCCAGCATCTGGGCTTTGACTCGACCACTTTCACAGGCCGATCGGGCGGGATCACTCGCCGTGCCAAGCAGAATCAACGATATTAGCCAACCCGACTGAAGGCCAGTCATATGCGCACCTCATACAGATCAATTGTAATCACTCAAACTATGGGTGCAGGTTCCCCATCAAACAGAAACATGTCGGTCTCATGTTTTATTGGCATGTTTGAGTGCATACATCAGCACATCGCCCTCTTCCAGGAAGGACTCGATGGTTTGATGCTTCGCAGGGTCAAACTCAACAATCCCGCATGAAAATGCGACGGTATAAGTACATCCGGCTTGTTTAAAAGCATCGTTCAAAGACAGACGAAACCTGCCCACGATTTCATCAGCGAGGGCCTTGGGCGCATCGGAAAGCAATACAACAAACTCATCGCCCCCCAGGCGCGCGAACACGTCCGATTCCCTAAAAATTCGCTTGAGACAATCTGCAAAAATTTCCAGCGTTCGATCGCCTTCTGCATGGCCATAATTATCATTGATGAGTTTGAACTCATCCAGGTCAAAATAAATAAGGGATGCCAAAACGTCATATCGGGTGCAGTACTGCAGGCTTTTCTCCGCAAGCATTAAAAAGCCGCGTCGATTTGAGATGCCGGTGAGTTCGTCTAGGGTGGCCAACTGAATGGCCGCCAGCTCGCTTTCGACCATTGCAGCCAGGTCTCTTAGCGCATCAATATCCTTGCCATCCAAATTTCTGGGCTGATGATCGATAATGCACAATGTTCCCATCTTGCTTCCATCCGGTGCACTAATCGGACATCCCGCATAAAAACGAATGTTCGGTTCTTCAAGAACCAGAGGGTTGTCTGCAAAACGCGTGTCCTTCTGCGTATTGGGGATGAGAAACACTTCATCTCCAAGAATCGCATGACCACAAAAAGAAATGTCTCTGGGTGTTTCATTGACTTCAAGTCCATCGCAGGACTTAAACCATTGGCGGTTTTCATCAATCAGGCTGACAAGCGCGATCGGAACATCGAACATCCGCTTGGCTACCCGAGTCAAACGATCAAATCGTTCTTCAGGCAGCGTATCCAGAACATTAAGAGAGCGTAGTGTTTCAATTCGCTCCTGCTCGTTCGAGGGAATCTCTGGTTTCTTCAATGTGCCATGCTCATATAGCGTGGATTGAACTCACTATTCATTCGCCCACATCGAAATGCGGACTAGAGTCCGCCTTAGACAAACCCATATTCAAGCCTCATACCCTTCCCGGTGTGTCGCGTTAATTGTGCGCAGCAATTCGCGGAAAGGAATATTGCGTTCATGTTGTTTGAATAACGGCATGAACGGAAGATCATCTCCCTTGCCCACGCCTTCGTATTTTCCTGACGTCATCGATTCGTGCAGTTCACGCAACATGGTGTCGAGAGAATCGAGAAATGGCGTGTAGCGCGAAGCTTCGTCGTCGTCGTGTTCGAGGCAAGCACGCAGTTCATCAACTTCGTAGATGGTTTCGTGGACGAGATCAATCAGTTCGGTGAGGTTGGCTGGTTTTTTCATGTGTGTGTCTGTTAAAGCAAAACGTAAGGATACCGCCAAGCCCCCCTAGGGGGAACCTCGGCCAGGCGGTGGATGAAGTGGATGCCTTAAACTGCCTGGTTCTGCGCGCCCACAGCAGGAGTGACCGCCGTGTGTTTGCGCCGACGCATCAGGTGATACGCCGCGGGCACCACAAACAGCGACAGCAGGGGAGCGCTCAGCATGCCGCCTACCATGGGGGCAGCGATGCGGCTCATCACCTCGCTGCCGGTGCCGGTGCCCAGCAGGATTGGCAACAGGCCGGCGACGATGACGGCGACGGTCATGGCCTTGGGGCGCACGCGTTGCACGGCGCCTTCGCGAATCGCGTCGATGAGGTCGACCTCACTGGTTTTGCCTTCGGCCTGTTTCGCGTCCCAGGCGTTTTTCAGATACAGCAGCATGATGACGCCGAATTCGGCCGATACGCCCGCCAGCGCAATAAAGCCGACGCCGGTAGCAACTGACAACTGATACCCCATGGCGTACAGAAACCACACGCCACCGGTGAGGGCGAATGGCAGCGTGGCCATGATCAGCACGGCTTCATCGAAGCGACTGAAGGTGAGATAGAGCAGCACGAAGATGATAAGCAACGTGGCGGGCACGACCAGCTTGAGCCGTTTGTTGGCGCGTTCCATGTACTCGAACTGGCCGGAATAGGCCAGACTCATGCCGGGTTCGAGTTTGACCTTGTCGTTCACCGCAGCTTGCAGATCGGCCACGGTCGACGCCAGGTCGCGGTCGCGTACGTCAACATAGACCCATCCAGTCGGCCGGGCATTCTCGCTTTTCAGCATCGGTGGGCCATCGGTGATTTTGACGCGTGCCACCGTGCCCAGTGTGATCTGGCTGCCATTGGGTGTGAGGATGGGCAACGCTGCCAGCTTGGCGGGCGTATCGCGCAGTTCGCGTGGGTAACGCACGCTGATCGGATAACGCGCCAGGCCTTCGATTGTTTCTCCCACGTTTTCGCCGCCAATCAGACTGGACACCACGGATTGCACATCGCTGATATTCATCCCATAGCGCGCGGCAGCCGTTCTGTCGATGTCGACGTCGATATAGCGTCCGCCCGTGAGCCGCTCAGCCAGAGCTGAGGTCACACCGGGCACGGTCTTGGCGATGCGTTCGACCTCCAGCGCAATGCGGTCGATATCTGCCAGATTGGTGCCAGCGATCTTGACCCCGACCGGGCTCTTGATGCCAGTGGCCAGCATGTCGATACGATTGCGGATGGGGGGAATCCAGATGTTGGTGAGCCCCGGCACCTGCACCGCACGATCGAGTTCATCGACCAGTTTTTCAGCCGTCATGCCCGCTCGCCATTCTTCACGCGGCTTGAACTGAATGGTGGTCTCGAACATTTCCAGCGGAGCCGGGTCAGTGGCTGTCTCGGCGCGTCCGGCTTTGCCGAACACGCGTTCCACTTCAGGCACGGTTCGAATCATGCGGTTGGTTTGCTGCAAGAGTTCCGAAGCTTTTTGCGCTGACAAACCGGGCAAGGCAGACGGCATGTAAAGCAAATCGCCTTCATCAAGTGGTGGCAGGAATTCGCCGCCCAGCCGCGTGACGGGCCACAACGCCGTCAGAAAAATCAGCACAGCAGCAACCAACGTCAACTTGGGGTGCCTGAGCACGACATCGAGCACGGGTTGATAGATGCGGATCAGCACACGGTTAAGCGGATTTTTAGTTTCGTCAGGAATCCTGCCGCGAATCCAGTAACCCATCAGCACCGGAATCAGCGTAACCGACAATCCGGCAGCCGCCGCCATGGCGTAGGTTTTGGTAAATGCCAGGGGACCGAACAGGCGGCCTTCCTGTGCTTCCAGCGTGAACACCGGAATAAACGACAACGTGATGATCAGCAGCGAGAAAAACAGCGCCGGGCCCACTTCGCATGCTGCATCGGTAATCACTTGCCAGCGCGTCTCGCCTTCCAGCGTTGCACCGGGGTGCGCGTGGTTCCAGACCTCGATCTTTTTGTGGGCGTTTTCGATCATCACCACGGCGGCATCGACCATGGCGCCGATGGCGATGGCAATACCGCCCAGCGACATGATGTTGGCATTGATTCCCTGATGCCGCATGATGATGAACGCGATCAACACCCCCAGCGGCAGCGAAACAATCGCCACCAGGGATGAACGCAGATGCCACAGGAACAGCGCACACACCAGCGCCACCACGATGAATTCCTCGATCAGCTTGGTCGACAAGTTGTCGATCGCACGGTCGATCAGTTTGCTTCGATCGTAGGTCGTCACAATTTCCACGCCGGGAGGCAAACTGGCCTTGAGCGTGTCGAGTTTGGCTTTGACGGCTTCAATCGTCGCGCGCGCGTTTTTGCCTGAGCGCAGCACCACCACGCCGCCCACCACTTCGCCCTGACCATCGAGCTCGGCAATACCGCGACGCATCTCGGGCCCGAGTTGAATACGCGCCACGTCGCCCAGGGTCACGGGCGTGGTCCCGACCAGTCGCAACGGAATTTCACGGAAATCCGCCACCTTGCTCAGATAGCCGCTGGCGCGCACCATGAATTCGGTTTCGGCGAGTTCAAGCACGGCACCACCGGTTTCCTGGTTGGCCGAGCGGATCGCCTTGATCACCTCGTCATGCGTGATGCCATAACTGGCCAGCTTCACCGGATCGAGCACCACCTGATACTGCTTGACCATGCCGCCCAGCGTGGCGACTTCGGCAACGTTCTGCAGGGTTTTTAGTTCGAACTTGAGAAACCAGTCCTGAATCGCGCGCAACTGTGCCAAATCATGCTGGCCGGTCCGGTCGACCAGCGCGTACTGATAAATCCAGCCCACCCCGGTAGCGTCGGGGCCCAGTGCCGGCTTGGCCGATGCCGGCAACTTGGCCTGCACCTGACTGAGGTATTCCAGCACCCGCGAGCGCGCCCAGTAGAGGTCTGTCCCGTCTTCAAAAATGACATAGACAAAGCTGTCACCGAAGAATGAATACCCGCGCACGGTTTTCGCGCCCGGAACCGACAACATGGTGGTGGCGAGCGGATAGGTAACCTGATTTTCTACGATTTGTGGCGCCTGGCCTGCAAACGGTGTGCGTATGATGACCTGCACATCCGACAGATCGGGCAACGCATCGATGGGGGTGGTTTTGACGGCCCACACGCCCCACGCTACGGTGAACACCGTGGCCAACAGCACCAGAAAACGATTGGCAACCGACCAGCGAATCAGACCCGCAATCATTTGGCGCCTCCGCTCTTGATAAGTTTTTCAACCACCAGACCGTCGTCGCTTTCACGCACTCCGGCGCGCACCCGGTCACCTTTTTTCAAGTTCTTGGCGAGGCCGGGGTTGGCGAGTGAAAACTCCATCGTCATGCCGGGCATGGCAAGCGTCTTGAACGGACCATGCGTGAGCGTGACCGCCGACTCGGTAATCTCGTCGATCACGGCATCGGCCTCGTGCAGCGCAACCGGCGCCGGCATCGCAGACTCCATTCCAGCCGCGCGTGCAGTAATGCCTTGCAGGCTGGCTTCGGAATCGATCAGGAACTGGCCGCTGGCAACGATCGTTTGCCCCTCATCGAGACCGGACAGGATGACTGTGTCATTCCCTGACTCGGCACCTAGAACCACTTCAACCGGGCGATAACGCCCTTCTGCTTCGGCCACGATAACGATGGCGCGACGGCCGGTTCGTATCACCGCTTCGGTCGGTACACGCAATGCCGATTCGCCCGCGACGCCCTGCAAGCTCACCTGGGCCGTCAATCCCGGACGCAAGCGTCCATCCTTGTTAGGCAGTTCGACCCGAACCCGCAGTGCACGGGCTTCGCCATTGAGCGTCGGCAATAATGCAGTCACCCGACCCTGCACCGGCTTGCCCGGAAATGCAGCAAAGGCCGCTTCGGCCGTCTGCCCCACCCGAACCGAACCGGCCTGAGATTCCGGCACCGCGACATCGAGCCATACAGTGCTGATCCCATTGATGCGTGCCAGCGTCTGGCCGGCCATCAGTGTCATGCCCGGTCGCACATCGAGCGTCTGGATCACGCCGCCCCGCGGCGCCGTAATCGAGATGCGGTTTCTGATTTTTCCGCTGCTGGCCACGGCGCGAATCAGGCTTTCCGGCATGCCGGAGAGCCGCATGCGTTCGCGCGCTGCGCCTTCCAGCGTGGCGTTATCCAGCGCCCTGAGCGCCAGATATTCCTGCTGCACCGCGGCCCATTCCGGCACCAGTAGTTCGGCTATAAAGGCCCCCGATTGAATGACGTCGTTTGGCGCCAGACTGGCGACGCGTTCGACGAACCCCCCCGTGCGCGCCTGCACGATGGCGATATCGCGCTCGTTGAAATCAACAATGCCGGTTGCCTGAATGGATGGGTTGACTGTGGTACGCGTCACGGTGGCCAGGCGGACGCCCAGATTCTGTGACACGCTGGGATCGATTTTGATCGTCGATGCATCGCCGCCGCCATCGGCGTACTTTGGTACCAGTTCCATGTCCATGAAAGGCGACTTACCCGGCTTGTCGAACTTTTGTGTGGGGAACATGGGGTCGTACCAATACATCACGGCTGGCCCGTCTGATGCAGAATCGGCAGGCATTTCCATCCCGCCACCCGGTACGTAATTTCTTTCCCACCACAGACCCGCCGCTACGCCAACGGCAAGCAATGCCAGCACGACAAACAAGCCAAGCAGCGTTTTCTTAATCATTGGGCGATTCATTATTTTTCTCCAGACAAGGTAGGTTCGCTATAAGCGTAATGAAGGCGCGCCGACATCTGCTGGCGTTCACCTTCGAGCGCGATGGCCCTGAGTTCGACGTCGATGCGCTCGCGCCGCGCCATCACCAGGTCGACCAGTTCACCTTTGCCGCCGCGCCAACTCGCCATGGCCAGGTCAACCTTTTCGCCGGCCAGTGGCAACAGCACGTCGCGCTGGCGCTTGACGGCGCTGACGAGGCGCTGGTATTCGGCGAAATCCGATTCCAGCATCGCGGCATGCTCACGCAACACCGCTTCTCGTTCGGCGTTGAGGCCTTCACGTTCGGCAAGCTTGGCTGCAATTTTGGGGTCCTGCCGGTTCGCGGCAAACAAAGGCAGGTCAAAGCTCACCTGCACCGTGGCCATGTCACCGAATTGCGAATCTCTTTTTTGGTAGGCCAGTTCCAGTGCCCAGTCCGGCTTCTTGTCGGCTCTTGCTTCGGCCACTTCCGCATCCAGCACGCGCCCCCTGGGGTCGAAGATCGCCAGTTCTGGGTGCCCATGCAGCGCATGTTCGAGTGCACCACGAGTAATGAGCCAGTCCGGTGAGGTGCCTGAGAGAGGCGCCGCTGCGCGCGGACCGATCCAGCGCTTGAGTGCTGCGATGGCTTGCTGACGACGTGCGCTGAGGTCATCCCGGCGCGCGTCGATCATCGCGCCTTCCTGACGCGGCGCAACTGCCTCCAGCGCGCTGCCCTTGCCGCCAGCAATACGGGCTCGCACCGCTGCATCAAACAGACGATTCTCGGATTCCAACGCATCGATACGGGCCAACTGGCGTTCCACGGCATCGCGTGCAATCCAGGCCACGGCGGTTTCGCGCTGCACGGTCAGTTGGGTGATGCGGGTCTGCGCTTCGGTCATGGCGATCCGACCGCGTGCGGCATCCACACGCGCGCCCCGCTTGGCCATGTTGGGGAATGCCTGCATGACGCCTATGGTTTGCATCGTCATCGGTTCGCCATTCAGACTCAACCGGTTCGCGCCTTCGATGGGCACATTATTCAGTCCCAACGCCAGCCTGGGATCGGGCAACTCACCCGCCGGGATGGCCGCCTGACGCGCCGCATCGATCTGTGCAGCTTCGGCACGCAGCATGGGCGCTTCGCTCACGGCAATTGCCAATGCTGCATCAAAAGAAAGCGGTTCGGCGAACGCCGGACCGACAAGCGCTGCCAGCACAACAAGGGCCGCTGCGCTGCATAGTGGGAGCCGACGCAAACGGTCGGCCAGTTTGGGAATAGCCATGTTCCAACTCCTTACACGAAGGCGACGATCAAACCACGCATGCGGTTTGATACCGCCGAATCACCGCCTTGCAGCCTGATCAACAGACGCAGCGCAGCACTCGACACAGGGAATCAGAGTTGGGCTGGTGGCCGCCAGGTAGCGGCTGGGTCAAAAGAGAGGATTATTCCCGCCAGATGCGGGAAACGAACTGAGGATGCCCGGGCCTGAGACAATACACCAAGGGTTGAAAACGGAAGGAATTGACCCGCAGATTGACAGGGTTGGTCAGACTTGCACGGCTGTCCGGTTTTTGCGGCGGTTTCGGCATCATTACAGCAATCGTGCTCAACAAAATCGGCCCCATCCATCATCGTAAACTGCTCCATCGGGCATGGCACTGAAGGCAACGCGAAATAAGCGTATCCCTGCAATGGAATCGCAATGGCGAGTAAAAAGAATAAGGATGTCCGAAATAGACGCATGTTTTCAATTTAACGGGTGCAACACATCCACGCAAGTGAAATTTGACCCGCTGGTATGAATTAGGTAGAGAGGCCCTACCAGTCTAGGTAGCCCTCCCGCACCAAGAAAGCAACGCCAAGCCTACCGGGTCAAACCCATCCAATATTGTGTGGCTGATTCTGTTACACAAAAAAAACAGGGGCACGCGGCCCCTGTTTGATGTGCAGCCCCAGCCAACTCAGCGCTTGACTGGCTTGGCTGCAATTTCTTCCAGTCGACGCGCCTTGATGACCTGGCCATTAAGGCCGGCAGCCTTGGCATCGCCACCGTAGGCCACCACCATCAGTTGACTGTAATACATCACAGGAATATCGAACTTGGTGCCGTAGCGCTTGTTGACCTGTCCCTGATAAATCTCGACGTTGGCCTGGCATAACGGGCACGGGGTAACGATCATTTCGGCACCGTGGTCATAGGCTGACTCAACGATGTCCTTGATCTGGGCCTGGGCCTTTTCAGGTTCAGAAAAAGCCAGCGCACCGCCGCAGCAGGTCACTTTCTGCTCGTAATCCGGAATCGGTTCTGCGCCAACCATTTCGACCATTTTGTCGAGGTACTGCGGGTTTTCGAATGACTCGCCATCGACGCCAAACGGGCGGTTGGTCTGGCAGCCGACATAACCCGCTATCTTGACGCCCTCAAGCGGACGCACGACGTGCTTTTTCATTTCGTCAAAGCCAAGATCCTCGATCAGGACTTCGACCATGTGCCGGATGTTGGGCATCTCGTTGATCGTCAGACCCGCTTCCTTCAACGCTTCACGGGTGTCCGCCATCAACGTCTCGGAATGCGTCAGACGCTCGCGGGTTTCACGCGCCCCCAGCCAGCATGCAGCACAGGTCGCCACGATTTCCTTGCCCGGCATGTGCTGCTCGGACAATGCGAAATTCCGCGCATTCAGCACGTGGCGCGGCAGCTCGCCGGCTTCGGCATAACCGATAGAGGCGCCACAACAGTTCCAGTCGGGAATTTCAGTCAGCTTTACATCCAGTGTCTTGCACATCGCCTCAACCGAAGTGAGGTAGTTGGATGCCGAAGCACCCTTCTGTGATGAACAACCGGGGTAAAACGCGTATTCTTTCGTAGCCATATCTATTTATCTCCTCAGCCGGCCATCTTGGCGGCTTTACGCACGCGCTCGATTTCGTAGGCTTTTGCCAACATGGCATGGATGCCTTTTTGATCTTTGCACTTATGGCCGCCAAATAACTCGAACGGGTTAAGGCGCCGGGCCAGAACCAGGCCGATCGCGACATTTTTCATTTTCATGCCTTCCTTGATTCCCGAAACCAAGCCGCCCTTGAAGTACAAGCCCAACGACAGTTTGAGTTCGTTGACGCGTCCGGTATGGGTGCAGTTTTTCCAGAACAGGCCACTGAAAAAACGCGTCGCCTGCATCTTCGGCGCCATGCCGATGCGGTGCGCGTATTCGGCGATGCCGTGCATGATGTGCGTGATCGGAATCTTGCGCGGGCAGCGCACGATGCAGTTGTAGCACGAGGTGCAGTTCCACATTGAAGAGGAGGTCAGCACTTCTTCGCGCTTGCCGGCGCGTATCATCATGAAGAGTTCCTGTGGCGGATGTTCCCACGCACTTTGGAAGTTGGTCGGACAGGAACCGGAGCAGACGCCGCATTGCATGCACATCTTCACCCAGTCGCCCATTTCGACCTGTTCTTCGATTTCTTTCAGGAAGTTGTTGCGGTATTTATGCCCTTCTGGGTATTTTTCCGCCACTGCAGTATTTGCACTCATGGTGGGTTCTCCTGTTAGAAGCCTTTGAACGGGCTGGGGCCAACAGCAACAAGCTCTGCGGCATATTTGTTAATCATTTCCGGCAGGCGCTGGATGTCGGTGATGGCGACTTCGAGATCACGCACACGCTCGGATTCGAGGTTGAGTGTTTTCAAGGTGTCATCAATCTTCGACAAACGGACACGGCCCAACTCCGACCCTTTGACAAAGTGGCACTGATATTCGTCGCCTGATTTGCAGCCCATCATCATCACGCCGTCATAGCCCGCATTCAAGGCATCGGTAATCCAGATGGTGTTGACCGAACCGAGACAACGTACCGGGATGGTTCGCACATAAGCTGAATACTCGATGCGGTTCATGCCGGCCATGTCGAGCGCCGGATAGGCGTCGTTCTCGCAGGCCAGTATCAGGATGCGCGGTTTTTCGGAGAACTCATCGGGAATATCGACTGCCTTGATCTGCGCGCCAACGGTGTTGACCGAGTAGTTCTCGAACGAGATCACACGCACCGGACAGGCACCCATACAGGTGCCGCAGCGGCGGCAACGCGATTCGTTAAACTGTGGAAAACCCTTAACATCTTCGTCGATCGCACCAAACGGGCATTCCACCGTGCAGCGCTTGCACTGGGTACAGCCTTCCAGACGCACTTTTGGAAACGACAGATCGCCCGAGCGCGGATGCGCAGCGCGACCGAGTTCCGCATTTTCGAGAGCCTGAATCGCTTTCAGTGCCGCACCGGTCGCGTCTTCACGGGCCTGCGGGATGTCCATCGGGCGGCGCACCGGGCCGGCTGTATAGATACCGGTACGACGCGTTTCATACGGGAAGCAGATGAAATGTGAATCGGTGAATCCCTGCTTCAAATGCGGGACGTCCGGACCCTGACGGTAGTTCAGGTTGAGGATGGAGATCGGTTTGATTTCCACCTTGGGCTCGGCCCCCGCTTCTGCGGGTGCAGCGGCCGGCGCATCAATATTGACACCCGAGTTAGGCACCTGACCGGTTGCCAGTACGACCAGGTCGGCATCGACGATCGAGGCATCCGCATCGCCCAGAATCAGGTCGTTGAATTTCACCGTGCTGGTGTTGCCGGTGGGCACCACTTCGGCGACTGTGCCTTTAGTGAAGATGACGCCTTTTTCCTGCGCGCTGCGGTAGAAGTCTTCGCCGTTGCCGGGGGTACGCAGATCCGAATAGATGATGGTGGTGTCCACATCCGGATTCGCATCCTTGAAGTACATCGCCTGCTTGATGCTGGTGTTGCAGCAATGACCCGAGCAAAACGACAAATGCTTGCCGGTGGGATCGCGCTGACCAGCACACTGCACGAACACCACGGATTTGACCGGCTGACCGTCGCTGGGACGACGAATCACGCCGTCCTTGCTGAACGCATCAATCGCCAAGGCTTCCAGTCCCGCCTGATCGACCACGTTGGCTGACTTGCCGCCGCCGAGTTCAGGCAACTTGTTCATGTCATACGGGGTAAAACCGGTGGCCTGAACAATGGCGCCGATGTCTTCGGTATGCGTCGCACCCGATTCGGTGGCGATGCTCACCACAAACTTGCCGGGCGCGCCGTCGGTTTTGGCGATGGTGGCGTTGAGATACAGCTTGATATTGCCGTCGCCCAGAATCTGCGAAGCCAGATCGGCTACGCCAGTATCCGCCGGCGATTTGTACGGTTCATGAACGGGTACCCGCTTGTACAGTTTGCCTGCCCAGCCACCCAACTCACCGGATTTTTCGACCAGCACAACCGAGTAGCCGGTTTTCGAGGCTTCAATGGCCGTCGTCATGCCGGTGATCCCCCCGCCCACCACCAGCAGCGTCTTGCTGGTGCCAGTATTGGCATTGCCGCCAGGCGCGGTCATCGCCTTCACTTCGGCACAGCCCATGCGGATGTAGTCTTCCGCCATTTCCTGGGTAGTTTCGCGCGCGTCGTCCGAGTCAGGACGGATCCAGATCACACCTTCGCGCAGGTTGGCACGCGCCACGGCATTTTCCGGGAAATGAAACGCTTCGGTTTTGGCACGACGCGAACAGGCGCCGATCATGACGTGAGTCACGCCCTCGTTGGCGATATCGTTCTTGATCATGGCTACGCCGTCGGCGTTGCACAGAAAATCGTGGGATTTCGCCATCGGTACCTTGCCGTCTTTCTGGGCAATCTTGACCAGTGCGTCTACGTCCAGGCGATCGCCCAGACCGCAACCTTTGCAGATATACGCTGCAACCTTGATGTCTGCCATTTATGCCTCCGCTTTTGCTACTTTGTTGACCACCTGGATGGCGCGTAGCGCCGCCGCAGTGGCCGATTGCACGGCACGATTCACGTCCAGCGCATTCGTCGCACAGCCCGCACCGAACACGGCGCCGTTGGCCGGGTCAGCTTCGATGAAGCCACTCGAATCCGATACGATGTTGCCAGGGATATTGATGCCTTTGACCGAAGGCTCCATGCCAACAGCCAGCACCACCAGATCGTGTGGTGTGGTGTACCGCTTGTAGCCTTCGGTATCAACGCCATGACACACCGGATTGCCGCTCTCGTCTTCGGTCACTTTGGCGACTTTGGATTTGATGAAGCTGACCGAGGTATCGGCCTGCACTTTTTGATAGAAATCCTCAAAGCGATCGATGGCGCGAATGTCGATGTAGTAGATGGTGGACTTGCCATCTTCCGGATATTTCTCGCGCACGTAATGCGTTTGCTTCAACGATGCCATGCAGCAGATGCGTGAGCAGTGGCGCAGATGGTTTTCGTCACGCGAGCCGGCGCACTGGATGAACGCAATGTTCTTGGCTTCCTTGCCGTCGCTTGGACGCAAAATCTTGCCACGGGTGGGGCCATGGATGTCAGCCAGGCGCTCAAACTCCACGCTGGTGATGACATTCTTGAAGCGGCCATAGCCGTAGGGCTGAATTTTCGCTGCGTCGTAGGGCTGCCAGCCAGTTGCCCAGATCACTGCGCCGGCCTTGACCTCGATCGTTTCCTCTTGCATGTCGAGATCAATCGCGCCGTATTTGCAGGCGGCCTTGGCACGCTCTGCGTCGGGCGTGCCAATAATCGACGGATCCAGCACAAACCGCTGCGGGTAAGCCATCGCGTTAGGCAGAAAAGCGGCCTTGTGCTGGCCGAGGTTGTAATTGAACGGGTCGTCCACCATGGTCTCGACTGCACGCTCGCAATCGCCACAGGCAGTGCAATTTTCATTGACGTAGCGGGGTTTGACTTTGATGGTGGCGGTGTAATTGCCGGCGCTGCCGTCGATGCCGCTGACTTCAGCCAACGTCAGCACGCGCACCCGGGGGTTGCCCTTGAGGCGGCGCAGGTTGATTTCCAAACCACAGGTGGGGTGACACAGTTTGGGAAAGTAGCGATACAGCTGGGAGGTCCGTCCGCCCAGTGCGGGATTTTTCTCTACCAGAACAACGTTCTTGCCGGTTTCGGCCGCTTCAAGTGCAGCGGTCATGCCGGAAATCCCGCCGCCCACCACGAGTATGGTCTCGTTGGTCGCAACATGCTCCGTCATTATTTCCTCCATCCGATGGATGCAAAGCCATTTCTTGGATTACCCGGGACTCAAGGCTTTGGGTCCTCCCGGATAACCGATCATAAGATCGGATTAATCTTTTGAATGGTACTCCCAAGGCCCACCTTGCCGCCACGGCCAAAGGCGCTATTTCAATCGAAGTTTTCTATGCGGGAATAAGAGGAAGTGTGTATGGCCATACTGCGCTGGCGGTTTATCGCCATGCCAGCAACCTTTAACTCGATGGTGTCGAGACCATGTAGACGCTAATACCGCCGCATCTTCTTATCAATCATTATCACCATTAGACCGTATGCCAGAAATACATACCTGACCATACGTTTGCCATGCCCTCAGCGAGGGCTGACATCATGCCCCTTTCAACTCAACCCCATCATGCCAGTAAAAATATGTTGATATCAGTTCGCACTTAGATGACGCACAATGTACTGATGACAAGTACAACCCTTAAAAACCGACCGCTTTTTGACACCAAAAAAGAGGCCAAATGATAAAAACGACCCATTTGGCTTGTTTAACAGTAATCCTGTGCTGTTTGACAAGTGATGCTGTTTGACAAGTGCCAACGCTGTTGCACGGGACAGACCCGAGACATAACAAGCGAAGCCGATGCAACTAATCGTCAGGCGATGAGTCCCCTCCTAGGGAGGAAGCTCTGCTCGTGAGTATTCATCTCAAAGCTCAAAGCTGTGCCATCAAAAATTGTCAGATTGCAATTCATTTATCAATTACACGTTTTGTACAACCTTAGGAGGCCTCAATGAAGTTTCGCACCTTACTCGCTACATCCACTCTCTTTGCCACATTTGCCATACCTATGGCTGCGAGCGCGCTAGACGTCAACATTACCGCCGACCTGCCTGAATCGCCCCCGATTTCCTAGACACTCGTAAGCCTCTCTTCGTACTGCTTCTCGTAGTCTATCGGTGAAAGCCGATTGCTGTAACTGTGGCGGCGCTTCGGGTTGTAAAACATCTCGATGTAATCGAAGACATCTCGAC
>DATCSW010000036.1:0-298848 GCA_036568265.1 Thiobacillus sp.
ACTGAAGGAAAAACGCCGAGGTCGGGAGTACGCATTCGCCGGAGTTAAAAGCGGCCATTCAACGGTATTCATAGCCAATGGCCGGTGTGCGGTACATAGCCGACCCCAGTGGCGTAGAACGCCAACGGCCGCAATGGCCGATGAGCGGGCGTCGCCCGCATCGAATCGAATGGCCGATACCAGGGTGGACCGGCCGCTCAATAGCGCCGGTGTAGCTTTTCACGACCGTCTCTTTGTCCTAAAAATGCCCAACACCAAACTGGCCCGTTGCCAGCCAGTTGTCTTTACGGGTCAGGCCCAGAACCAGTATTGCCGCTCTTCGCATATTTACTTCCTATACAGGTTACTCAAGGCAATCGACTGACGATCTCCGTGCGAGTAAAACCAAAGCCAGGATGCCCGAACCAAGAAGAATGAACTGTGTAGCACAAGCTTGTGCGTTTACTGTGGCTGATGGCCGGACGGTCGCGGCGACTCCCCTGAAGGTCTCTCTTCCTGGCCGATAAGCGTCTGTCAGACGAAGCTGCCGACCTAGCGGGTTCGGGCGCCTTTCACAAACTCGAGCGAGGTCTGAAACAGTTCAAGATCCTTCTCGTACTCAGCCGCCTCGGCGTGGTCAATCTGTACCCATTCCCTGGTGCTAGCCATACCGCCGGGCTGAAACGGGACGACGCACCCCTTGAGAACTGCAGTTCGGTCGCGGTAGCGGTGGGCAGGCGCAGTCCGACGCCGCGACCGCTGATGCAGGCAAACATCTTGTCACTGACGAAGTAGGCATCAAGACCGCTGATTTTTCTTGCGCTGACGCCAGGGAGTTTGAGAAGCAGGGCGTCGATCAATGCCTTGCGACTGGATTCGGGTGTATCAGTATTCAAGGAGGATCCGCCGGGGTTGTCATGAACCGAGTCATTGAATCATAAAGACAAGGTCCATGTGGTTAATCCTGGAAGTCAGAGTGTGCTCCAAGTCAGGCGCATGCATGCAATCGTTCCGGCTTGCACCGTATGCATATCGAGATCGAAAGAGCACCGCCTTGACGGTGGGGCCTTTGAATCAAAGCCTTCGCAGAAAACGCCCCGCCGTATTGGCGGGGCGCCGAGGGCGACGATCAATCGCCCTTGCTGCGCGACCAGATCAGGTTGTGCACGCCATCCTCGCCCTCGACCAGACGGGCGTAGATGGTCGCCGGGAACGACGGGTCATCCAGGGTTGCCGACAGGTAAGGCCGTTCCGCCTTGCTGACTTTCTTCCACACCGCGCCGATCTCGTAATTGCCGGCGACGATGCGGTAGTTGGGAGCGTTCTCGCTCTCCCCGGTGTTCGGAACGAATTTGACCTTGACGTTGAGCGTCAGGGTACGAACCGTGCCGATGAAGCTGTCGTTCTGTGCGGTGAAGGTGCCAATGTTTGCCATGATGAATCTCCTTTTGGTGGTGCAAGGTCGCGCCCATCGCGGCCTTGTCGGTGATCCGATGGGTGAGGGTCGGGCGGGCTGCATCGCGCAGCGGCCGCAACAGCGTGGAGGACCGGGAGGAACAAGAAATTTGTTTCGCGAGGAAGGCACGTAGTGCCGGGGAAATTTGTTGGGCTGGACGGTTGCAGCCATGAAGCCCGAGGCGCAGCCGCTACCTCGCCAGGATTCACGACAAGCCAAGGCCGCCGTTGGGTGCGACTCCATCCGAAAGGCATCATGGCTCTGGCATCTCCGCACAGAAGCGTCGCCGGCACGCACCCTATCGCAGTCAGGGTCAGCCCGAATCACCCGGGATGAACGCCCCTTGCGCATTGACGCAGGTTTGATCGTTTGTAGCGTGGTTGTGGATGGGCAGGGTGGACGGTCTGTCGGTAAGCTGCCATCGTTCGTGGCGACCTGCCCGCCAGCGTCGGGGGCGGCGTGCTACTGCACAACCGGAGCAGCAAGGTTTGTCATGCTCCGCGGCCCAGCCTTCGGCTGGGCTCGCATCAAGGGATGGATGGGTCGTAGGCTGTTAAAACGCGCGCGGCAAGTGTGCCGCGCGCGACGCGCCAAAAATAGCCCCTGCGGACAACTTGACGGGCTTCTCGCTTACCTGCCTGAATCAGCGACCGGGGCAACTCCTTCCGGTGCTTCCGGCTTCACCGCGCGCAGCATCAGCGGCAGCCAGCCCGAACCCACCGCCAGCCGTTCCGCTTCGCTGGCCAGCTCTTTCTTCTTGAGTTGGGTCAGACGTGCTGCAGACTCCGGCGCTGGCAACTGAGGGGGCGAAGCCCCCTCGCATGTCAGTTCTTGAGCCGCTTCATCTCTTCGGCCAGTATCCACAGCGCCCGGTTGACCTTGACGTTCTGGTCTATGCCCTGGATGGCACGGGTGCGGTTCCTGCGTCCGTTGGCCGTGCGTGCGGTCAGTCCACCCTGCACCAGATTTTCCTGCACGCGATTGAACGTGCTCCACAGGTCGGGCCGGTCGTCGTCCCGGCGTCGAGGCTGCAGCAATTGTGTTTCCGTGATGGGCGCAGGCTTGACCGGGTCATCGTATTTCAGCGACAACGCGGCGCGGGCAAATGCCTCTGGTTCGCCGTGCTTGAGCGTGATGGCGGCCATATCTTCCCGACGTTCCCGTACCAGCTCGAACCCGTCCAGCACATCGTAGGCGCCTTCGATCACCTGGCCGATCACATCGCCCTTGTGCGGGATGCGCAGGTCGGCCACGGTGTCGCCGCACACCAGCCCATTACTGCACACGAAACGGAACATGCCGGCCAACATCTGATAGCTGCTGGTGCCATCGTGCGAGTTCAGCAGAATGATTTCGTTGGCCTCTGCGCCGTTGATCTGCGCTGCGTGGCGCAATCGCAGCATGTGCTTGGTGTGCTCGCGCTTGTCGCTATCGCGCACACGCGTCTGGCACACCATGAATGGCTGGAAGCCTTCCTTGCGCAGGGCACCCAATACCTCGCCGGTCGGAATATAGGTATAGCGGTCGGATCGGCTCTGGTGCTTCTCTTCCGCGAAGATGGAAGGGGCCACGCTGTGAATCTGATCATCCGATAACGGATGGTCGGCGCGTAAGAAGGGCGTAGCGTTGGCGAAACGGGAACTGAGTTGCATGGTATTTCTCCAGTGGTTACAAGCTGTGGTTTCAAAGCTGACCGGATTCCAAGATTCGGAGCCCGGTGTTGGCTTCGGTGGATTCGGCGCAGTGACCTGGGCTGGTCGCCGTTGCCGCCGTCTTTCCTGAGTTCATCGCCCGCGAACAACCGGGCCGGCGAGGGGCTGGCGGTCAAGGAGGAAGCGCAGGGGGGGCGGCCCGCAGCCGCAGGCGAGGACACGGCCCTGCGCGCCTTGACGGACAGGCACCGCTGGCTACGGTCGCGGGATCAGTGATGAAGGAGAGGGGAAGACGGATGACCGGCCTGCGGCCAGATGAGCGACGTACCCACGCCGCGCGGCGAGCGCTGCTGCGTGCCGCAGGCACGCCTGCTGAAAGTGAACACAGCGCATAGCGCACAACCGGTATTGAGTGCTGGCCGATCAGGCGCCGCCTGTTCGGCGGTCTTGTGGGGCGCCAAGCCTGCGCGGCGGAGTGGGCGTCAGCCGACCCCTGGAGGCAAGCGCAGCGTCTTTTCGAAACCTGGTACACAGCAAAAAAAAGGGGGCGATGCCCCCTCGGGCTACAACAGCCCGCGCTCGGCAAACGACAGGATGGCGCTACCGGCGACGATCAGGTGATCCAGCACCCGCACGTCCACCAGCGCCAGCGCCGATTTCAGCGTCTGCGTCAGCAGCTCGTCGGCGCGCGAGGGTTCCGCCACGCCAGACGGATGGTTATGCACCAGCAGCAGCGCAGCGCTGTTCCTGGCCAACGCCTCCTTGACCACCTCGCGCGGATACACCGATGTCTGGCTCACCGTGCCGCGAAACATCTCGACGTAGTCGATGACCCGGTTCTGTGCGTCCAGATGGATGACGGCGAACACCTCGTGCTCCAGCGCCCCCAACTTGACCCGCAGGAAGTCGCGCACCACCTGCGGCGAGGTCAGCGCTTCGCAGCCACGCATCTGTCTTGCGAGCACACGCCGCGCAGCCTGCAACACCTCGTCGGCATTGGCCGGACGGTAGTCGCCCGCGACATCGCGAACGAGAAGGGAAGAATCGAGAGAAAGAGAAAGTTGCATCATGATCGTGCTCCAGTCCGAATCGGGCGGAATTGCCCGGAACCGGTGAAACACGACGCAGCGCAGCAGTCAGGGGTCGCAGACGGCCGCCAGGACGCAAGCGGCCAACCGCAGGGCAGGGCGCACAGCCCTTGACGGCGAGAACGGCGTGGTACGTTGAAGGGAACAGCAAGGCCGCCCCCCACACACTCCACTGCTTCACCGGCAAGCGGAGCGCGCAGGCCCGGTGGGCCGGAGGCGTCAGGGATTAAAGCCGAATGGCCGTGACTCGGCACGAGGCGCGGGGCAACGCCCGTGAGCCCGACGGCACGATGTGCCGGAACGCCATTTTGCTTTGGATGTTTTGTCCGAAGTAACACCACATTTTTCGGACAAACGAAGTGCGGTTAGCATCCGTCTGGGGTATCGATTTGTGCAGTCCCGGAATACAGCCTTCACAGTCATCCCAACTCATACGCAAAAACCTTGGGTTTTTGTCGGTTTTTGCATATGATTCGGGAATGGCTTCCCTTGACCAATTCGTTGATGACCGGCTTCTTCATGGTCGCGCGCACTTCGACCGCGAAGAAGCGCTGGCTGCGGTCGACCTGAATCCTGCGGGCCTGACCGCCGCGATCACCCGGCTGGTGAAGAAACGCCGGCTGGCCAACCCTCGCCACGGCTTCTATTTGATCCTGCGTCCCGAGGACCAGATTGCCGGCGCCCCAGATCCCGTTCGTTGGATCGATCCCTTGATGAAGCACCAGGGTCTCGACTATCGCATCTCGCTGTTGCGTGCTGCGGCCTTCCACGGTTCATCGCACCAGGCCGCCATGGTCTTTCAGGTAGTTGTGCCCAAGCAGTTGCGGGATTTCGAGATCGGTCGCCACCGCCTCCAGTTTCTCTACCAGACCCCCAAGGCCTTCGCAAAGCTCAATCAACCCGATCAGCTCGACCGGATGAAAAGTGATGCCGGTTTTGCCCAAGTGGCCGGCGTCGAGTTGACGTTGCTGGATTGCGCACGCTACTTCCACAAAGCCACCGGCATCAACGGCGTTGCTCAGATCGCCAAGGACATTGGAGCCAAGGCCGAGCCGCGCGTGCTTGCCAAAGCGGCCGCTGCCTATGAAAACTCGTCCGTGCGCCGGTTGGGCTACCTGCTCGAACGGGCAGGGCACACGCGCCAAGCCAACGCGCTGGAACCCTTCGTCAAGAAGGCCAAGACAGCGGTGCTGCTGGATCCTTCCGTCAAGCCCCTCATTGAATCCCTCTCGGAGCTTCACGAGAAAGACGCCCGGTGGAAGCTCGTGATCAATGAGCCCGTGGAGATCGATTTTTGATTCCGAGTTCCTACATCCAGGCCTGGAGCACGAAAGCCCCTTGGCCCGACGCGCGGCAGATCGAGCAGGACCTGATCATCAGCCGCGCGTTGTGCGACCTGTTCAACGCGCCGATGCTGAAGGGCAAGATTGCTTTTCGCGGTGGCACCGCGATCAACAAACTGCTGTTCAAGCAGCCACTGCGCTATTCGGAAGACATCGATCTGGTGCAGACGCAGGCTGAGTCCATCGGCACGACGGTCGATGCGATCCGCGAAGCCCTGTCATGGCTCGGCAAGTGCAATCGCGAGCAGGCGGGGCATTCGATGCACCTGGTGTTCAAATTCACGCCCGAAGCTGATCCGCAGACGACGCTGAAGCTCAAGGTCGAGATCAATACCCGCGAGCACGAACATCTGTTCGGCATCAAGCCGTATCCCTTCGCGGTGGAAAGCGACTGGTATCAGGGCGAGACCGAGATCGCGTCCTTCGAGCCCGAGGAACTGTTTGGCACCAAACTGCGCGCATTACTGCAGCGGCGCAAGAACCGCGACCTCTTCGATCTGCACCACGGACTCGACCAGCTCGCCATGGATCGGGACAAGCTCATCGCCTGCTTCGACCACTACCTGGCACTTGAAGGCAAACCCATCACGCGCGCCGTCGCCGAGCAGCGCATGTTGGAAAAGCTCACGCGCAGCCTGATCGAGGACATCGCGCCCCTGCTGCCCGCAGGCGTCCGCTTCAACGACGATGATGCGGTACAGGCTTTCGAGCGCGTCTGGACGGAACTGATCACCCGTATCAAAGGTGATGCGTGGAAGCTGACCGACAAAGCGTTAGAAGAGCTGCGCACAAAAAAATATCCCGGCCTATTGAGCCGGTAAGGGAAATACCATGTATTTGGGGTGCCTGATGATGTTTTCATGGGCAATGGCGGCTTACTAATCATAAAGCTGCCAGTGGAGAGAATCTGATGTCGGCCTGCTAATCGGCCAAAGGCGACGCTGGTCTGGAGACCACTCATTGGCCGATGTACATCCAATACCAGACATTGGGTACTCGGTGTCCCAAACGGTCGCTTCTATTGCGAGTGCGTGCTCCCTAGTGAGCGGCTTAATGCATTTTTTGAAAAAGCCGGGTCAGTTCAGTCCGACCCCATATCCCACTGTGCTATATCTCGCCGCTTCAGTAGCGGGGTTGCTGCTGACCACAAGCTGCGCGGTTGCGTAATTGACACCAGACTGCGCTTCCCAGGGTTCTCCTGCAATAACGGGAGCATATTGATATGTGTCGATCTGGCACATTTTAAAAATCGCAATAATCAGGACATCATCCAGCCCACCAAGCCGCTGCGATCACCCCTTTGTTAAGCGAAAGGATTCAAATGACATCGATGTTTGAAATCGTAAATGGACACAAACTCAGAAAGAAGGTCCGCGCCGTAATCGAGAATGAGCAGGGCCAATTTCTGCTCATTCAGCCTCATGGCTATGACAGCGATGCATGGACACTTGTTGGTGGCGGCGTGGAGCTCAATGAGAGCAATGAACAAGCAATTTTGCGCGAAATCCGGGAAGAAACAGGCATTGACGGGGTGATACGGCTGCAAATATCGAAGGTAGTTCATTGGTTCTGTTTCTCGGACAAGATCAAGCGACAACGCCAACTGGATCATGACGGGCAAATCGCCAAGGTATTTTTCGCGATTGTGCCGACCAACGCGGTGGTCCTCATCCAACAATCGGAAATTCAAGCGTTTATTTGGGCTTCGCCGAAGGAGGCCGAAGGTCTCATCAAGAATTTAGAACAACGAAATCTCTTCAAGGAGATTGTCACGGAGTTCCGTGACAATCGATTGCATAGATTGACGCCTGGCCACCCGCGCCGGGCGCGGCCCCGCGCGCGAAATACAGACCCCGGCTACCCAGCACAAGCCGGCGTGCTGAGGCTTTCGCGCCGTCAGCCTTGCGCGGCGGTGGGCAGGAAGGGTGAGGGATCACCGACGCTGTAGAGCGTCAGCCGGTGCATGGCGCGGGTGCAGGCCACGTAGAGCAGGTTGCGGTCCATCTCGGTGCGATAGTTGCCCGCGCTGACATCGGCAACGATGACCCGGTCGAACTCCAGGCCCTTTGCCAGGTGCGCCGTGCAGACGATCACCCCGGCTGAAAACCCCACGCTGCCGGCATCGAGCAGGCGCGCCTCGGCCCCGGCCTCCACCAGGGATTTGTGCAACCGCGCTGCCTGTTTCTGCGTCTTGGCGATGATCGCCAGACTGTGGTGATCGGCATTATTGAAAGCTTCGATCTCGCCGCGGATATGCGCGACCATGTGCGCCGGCCGCTTGCATTCCACCACGCGCGGCGGCTCGCCATGCCGCTTCATGGCTTCCAGCTCCGGGTTGGGTGCGATCGCCAACGCGAACTGCATGATCTCCCAGGTCGAACGGTAGCTCTTGGTGAGCTTGACGCTCATCGCCGATTGCAGGCTCTGGCGGATCTGCTCGGCGTTGGAACTGGTGTAGGGGTTAACCGATTGGGCAGCGTCGCCGAGCACGGTCTTGCGGCACGTGAACAGGCGACCCAGCACGGCATACTGGACCGGTGTGTAGTCCTGCATTTCGTCGATCAGCAGGTGCTTGACGCGATTGCGCGGATTGCTGATGCCTTCCAGTCGCATTTTGAGATGAATCAGCGGAAACACATCTGCGTATTCGAGCTTGCCGCCCGCGGGCCTGAACAACTCAGGCTCCCCCATCCACTCGAACAGGCCCTGGTAGGCCTGGCGCAGGGTCAGCTTGCGCACCATGCCACGTATCGCCTCGCGCAGTGACTGCCGCTCGTCGGTGCGCAGATCGTAATTGTAGTGATGGCCGATCTGGCTTTCGGTGGCTGTGATCACACGTGCGATCCGCTCGGTGAGCGCGGTGCCCCGATGTTTCCGCCAAGTCTCGGCTAAGAACCAGTCCGGCACGATCTTGCGGCCGGTGCGCCACTCGATGGCCTGGAACGAACCGGCCTCGAGGTGTTCCACGTAGGCGTCGATCCTGCGCAAAAACTCTGGCGAGGCCTTGGCCGAGATACGCGCCTTGAGCGCCTCGTCGTCCTTCTCCAGCAAGGTGGCAGTCTGCTCGAAGAAGGTCTGGAACCGGTACTGATGATCCAGCAGTTCGGCCGCCAGATCCTCCATACCGATCTCGGTCACCTGTTCCTCGCCGAATTCCGGCAGTACGTTGCCGATGTAGTCGGCGAACACGCGGTTGGGCGAGATGATCAGGATATCGTCGGAGCTGAGCGTGTCCTTGAAGCGGTACAGCAGGTAGGCAATGCGGTGCAACGCAATCGATGTCTTGCCAGAGCCCGCCACCCCCTGGATGATGAGGGTGTGGGCATCGTCGTTGCGGATGATGGCGTTCTGGTCGCGCTGGATGGTCGCGACGATGTTCTTCATGCCCTCGTCATTGCTGGCGCGGCTGAGCTCGTCCTGCAACACGTCGTCGACGATGTTGACGCCCGATTCGAGCACGAACTCCAACTCGCCGTCGCGAATGCGCATCTGGCGCTTGAGTGTCACGTTGCCCCCAACCTCGCCCGCCGGTGCCTGGTAGCGTGCCGGACCGGTTTCGAAATCGTAGAACATCGATGAGATCGGCGCGCGCCAGTCGTAGACCAGCGTCTCGCGCGCGGCCTCGTCGCGGAAATGGTGCACCCCGATGTAGATGGGCAGGTTGCGTTGTTCGCCTTCCCGACGGAAATCGAAGCGGCCAAAGTAAGGCGAGCGCATCAGCTTGAGGAGCTTGTTCTGCTGCGCCTTGAGTACCTCGGCGGAATCCATGGTCTGCTCGATGGTCTGGCGCACTGCAATCTTCTCGATATGATCCATATCGCGCCGCGCCTCCCACATATATTCCTTGCGGGTCTGGATCTCCTCGGCGTAATCCCGCAGGCGGGCATCGCTGTCTGCCAGGGCGTTGCGGATGCTCGTCTTGCAGGCCTCCAGGCAGGCCTTTTCTTCTGTTTCAGCCGTTGTCATAGGCGTTCCATTCTACAGCTTGCCGGATCCATGGCCGACAGCGTAGGCCCGGCCGGTAGCCCGGCCACATCGGGATCAGGGGCGGGTCATCTCGGATCCACGTAGTGGATCACCACCCTGGGCGCGGGCGCGACGCCCATTTTGTACACGTTCCACTCCCGGTCCGTAGGCGGCAGTTCGTCGTCGCAGGTGATTTCGTATGCAAGATGACCATCGAGCCGGCTGATGCGCCACGACCTATAGCTGTTGGAGTAGGAAAGCGCGGGGCTTCTGGCTGCTTTGCCATCCGCGCGGTCCCAGGCCATCTTGCCATTCCAGTAGCCCTGGCTGGACACGGTGCCGGACTCCGATTTGGCGGGCGGGGCTTTGGAAGGCACATACAGGCCATCCACTTCGGGCAGGCCGGCGCCGGTAACCTCAATGAATAATGTGTTGGGAGCGAGTGGTGTGGTTTCGGTCATACGTTCTCTCGTTTGTGATAGCAACTTGGGAGTGAGTGAGTCGCGGCGGGGTTCGTGGAGGCTGATTGGTTTAAGTTTAAATTGTGCCGCTGCCGCGATCGTTTCGCTGAGGTGCCGGTAGTAGTTTGCCTCAGCTTCCGCGGGGGTATATACCCGATGCTCTCCAGCAACCCGTGGTGGTTAAACCGGGCCCGGGCCTTCAACCGACCTTTCGATTGAGTTCGCCTGTCGAAGCGGAAAGCGCGGCTCGGGACGATCTCGTGGCCCGCTTGGTCGAAGGCCGGCCCGACGCTGACATCCTGGCGTTGCAGACGAGGCCGTCCATGCGACCAAGGCGGAAGGTGAAATGGTATCGAGTGGCCCCGTTTTTGGACACGGAGGGCGATGACGCGATAACATTCGTCAGATCACGCAAATGTCAAAGTGCCCCAGCGGTCCAATGTAATTCCCCCCAGCAGTTTCTTCCGCAGTCCTTCGTGCCCCGCTTGTGGGTGCGGTTCGTTGTACCCACCTATGCTGTAGATGGCCATTCCAATATCTCCGAATTGGGATGGATGACATGCGTTTCCATCCGCAGGTCGTGACGAATTCCAGGCGCATCTCACACGCTTTTTCATTGGCGCCAGCATCCGGCGCGGCATGACGGACGAAAAACAGCCCTTGCAGGGCTGAAATCCGTGCGCGCTGCGCAACGCAGCGCGATTCACCTGTGCGATTCAATAATCGAGAGGGAATCATGACCAGCAAACAAATTGAATTTGGCGACGCCGCGCAGCGCAGCATTCTGCACGGTGTGGATATTCTGGCCGATGCAGTCGGTGCGACGCTCGGCCCGAAAGGGCGCAATGTCGTGCTTGAGCGCCCGTTCGGTGCGCCGCTCGTCACCAAGGACGGGGTATCGGTTGCCCGCGAGATCGAACTCGAAAACCGCTTCGAAAATATCGGCGTACAGGTCGTTCGTGAAGCGGCATTGCGAACCGCGGACCTAGCCGGAGACGGCACGACGACAGCAACCGTGCTGGCGCGGGCGATCATCCGCGAGGGCGTGAAAAGTGTGATCGTCGGGATGAATCCGATGGATCTGAAACGTGGCATCGATCAAGCCGTCAGGGCGGCCATGGCCGCGATCCAAGCGATGGCGACGCCGTGCGACTCGGCCGAGGCCATATCGCGTGTGGCCACGGTTTCGGCCAACGGGGATCGGGAGCTGGGTGATCTGATTGCGGATGCGGTGGGGCGGGTCGGGCTCGAGGGCATGATCACCATCGAGGAAGGCCAGTCCCGGGTCGATGAGGTGGTGCTTAGCGAAGGAACGCATTTCGACCGCGGCTATCTGTCGTCCTATTTCATCAACGATGCCGAGCGGCAGATCGCCGACCTGGAGAACCCTGCCATCCTGGTCTGCAGTCAGAAGATTTCCGCGATTGCGCCATTGCTGCCGCTGCTCGAAGAGCTTGCCCAGGCAAGGCGGTCTCTGCTCATCGTCGCCGACGACGTCGAGGGCGCGGCCCTGACCCTGTTGGTCACCAACACCCTGCATGGCGCACTCAAGGCCTTTGCGGTCAAGGCGCCGGGGTTCGGTGAACAACGCCACGCATGGCTGCAGGATCTCGCCGTGCTAACCGGTGCGCAACTGGTTGCCGCCGAGACCGGCATCGATCTCGAAGCGGTTCGGCTGGCGCACCTTGGCCAGGCGCGACGGGTCGAAGTGGGCAAGGACAAGACGGTCATCCTGGGCGGGGGCGGCGACGCGGAGGCGATCAGCGCGCATGTTGCCGTGCTCAGGGCCAGCCTGGCACGGGCGACGCAGGCGCACGAGCGCACCCCGCTCCAGGCCCGGCTCGGGCGATTGGGCGATGGCGTCGCGGTGGTGCGAATCGGCGCCACGACCGAAATCGAGATGAAGGAAAAAAGAGCGCGTGCCGAAAATGCCTTGCGTGCGGTTCGTGCCGCGAAGGAATCAGGCACCGTTCCGGGAGGCGGCGTTGCGCTGTTGCGCGCGCGCGCCGCCGTCGAGGCGCTGACAGGTGGCAACGAAGAGCAGACGGCCGGGCTGCGCATCGTGCTGCGCGCCCTGGAAGAACCTCTGCGCCAGATTGCCGCCAACGCGGGTGCGCACGCGCCTGTAGTGGTCGCCAAGGTGCTTGCGGGCACCGGCGATTACGGTTTCGATGCCGCGCTCGACGAATATGGCGATCTGGCCGCGCGCGGCATCATCGATCCGGCCAAGGTGACGCGAAGCGCGCTGCAGCATGCCGCGTCGGTCGCCGGCATCATGCTGACAACCGATTGTGCGGTGGCGGAATGGACTGAAAACAGCTCGAGGGGATCTGGCGCTGCGCCGGAAGACGGATGGGGGTGAGCGTCGGCCCGAAGTTGAATCAGTCCGAATCCGATTCTGCACCGCGACCGTCCGCCCTTGGGAGCGCCTCCGCCGCCGCCGGCTGCTTCTGGACAGGGCGCGGGTAAAAAAGGGATAATCGCCCGTCTTGAAACGCAATCAAGCTCCAAACAAATCCTCAGTCCCATGTGATTTCCCGGTAGTTCCCCTCCGCTGTTTTTCTTCGTGCTGGATGCCCATGGCGCCAGCACCACCTGTCCTGTTCTCAAGCTCTCGATGGTTTTGCTCCGCCTTGCAGGTTGGAGTAGGGCTCGCATTGCGTATTCGTATTTGGTAGTTCAATGATCAACTCTATTAGACAAAACTGGTTCTCCAACATTCGCGGGGATCTCCTGGCCGGCATCGTGGTCGCCCTGGCGCTGATTCCCGAAGCCATCGCCTTCTCGGTCATCGCCGGGGTCGACCCCAAGGTCGGCCTCTATGCTTCGTTCTGCATCGCGGTGGTGATCGCCTTCGTCGGCGGCCGCGCCGGCATGATCTCGGCCGCCACCGGCGCGATGGCGCTGCTCATGGTCACGCTGGTCAAGACGCATGGCCTGGAATACCTGCTGGCCGCCACGCTGCTAACCGGCGTGCTGCAGATCGGCGCCGGCTACCTCAAACTGGGCTTGCTGATGCGCTTCGTCTCGCGCTCGGTGGTCACCGGCTTCGTCAACGCGCTGGCGATCCTGATCTTCATGGCGCAGCTGCCCGAGCTGACCAACGTGACGTGGCACGTCTACGCCATGACCGCCGGCGGCCTGGCGATCATTTATGGCTTCCCCTATATCACCAAGGCGATTCCCTCGCCGCTGGTGACCATTGTCGTGCTGACCGGGCTCGCGATGTTTCTGAACATGGACATCCGCACCGTCGGCGACATGGGCGAGCTGCCGGACACGCTGCCGATCTTCCTGTGGCCCGAGGTGCCGCTCAATTTCGAGACCCTGGCGATCATCTTCCCGTACTCGGCGTCGCTGGCGGTGGTGGGCCTCTTGGAATCGATGATGACCGCGACCATCATCGACGACCTCACCGACACCCCCAGCGACAAGAACCGCGAATGCAAGGGCCAGGGCATCGCCAACATCGCTTCCGGCCTGGTCGGCGGCATGGCGGGCTGCGCGATGATCGGTCAGTCGGTGATCAACGTGAAGTCCGGCGGTCGCACACGTCTGTCGACCTTCGCGGCCGGTGCGTTCCTGCTGCTGATGGTCGTGTTCCTCGGCGACTGGGTGGCGCAGATTCCGATGGCCGCGCTGGTGGCGGTGATGATCATGGTCGCGATCGGCACCTTCAGCTGGGGTTCGCTGGCCAACCTGAAAAAGCACCCGGTCAGCACCAGCACGGTCATGGTGACGACGGTGGTCTTTGTCGTCGCCACGCACAACCTCGCCATCGGCGTGTTCATCGGCGTGTTGCTGGCGGCGATCTTCTTCGCCAACAAGGTCGCGCAGTACAAGTACGTCAGCTCGACCCTGAGCGAAGACGGCCTTGCCCGCACCTACAGGGTGGTGGGCCAGGTGTTTTTCGCCTCGGCCGACAAGTTCGTCGATTCCTTCGACTTCAGGGAAGCCGTGGACAAGGTGACGATCGACCTTTGCCAAGCGCATTTCTGGGACATCACCGCGGTCGCAGCACTGGACAAGGTGGTGCTCAAGTTCCGCCGTGAAGGCACCGAGGTCGAGGTCATCGGCATGAACGAAGCCAGCGTCACCATCGTCGACCGCTTCGCGGTGCACGACAAGCCGGGCGCCGTCGACAATCTGATGGGTCATTAAGGAGACAACAACCATGTCACAGGTCATTGCATGCATCGACGGTTCCAGCATCACCCTCGCGGTGTGCGACTACGCTGCCTGGGCCAGCCGGAAAATGGACGCCCCGCTGGACTTTCTGCACGTGCTGGGGCGCGCGGAATACCCTGTCCCCACTGATCTGAGCGGCAACATCGGGCTGGGCAGCCGCGAACACCTGCTGCAGGAGCTGGCTGAACTCGACGAGAAGCGTGGCAAGGTGGCGTTGGAGCAGGGCCGCCTTATGCTCGCCGCCGCCAAGGAACGCGCCATCGTCGACGGCGTGCCGAATCCCACCAGCCGCCAGCGCCACGGCGAACTGGTCGATACCCTGCTCGAATTCCAGAGCGACATCCGCCTGCTGGTGATGGGCCGCCAGGGCGAACACGGCGACAACGCCGGCGAACACATCGGCAGCCACCTGGAAAACGTGGTGCGCACCCTGCACCGTCCGATCTTGGTGATTCCCACTGACTACAGTGAACCGCGCCGCTTCCTGATTGCCTTCGACGGCAGCGCCACCACCCGCAAGGCAGTCGACATGGTTGCGCTCAGCCCGCTGTTCCGCGGTTTGCCCTGCCACATGGTGACGGTTGGCGCGGACAAGACCGAAGCGCGCGACCAGCTCGACTGGGCGCAAGCGACACTGGAGGGGTCAGGGTTCGACGTAACCACCAGCATTCTCTCCGGCCAGGTCGAAGAGGCCCTGTGCGCGTACCGCAACGAGCATGCCATCGACCTGATCGTGATGGGCGCCTACGGCCACTCCAAGATCCGCGAATTCCTGGTCGGCAGCACCACCACCCAGCTGATCCGCCAGGCGAAAATCCCCCTGCTGCTGTTGCGCTAACCCCGGCGGGTGCTTGCTCCAGGTCATCGCGGCACCCCCGGTTTTCCACATTGTCTTCACTCGAGTATTCGTAGACCAGGCCCATGTAACACGCCGCCATCAAGCTCAATGTCGCAGTCGTCTCCACTAACGGGGGGCTGCGACGGCCTGCGCTGAATGCTATTCGGCAAATGGGCTCGCCTTGATGCGGTTGTCCGGCCCGATCGATCGACCCGGCCGGATCACCGGTTTCCATGCAGTCGCCGCCCGGCTTGCGTTCAGCGCGTAGCGTATGAATCGTCACGTCCCAATATGAAAGGCGGCCAGCATGAGGTTTAACCCTTCCCTTGATTGTGCTCATCCCCTTGCCCGCGAGAGCAGGAGCGTCCTATGACGATCGGCCATGAAGTCGCGCGGCGACGCACCTTTGCCATCATTTCTCACCCTGACGCGGGCAAGACGACGCTCACCGAAAAACTGCTGCTTTTCTCCGGCGCGATTCATATCGCGGGCAGCGTCAAGGCGCGCAAGTCGAGCCGGCATGCCACCTCCGACTGGATGGAGATCGAAAAGCAGCGCGGCATTTCGGTGGCCAGTTCGGTCATGCAGATGGAGTACCGCGACTGTGTCATCAATTTGTTGGACACGCCGGGCCACCAGGATTTCTCCGAAGATACGTACCGGGTGCTGACCGCCGTCGACGCGGCACTGATGGTGATCGACGCAGCCAATGGCGTGGAGCCCCAGACCCTGCGGCTGCTGGAGGTGTGCCGCGCCCGGAACACGCCCATCCTGACTTTCGTCAACAAGATGGACCGCGAGGTGCGCGAGCCACTGGACCTGATCGACGAGATCGAGCGGACGCTGCACATGTCCACAGCGCCCTTCACCTGGCCCATCGGAATGGGCCGCAGTTTTCAGGGCGTATACGATTTGCAGCACGACCGCATGCGGATATTCCGGCCGGGTTCAGACCGCGCGGGTAAGGACGATGAAGTCGTCACGGGACTGGACAGTCCGGAAATGGCGGCCCGTCTGGGCGAGCGCCTGACCCCGGTGCGACAGGAAATCGAGCTGGTAGGCGGCGCCTCCCCGGAATTCGACCATGCGGCTTTCCTGGCCGGCCGCCAGACCCCGGTGTTTTTT
Source organism: Thiobacillus sp. (assembly GCA_036568265.1). Taxonomy (GTDB): domain Bacteria; phylum Pseudomonadota; class Gammaproteobacteria; order Burkholderiales; family Thiobacillaceae; genus Thiobacillus. Next base: position 16,097 of record DATCSW010000036.1, read on the forward strand.
GGTTCTGCCATCAACAACTTCGGTGTGCGCGAAGTCCTCGATGCGCTGGTCGATCTCGCACCGTCGCCCGGATCGCGCAAGGCCCTGCAACGCGAGGTGCAGCCGGACGAGCCCAGGTTCTCCGGCGTGGTGTTCAAGATCCAGGCCAACATGGATCCGGCGCACCGTGACCGCATTGCTTTTGTGCGCATTTGCTCGGGCCGTTTCGACCGCGGCATGAGCCTGCGGGTCGTGCGCAGCGGCAAGGACATCCGCACCGGTAGCGTGGTGTCCTTTCTGTCCCAGCGGCGGGAGTTGCTTGAAACTGCCTGCCCGGGTGACATCATCGGCATCCCCAACCATGGCACCCTGCAGCTGGGTGACACCCTGACGGAAGGCGAAGAACTGCAGTTCACCGGGCTGCCGTTCTTTGCGCCGGAAATCTTCCAGACGGTCGAACTCGCCGACCCGATGCGCAACAAACAGCTCAAGCTCGGCCTTACCCAATTGGGAGAAGAAGGCGCGATCCAGGTGTTCCGCCCCCATTCCGGCGGCAGCTTGCTTCTGGGGGCGGTGGGCACCCTGCAGTTCGAAGTGGTCGCGCACCGCCTCAAGCACGAATACGGCGTGGATGCCCGCCTTGCCCCCGCCAAGTTCCACGTGGCGCGTTGGGTCACTGCCGACGATCCGCGAGAGCTGCAACGTTTCATCGACTCGAATGCCTACCGGGTAGCGTACGACGTCGTGGAAGCGCCGACCTTCCTGGCGGCATACGGTGCCGAACTCAACCTCGTCCAGGAAAAGTGGGAGCACGTTCGCTTCCATCGCTTGCGGGAACATGCCGGATTGGTGTTTCAGAACCGCCTGGGCGGGTGAGCCTTTTTTTGAAATCTGACAAGGATGAAGTCAATGATGCTGACACAAACAGAACTGCAGTATTTCAAGGCCCGCGTCGGGGAGATGCTCGATGAAATCTCACGTGCGACTGATGATGCCGCTGCCAACGACATGGGCACGGTGATGCTGGATCAGTCCTGCGTCGGTCGACTGTCGCGCATGGATGCGCTGCAGCAACAGGCGATGGCGGCAGGTTGGAAGGAAACGCTGCAGCGCGAAAATCGCCGTCTGCTCGCTGCCTGGACACGACTTGGTGAAGGGAGCTTTGGCGTCTGCTGCCAGTGTGATGAGCCGATTCCCAAAGATCGGCTTGAAGCCGATCTAGGCGCCCCATTTTGCGCGGATTGTCAGGAGGAAATTGAGGTGGGTCGGCCCAGTGCAAGGCTATAACCTTTCTGCTGGGGTGGTTTATGAATAACAGGCGCGCGCATACAATTTAGACGCGGCTTTCCTGCATAGGCTGTATTGAGCATATTGTCGGGTCAAGCGGGCATGGTAGAAGCATTCTTCCGCCCAACTCGATGCTCGCCCCGCGGACACGTCACTGGCCCATGACCGAAGCAGAAATTACCTCATACGGAGTGCTTGACCTTCTTGGCGAGGCGGTTCTAATCCTCACGCCCGCTGGCCGCATCGCATGGGCGAACACCGCTGCTGTCGACTTGTTTCAACTGCCACAGCCTGTAGAGGGCGATTTCAATGATTTTCTGATTGAGGCCGCTTCGGGAACGAATATTCAGGCATTGCTTTCCGCTGTGGACGATTCTCCGGACCCGCCGGGCGTGACGACCTTGAGCTTGCGCTTGCCCAACGCAATGCCCTTGGTAGTCGAGGTGATGATAAGACATTGCCCCGAATGGTGTGGCGCGAATCAGTATCTGGTGTCCATGCACGACGTGACCGCGAACAAGGCGCGTGAGGCTGAACTGAATCTCTCTGCCAAGGTATTCGAATTCAGCCACGAGGCGATCATGATCACTGACGATCAGGACCGCATCCTCTCCGTGAACGATGCCTTCACCGAGATCACCGGCTACGGGGCTGACGAGGTGATTGGAAGGCAGCCTGTTTTTTTGGATGCCGGACGCGCGGACGAGACGTTCTACAAGAGACTCTGGGATACGGTTCACCGCGAGGGCTACTGGAAAGGAGAGGTATGGAACCGCCGCAAGAGCGGCGAGATTTACCCCGAATGGCTGGTGATTTCTGCGGTCCGCAACGCGCAGGGGGCCGTCGACCACTACATCTCGATCTTCTCCGACATCACCGAGCGCAAGGCCCGGGAGGAGTACATCCGGCACCAGGCGGAGCACGATTTCCTGACGGGGCTGCCGAACCGCGTCCTGCTCGCCGACCGTTTCGATCGGCTGGCTGCTGGAGCAAGGCGCCACCCACAGCGAATCGCGCTGCTGTTCATCGATCTCGACGGTTTCAAGGATATCAACGACAGATACGGCCATCGGGCGGGCGACACCCTCCTGACTGCCATTGCGGAGCGACTTCAGGGCGCGGTGCGCACCACCGATACGGTCAGCCGCCTCGGGGGCGACGAATTCATTTGCCTGTTGACGGCCATCGGCTCGATCCAGGCTGCCAGAAAAGCAGCCGAGGCGATCCTGCGGGAAATCGAACAGCCGGTCAGCGTCGCCAATGAACTGTTGCAGATAACAGCGAGCATCGGCATGGCTTTTTACCCCGACCACGGCGCATCCCTGAATGAATTGATGACCCGTGCAGACGCCAGCATGTACGAGGTCAAACGCAGCGGGAGAAACGGGGTCATCCTGTTTCGGGACGACGCAAAAAAAGGGGCCTAAGCCCCTTTCTCGCTGCCGTGTCCCCGATTCAGGACAGGCCGCCCTTGTAACCGGCGATCCCCGGGTTCTTGGTGCCGATGCCGATGATCTTGGGTTCGTTGAGCACGACCTTCTTGATCACTTTCTTGCTGCGCAGGTATTCCTCGACCACATCCCAGATCGGGGTGCCGGTCACGCCTTCGTTGACTGATGCCCAGCCCGCAACCTTGTAGCGCTTGTTGGGGTCGACCCGCTTGCCCTTCAGCGTCATTTCGGTGATGCGCTTGCCGATTTTTTCATTCGGGTTGATGGTGTACTGGATGCCGCCGACGCGCACCATGTCGCCGCCCTGCTGATAGTAGGGGTCGGGGTTGAAGATGTTGTCGGCGACGTCTTCCAGGATGTCCTTGATCTGCGAGCCGCTGAACTCGTTGAGCGTGGTCGCCGGGTAAGTCAGCGCCATCTGGTCCATCATGCGTTCGTAGATGATGGTCTCGCCGGGCAGGATGCTGGTGCCCCAGCGCACGCCCGGGGAGAACGAGGCGTCTGCGCCTTTGACTTCCATCAGGGCGTCACAAATGATCTGGTCCCAGGTGCCGTTGAAGTTGCCGCGGCGGTAGAGCATGTCCTCGGTGACGGCGAGCGGCGTATTGAGTTTGGCTTCATGCGGCGCACGCACCTTTTTGATGTAGGCGGCCATCGCCGGGTCGGCCGGCAGCAGGTTGGAGAACACCGGCAGCAGGCGGTATTTGAAGCTATGCACCTTGCCGCCGCGGACGTCGAAGTCCATCACGCCGAGGAACTTGCCGTTGGAGCCCGCGTTGGTGACCAGCGTGGTGCCGCCCTTGGCATTCTTCACCGGCACCGGGCGCGGCACGCCGTCGTGGGTGTGGCCGCCGAAGATCGCGTCGACGCCACGGATGCGCGTCGCCATCTTGAGGTCGACGTCCATGCCGTTGTGCGACAGCACGACGACCACTTGCGCACCCTGGGCGCGGGCTTCGTCGACCCACTTTTGCAGGCTGTCGTCACGGATGCCGAAGCTCCAGTCCGGCACCATGTAACCCGGGTTGGCGATCGGCGTGTAGGGGAAAGCCTGGCCGACCACGGCAATCTTCACGCCGTTCTGTTCCTTGATGGTATAGGGCTTGAATACCTGGTCGCCGAAGTCGTTGGTGACAATGTTCTGCGCGACAAAATCGATACCGGCCTTCTTGAAGTCGCCGTTGACGATTTCCATCATGCGGTCGGCGCCAAAAGTGGCTTCCCAGTGCGGGGTCATGACGTTGACGCCCAGCTGGATGCAGGCATCGACCATGTCCTGCGCGTTGGTCCACAACGAGGTGGCCGAACCCTGCCAGGTGTCGCCGCCGTCCAGCAGCAGCGAGCCGGGGCGCTGGGCGCGCATCATGTCGACCAGGGTTTTCAGGTGGGCGAAGCCGCCGACCTTGCCGTAAACCTTGGCCGCTTCAGCGAAATCAAGGTAGGTGAACGCGTGCGCTTCTGCCGTGCCCGGCTTGATGCCGAAGTGCTTGAGCAGTTCGGCGCCGACGAGGTGAGGCGCCTTGCCGCGTGCACCGGCCACACCGATATTGACGTTGGGCTCGCGAAACCACACCGGCATCAGCTGGGCATGGCAGTCGGTGAAATGCAGGAACGAGACATTGCCATGCCGGGGCGCATTGTAAAAGTTGGCATGCTGGCCCGCCAGAACGGACTTGCTGTCCAGTGCCAGGCCGGACGCGGCGGCGACGGCCAGCAGCTGCAGAAAATCGCGACGGTTTATGTGCATGGGTAACACCCTCTCTCACTTATATGGTCTTGAGTCATTGTAAGTCCTGAGACTCAGCCGGAAAATGGTCAATTGCGTCTATGCATGCTCAAATATAAATCCTGGATGTCGCCAACGAGACATAGCAAAGAATGGCCAGTCACAGTGATGTGAGTACGCATGCGGCATCGCGCCACAAAACGGCCGCGGGTAGCCAATTTACGTGCGGCCGACAATCCCGCTGCTAAATCTCAGTCTGCTCCGATATCTCTAGTGCGTCATCGACCTCGATCCCGAGGTATCGAACAGTGCTCTCCAGCTTGGTATGACCGAGCAGGAGTTGGACGGCCCTTAGGTTCTTGGTTCGCTTGTAGATCAGTGTTGCCTTGGTTCGTCGCATTGTGTGCGTGCCATAGACCGTCGAATCGAGTCCGATGGCCGCCACCCACTGATGCACGATGCGGGCGTACTGGCGGGTAGAAACATGAGGCGATTTCGCCAAGCGGCTGGGGAACAGATAGTGCTCCGGCCTCAAATTCGCCCTTTCAATCCATGCCGAGACGGCAGACCGGGTCGGCTCGGTCAATTCGAACTGCACCTGACGTTGGGTCTTTCGCTGCACGACCATCGCACGGGGCAATACCTGGTTGCCGTGCATCACGTCCCGAACATGCAGATTTACCAGATCGCAGCCACGCAGCTTGCTGTCGATAGCCAGGTTGAACATGGCCAGGTCACGTGCTCGATGTTTGTTTTGGAGGTGGATTCGGATGGCCCAGATGTCCTTGGGCTTGAGTGGTGGCTTTTGGCCGACCAGCTTACCTTTGTTCCAAGGTTCCCGAGATTGATTGGCTTCCATGTCAGACTCCTTCGTGGTTGATGGGAGTCTGATTGTGGTACCGAGTCGCGGACTGCTGCTTTCAGGAAAGTATGTTGGCGAGGTGCGACCGGCCAGGAGCGCCGGCCCCCGCACAAAAGAAGTTACGCCGGACGTTTAGCGGCATGTCTACATGCCTAGCCGATGGCCGGTGTGCACTGCATAGCTGACCTTGGTGGCGTAACACTGCAACGGCGGCTCAGGCCGAGGACCGGACAAATCCTGCGGTCAGCCCGACAGGCAGCTTAGGGTCGATTCCGGTCTTTCACGGTTGCGGAGTTCTAGAGCTGCTCCGCCGCGCCCCAATAAAAATGGCCCGTCTCTCAACAGGCCACGGCGCAACCGCAATTCAAACTACTTCATTAAACATCCAGCGTGGTGGCCTCTTGAATCATGACCCAAGGCGCCACGACCACAGCCCAGAATTGTAGGTTTGCGGGTGTTCCAGCCTTCGGCATCCTGCATTTCTGCACGGGCGATATGGCCTTCTGTCAGCCATGCCTGAATCACATCCGTTTTGTTTCGGCGACATTCAGGGAGAGGCGGACGACAGTCCGGAGGACCATCGACATGTGCTGGCAGCTTGGTAATAACACTCCTAGACCTTAGCTCCGCACCTCATCCGCAAGCTTTTTCAACGATGCGGCGCCACCCTCAAGGTCGTAAAAGGCGTAAGGGTTGAGGAACTGCCGGCCCCAGAACAGATTGCGGTCCACTTCGGATAAATCCGCTTTGGCGCAGACGTCATGCCAATGCGCAGCGATGATGCGTATTTGTGCTTCGATTATTTCAATGGCCTGCTTTTCAGATAGCAGGAAATGATGGGCCGTTTTCAGGCATGTGCTCAGGCGGCTCATATTGTCATTGTCATGGATCAGCATGGCCTGGCTTGCTTCCTGCCCGGCGTGCCCCTGAGGGCAGATGTCGTAAGCGGGGGTGAGCGTGAGCATGGCGCCATCCCAGAAGGCTGCGTGGTTGCGGGCATGGTCATCGGTATTGCCGCAGAGGATGTTGAAGACAATGCGGCCAAAGAGCTCATGCAACGTGTCTTGCGCGTGGGTGAACCGCTGCCGGATGATTTCGGCCAGGTCTTGATAACTGGCGTAGCGCGCCATCATTTCATCCAGGCCAAGGATAGTCAGCGTCGAGACCATGGCCTTGCGTGCCCAGCCTGTCGGGGTGCGCTTTCTGTCAAACCGCTCGACAAGCAACACATCCTTTCCCAAGGCGCGGGCAAGGGAAACGGGGGCAACCTTCAACCCCGCAAGCGCGGCGAGGCGCATGGCGATGAACTCAGCCTTAACGACGCTGTAGAGATCATTCGAAGTAGAAAATTTGGCGACGTATTTTTTGTCATCTTCCTCGATCAGCGCTTTGGGGCGCGCCCCACCGATGGCACTGCCGTGGCGCAGGGCCTGGTCGAGTTCGGGGGTAAGCGGGATCCCTTTTTCAACGCGCTCGGCTGACTGCAGTAATTCTTCAAGACTGGCGCTTTGTGCAGAGCGCGGGATGTATTCTGTCGGGGACGTATGGAAATCCAGCGCTCCGATGCGGTCGGAACCCGACTCCAGCAGGAAGATGAGTTCGGACAGGTCCATTTGCTCAAGATCGAGGCGCTTCACCCCAAATTTGTGGTTAAGGATGACGCGCCGCCCCCACGCATCGGGGGCGGCATCGCGGATGCAGCCTGGCATCGACAGCCCGTCGAGCAGAGGCAGTGCGCCAGATTTCAACGGCAGTTCAGGCAGGTAGATGGGGATGGCGTCTTTGCGCTCCAGATAGGACTTGCCGTAGTGAAATATCAGGGTCGCCGAGTTGCCTTCCGCATACAGTCGACCCGCTACGACAGGCGCTACTGCGCCAGGCAGCCATACCCAGACAAAGGCTTCTGTGTATGCGTCAGAACGCATCTTTTACGCTTCCGGCGGCGGGTTTGTGGATCGCCTTGGGCATCAGGGCGAGTTTGTCATCTGTGCGAGCGATCTTGCCGCTCAGTCGGCCGTTATCGGCATCGAACAGATTGACCCCGACAAGCGTTGCGGCCTCGAACATGATCCCGATTTCAACCTTGGGATCGCCTTTCTCAATGCGCTGAAGGGTGCCGCGCGAGATGCCGGTGCGTTCTGCCAGTTCTGCAGCACTCAGTCTGCGTTCCTTGCGGGCAAGCCGGATGAGCTTGCCAAGCAGCGTGACGGCTTCGCGCGTGTGCCGTGAATAGGTTCTGTTTTCGATGCGAGACATGATCTGGATTGAGTCATCTATTAGCCATATCACCATGATATGCACTATCTATAGCCCATTATCAGGGTTTTTCGCTAAATGGCAAGTGTAATGGGCTATCTATAGGTCATATTTATATGTTATGGGCTATAGGTGGATCGTTTTGGTGAATTTCAGGTCGAGTTGATTTCTGCCTTCCCATAGCCGATTTCTAAAGCGCCTCAACCGTTCCCCCAATAAAAAATGGCCTGTCTCTCAACAGGCCACCGCGCAGCAGTAATTCAAACGACATCCCTACACATCCTGCGTGGTGCAGACCTCTTGAACCATGACCCAGGGCGCCACGACCACGGCCCAGAATGTAGGTTTGCGGGTGTTCCAGTCTTCGGCGTCACTCATCTCAGCGCGGACGATGTGACCTTCTGTCAGCCATGCCTGAACCACATCCGTTTTGTTCTCGGCAACATTTAGCGCAGCCTCGATGAGGTCGGTTCCGATTGCAACCTTGATCACGTCGCCACGCGCAAAGTGGCGCTCCAGTTCGGGCCACTGGAGTTGGGCGGTTTCGAGATTGAGTTTGGCGCGGAGGATGTCGCTGGGGTTCGTCATGATCGGTCGAGCTGTGAATGGGGGTTCCGCAGGCGCGTGCCTGCGGTGGCTGCTTAATGCGATTTGCCGCCGCCCCGGCGTTGGCTTAAGGGGTGCTTGGGCACTTGCGCGAGTCGGTTGCGGCTGGCGGGTTTGCCGGCCGCAGGTTTAGACGCGTCGGGTTGGGCAGATCTGGTTTTAACCGAGCCAGGCTTAACCGAGCCGGGTTTGACCGAAGCGGGTTGAGCCTGTGCAGTTCTGGAAGAAGCAGGCTTGGCGGTGCCGCGTTTGTGCTGGCTGGCTTTGACGCCGCCGGGTTTGCCCCGACTGGTTTCAGCGCGCGGCGCACGGGTGCCTTCCGGCTGCTTGCCGGTGCCCGCCGGTTGATACAGCGGGATCAGGTGCTTCTTGCTGTTGCCGATGAGGTCTTCGCGGCCCATTTCCTTGAGGGCTTCGCGCAGCAGCGGCCAGTTTTCTGCATCGTGATAACGCAAAAAGGCTTTATGCAGTCGCCGTGTGCGGCCCTGGCGAATGACCCTAACCGATTCGCCCTTGCCGCCGAGGACTTTTCTCAGCGGATTCTTTTCGGTGTGATACATGGTCGTTGCCAGTGCCATCGGCGTGGGCAAAAAGGTTTGCACCTGGTCGAGGCGGAATTCATGTTTTTTCAGCCATAGCGCCAGGTTCATCATGTCTTCGTCGGTGGTGCCGGGGTGGGCAGCGATGAAATAGGGAATCAGATACTGCTTCTTGCCAACGGCTTTGGACGCAGCCTCGAACATGTCCTTGAAACGCTCGTAGGTGCCCATGCCGGGCTTCATCATTTTATCGAGCGGGCCGGATTCAGTGTGCTCGGGCGCAATCTTGAGATAGCCGCCGACGTGGTGCTGCACGAGTTCCTTGACGTATTCGGGCGAGCGCACGGCGAGGTCGTAGCGCAGGCCCGAGCTGATGAGGATTTTTTTCACGCCGGGCAAGGCGCGTGCGCGCCGATACATGTTGATCAGCGGCGTGTGATCGGTGTTGAGGTTGTCGCAAATGTCGGGGAACACGCAGCTTAAACGGCGGCAGGCCTTCTCGATCTTTTCCGTTTTGCACGCCATGCGGTACATGTTGGCGGTCGGCCCACCGAGATCGGAAATGATGCCGGTGAAGCCGGGCGTCTTGTCGCGGATGGCTTCGATTTCGCGGATCACCGAATCTTCGGAGCGGCTCTGGATGATGCGGCCTTCGTGTTCGGTGATCGAGCAGAAGGTGCAGCCGCCGAAACAGCCGCGCATGATATTGACCGAGAAACGGATCATTTCCCACGCCGGAATTTTGGCATCGCCATAGCTTGGGTGCGGCGCGCGCGCGTAGGGCAGATCATAGACCGCGTCCATGTCGGGCGTGGACAGCGGAATCGGCGGCGGATTCAGCCACACGTCGCGTTCGCCATGCGCCTGGCGCATCGCGCGGGCGTTGCCGGGGTTCGATTCGAGATGAAGTATGCGTGAGGCGTGCGCATAAAAAGACGGGTTGTTTTTAACCTGATCGTAATCGGGCAGGCGGATCACGGTGCGCGCACGCAGTTCCTGCAAGGCGGCTACGCGCGCGCCCTTGGGAACGAGTCGGATCGGCGCCGTGCCGGCGGGTGTTTGTGACGTCGGCGCAGTCGAAGCCATGGCGTAGGGGTCGGTGTGGGCGTCAATCGCGCCGGGGGTGTCGAGCTCGGTCGACATCACTTCGATCCAGTTGGAGCCACCTTCAACTTCCGCCTCCGGCGTGGGCGGCATCCAGTCGGGGCTCACCATGAACGCGGTGCCGCGTACATCGCGGATGTCGGCGATGTTTTCGCCCTTGGACAGACGATGGGTGACTTCGAGCAGCGCGCGTTCGGCGTTGCCAAAAATTAGCAGATCGGCCTTGGAATCCGGCAGCACCGAGCGGCGCACGGTATCCGACCAATAGTCGTAATGGGCGATGCGACGCAAGGACGCCTCGATCGAACCGATGATGACCGGCGTGCCGGGATAGGCTTCGCGGCAACGCTGCGCGTACACGGTGACGGCGCGATCGGGGCGCTTGTTGGGCGCGGCGTGGGGTGTGTAAGCGTCGTCGGAGCGGATTTTGCGGTCCGCGGTGTAGCGGTTGACCATCGAATCCATGTTGCCCGCCGTCACGCCGAAATATAGCGTGGGCTGACCCAGTTCGCGGAATGCGTCGGCCGACAGCCAGTCCGGCTGGCTGATGATGCCGACGCGATAGCCTTGCGCTTCCAGTAGTCGACCGATCAGCGCCATGCCGAAGCTGGGGTGGTCGATGTAGGCATCCCCCGTCACCAGAATGATGTCGCACGCATCCCAGCCGAGCGCGGTCATTTCGGCACGTGACATGGGCAGGAAAGGGGCGGTGCCGAAGCGTGCCGCCCAGTGCTTGCGATGAGAAAACAGAGCTGGTGGAGTCATGAGGGATTTACCCGAATCTAAAAGCACAGAAGGGAGCCCGGCAGCCTGTTGGCTTGCCCGCCCCCTCCCGGTTGTAACACTGTGGAATACGGCTTAACGAACGCCCAGCAGTTCCACATCGAACACCAGCGTGGCGTTGGGCGGGATCACGCCGCCTGCGCCCCGTTCACCGTAGCCCATTTCGGGCGGAATGGTGAGTTTGCGTTTACCGCCAACCTGCATGCCGGCCACGCCTTGATCCCAACCGGCGATAACCTGGCCACGGCCGAGGTTGAATTCGAAAGGCTCGTTGCGATCGACGCTGGAGTCAAACTTGGTGCCGTCGGTCAGCCAGCCGGTGTAATGCACGGAAACGGATTGTCCGGCAGCAGCCGTTGCGCCGTCGCCAACCGTCAGTTCTTCAATAATGAGTTCGCTCATGGGACTTTTCCTTGGGGAGGGTTTTGCAAATAATAGGGCGCGTAATGAGCAAAGCAAAACGCGCGACCTGTCATTTTCGCACGTTTAAGCTGGATTTATAAGCAAAATCCTGAGCTTAGGCGTGTGGCGGGTAGGGTTATCGCCACTCGGCGGGCAGGTAGTAGGCGTCGGGGTCGACGTCGATGTGGATTTCCTGCACGCTGCTGGCGCTGGCTGGCGTGTCGCGCAATACGATCTGCGGGAAGCCCAGCACGATGACCACCATGACCAGCTGGATGAACAGGAAGGGAATCGCGCCCCAGTAGATGTCAGCGGTGCGGATGGCCTTGGGCGCGACGCTGCGCAGATAAAACAGGGCGAATCCGAACGGCGGATGCATGAAGGCGGTCTGCATGTTGACCGCGAGCATGATGCCGAACCAGACGGGGTCAATGCCGAGTTTGTAGGCGAGGGGGCCGATCAGCGGCACCACGATGAAGGCGATTTCGAAAAAATCGAGAAAGAACGCCAGCGTGAATATCAGCAGATTGACCGCAATCAGGAAGCCGAGCACGCCGCCGGGTAGCTGGTTGAACAGGTGTTCCACCCAGAGGTCGCCGTCGAGCCCGCGAAACACCAGCGAAAAAATCGTTGAGCCAATGAGGATGAATATGACGAAGGTGGTGAGTTTGGTGGTGCTGTCCATCGCTTGCATCAGCTTGAGTCGAGGCAGTTTGCCGCGCCCCAACGCCAGCAGCAGCGCGCCGGCCGCGCCCATCGCACCGCCTTCGGTCGGCGTCGCAACGCCGAGAAAAATGGTGCCGAGCACCAGAAAAATCAGCACCAGCGGCGGGATCAGGGTGGTGAACACGCGCAACACCAGCGCCGAGCCGTGCAGCGTGCGCGCGCTGGCCGGCATGGCGGGCGCGGCTTGAGGCTTGAACACGGTCACGGCGAACACATACGCCAGATACAGCCCCACCATCAACAGGCCGGGCAGCAACGCACCTTTGTACATGGCGCCGACCGAGACGCTGAGCTGGTCGGCCAGCACGATCAATACGATGGAAGGCGGCACGATCTGCGCCAGCGTGCCGGAGGCGGCGATGACGCCGGTGGCCAGCCGTTTGTCGTAGCCGTAACGCAGCATCACGGGCAGCGAAATCAGGCCCATGGCGATGACCGTCGCGGCGACCACGCCGGTGGTCGCCGCGAGCAGACCGCCGACCAGAATCACTGCATAGGCGAGGCCGCCGCGCACCGAACCGAACAACTGGCCGATGGTGTCGAGCAGGTCTTCGGCCATGCCGGAACGTTCGAGTATCAGTCCCATGAAGGCGAAGAACGGAATGGCCAGCAACGTGGGATTGGCAACAATGCCGTAGATGCGTTCGGGCAAGGCTTGCAGCAGCGAGAAATCGAACAACCCGGCGACAATGCCGATGCCGGCGAACAACAGGCCGTTGGCGGCCAGCGCAAATGCCACCGGGTAGCCCAGCAGCAAGAACACCACCAGACCGAGGAACATCAGCGGCGCGATGTTCGCCAGCAGCATGGCAGACATCAGACGCCTGTCTCCGGGGCTTCGACGGGTAACACGAGATGTCCGCTGAGGATGGCCAGTCGCTTGATCACTTCAGCCAAGCCCTGCAGGGCGAGTAGCGCAAAGCCGACTGGCAGCAGCAGTTTCACCGGCCAGCGTACCAGTCCGCCGGCGTCAGGCGACATCTCGTGCATCGTCCAGGCATCCATGAATATCGGCCACGCCAACCAGGCCAGCAACACGGCCATCGGTAGCAGAAACAACAGGCCGCCGAGAAGATCGATCCAGGCCTGGCCCCTTGGAGAAAACCAGTTGTACAGGATGTCGATACGCACATGGCCGTTGTGCTTGAGCGTATAACCCGCGGCCAACAGGAACATGGCACCAAACAGATACCACTGGACTTCCAGCCAGGCATTCGAGCTTTCGTCGAGCGCGTAACGGGCAAGCGCGTTGCCCGCGGAGATGAGTGTCGCAATGAGCACCAGCCAGATCGTCAGGCGGCCGACGCGCTCGGTCAGCGAATCGATCAAACGGGCCAGCGTCAGCAAAGCGTTCATAGCGCGCCCGTTTCCTTGAGGAATGCCGCCAGCCGTTCGGCGACCTGGCGGTAACCGGCTGCGTTGGCGTGGATGGGGTCGGATTTGAGACGACTGTCCTTCAGAACGTCATTCAATACGTCACGCTCCAGCGGCAATTTCATGTCCTCGGCAATCCGGGTATAGAAATCGGGCGTGCTACCGAACAGTTTGGGCTCAGGCACGCCGATCAGCATGACTTCGGCACCGCTGGCGCGGATGGTTTGCACCATCAGGCGCAGGTTGTTTTCGGTGCTGGCTTCCGGTTGCTTGCGCAGCATGTCGTTGCCGCCCAGGCATAGCAGCACCAAACGTGGTTTGTATTCGTTCAGCACCTTGGGTAGGCGTGCCAGACCTGAGGTTGTGGTGTCGCCGGGCACGCCGGCATTGATCACGGTGCGGCCGGTGATCAAGGCGAGTACGGCTGGGTAGGCCGTGGCCTCGCTCGCGCCGGTACCGTGGGTCAGGCTGTCGCCAAATGCGACGATGACATCGTGCGGGCTGAGCCTGGACAGCGTGGGTGGGCGCTCGCATGCGGCGAGCAGTAAGGCAAAACAAACCGCAAAGAGATAGCGGCTCACCACAAGGGTACTCCGACCCACGACGGTCTGAAGCCCGTGTGGAGTCGTATGGGTTGCCAGCATTTAGTTGCCTGCCACCGTCATCTTGTCGATCAGGATCGAGCCGACCTGCTTGGAGCTGCGACGCTCGATGTCTTTGCCGATGCCGACGATGCCCTTGAACATGGTGGCGAGGTTGCCAGCGATGGTGATTTCTTCGACCGGATATTGAATCTCGCCGTTTTCTACCCAGAAGCCGGCGGCGCCGCGCGAGTAGTCACCGGTGACCATGTTGGCGCCTGAACCCAGCAGTTCGGTCACCAGGAGGCCGGTGCCCATTTGTTTCAACAGGCCTTCGAGGTCGTGTTCGCCCGGCGTGACGATGAGGTTATGGCTGCCCCCCGCATTGCCTGTAGTCGTCATGCCGAGTTTGCGGGCTGAATAGCTCGACAGGAAATAGCCCTGCAACACGCCATCCTTGACGATATCGCGTTCCAGGCAGGCGACGCCTTCACCGTCGAAGGGCGCGCTGCCCATGCCGTTCGGAATGAAAGGTTCCTCGCGGATCTGCACCAGCGGGGCGAAGACTTCCTTGCCCAGGCTGTCGAGCAGGAACGAGGATTTCCGGTACAGACTGCCGCCGGAAACCGCACCAACAAAACTGCCGATCAAGCCGGTGGCGATCTGCGCTTCGAAAATGACCGGACAGGTGCGGGTGTCGAGCTTGCGACCGTTGAGCCGCCGCACGGTGCGCGCGCCGGCGATGCGGCCGACCATTTCAGCCGAATCCAGGTCATTTGAGTTGCGCGCGCTGGTGTACCAGTAATCGCGTTGCATTGCGCCTTTTTCTTCACCAATGACCGCAACCGACATGCCGTGGCGTGAGCCTGCATAGCCGTTACAAAAACCCAGGCTGTTGGCATAGATGAAATGCGAGGTGTGGCAACTGACACCCGCGCCTTCAGAGTTGGTCAGCCGTTTGTCGATGGCCAGCGCGGCGGCTTCGCAGGCGCGGGCGCGCTCGGCGGCTTCTTCCACGGTGATCGCCCAGGGGTGATAAAGGTCGAGGTCGCGGATGTTTGTGGCCACTTTGTCGGCATCCGGCAGGCCGGCACAATCGTCTTCGGCGGTGAAGCGGGCGATGGTCATGGCTTTTTCGACCGCGCTCTTCAGGGCGGCTTCCGAAAAGTCCGAGGTCGAGGCATGGCCGCGCCGCTTGCCGATGTGGACGGTGACGCCTGCGCCTTTGTCCTTGTTGTACTCGATGGTTTCGATTTCGCCCTGGCGCACGCTTACGTTTTGGCCTACCCCTTCGGAAATCTCGGTATTGGCTGCGGTGGCGCCTTGCCTGGCCGCATGCTCGAGAATCATCTGTGACAGGGCGATCAGCTGGTCGCGGGTATAACTGAATTGGGAGCGGGACATATTGTTTTACAAAAGGTGATAAGGGCGCGAATACGCTTTTACTGGGGTAGAAACTACAATGAGGATCATAACAGTAACCGAAAGTCCTACCGTGCGCCTGATAGACCCCGATGCAGAGTTAGCGTTTGACCCCGATGAAGTATATGCGGGCCCCAGCAAAAGCCAGATCAAACGCGAAGTTGAAGCCCTTCAAGACCTGGGTGAAATGCTCGTCAAGCTGCCCGACGCGCAGTTCAAGCGGATCGATCTGCCTGAAAATCTGCGCATCGCGGTGGCCGCATGCCGAAAAATCACCCAAAACGGCGCGTTGCGGCGGCAAAAGCAATATATCGGCAAACTGATGCGCGGCATCGACCCGGCGCCGATTCAGGCGCAGCTCGACATGTTCAACGGCGTGTCAGCCGCAGAGATTGCCAAGATGCATCAGGCGGAAAGATGGCGCGACAAACTGATCGCCGACAACGAGGCATTGACGCTGTTTCTCAATGGCCATCCGGAAACCGATGCCACGCATCTGCGGCAATTGATCCGCAATGCGCGCGATGAGGCTGCGCGCAACAAGCCACCGAAGGCTTTCCGCGAGATTTTTCGGGTGGTCCGCGAAGTCTTGCAGGCAAAATAAAGACAGAGGGAGCAGCATGGGAGGAAAAGTTGCCAGGATCGCATTCAGTTTGCCGGTCTTGATCTGCGCGGGCTTGTTTGGCCTGTATCTGGTATTCGGATTTTTTCTGGTGGACCCGCTGGCCAAGAAGTTGCTGCCCTGGATAGGTGAAAACAAACTTGCCAGCCAGTTAAGTGCGCAGCAGGTCCAGTTCAATCCGCTTACGCTTGAGGCCACGATCAGCGGCCTCAAGCTGGCCGAGCTCAATGGCGCGCCACTGGCCAGTTTCAACCGCCTCTATATCAATCTCGATACCACCGGACTGTCGCGCTGGGCCTGGCGCATCCAGACCATACAACTCGATCGACCCCAGGCCGCGGTGGAAGTGCGCCCCGGCGGCAAGCTGAACTGGACTGCGTTGATCGCCAGGCTCAACGAAGATCAGCAGCCCCCTTCCGACACGATGGCGCGACTGTTGATCGAGCACATCAAGATCACCAACGGCAATATCGAATACACCGATGCCAATCGTCCGGGCAAACCGTTCAAAATGGTGTTGCAGCCGCTCGGCATTGAATTCGATGGCTTGTCGACCTTGCCCGAGGATCGCGGCGACTACCTGATTGCAGCCAAATTGCCCGAGCAGGGCGGCATCCTCAAATGGAAAGGCGACATCGGGTTGAATCCGCTGGCATCCAAAGGTGAGCTTGGCCTGGACGGCGTCAGCCTGTCCAAGCTGCTGCGTGTGATCAAGACCCCGCGCAACTACGACATCCCATCCGGCACGCTGGCCGCCGGCATGCATTACCGTTTTGCCATGGTGCGAGGCCCGGGCGACGACGATGTGCCCTGGCTGCAAATCAATGGTGCGAATTTGATTGTGCAAAACCTGGCATTGGCACCCCGCAGCGGCGGGGCGCCTGTGCTGGAGTTGACCGAAACCCGCGTCAAGAATGCCAGCTTCGATCTGGCCACACGGCAGGTCAACGTGGCCGGGGTCAGTCTGGTTGGAGGCAAACTCGCGGCTACGCGCGACGTCAAAGGCACGCTGGACTGGCAAACCCTGTTTGCGGCCGTGGACGATGTTGTCCCTGATACTGAAACAAACGAACCCGCAGCGCCCAAACCGGCAAGCTCCAAAAAAACCGATCCCAAAACAACCGATTCCATTGCACCGTGGAAAATTGGCGTCCAGGAAATCAAGCTGGCTGACTGGGCGGCACGCTTGACCGATCAGGGATTTGCGGTTCCGCTGGGCATGACGGCGGAAGGCTTCGGGCTGACCGCTGCGCTCACCGGTGAAGTCGGTGCCACGACTGACTTCACGCTGGGGCCGGTGAATGCGGCCATCGGGCCGATCAAGCTGCAGTCCGGGGCCAGGCAGGTTGCAGCACTGCAGCGCGCCGCGCTGATCAATGCAGATTTCAAGTTGGCAGCACAGCAACTGACGATTGAGGCGGTGGAGTTGAATGGAGCAAAAGCGAGTGTGTTGCTGGACAAGCAGAAGACGCTCAATTGGTCCGATATCTTGAAAAAGGCGGCAGGGGCTCCGCCCCCGTCTCCTGCAAAACCGGACGCCGAAACGAAAACCCCGTTCAACGTCAAACTCGCGCGCCTGAACCTCGACGGCATCGAGGTTGATATTGAGGATCAATCGTCCCGGGTCCCGGTGAAACTCGACGTGACGCAGGGTTTCGTCAAACTGAAAAATCTCAGCCTCGACATGAATCAGGCGGTGCCGGTGGACGCCGGGTTTTCACTCAAGCAAGGTGGACGCCTGACGGCCACTGGATCCGCGGTGCCCGGCAAATCATCGGGCAAACTGAACCTCAATCTGACAGGGCTGTCGCTTAAAACATTTGCGCCTTACGTCAATCAGGTGGCCAAGCTCAATCTGCGTTCAGGCGCGGCCTCCACACGCGGCAAGTTGAATTTTTCCAAACCGGATTCAGGTATCAAGCTGGATTACGATGGAGGCTTTCAGGTGGATGACCTGGCCATTACGGAGGAAGCCACCGAAGAAGCCTTTCTGGGCTGGAACAAATTATCGTCGAGCAGCCTGCATTTCAAGCTCAATCCCGATCGTCTCAGCATGAACGAACTGGTGGCGCACAACCCGTTTGGCAAAGTGATCATTTTTGAAGATAAAACGATTAATCTGAAGCGCATACTTCGTTCTTCTGACGCTGAACAGCCGGCAGCCAAAACGGGTGTGTCAGCAGCATCCGCATCGGTCGGCAAGGCCGTGAAACCAGACCCGGTTGCAGCGAAGTCCGAGCCTTTTCCGTTGTCGATTGAACGGCTGCGGATAGTCGGGGCCAATGTCGAATTTGCCGACCTCTCGCTGAGGCCGCAATTTGGTACCCGCATGCACGACCTCGGCGGAGTGATTACAGGGCTCTCCACGAATCCTTCTGCGAAGGCTTTGGTCGAACTCGATGGCAAGGTAGACGATTTTGGTTCGGCACGTGTGCGTGGCTCGATCCAGCCTTTTCAGGCGACCGAGTTCACCGATCTGAAGTTGACGTTCCGCAATCTGGAAATGGCCAATCTCACGCCTTACTCGGGCAAGTTTGCGGGTCGCCGCATCGAATCAGGCAAGCTCTCGGTTGATCTGGAATACAACATCAAACAGCGCCAGCTGGCGGGTGAAAATAAATTCATCATCAACAAACTCAAACTCGGTGAAAAGGTCGACAGCCCGGATGCGATGAATCTGCCACTCGATCTTGCCATTGCCCTGCTCGAAGATAGCAACGGCATCATCGATCTCGATTTGCCCGTGTCGGGCAGCCTCGACGATCCACAATTCAGCTACGGGAAAGTGGTCTGGAAAGCGGTGGTCAATGTGCTGACCAAACTGGTGACCGCCCCTTTCCGCGCATTGGGTAACCTGCTCGGAATCAGCGCCGATAAGCTGGAAGCGGTGGAATTCGACTTTGGTGCAAAAACGCTGCTGCCGCCAGAACAGGAAAAACTCAAGGAAATCGGTCTGGCGATGAGCAAGCGCCCCGGACTCATGATCAGCATCGCACCTGCTTATGAGGTGAAAGGCGATACGCGGGCAATCCAGCGATTCTGGATTCGTCGGGATGTGGCCGTAGGCATGGGGATCACGGTCGAAGTCGACCAGGAGCCCGGTCCCGTTGATGTGGCCAATCCGCGTGCACAGCAGGCCCTGGAAGCACTGTATGGCGAGCGGTTTGAAAAGCAGGGCGGGGTAAAGGCCATCCGGGCGGAGTTTGAAAAAAACAAGGATGCGGGAAAGAAAACTCTGCATGCCGACATGCTGGAACGCTTGACGGTGCAAATTCCCGTTACCGAAGCTGAGCTGAAACGTCTGGCTCAAGCACGGGGAGAGGCCATCAGGCAGACCTTGGTTCGACTGGGCAAAGTGAATGTTGAAAAAGTCCGTATTGGAGAACCCGTGAAAAATGAGGATGGCGGTAAAAGTGTCGCCAGCAAAATGAGCCTGGGCGCGAGTCAAGCGCCGGCATT
This sequence comes from Thiobacillus sp., assembly GCA_036568265.1. GTDB lineage: Bacteria > Pseudomonadota > Gammaproteobacteria > Burkholderiales > Thiobacillaceae > Thiobacillus. Next base: position 35,276 of record DATCSW010000036.1, read on the forward strand.
GCCTGCTGCTGTTCCAGCGCTTTCGCTTCCCGTTTTACCTCAGCCATGACGTTTCGCCGACTGCGTATTCTGCTGCTGCTGGGCGTGCTATTCGCCGCGTTGGGTCTGACCTGGGTTGAACAAAAAATGGTGCGAGGATGGCGGGCACCGCTCGATGTGGCCGTGATTCCGATTAACGGTGACGGATCAGACGCATCCGCAGCGTATATCCGCGATCTGCAGGGACAGGATTTCGACGAGATTCGTCGGTTTGTCGAACGTGAGACTGCGCGCTATGGCGTCAAGCAAGCGCCTTCCATGCTGATTACGCTTGGCCCCGAACTGAAGAAGCGCCCGCCCGCTCCATCGCAGGGAGGAAACGCGCTGAGCACGATTTGGTGGAGCCTCAAGCTCAGGTGGTGGGTGTACCAGCAGTCGGGTGAATGGATGCCGCAGCTCGGAAAGATCAAGTTGTATGTGCTGTTTCATGCGCCGCAGGATAATGTACCGCTGGCCCATTCGCTGGGCCTGCAGAAAGGCCTGATAGGCGTGGTGCATGCGTTTGCAGACAGCAAACAAGTCAGCCAGAACAATATCGTGATCGCACACGAGATGCTGCATACGCTGGGCGCAACCGATAAGTATGGGCCTGGCGGGCGGCCGGTCTACCCGCAAGGCTATGCCGAACCCGACTTGCCGTTATCCATGCCCCGCCATGAAGCAGAAATCATGGCGGGGCGGTATGTGGCAGCGAATGGCCGGGTGACGATGCCACCGAGTCTGGAACGCTGCGTGATCGGTGCGCTGACCGCGCACGAGATCAATCTGGACGAAGGATTCAAGCAGCGATACTCAGCTCGCTGATGCGTGCGCCCGTTGGAGGCTGAGGCGCGCCAGCCCAAAGTGGATAAAGGCCAGTGCTGCGAGCACCGGCCCCAGTAAATTCAGCACGGGGACAAACTGCACCAGGCCGGTCAGCAAGCCCAGCCCCCACCAGCCGCCACGTTCGTTTTTGAATAAGGTGGTCATTTCGCTTGCAGTGGCATGTTCGGCAATGGCGTCGTAGCGGAACAGGCGCTGGTTCAAGTAGGCGGCAGCGATAAAGGGAATGATGACGCCGACACCGATGAGCCATAAGGGAAGCGTCACCAGCCACAAGGCAGCGAACACCACGACGGCGATCACCGCATTCCAGATGCTGCCGACCAAGCCACCACCGTTTTCACGCTTGAGTTCCGGATAACGGCGTTCAGCCACCACGCGTATCAGCGTGGGCATGGCGAACAGCGCAGTGAGTACCAGCGCAGTCAGCATCACCATGGGCACAAAAAACATCAAGTGCAGCAAGATCTGGATGCCAGTGGCGATCCACATCGGCTCAAGTTCACTGAGCCAGACCTGGATGCCGATAGCATCGAGCCCCTGCGTCAGCCAGCCAGAGAACGTGCCCCAAAACGAGATGCCCAGCGCCAGCCACAGCAGCACGGCCACCAGCATCGGCCAGATCACCACCCACAACACGCGCAGGCTGAACAGATCGCGCAAGGCGCGTGCAAGCGAATCGAGAACGAGGTTCATGATGAAGGCCTTATGGCTGATTTGGGGCGGAATACGGCAAGGGTGTCTGGCTTGGTTTCGATATACGGCCCGCCGATCAGGTCGATACAGTAGGGCACGGCGGCAAAAATACCGTCCAGCGTTTCCTTGATGGCTTTGGGTTGCCCCGGCAGGTTGAGTATCAGGCTGGCGCCGCGCGTGACGCCGACCTGGCGCGACAGGATGGCGGTGGGCACATATTTCAGCGATACGGCACGCATCGCCTCGCCAAAACCGGGCATCACCTTGTGCGCGACAGCCAGCGTCGCTTCGGGCGTGACGTCACGCGGCGACGGGCCGGTGCCGCCGGTGGTGAGGATCAGTGAGCAGTGCTCAGCGTCGGACAGTTCAATCAGCGCGGCTTCGATCAGGGCTTGTTCATCTGGGATCAGGCGGGTCACGAATACGGCGGGATTGGCCAGTACATCGCCAAACCAGGCTTCGAGCGCGGGCAGGCCTTTATCTTCGTAAACGCCGCCACTGGCGCGGTCGCTAATGGAAATCAGGCCGATGCGGATGGGTTCGTGGGTCATGTAGTCAGAAAAGAGGGTTGCATGAATGTTTGAATCTAGCAGAATTAGGATTAACAGACGGATAACCGTGTCGAAGGAGTATCAAATGAATGTGATCAAACACCTGATGGCAGCAAGCTGTTTTTGGGCCGCAGCAGCGCTGGCCGACCCACCCCCTGATTATCCTTTCGTCAATTTTGATGCCGGCCTCAAGGCTGCGCGAACGAGCGGCAAACCGATCTTCCTGTACTTTGGTCGCTACGGCTGTGCGTGGTGTGACCACACCAACAAGAAAACGTTTTCCGATGCATCACTGAGGGCGCTGTACAGCAAGAATTACGAGCTGGTGTATGTCGATGCCGAATCGGGCCGTCGCCTGACTTTGCCAAATGGAGAGCGTATTACCGAGACCGAGCTGGGCGTGCGCTTGCAGGCGTTTGCTACCCCACTCTTTGTTTACATGACACCCAAAGGTGAAAAAATCATGCAGATTCCCGGTTTCAAGACCGTGCAGGATTTCCGTGATTTCGATCGCTACGTACGCGGTAATCATTACAAACAGAAAACGCTGCTTGAGTTTCTGGGCAGCCAATCATGAGAATCGCTTTATTCCTGTTGGCTACATGGATGGGCCCCGCTCAGGCAGGCTGGACGTGGAGCGATGCGCTGACTGTGAACACCGTGCAGGGCGAGAAAGTTTTCCCGCATATGGAGTCAGCCAACCGCCAGAATGTGGCCGTTTCGAGTGATAGCGTGGGCGTGGTGTGGGAAGACAATCGCGACGGCAGTCCGCAGTGCTATCTGGCAATCAAGCCTTTATCCGCAAAACAGTTTCAACCCGAAATCCGCTTGAGTCAGGCGGAGTGTTATGAGCCGGTGGTCGTGGCTTTGGGCGTGGGGCAGTTTGTAGCCGCGTGGGAAGAGGCCGGACGGGTGCACGCGCGGCGCATACCGGGGGGCGCGGCGATCAAGCTGACTGAAGCTGAGTCTGCACAGGCTACGCTGGCGGTGGGTGCGGGCAAGCTGTATGCGGCCTGGGCCGAGCAGGCGGGCCGCTTTCGCCGCATCACGGTTGCGTCGTTAATGGCAACGGCGGATAGCTTGCGTGTCAGTCACGTGCAGCCGGTCGAGGCCGCCGTGCCAACTGATGAGCAGGGCTGGCCGGCGTTGGCCGTTGCCGGTGACGGCAGCGTGAGTGTGGCGTGGGAAGATCGCCGTAACCACCATACCGTGCCGATGGTGAGCCATAGCCCGGATGGGCGCAGCTTTGCAGCTCCGGCACGGTTGACCGACATCAAAAGCGGCAGCTCAGACGGCCTGGGCGCGGGGATGGGCGCCATGCGGCCTACGCTGTCTGCCTGGGGCAAACAGGGGGTCGCCGCCGCCTGGCTCGATAAACGCGATTTCCTCTCGGGCTACGATGTGTATGCCGCACTGGATGAAGGTGACCGTCGATACGGCCGCAACCTCAAGGTGCAGGACAGCTTTGGCGAAAACATGGTGCAGTGGCACGCCAAAATTATCGGCGACGCGAGTGGACGCCTGCTGGCTGTGTGGGACGATGCGCGTGATGGCACGCCAGACGTGTGGATGGCCGAATGGAACGGCAAGTCATTTGGCGATGACGAAGCGGTGCCGGCCGCATCGGGAGCCGGTGAGCAATCCGATCCGGTCGCCGCTCTGGACGCATCGGGAAATCTGCATGTGGTGTGGCTCGACCGTGATGAGAAACGCGGTGCACGTGTTCGCTACGTGCAGGGGGTGCCGCGTTAAGTTTGAGCGTTCAGATCCAGCCGCGTCGTTTCAGGCGTTGATATAACACCCAAACGCCGGCTCCGGTCAGCAGCAACACAGCGGGATAAGCCCAGGGCCATTGCAGCTCGGGCATATGAGCGAAGTTCATTCCGTATAGGCTGAACACCACCGTGGGGATGGCCAGAATGGCCCCCCAGCCCGCCAGTTTTTGCACCGACTCGTTTTGCTTGAGTGACAGCGAGGCCAGGTGAAACTGCATGGCATCAGTCGTTGATGCCCGTAAGCGTTCGATGGCGGCAGATACCCGAACGGAATGGTCGTGAATATCACGGTAGTACGCTTTCAGTTCTTTGGTGGCCAGCTCAGGGTGCAAGCGGGTCAGGTCCAGCGTGATTTCCTGCATGGGCTCGGTGGCATCCCGTAAAGCGGCCAGATCGCGCTTCATCTCATAGAGCTTTTCCAGTATGCCGCGACCGGATTTGCCACCACTCATCAGTTGACTTTCGAGTGAGTGAAACCGGTCTTGCATGGCCTCGATGACGGGGCGGAATTGATCGACTATCAGATCAAGAACCAGATACAAGGCGTATGGCGTGGCAACTTGTATGCCATTGGGTCGGCGCGTCAGACGATCAGTGACACGCTGATAGCCAATGCCACTATCGTGCCGTATGGCCGCCACGTAGTTACTGCCCACAAACAAATGCGTCTCACCGAATTCCATACGCTCATCCCAGATCTGGGCGGTGCGTGTGGCGATGAATACATGGCCGTCATAATCCTCCAGCTTGGGTCGCTGATGCGTGGAAATTGCATCTTCCAGGGCTAGCGCATGCAAGCCAAGCTCTTGCCCCAGCCGGGTGATGGTCTGGCTGTCGGGTGTACGCAATTCAATCCAGATGAAGCGGTCTAGCTGCCCGACGTGCTCGCTGATGTCATTGAACTCGATGGATTGGACTTTTGCGTTGTGGAATAAATGGCAGTCGATCATGGTGTCCAATTCATGGTTCGTAAGTAGGCAGATTCTAAATCAGAGTTGAAATTGACTGGCTGTTAGCAAGACCCGTGTAGGAACGATTTAAGATACCGTTTCCGGGCAAAACGGGATGTGAAATAATCCTTGAGAAATCATGGTTGTACGGGTTACACTTAAGCAAAAATATTTGATTGAAAAATAACAAAGTGCGGGAGCCTCGATGAGGATAAGTCGATATTGGTGGGGGTTGGCTTGTGTGCTGAGCGTAGTGTGCCAGGCAGCATCGCAATCACCGTATGCTTTTGGCGTGTTGAATCATCGTAGTCTTCAATCGACGGCTGCATACTGGAATCCCATCCTGAGTTATGTGTCGGCACGTTCAGGCGTGCCGCTTGAACTGCATATCGGTCGCACCGCTGACGAAACCACCGATCGCGTGGTCGCAGGTCAGCTCGATTTCGCTTATACCAATCATTTGTTCACCCCCAGGCGCGAGCGCCTCGGCTGGCGCGTGCTGGTACGCCAGGATACGCCCGGCATACGCGGGCAGGTGGTCGTACTCGATAGCTCACCTATTAAATCACTTAAACAACTGGACAACCAAACGGTGGTATTCGCCAATCCTTATGGGGTAACAGGCTATTACATACCGATGGATTTGCTGATGCGTGCGGATGTAAAAGTCATCCCGGTTTTTTCAGGCAATCAGGAGGTCTCGATTGGACAGCTTGTATCAGGGCATGTGGCAGCGGCAGGTGTGAATCACCAGCTGATGGCTGATTTTGCTCAGCGCCGCCAGTTGAAATATCGTGTACTGGCAGAGTCGGAGCCATACTTTGATTTGGCCGTGATGGCATCGCCACAAGTCAGTGCGGGTGATAGCGAAAAAGTTCGCCGGGCTTTCATCAATATGACGCGGGATCCGGAAGGCTTGAGTGTTTTGCAGCTGGCAGCCCAGTCTTTGGGGCTGACACAGACCAGAGGCTTTGTGGCAGCAGACGACCGTGACTACAGCAACTATCGTAGTTTTTTCAAGAATACGCTGGTGCCCATGAATGAATAAAGGGCTGACGGCCCACGTCACGCGCTTCAGCCTGTTTATGCGCATCATGTGGTCAGTATTTGTGTTGGTACTGATCATGTATCTGGTGACGTTGGGTGTGCTGGGCCTGCCGCTCAAACAGCGAGCCCAGCAGCATCTGGATGTTCGGGCCGAGAGTGAACTGAGCGCAATCTCGACAGCCATACAGGATCATGTTTTGTTGCGGGATTACCCGGCAATTGAACAAGCCTTTGATGCGCGGACCTCGCGTTTCCAGATTTTGAAAGTGAATTTCGTGACGCCGCAGCTTCAGCTGGAATCGCATACTTCAGCCCAGCTTCAACATTACCCCACCTGGTTTGGCAAGCTGGTTGCTATTCGCGGATCTGTCGCGCAGTCCGAGTTAAAAATGGGTGGCACATCGTACGGTGTACTGTCAGTTGAACTCGATGCGGGTTCCGCCATCCAGGGGTTATGGGTGCTGCTTGTTCGCTTTACTGTGCTCGCCATGGGCAGTCTGGTAGGCATCATGCTGTTCCTGCGCTGGATGTTGCAGGCTAATTTGCAAGGCTTGTATGCCCTGCGTAAGGCTGCTCGTTCGATTGCCAGTGGCGACCTGAATGCCCGCACCGCGCTTGCTGCGGTTTCGCCACCCGAAGTGCGGGAAATGGAACTGGCCTTTAATTCCATGGCGGATCATGTGAGCCGCCTGGTCGCGGAATTGGAGCAAAAGCACGCTGATTTACAAGTTGAGAAAGAACGTTTGCGTGTGACGATCGAATCGATTGGAGACGCAGTCATCGTCACAGATGCCTTTGGCGTCATCGAGTTCCTGAATCCGAAAGCAGAAGAGCTGACAGGCTATAGCAGTGCGACGGCCAGAGGACAACGAATATCGGACGTTCTGCCGTTGGTCAACGAAAAAACAGGTGCTGCGGTGACCAATCCGTTGGACCTGGCCTTGCAAAACAATACCGCGATTGCGGTGGACAGCCATACGTTGATGCTTCATCAAAGTGGAACGCAAATAGCGATCAGTGATACAGCCGCACCTATTCGTTCAAGTGATGGCCAGGTTCAGGGTGGCGTGCTGGTTTTCCAGGATGAAAGCGAACGTCGCATTCTGATGCAGCGCCTGGCCTGGCAAGCCGAGCGCGACCACCTCACCGGCTTGCTGAATCGGCGGGCGATGGAAGACAAGTTGAATGAAGCCTTGTCGAGTATGCAGCACGAGCCTCGTCGTTACATTTTCTGCTATATCGATCTTGATCGTTTTAAAGTGGTTAACGACACCTGTGGACATCGAGCGGGTGACACGTTGCTGCAACGGTTGACCGCGTTGATGGCGCGCCGCGTGGAAGGTAAAAATCATTTCCTCGCCCGTCTGGGCGGGGATGAGTTCGGATTGCTGTTTGTCGATACGGAAATTTGTGAGGCCCTGGAACATGTTCAAGGCCTGCGAGACGAAATTAGCCGCTTTCGCTTTGAATGGGATGACAAGGTTTTCCGGCTGGGCGTCAGCCTGGGCGTGACCGAACTTCGGTCAGACATGCTCGACGTGGGCGAGGTTCTGGCCCAGGCTGACACGGCTTGTTATCACGCGAAGTCCCTGGGTGGAAACGCGATTCAGGTGTATGAAAAAACGCATCCTGCCTTGCGAAAGATCAATGACGAAATGCAATGGGTCAGCATTATTACCAAAGCATTCGAGGCTCATCGATTTGTTTTGTATCGACAGGAAAAAGTGGCCATTTTGCCAGGCAACCCTATGCAGCATTACGAGATCTTGTTACGTTTGCGTGGGGAGGATGGAAGCATTATTGCTCCCGGAGAGTTCTTGCCTGCCGCCGAGCGCTATGGCCTTGCTCCCAGCTTTGATCGTTGGGTCATCCGCAATTTCTGCGCTTATCTGGATACCCATCCTGAAGACCAGGCTTGCTATGCGCTCAACCTGTCGGGTCGCACCTTGAGCGATCCGAGTACGGGTGAATTCATTCTGGATGAAATCGGCCAATACTCATTTGATCCCACGCGGGTCAGTTTTGAAGTCACCGAATCCGCTGCAATTGATAGCCTGGATGCCTGCGAGAAGCTGATTCTCACGCTGAAATCGCGTGGCATCCTGTTTGCACTGGATGACTTCGGTAAGGGCCAGTCATCATTCAGTTACCTGAAACGTTTGCCTGTGGCCTATCTCAAAATTGATGGTGAATTCGTACGGGGGATGGATCAGGATCGCGAAAAGTTGGCGATTGTTAAAGCCATGCATACGCTGGGCCATGAGTTGGGCAAACAGACCATCGCTGAACAGGTCGAAACCGAGGCAGAGTTCAATTGCCTGAAACTAATGGGCGTGGATTACGTTCAGGGTTATTGGCTGCATCAACCTACGCCCTTACCTGTGAATTAAGGCGCGATTGTTCGTAGAGGGCGACGTAAGCGGAGACAATTGCTTCCTCGGAATAATGTTGTTCGACCTCTTGGTGCCCGGTGGCAATCAGCTCGGCCTTGCGTTCACTTGACAACGACAAGGCTGTGCCGAGAACGTCGGCCAGACCGGCCGAATCGGACAGCGGCGCCAGCAAGCCATTCACCTGGTCCTGCATGAGTTCCACGGGCCCCTGGGCACGGGTTGATACCACCAAAACGCGATTGGCCCAGGCTTCGAGTATGACGTTGCCAAGCGGCTCATGCACAGACGCGCAGACAAACACATCAGCCAGCTGATAGTACGGTGCAGGGTCAACTTGCCAGCCGGCCCAGTGCACCCGCGACGCGATGCCCAACTGATCTGCCAATGCGGTCAATTCACCGCGTAGCGGACCATCCCCCACCATCAACAGGTGTAGGGGCGAGTCTTGAAGATCATTGGGTAAATCTGCGAAAGCATGCAGCAAGTCACGCCAGCCCTTGTTCGGATGCAGACGGCCCAGGCCCAGCACGATCCGGCACTTTTCCAGCCCAAGCTGTCGGCGCAGGGTGGCGAGTGTGTCAGCTGGAATGGGCGCGGGCATATCAACAAAATTGCCCAGGACATGAACACGCGACTCGGGCAAGCCATTGGATTTCAGATAGGCATGGATGCCATGTGTATTGCCCACCCAGGCGTGCGCGTGACGATAGCCTTTAAGGTTGTAGAAGCCGCCCAGACGGGCAATGTGAACCGGGAGCCGGTTTCGCTTCAGGTGCACAATACGCGTGGCGCGCCCCATATAGGTTTGCACTACATCAGGCCTGAAATCGTGAATGAACTGATTGATTCTGAACCGTGAGTAGCGATCCCAGGTTGCCCACATGGGGGCATGGTAATGTCGAACGGCGGGGTCGATGGCGCGTGCGATTTCCCCGCCTTTTACAGTCACTGCCGCAACCGGGTGTCCGCGTTTAGCCAGCGCATTCACCAGCCTGACGAAAAAACGTTCGGCGCCTCCCAGCCCCTTCCCGCCTATGACATGCAGGCTGCGTGGCGATGTAAGTATTTGACTCAAAATGGCAGGGCGAGTTTAGGGTCAACCTGGCTGATCACGCGTCTGAAGTCTTCCTGGATGCGCGTCAATGCCTCTTGATTGTCGGCTTCGAAACGAAGCACGATCACAGGCGTGGTGTTGGAAGGACGTGCAAGACCGAACCCATCCGCATATTCCACGCGTAAACCATCTATCGTGATGATTTCCTTGGCATCGGGAAAATGCGCGTTCTTTTGTAACGTGTCCATCAACGTGTAATGCTCACCTTCTGCCATCTTGATATTGAGTTCGGGCGTGTTCACCGAGTCGGGGAGCGCGTGCAGGGTAGCGTTGATGTCGGACTGCTTGCTCAAGTATTCGAGCAGCCGCGCGCCTGCATAGAGGCCATCATCAAATCCGAACCAGCGTTCCTTGAAAAATATGTGGCCGGACATTTCTCCTGCTAGCAGTGCGCCGGTCTCTTTCATTTTGGCTTTGATAAAGCTATGGCCGGTTTTCCAAAGCAGGGGCTTGCCGCCGCGTTCGCGTATCCACCCGAACAGGTTGCGGGTCGACTTCACGTCGAAAATGATGTCGGCCCCCGGGTTTCGACTAAGAACATCATCTGCAAACAGCATGAGCTGACGATCTGGAAAAATAATGGTGCCGTCTTTGGTGACCACGCCCAGTCGGTCACCATCACCGTCAAATGCGAGACCGATTTCGGCATCGCTGACTTTCAGTGCCGCAATCAGGTCCTGCAGGTTCTTTGGCTGTGACGGATCGGGATGGTGATTGGGAAAGTTACCATCAACTTCACAGAAGAGTTCTTCGACCTGGCAACCCATGTCGCGATACAACTTTGGTGCGAACGCGCCGGGTACGCCGTTGCCGCAGTCAATGATGATTTTCATCGGGCGGGCGAGTTTGACGTCTGAAACAATGCGCGAGAGATATTCGTCGGCGATGTCGTACTGACGGTAGCTGCCTTCGCCGTTGACCAGATCGTTGTTCGTCAGGCGGGCGCGCAATTTTTGAATGGCGTCGCCAGACAAGGTTTCTCCGCCCAGTACCATTTTCAGGCCGTTGTAGTCAGGCGGATTGTGGCTGCCGGTGACCATGACCGCACTGTGCGTGTCGAGCTGATAAGCCGCGAAATAGGTCATCGGTGTGGCGACCATGCCGAGATCGATCACGCCGATACCGGATTTGCGGATGCCACGCGCCAATGCGGCGGCCATGTCGGGGCCAGACAGGCGGCCGTCGCGGCCGATGCAGATTTCCTTTTGCTGACGTGCGACAGCTTCTGACCCGATGGCGTGTCCTATGGCTTCAACGATTTCCGGCGTGAAAGTTTTGTCTACAATGCCGCGAATGTCATAGGCTTTGAAAATTTCCTTAGGGGTGTCCACATGCCGCTCCAACAATGAATGTGCAGGGATTTTACCTGTGCTGGGTATCGAAGTGCGCGATCAACCGTCGAGGGATCCAATCGAGATTGCCCGGGAACGGGCCGGACGGAAATGAGGCATGCCCCCCGGTTTCGGGCTGCTCCAGTGTGACGGCGACCGATACTTCTTCGGCCGCCGGCAAGGCGGATGCGGGCATGAAAGGATCATTTTTCGCATTGATGACGAGCGTTGGCACTGAGATCGATCGCAGCCAGGGTTTGGATGAAACCTTTAACCAGTAATCTTCCGCGTCGCGGAAACCGTGCAGGCGTGCGGTGACCAGCGTGTCAAATTCACGGAACGTGGTGGCGTTTTCAATGGCTTCCGCATCCAGTATTCCTGGAAAGCGTGCCGCCTTGTCGAGCGCCTTTGCTTTGAGCGTTGACAGGAAGCGGGCGGTGTAAACGCTCCGATTGAAACCCTGGTCGAGCGCAATACCTGCAGCAGTGAGGTCGAGTGGGGCTGAAACGGCTGCTGCGCGATTGACCCACGTCATGGCCTGGTCGCCGGATTCACCCAGCCATTTCAGCAGGGCATTACCGCCCAGCGAGACACCTACGGCGTATAGCGGCACGCCGGGATAGCGGCTTTTGACATGTTCGAGCATGCGCTGGATTTCCGCACTGTCGCCAGCAAAATATGCACGTGGCAGTCGGTTGGGTTCGCCCGACGTGCCGCGGAAATGGGCAACGACACCATTCCAGTTCTTCTTCCGGACCGTGTCCATCAGATCGCGTGCGTAGACGCTGTTTGAATTGCCTTCGAGGCCATGAAACAACACGACAAGCGGCGCGTCCGGTGCACCATCGACCCAATCGAAATCCAGGAAATCGCCATCATCGAGCTCCAGTCTTTCGCGCCGGTATTCCACCTGGGGAACGCAGACGAGCAAGTTGCTGTAGATGGTTTGTACATGACCGCCGGGGAGCCAGGCGGGCGCTTGATAAGGTTCGATGGCGTGAGCATGCATGGACGCCATCATCGCCGCACAGGCGGCCATCAAGCAAGCGTGGCGTGTCATCAGGCTTGGTGCGCCTGACGCCAAGCGCAGGCGGTAAGAGCGGCTTCGTCGCCCGATGCGATATTCTGGATCAAGCTTGTTAGCAGGGTGATCCGTATGGTGTTGTCTGGCGATATTCTCGGGCACATTCGGTTGAGTATAACGTTGGACCCTGCGTGGGAGATGAAAGGTTCATGAAAGCATGTAACTCAAGCGCGAGGGCAGCAAGGTGCCAGTCGAAGCGTTGCCACGAACAATGGATCAGTGAGGATATTTTTGCTCACGCACAACGCAAGACCGTCATCATCCCAGTGGCGCGCGATATCGTTACGCGCTCGTACGCGGGTGCCCACACGTCACAGAGATTCAATGCAAAACGTGAATGGGCGTACGGGGTAGCGGGGGGTTGCCCACTTGTAAAGGCGATGCATGGTGCAAGATCAAATACCATGCGTCACCTTTCTTTTGATAAATGTTGGTTGCCAGTATCGGCGAGCGCGGTTCACTTTCCTGACCAATGGACAGATATTCACGCACCACGCGAATCACTTGATCCGCCTCACGTATTTCTCGCACAAGCTCGACCTGAACCTGGAATAATTCGGCCGCTTCGAAGATGCTTTTCCAGCCCACGGACACAGGCCCGCGGCCGTCCAGTGGCGCGGCAAGCGGGTGGATGCAGATGATGTTGTCGTCGCTGCTCCAGATTGCCATCATGGCATCCAGGTCGCGTGCTTCAAAGGCTGCGTAAAAAGCGGCTTCGGCGGCTTCGGGTGAAGAGTAGGTCATGCGAGTCTGCGAGTGGGTGAGTGGGTGAGTCGGACGGCATGGATCGGCCGTTGCATATGCGTTGTTTGCGATCTGGAACGAGGATGGACGCCAGCATTCGCAGTGTTGCCCGGTATTGGCGTGTGGCCGTGACCCGGAATCGATAGAAGCGGATGGATTACTTTTCGAGCGGGCTGATGACCGCTTTTTCTTCTGCCACAAACTGCTGCAGCAGCCCCGCAAAAATGGGCGCAGCCATTTGAGCCATGAGCGCAGTATTCGGTCTGGCAATATAGGTTTGACCATCCTTGCCTTCAAACACACTGACACGACAGGGCGCAAAAGGCATCATGTTGTGCATGGCCTGCGTTTTAATCAGCGTGTCTGCCAAGTCCTTTTTGCACATGGCAATGACCTTGAAAGGCTTGGCATCTTTGTGCCCGGCTTTCTGCATGACCGCCTGCATATCAATCGGTGCGCTAACGGCCCATCCGCGCTGTTTGGCCGCCTCTGTCAGTGCCGAAAGGGTTTCATTCAATCCCATGCGGCTTTGTTTTTCGGTCACCATCGCGGCCATCATGCGCGCTTGCGCTTCCTGCATTTGATGCATTTCTGCCTGTCTATCCTGCTGATTGCCTGCAGCCCAAGCAGTTGGGCACGACAGAATGAGCAGGGTGGCGAGGGAGACAATACGCGTCATGTGGATAGAGAACCTCCTGGGTTGGGCCGGCTTAGTGCGAGCGACCGCTGGGTTTGCCTTTCAGACGATAAAGTGTGCCGCAATACGGACATAACACATCGCCTCGTGATTCGATCGGCAGGTAAACGCGCGGATGGGCATTCCAGTCTGCATGCTGCGACATGGGACAGTGAAGCGGTAGATCGGCTTCGGTAATTTCAATCACGCGCTGGTTATTGTCGTTCTGTTCACTCATGCAGGATGGGCCTATTTGACTGGGGTGATCCAGTCAATGTGACTGGGCGTACGGCCATGTACACAGTCGAAATACATCGTCTGCAACTGGGCTGTGAGGGGGCCGCGTGTACCTTCGCCAATCGCGCGGTTATCCAGTTCGCGGATCGGGGTGACTTCAGCGGCCGTGCCGGTGAAGAATGCTTCGTCAGCCGAATACACTTCGTCGCGTGTGATGCGCTTTTCAACCAGTGGCAGACCGATTTCGGCCGCCAGCTGGATGATGGTGTCGCGGGTGATGCCTTCCAGCGCGGACGTGAGGTCGGGCGTGTAGAGCTTGCCGTTGCGAATGATGAAAATGTTTTCACCCGAGCCTTCGGCAACAAAACCATCCACGTCCAGCAACAGTGCCTCGTCGTAGCCATCCATCTCGGCTTCTTTGTGCGCGAGGATGGAGTTCATGTAATTGCCGTTGGCCTTGGCCTTGCACATGGTGATGTTCACGTGATGGCGCGAGAACGAGCTGGTTTTCACGCGGATGCCGCGGTCCAGTGCTTCCTGACCCAGGTAGGTGCCCCACGGCCAGGCGGCAACAATGACATGTACTGACAAATTCTTGGCTGAAATGCCCATGGCTTCGGAGCCGAGAAATGCCATCGGGCGCAGGTAACCTGCTTCGAGATTGTTCTCGCGCACCACGGTGCGCTGCGCTTCGTAAATGGTTTCTTTGTCAAACGGCAGCTTCATGCCGAGGATATGGGCGGAGCGAAACAGACGGTCAGTGTGCTCCTGCAGGCGAAAGATCGCGGTGCCTTGCTCGGCCTTGTATGCGCGCACGCCCTCGAAGACACCCATGCCGTAGTGCAGGGTATGGGTGAGTACGTGAGTGGTAGCGTCGCGCCAGGGTACGAGTTTGCCGTCGTACCAGATAACGCCATCGCGGTCGGCCATGGACATGGTGATGAATCTCTAACAATTGGGGAAGGGGAATATTACCGGATTCCGGCAGCATCATGTTCGAACTCGTGAGCCAGCGGTCCCCGTTTATCAGGTGGTTTCCTGAAGGGTTTGGTAGCCGCAAGCTGGGCGTCCGGCCATTTGCCTTGTCAGCTTGTCATGAGGACGGGGCGATACCGATGTTGCTGGGGCAGGCAGCCTGGAGCATGTAAACAGCGTGCCAGATCAAAACGGCCACTGACATCTACAAATACGCTTTGGCTTCTTCGCCCGGGTTGGGCAGCCCGGCTACTCGCCAGGCTTCACGCGGGCTGGGAAACAGGTGCTGCATGCAGTCTCCGGTCTGGCCGGTGAGGTGGCATACATGGCTAAGCGCCGTGACGGTTCCATGTCTGGAAAATTCGTGTCGCAAAGCGTGGATCAAGCCAATCTGTAATTCATTGAGTTCACCCAAGCCGTCATTTTGAGCAATGCGGTCTGCCAGGCCCTCATTCCATATGGAAGGGTCAAGGAGAAATCCGTCAGGGTCAAAAATGGCGGTACTGGGTGAAGTGGACGACATGGTCATGACGACCTCCTGTGTTGTGTGGATACATTTCTATGTATAGCACCCCGCCTGCAAACGAACAGCCCGGTAAATGGGTGCTGTTGTTTCAATGATTTTCCGGTTGTTTCGGATGGCTGATCAAGGTCACCAGCTTGCGGACAGGGGTGGGGAGCGCGGCGCTTAAGGCCTGATCGAGGGGAAGCCAGATTTGCCCAGGCAGGTCAAAGCGCGCAGCAGGCTGGAGCTGGATCGGCTGAATGTGCAGTTTGAAATGGGTGAAACTGTGCGTCAGCACCGCCAGGGCCTGGCTGGACGATGCGTCGACGCCGAAGCGGGTTAGACAATAAGCGGCCGGATCAGCGTCCATCTCGAGTTCAGGCAGGCTCCACAAGCCCCCCCAGATGCCTCGCGAGGGCCGTTTTTCAAGCAGCACATCGCCCTGATCGACCATGAGCAGCATTTGGATCTGCTTTTCGGGCAGCGTTTTTCTGGGACGTGGCGTGGGCAGCTCGGTCGTGCGGGCCTGGGCGTGCGCAATGCAGTCCGTGTTAACCGGACAGCTCTCGCAATTTGGCCGGCTGCGGGTACAAATCGTGGCGCCCAGATCCATCATGCCCTGGGTATAGGTTTCAATGGCGTTGCGTGGGAGAAGCGACTCGGCCTGTTGCCACAATGCCACTTCCACTTTTTTGTCTCCCGGCCAGCCTGATACGCCACCGTGACGTGCCAGTACGCGTTTGACATTGCCATCGAGGATGGCACAGCGTTGACCAAAGGCCAGCGCGGCAATGGCCGCCGCTGTAGAGCGTCCGATGCCCGGTAGTTGCGTCAACTCGGCAGGCGTATCGGGAAATCGCCCGCCATGTTTGGCCGTAATGATTTGAGCGGCTGCATGCAGATTGCGTGCGCGACTGTAATAACCCAATCCACTCCACAGGGCGAGCACATCATCCTCAGGCGCAGCAGCCAGTGCGACGAGTGTCGGAAACCGTGCGGTAAACCGCTGGAAGTAAGGGATGACTGTAGCGACCTGCGTTTGTTGCAGCATGATCTCGGACAGCCAGATCAGGTAAGGGTCACGGTTGAGTTGCCAGGGTAAATGATGGCGACCGTGTTGCTGCTGCCAGTGGATGATGCGGGTAGAAAATGGTTTCACAGGCGCAGGGTAGCACCAACGTACCCCAGACGTGCCCTGGTACCAAACCGGCCGTATCTGGCCAGCCTGCTCAGGTGTGACTGAGTTTGCTGCGGAACATGTTCATCAGCTTGCCGAATGCGGATTCCGTGATGGATTTACGTTCGACCAGAACGGCCTCGCCTCGGCGGAGTTTTTCGGCCAGGCGGAGCAGGCTGATGGAGAAGCTGTTCATGCCATCCTGATCAGAGAACAGATAGGTGTTTCTGACACCGCCGACCCAACCCAGGCGCGCCCAGCGGAAGGTTCCGTCGTCGTAATGAAACTCCACCCAATCACCCTTGACGAGGTTGCGGGCACGCTGGCTGAATTCATCCTCCACTTCTGGGCTGGCAGACGTCAGTTCTTCGGCTGTTTCGTGGGCCGGTGCAGGTGTAACCGATTCGGCGGAGAGCGCTTCGATTTCCTGGATTTCCTCGGGCGAGATTTCAGGCAAGGGAACCGGTTGGGCATTGGGCCGCACTGCATTGGCGTGCAGGATGACCAGATTGGCAAAGAAGTGATCGCCCAGCTTGGCGGGCAGTTCGATGTCGGTGGCGCCTTCGCGTAAACGCTTCAGTAGCCCCGGCAGAATGCGTACCAGCATCAGGCGTGCGTCCATATCGGGTTTGGGCTGCACGCTCCAGACAAGCTCGCGCATGGTTTCTACATGGCTATTGAAATGCGCGCCTTGCTCGCCTTCGTCAATGTAATCCTTGTTCAGTAGTTGTGCCCAGTCGCGACGCAGAAACTCGCGTACCGTTTCGGGTACCGGCTGATCCTTGAGGGCGCGGTTGATGAAGTCATGAACGACAACGGGTGCGAGTTCAGTGCGCTCGAATTGCTTGATTTCGGCAATGTCTTCTTTGAGGGTGGCGTCGACTGTGTCTTCCAGCGCATCTTCAAGTGTCGCGCCCAATGTCTCCAGTTCGGTTGCGGCGATATCAAAGACGGAGACATCTTTTTCGAAATTGTCGACCACGCGGCCGACGATTTCTGAAATCACTTCCAGGCGCGCGTGACCGGCTTCGTTTTCAGGTAGATGAACGGAAAGCGTGGCGATAGCGTCGAGCATGCGGCGGACCGGATGATTCGACTGCGAGAAGAAATTGCGGTCCAACATCGCGGCCTTGAGGACGGGAATCTGGAGTCGGGCAATTTGTGCTTTGAGATGGTCTGGAATCGCTGCATCGTCGAATACCACATCAAACAATGTGGCGACCGCGTCAACCAGAACCGCATCCAGCGGCGTGGCCGATTGCATGACCGGGCTTTGCTGCAGGCTTCTGAGCACATTGTGGATGGTGGCGACTTCCAGCAGCGGGAGTTCAAACCGGCCACCGTCGGGCAATACCAGACCACCCATCTGGAGTTGGCTGAGCGAGTCCAGGAGATTGAGACCGGAGACGCCAGCCGATCGACCTCCGGACGTCAGCCCGGAATTGCCGCGCGCGAGCTGCTCAAACATGTTGAGGATGTCATTGCCTGCTTCTCCCTGCGATGCGGCTTGACCAGTAGCGGCCCCTCCGGACGCAGAGGCAGCATTGCGTGAACGATTTTTCATCCCGATCTTGAGGTCAGGCAGGACGCGGCGATCGGCCAGATACTGATTGATGGACTGATAGATGTGGGCCAGTTCGGTGGTGAGAACCAGATCACATTGATTCAACAAAACAACTTGGGCGTTCTGCGGGAGCTGCATATTGGCAAATCCCTCCATCAGCGCGCTGCACAGCACGCGTGGTCCGAGCGGATTGTCGTTTTCTGCCAGGTCCTGGCGGGCCATCAGGTGGCCAACCCGGGCATCGAGCGCCACCATCTCCTCCGCGCAGTTGTAGCGCAGGCGCGAGGTGGCTTTGTCGACAGCCAGGGTCAGTTCAAAGTCCTGATCGCCAACCAGCGATAGTTCGAGCAATTCGCCGCCAGCCGGTTTGTCGCTTGTGTTGGTGAGTTTGTCGAAGGCGCGGTAATAGGCGTCTTTGCAGGCGCTGAGTAATTCATTGGCTTGTCGGTTCAATAAACCCTGGGCGCTATAGTAGGCATTGCGGGTTTCGAGCAAGGGTGATCGCTCGGCCATCGAAATCAAGGCATTTTCCATGGCTTCGGTTTGCCGGGTGAGCGTACGGGTGGCGCCTTCGATCAGCAGGTCGCGGCTGCCATGCAGCAGGGCCAGGGTCTCGGCAGAAATTTGCGGCCGCCGAGAGCGTTCGTACTGATTAAGGTTAACTACGACTGAATTGTCAGGCATCTCGCACTCCTTAGGGTCACCTTGCGGTTCCGCGGCAGGCCGATGTCGGAACGAGGTGCTTGACCGGAGTGCTACCGGTAGTCCCGCTGTCTCGTGATGTCTGTTTGCTGAGACCGGAAACTTTGCGTCCCCGCCTCACGGTGGGTTTGCCCTGTTCGGTTGTCGGCGAAAGTGTCGAAAATCAGACACTAAACCGCATAACTGCAGTATCGGACGATGTGACGAGAACTTGAGTCGCGCCGGTCTGGCGCTGAGGGGGGAATGACCAAAAAAATTGTAAGCCTTTGAAATTAAAGCTTAAATATTTTTTATGGTGGTTGTGTGGAGCGGGTGAAGGGAACAGCACCCAGTCCCTAACCTATTGATAGAAACACAACTCTCTTGTGTGCCGCCGGTGATATGGGCCGCATTGTGGGCCCAATGTTCACCCATAGCCACGAGCGGCATCCAAGTACAGTCTACTGCGTTCCAGCGACTGCTACCAACAACCAAGGATCACAGTGATGGTGTCGGTGACCGACATCGACACTACACATTTCACTTCCCTTACCTCCGCTATCGATTCCCGGCAAAATGGTTGGACTGGTTGTGCAGACCATCGTTAAGTCCATATCGCCGCATCTTCTCGCGCTTCGAGAGACTCGATGTGACGTTCATCGGCTTCATCAGATTTGCGCTGATCGCACGTTCTCAACTTGACGTGCCCGATCAGCTTCCTGGTGCAACCAAGCACGAAAAGCTAAAAGTGCCGGGTCTTCCTTTCGGATAGCGCGATATTCTAGAAGCCAACCCCCGACTGTGTGCGCGACGATCGGGAATGGCGCAACCAGGCGGCCCGCCGCCAGGGCATCGCTGACGTAAGGGATTTGAGCGATAGCGACTCCGACCCCGTCGAGCGCTGCCTGCATCGCCATGACATTGCTCTCGAACGACACTTCACTGGCGGGGTGCACGGGAGAACGCAAGCCCGCAGCCTCGAACCAGTACGGCCATTCATTGGGCATGTCGGACACGACGATGAGAATCGCGTCGCGCAAATCGTCAGGCGAGCGCAGCGTCGATGCGAGTTTAGGGGTGCAGACCGGCACGACGGCGCTCGGGAATAGGCGTTCTGCATCATAGCCTGGCAACGCGTCGGTATCGCGTCGGATAGTGCAGGTCCAGTCATCGCGTACCGGACGAGTTGCGCCACCCGTCGCCATGCGCACTTCGACGTCGGGATGGCTGCGATAGAAGCTTGCCAGTCGCGGGATCAACCAAGTGATCGCCAAGGTTGGACCGACTCCAACCGTCAGCACCGGGCCACTACGCATTGCCGTAACGCTTTCGGTGAGCCGGGCAATGGAATCGAAAGCATCAGTCAGACCGGACAGCAGCGCCTGCCCTTGCGCCGTCAGTTCAAGCGCGTTCGCATGTCGCAGAAACAGAGGAAAGCCAAAACGATCTTCCAGCAGACGGACCAAGCGACTTACCGCAGTTTGGGTGACGTTCAGCTCTCTTGCCGCGGCAGTGAAACTGCCATGCCGGCCAGCCGCCTCAAAAGCCCGCAGTCCGTTCAGCGAGGGCAACTGTCGCATCATGTGAGACCCCAATTTTTTCTTGGGGGAATGGTAAGTTAAAGTCGTTTGTCTGACAATGCCTACTACCTTAATATGCCTTGAAAGAATCAAATTTCTTACGGAGGCTCACATGCACTACTTCGCTAATTCAGGCTCTGTTTTCAACTGGCTATCGCCAGCGCAATGTCCGGTTCCAGTCGGACCCGGCCTTTGGGCATCTCTGAAGGTTGGGAGGCAATGTGTGACCAAAGGCGCTCTCTTCAGCATCGTCATTGCGATAACAGGAGTTTTATGTATGGCTTACACCCAACCGGCCTCCGCTCAGGAAAGGCGAATCGGCGTGATCCCGCATGCGCCGCTGCTGAAGACAGCCGTGCCCGATACGGCTAACCAGGAAGTCGCCGTCTATCACGTCGAATATGAGCCGGGTGGCATCAATCCACGGCACCTTCATCCGGCTGCGGTCACCTTCCACATCCTTTCCGGCACTGGCATCTGGCAGGAGGAAGGTGAACCGCCAGTCACTCTACGCGCTGGCGACAGTCTGCTCGTTCCGGCCGGCACCATTCATGCTCACTGGAATCCGAGTTCAACGGAGAGACTCCGCTTTCTCGAATTCATCGTGGCTGAAAAGGACAAAGGGCGGTCCATTCCAAAACCATTGGAAGACTAGCGTGTGTCGGGGACTGGGCAATTCAGTACGAGCAGGATCTTCGTGAGCAGGCACATTAAGCGAAGTGGTTTGGAACCTGCACCGGACCATTCTTGTCCTCGCCCGCGTAAATGTAATTGCGTGAAACGATGCGGAATCTTCACGGCGACGGCGATTGTCGCTGCGATCCTCGCTGGCGGACCCGCCGCCGCGCAGGATTCCGCCAGCGCCCGGCTGGAGGCGCTGAAGGCGGAAATCAACGAGCTGCGGAACGAAGTCGAGGCCCTGAAACGGGACGTTGCGGAGGGGCGAGAGGAAGCCAGAGGGGCCACTGGGCAGATGGCTGCGGCCAAAACGGAGCCGCCCGCCGACGCACCTAGCATTCGAGTATCCTCCAGCAACCAGCCGACGATCTGCAGTTCCGACGGGCGAAACTGCATCTCGCTCACGAGCCGCCTGCAGCTCCACTTCGGCGGCTACAACTACCGGCCGAACACCACGGCCACGACGCCGCAGAATCTTGTCGGCGGCGTGATCGCGCGCCGAGCGAAGTTCGGGGTCATCGGCGCGTTCCTGAACGACTGGGGATACAGCATCGAATTTGAGGGTGGCGGGTCCGGCGGCGGGTCCGGCGTGGTCCTAGATAAAGCTTACCTTTCCTATAGCGGTTTCGAACCATTCAAGATCTGGGCCGGCATTCTCAGCGTGCGCTACTCGCTCGACCGAGCGACAAGTAACAACAACATCACCTTTATGGAGCGAGCCGCGCCCGTGGAAGTCGCCGCCGGCATCGGCGCCGCCACGCGTTCAGGCTTCGGCATTACCGCCAACGAGCGGCAATGGTGGGCAGGCGCCTTTCTGACGGGACCGGCCTCCGGCAGGACGTCGCACGATGCAAGGCAGGCTGCCGTGACCGGGCGGGCAGTATTCCTGCCGGTTCTGACCGACAGAGCCTCGCTCCTGATCGGCAGCGATGTGCAGTATCTATTCGATGCGCCGACGGGCGCCTCGGAACTGAACCTGCGAGACCGGATCGAGATGCGCATCGACGGCAACCGCGTCTTGGGCACCGGAGGTCTTCCGATCGACTCCGCGCGCGCCTTGAGCGCGGAACTGGCCGGAACACTGGGCAGCTTCCACTTCCAGGGCGAGTATTTCGATTTCAACGTCGAGCGGCCCCCTGGCAACGGGCCCAGCCTCAACTTCAGCGGCTATTACATCCAAGGCGGCTATATCCTCACCGGCGAGACGCGACGCTACAGCGCAAGCTCCGGTTCCTACGGCGGGGTTGCGCCGAATCACCCTTTCGACTGGAGGACGAGTGACTTGGGCGCATGGGAGATTGCCGCGCGCTACAGCATGGTCGATCTCAACGACAAGGACATCTTCGGCGGTCAGCAGGAGAACGTTACGCTCGGCCTGAACTGGTATGTGAACAGCAATATGCGCTTCATATTTAATTATATTAACGGCAAGGTGGACAAGCGGACGGATAGCGGCGGCGACATTGGCGCGAGGTACCAAGCCGTCGGTGCCCGCATGCAGATCGCGCTCTGACCTCAATCCGCGGAAGACCAAGGAATGACCACCGCACCGACGCCTCTTCCCTGACCTACAGCGGCGTGCCCCGCGCGCATATGGAGAATCGACGTATGCATCATTGTGCTCGCCGTCGAATCATTTGTTTAGATCTTTCTTAAGCCGCCGGAAGGTGTTCGACCTCATTGCGACGCTTGTACATCTCGCGGTCATACACGAGTGCTGGCTCACTCATAGTGTACGCCAACGGGGAGCGTGGCTCCCGGTTTCGGGAACGGATGAGCATGGGCAAGATCAGCCGACAACCGAGGGAACACCGATGAGATATCGATAGCGGAGATCGAGCTATGGTGGCGCGGATCACGAGGACATAGTGCATGGATTTACGCCATCTTCGATATTTCATCCCCGTTGCCGAAGAACTGCATTTCGGGCGAGCTGCCGAACGACTGAACATCGAGCAATCTCCTCTCTCGCGCACCATTAAGAAGCTCGAATCCGAGCTTGGGGTCGTCCTGCTCGAACGCACGTCCCGTGGTACACGGCTAACGTGGGCCGGCCAGGTCTTCCTGGAGGATGCTCGCCGGGTGCTGCTCTGCCTCGAACAAGCCAAGACCAACGCGAAGGCTGCATCTACCGGCTACCGCGGCACTCTCCGCATAGCATTGTCCGACGGCATCGCACGCAGCCGCCTGACCGCCTTGCTCGCACTGTGCAGGGAAGAAGAACCAGAGGTCGAAATCCGGTTGTTCGAGATACCGTTCTCCAAGCAACTGAAGGGGCTTCGCAACGATCTGTACGACGCGGGTTTCGCTTTGGCCGATGAGGTCGAGGACGGGATCGTCGCCGAGCCCGTTTGGCACGACCCCTTGGTCGTGGCCGTACCTTCCAGGCATCCCTTGTTGGCTCACCGGCGCGTGCCACTCCACGAAGTGGTCAACTACCCTCTGGTACTCTGCCATCCAGAAGTTTGCGAGGGATGCAGTCAGCAATTGGAGCGCATGCTTCGAACGGTGGACACGCAGCCCGTCGTGGCCGAGCATGTGGCCACGCACGATTTGATGTTGACACTGGTGGCCGCAGGCTACGGGGTCGGCTTCTCCAGCGCCGCACATCTCGAAGCCATCCATCACAAGGACGTGGTGGCCCGACCACTGGCCGGCCGCTCGTTCATGATGACGACCTTCCTGTTGAGGCCGGACAACGAACCATCCGAACAGTTGAGAAACTTCATCCGGCGCGTCAACCACGTCGGCACCTGAAAGCGCGAGGCCATGTTTCTTTTTTGGTCTTCGTCCAGACCGAAAAGGTATGACTGGCAGCGATGGCACCTTCCGTATACCGGAAGAGAATCCACCGATTCACGCAGCCAGCATCGACCTCCACCAAGTGGTTTCGTGTTTCCCGCGGTTCATCGCCCGAACGTCCTTTGATGCCTTCGTGATCAGGATCGAGACTTTCCGGGTCTCGAACATGCCGCGTGGCCCTACCGACTTCGATTCAGACGCTACGGGTCTTTACTGTTGCGTGACGAGCACGAACACTTATCCGTGGCATGGGGAAGCCAATGTCGGTAGCGAACGGATACGAAGTAATGAAATGACGTAGCGCTTTTTGCACATCTTCTGCGCTACCGGCCATTGGCGCCAGTCTACCCATCGTCGGACTCCTGTCCAGCCAAGCGCCCGTCGCATGTCCGCCGGACTGGAACCCGTCAACGCAGCCAGGGGGGAGCCAGATGACCAGAGCGGGACATGCGCAGACTGACCCATCCTTGCATTCCAGGGTCTTCTATAGGCCCATCGAAGCCGCCATCCGGTGGAGTGGTCTGCTGCGGTTCGAGGCCCGCATCCTCGATTCGATGAACGGCAAGGTCGTCCCCGAGTTGGATGATTTTCCGAGATGGCCGATGCTGCGCCTCAACGCTGAGCGCATCTTCGATGGGCTCAGAAACGGCGAGCTGCCGTATGGAAAGTCCGGCATCACATCGAACGACCCTGCGCTTCTCGAAGGCCCGGATCTCACGATACGGCACGTCGATCTCAAGGTGTGGATGACCCGCTTCTATCCGGATCAGAGACCGACGTTCCTGTTCGACGACATCGAACGTCGGCTTCATCCGGCGATCGGCATAGATGCCGTGCAGACCTTGCTGGCCGACCGGGAAGCACTGAAGGCCAGGCTCGCGGAAATGGAACACTCCTTCGACGTTCTGCATGAACGACATCGGGTGCTGTGCAAGCAGGTCGAAAGTCGAAGCGTCGCGGAGCACGAAGTGTCGCCCAGGAGCGAGGCGACCTACATCAATATCGTCGGCGGCCTTCTGGGCCTGCTGCTCGGGAAGTCGCCGAGCGGCAAACCTTACTCATCGTTCGAGACCATGGAATCCGTGATCAGCGCACTGCTCGCCCACCACGCGGGCCGCCCCGGCATGGCCGAGCGCACCTTGTGGGCCAAGCTCGCGCAGGCGCGGCGCCAAGTAGAAGACGCGCCGCGCTGACTGCAACTGCAGTCTCGTGCTCTGCAATTGCAGTGACTCTCCCGAAGAGGGTGTATTCAATACGAGGCACTTTCCGAACAGCGCCGATGAGCGTCGAGGAGTGCCCACCATGTCTTCGCAGAACTTTTCGCAGGTCGAACACCGCATCTTGCGGCGCGCCGAAGTCGAAGCCAAGACCGGCTTCAAGCGCGCCCACATCTACAGCCTGATGAAGGCCGGCAAGTTCCCCAAGGCGCTGCGCCTGGGGGTGCGCGCTGTGGGCTGGGATTCGGTCGAGATCGAGCAGTGGATCGCCGACCGTCTCAAAGAACGCGCCTGACGCTTCCTCTCGATTCATGTCGTTCGACGAGGAGAAGCCCATGCAGGTGGTATCCATCATTTCGACCAAGGGCGGCGTGGGCAAGACGACCACGGCAGCCAACCTGGGTGGCTTCGCCGCCGACGCGGGGCTGCGCGTGCTGCTGCTGGACCTCGACGTCCAGCCCACGTTGTCGAGTTACTTCGAGCTGCGCGAACGCGCGGCCGCCGGTATCTACGAACTGCTGGCCTTCAACGAGCAGAGCCTCGACCGCCTGGTGTCACACACCGCGATTCCGGGTCTCGACCTCGTTATCTCCAACGACGACAAGGGGCAGTTGAACACACTGCTGCTGCATGCGCCGGATGGGCGGCTGCGGCTGCGCAACCTGTTGCCCACCTTCAGCGCGCACTACGACCTGATGCTGATCGACACCCAAGGCGCGCGCAGCGTTCTGTTGGAGATGGCCGTACTGGCATCCGACTCGGCGCTATCGCCCGTCACGCCGGAGATCCTGGCCGCCCGCGAGTTCCGGCGCGGCACCCTGCAACTGATGCGGGACATCGCGCCGTACCGGCGTCTCGGCATCGAGCCGCCGGAGCTGCGCCTGCTCATCAACCGCGTGCATCCGGTCTCCAGCAATGCGCGGCTCATCCAGCAGGCACTGCGCGATCTGTTCCACGCCGAACCCGGCATCGCCGTGCTCGATACGAACATCCCCGCCATCGAAGCCTATCCGCGCGCTTCGACCATGGCGCTGCCCGTGCACCGGGTCGAGTGCCGGCGCCCCACGGGGCGCGCGACACCCGCCGCCTTCGACACGATGCGCGCGCTCGCCCGCGAACTGCTGCCCGAGTGGGAGTCGGCATTCACCCGACTGGAAGCCGGCGTGCATCGGAGGGTCAGCACATGACCGTCTCGCGAGCGCTCCATCGTGGACACAAACGCCTGAAGCCACTCATCGACTTCGCCATCAGAGAGGGCTGGACGGTCGTTCGCACGCCGGGCGGACACTTGAAGTTCACCAAGCAAGGCCTTCCGCCGATCTACATCGGCGCAACGGCCGGCGACCACCGCGCCGATCGCAACGCGCTCGCACGGCTGCGCCGCGCCGTCCGGATTACCCGCCAGACGGTCACGACCAGGGAGGCCGGCGCCGATGGCTGAACCGACCCCAAGGGACATGGCGGCCAAGCTGCTGGCCGACCGATTCGAGCACAGCGGCCCCGTCGCCGATGCGCTCAGTGATCCCATCGCGGATACGCCCATGACGGTAACGCTGGACCAGCTCCAGCCCTACGGCCTCAATCCCCGCGTCACGCGCAATCCCCGCTATGACGAGATCAAGGCCTCGATCCGGGAGCGCGGTCTCGATGCTTCGCCGGCGATCACCCGCCGTCCGGGCGAACCGCACTACATCATCCGCAACGGCGGCAACACGAGGTTGGCCATCCTGCGCGAACTGTGGAGTGAAACACGGGACGAACGCTTCTTTCGCATCCCATGCCTGTTCCGGCCCTGGCCCGAGCGCGGCGAGATCGTCGCATTGACCGGGCACCTCGCCGAAAACGAGCTGCACGGCGGCCTATCGTTCATCGAGCGCGCCCTCGGTGTCGAGAAAGCCCGCGAACTCTACGAGCGAGAGTCCAGCCAGGCATTGACGCAGACCGAACTCGCACGGCGACTGAGTACCGACGGCTACCCGATTTCCCAACCTCACATCAGCCGCATGCAGGACGCGGTGCGCTACCTGCTGCCGGCGATTCCCACCGTACTCTACGGTGGCCTGGGACGGCCCCAGGTCGAACGGCTGACGGCCTTGCGCAAGGCGAGCGCGCGCATATGGGAGGCGCGCAGCGCGAGCAAGCGTCTGACCGCAGATTTCCAGGCCCTGTTCCACGACGTGCTGGCACTGTTCGACGGTGACGCCGACGGCTTCTCGATCAAGCGCGTGCAGGACGAACTGATAGGCCAAATGGCCGAACTGCTGGAAGCAGACTACGACACCCTGACGCTGGAGATCACCGAAACCGAAAACCGGCAGCGCGTACTGATCGGCGAGCCATCGCCGCACGTCCCCCGACGTGCCGAAGCACCTGCTCATCCTGAAGTACCTGCATCGCACCCGACCGCACCCAAGCCATTGCCGGCCGTGGCGCAAGCACCGACACCACCTGCACCGCCAGAGACACCCGAGGTCGCAGAACCGACACGGGCTCTCGCCACG
This sequence comes from Thiobacillus sp., assembly GCA_036568265.1. Taxonomy (GTDB): domain Bacteria; phylum Pseudomonadota; class Gammaproteobacteria; order Burkholderiales; family Thiobacillaceae; genus Thiobacillus. The sequence goes on from DATCSW010000036.1 coordinate 62,415, forward strand.
CCGGCGGATTCGCCCGGCACCTTGCAACCACCGGACGACGATCGCGACGAACGCCTGCGCGGTCATATCGTGTCGCCGGCGCCGACCACCGAACGCCTCCGATCCATCCAACGCCTGGTCGCCGATCAGATGGGCGACGCACTGCTGGACTTCGAGGCCAACGTCCTGCGCGCCATCCCGGTACAGGCCGGCGGGCTCTATCCGATCTCGGATGTCTGGTACATCGAACCGGGCCTCGACACACCGGATCGCCTGCGCGTACACATCGCGCAGTTCGCGCGCGAGATTGCCGAAGAAGTCGGACGGACCGACCACATCGAGCCGGTGGAAGACGGCATCGGCTTCATCTGCACCACGAATACCTTGGTGTCTGATACGCAGGCGATGCCGTTCGCCGCTCGCGCCGTTCTGATCTTGCTGCACGCACTCAGCGCGGGATACCCGCCGGCTGCCTCCGCAGCCGCCACACTCGACGACCTCCGGTTGACCGATGCCCTGGGACCACTGTTGCAGGGCCGCAAGGATGGCGGCAAGACGCAGGCATCACGCCTGAGCGATACCGGCCTGGTCAAGCTCTTTCGCCTCTTACGGCTCGCGCGTCGGTTGCTGGAACTGGAGGCCGACACGGGTGCGGGCACTGCCACACCCAGCGATCCATAGGGCCACGGGAGGCACGATGTCGGCACCGCATCCTCTCAACCAGGCCGTGATCGCCCAGGCACTGCACGATCTGCGCAACGGTCAGTTGCGCCGCTGCAAGGCCATGGGTTTCGGCGAACGTGAGCTGGATGCACTCAAGCATCCGGCGCTGGTCAGCGTGCTGATCAATGCCTCGGTGTCCTGGTGCTCGGTGAAGGTCAACCGCGACGTGCTGCATCGTTTGCTGCGACAGGTGGAGGATGTCGAGAAGGAGATCGCCACCGTCGATCGCATGCTGCGCCTGGGCGCGAGCACGGAGATGGTCAGCAAGTTCTACGGATTGACCCATCAAGAGGTAGCACTGCGGCGGGACATCCTCGGCCTGCCCAAACGCAAGGGGCGCCATCCGGTCTTGAGCGAGGCTCAGGAAACCGGGTTGTGGGAGCGCTGGAAACCCGCTATCGAACGGCGCGGCATCGCGCTCGACGACGACATGGCGATGCTCGAACTCACCCTGGACCTGGCCGAAGACCTCGCCATACCGGCATCCGTCATATGGGCGACCATCCGAAGCTGGATCGACCAGGGATTGGTGTAGGCCATGGGCACCGACCCTCCGCGTCGAACGAGCGGTCCCGTCTCCCTATCGGCCCTTCTGGACGAGGCCGAGCAGCGCCTGCGGCCTCAGCGAGTGGAAACGAATGCCGCCGACGGATTCCTGTTCAGCGGCAATCGCCATGAGAGCGTGCCGCGTGCGCTGTTCCTCGATCGACGACTCACGCCGCTGGAGCGCAATGCCTGGCAGGTGTTTCGCCTGCTGCTCAACGATGATGGCATCACGGCTTTCCCGACCTACGAGCAGTTGCGCCCCTACCTGGCCTCGATGCCCTGCGCGCCCAAGGCATCTCACGAGACGGTGGCGCGCGCGCTCACGCTGCTGCGCCTGACGCGATGGCTCAGCCTGGTACGGCGCAGGCGCGACCCGCGCACGGGACGCATTCAGGGCAACCTGTATGTGCTGCACGATGAACCGCTGACATCCTTCGAGGCCATGCAGCTCGACACGGACTATCTCGGTCTGGTCAGCCACGCACTGACACACGCGAGCAAGGCCGTGCAGCTCGTCGGGGTCCAGACACTCAGGGAGATCGACGAAGACCCGCTGCTCAGTGGCCGCACCTTGCCTACACGCCTGCAGGTGCTCGCGCACCGTCTGGCGAGCCAGGGATGGAGCACTCTCGAAAGTTATCCACAGAGCGAGACCATTCGCGATTCCGAAGAAGGCCAGGAAACCCTTCTTCGGAACGGCGAGTCACCGTCTTCGGAATCCGAAGCGGGGCGCAAAGCCGCGTCGGACGACGTTCTTCCGAATCCGAAGCAGGACCGTACTGTACGTAAAGAACGTATTGAAAATCATATAGTACGTACAGTACCGCACGCGCGAGAGCAGCTTCGTTTGCCGCAGCGCTTCCTCGCCTTGAAAGACGAACAACGGTCGGGAGCGCTGGTCGCTCTCCGACAAGTAGACGGCACGCTGCAACAGGCGGTGCTCGACGAGTGGGCTACGCGCTGCCAGGCTGGCGGCATCCGCAATCCGGCCGGTTATCTCTTCGGGGTCATTCAGAAAGCGATCAAGGGAGAGTTCCATGCCTGGGCCACCCGGCCGAAGCAAGAGCCGACCACGATTTCACCGGCGTCCCTGGAATCACTGCGCGCACCCGAGCGCGACTGGTCTCCCCCTGTGACCAATCACGAGACCGCGAAGCAGCATCTGTGCCGCCTCCAGGATTTGCTCAAGGAGAGCTAGGATGATCCGCTGCCATCGGCGAACCGAAGTCGATCTCGCGCAATCGCAGCATGCCGCATTGCATGCAGGTGTCGACGAGACTGAGAATCCAGGCAACCCGTTCGGAATCCGGTTCGGCGATCAGGTCGAACGAACCATCCGACTGCACGGTGTGATAGCCATCCAAGCTGCGAAGCGTCGCATGCGCTCCTCCGATCCCAAGGCCCCTGTATGCCGCCTCCACGCCAGGCGTGGCATGCCCCGGCCCGATGGAATGAAATTGCGCGAGAGCCGAGGCCACGGTTCGTTTGACCTGCGCGAACTCGCCAGGCGTTCTCTCCCGTTGCTCAATCCGAAACCGTTCGGATTCGTCGGACAGGTAGCCGTGCACATCGAAAGTGTCGTTCATCGTTTCCTCTCCGGCCGCTGAATCGCCGGTCCGATTCGAGCCGGAGCCATCGAGCGATTTGGCGAACATGGCATATCGCCGGGCGTTCGGCTGACGCCCCCGTCTATACCAGTGGTATAGGTCCAAGCAGCGCCATCGTGGGCTGGTGCTTCGATCATGAGAATTATGAACTCGAACAGCCTCAAGGACATCTCTCGGAACTGTCCCTCACCGCACGGCGATAGCCCAGCAAGCGGCGCCTCGCAATGAGGTTCCATCCCGATACGCTTTGTTCACTGACAGCCTTCCGGTGCTCGCCGATGCTGGCGACTCGTTTCCTCACAGCGAGTCGTCTCCATGGCCAACGAACCCCTGCAACTGAATCTCGGGTCGCTGCGCAGCGCGATGGCGCTGACGCTGCACACGCATCACGCCTCACGCATCTGGCACGGCCGCGCGCCCGTCGAAGGGCGACCCGGCATCATCGGCTTGAACGGTTTCATCTCGATCATGAACAAGCTCAAGCGCGGCGCCGAGCAGGATGACCCCTACTCGGACTGGTGGATGCTGCGTATCGAGGAGAAGATCACCGACACCAAGGCGCGGTTGCAGGTGCTGCGCGAACAGGTCGATCAGGCCTTGGCCGACGTTCCGCCGGCACTGAGCGTGGGCGAGAACCTCAACGTGCAGCCGGTCAAGCTGCCGCTGTACGTTTCCTCTCAGCTCGGCTTCATGGCGGTCTATCTGCTGGCCGACTACGACGACTTGGCCCGCCGCCTGATCCTGGCGCATCACACGGCGCTGATCGACCGCAGCACGATGGAGCGCTGGCTCAACGACGGCGCCCACGCGCTGCGCAGCCTGTTTTCCCTGGCCCAGCAGTACAAGTATTCGGGTGCGCAGCGCGACGACTTCGCGGCCAACAACGCCGTGGCGCGGGCCGCCCGCGAAAAGTACGGCGAACTGCCGCAGGACGTGCTCGAAGGCACGCGCCGATCACGTTTCGCGCCGCCTCTGGTGCGCCGCACTCCGCTGACTGCCACTCGACGCGAGCCTGCCGAAGCCAGGGCCAGCACACCGGCGGAATCCGCGGATGAACCCACCACCGAGGCGACGGCCGAAGAACCCGCCCAACCCGACAAACCCAAGCGATCGAGGAAGTCTGCCAAGACGATCGAATCCACCGATGGGGGCGAACTGGCATGACCGAGCAAGCCACCGAGGCATCTCGGCACTTCGTTCCGTTGGAACAGCCCGACTTCCGGCGGCTGGAACACGCAGCCTACCTAAAAGGCCTTTTGAAGCCTTTTAAGGGTAAGGGGAGTTTGGAGACCTGGGCCAACCAGTGTGCGGTGCTGCGCGACGACCTGATCACACTGGCGCAACGACGGGTGCTCCCGCAAGCGCGCGGTTACCCCTTCAACCTGCTCGGCGTGCAACTGGCCCAACAGACCACTGGCGCAGGGACGACCTTCCTGCGCTGGCGCAACCTCGACCGTTCCTGCATGGGCGTCGAACTGTGGGAGGCGCTGCTCGCCGCTTCCGCGACGCCGGCCACGTTGATCGACGACCTCTACGCGATGGAGATGCAACGCATCGCGCTCAACATGCAGGTCAGTCTCACACACAGTATCGCCCGCCAGGCCCTGGACTGCGCCGGCAAGATGGCCCGAGCCGAGGCGGCCTACCACCGGCGCGTCCAGGGGCGCGTCACCATCCCCAAGGAGTCCACGACATGAGCACGCACTTCTACGGCGAGGGCAACATCGGTTCCGCGCCGGACTATCGCGAATTCTCCAACGGTAACGACGAACCGCGCCGCTTGCTGCGCCTGAACGTCTATTTCGACAACCCCGTGCCGACCAAGGAGGGCTATGAGGACCGCGGCGGCTTCTGGGCGCCGGTGGAACTGTGGCATCGCGACGCCGAGCACTGGCAGGCGCTGTACCAGAAGGGCATGCGCGTGCTGGTCGAAGGTCGCACCGTGCGCGACGAATGGGAAGACGCCGACGATAACGAGCGCGTCACGTTCAAGATCGAGGCGCGCCGGGTCGGCATCCTGCCGTATCGCATCGAGGCCGTCACGCTGAGCCCCAAGGGATAGGCCGCCGAGCCACCCCAAGGTGAATGATCGCCATGGGTGAACGGCTGGAACGACCATCGGCCGCTCACCCTGCGCCAGCTATACCACTGGTATAGCGCTGCTCACGTCCAGGGAACGCCAGTCGCGGAAGCGGCTGTAGCAGTTCACGTTCGCTTCCCGTGCGCCAACGCATACCGCGGGCGCACACTGCGCCGGCAGAACCTGGTTCCCATCGCTTCCGCGTTGTTTGCTGCCCGTCGCATCGTCGATGGCGATGATGACGGGCAATCGACAGCATCACGTTTACCCAGGAGGCTCGATGCGCCTGTTTCTGTGCGAGAAGCCTTCCCAGGGCAAAGACATCGCCCGCGTGTTGGGCGCTTCGCAGCGCGGTTCCGGTTGCTACAGCGGAGCGGGTATCACGGTGACCTGGTGCATCGGCCACTTGATCGAGGCGGCGCCACCGGAAGCCTACGGCGAATGCTACAAGCGCTGGTCCATCGAGCAACTGCCCATTCTTCCCGAACGCTGGCGCATCGAGGTCAAGGCTTCGACGGCGGCGCAGTTCAAGATCGTGAAGCGGCTCGTCGAACAGGCCGGCGAACTGGTGATCGCCACGGACGCGGATCGCGAGGGCGAGATGATCGCCCGCGAGATCATCGACCTGTGCGGATACCGCGGGCCGATCCGGCGGCTGTGGCTGTCGGCACTGAACGATGCGTCGATCCGCAAGGCCCTCGACGCGCTCAGGCCGGCGACCGACACCTTGCCTCTGTATTTCTCGGCTTTGGCCCGTTCGCGCGCCGACTGGCTGGTAGGCATGAACCTGAGCCGCCTGTTCACGGTGCTCGGGCGCCAGGCCGGCTATGGCGGCGTGTTGTCGGTGGGTCGCGTGCAGACGCCGACGCTGAAACTGGTGGTGGACCGCGACCGTGAGATCGCGCGTTTCGTTTCCGTGCCGTATTGGGCGATCGACGTGTCCTTGTCTTATGCCGGTCAGTCGTTCACGGCGAACTGGATACCGCCCGAGGGTACGACGGATGACGCGGGACGCTGCCTGCAACGGCCTGTGGCGCAGCAGGCCGTCGAGCGGATTCGCACGGCACGCGAGGCACGGGTGGTCTCGGTGGAAACCGAGCGTGTGCGCGAGGCGCCGCCGCTGCCATTCGACCTCGGCACCTTGCAGGAAGTGTGCTCGCGGCGGCTCGGCCTGGACGTGCAGGAGACGCTGAACATCGCGCAGGCACTGTACGAAACGCACAAGGCGACCACTTATCCGCGCAGCGACTCGGGCTACCTGCCCGAGAGCATGCTGGCCGAGGTGCCGACGGTGCTCGATGCGCTGCTCGCCACCGACCCCGACCTGCGCCCACTGCTCGACAGACTCGACCGCACGCGGCGGTCGCGTGCCTGGGACGACGCGAAGGTATCGGCACACCACGGCATCATCCCGACCCTGGAGCCGGTGAATCTTTCGGCCATGTCGGACAAGGAACTGGCGGTGTACGGACTGATCCGGGTGCACTACCTGACGCAGTTCCTGCCACATCACGAGTTCGACCGCACGGTGGCACGGCTCACCTGCGCCGGACATTCGTTGCAGGCTGTGGGCAAGCAGATCGTCGAGCCCGGCTGGCACCTGGCGCTGCCCGACAAAGAACCGGAGGCCACGGGCGACGATTCCACGCGGCGCAGCCAAACATTGCCCGCGCTCGCTTCCGACACGCTGTGCATCGTCGGCCAGGTGGATCTGAAAGCACTCAAGACGCAGCCGCCCAAGCCCTACACGCAGGGCGAGCTGGTCAAGGCGATGAAGGGCGTCGCCAAACTGGTCGCCGATCCACGCCTGAAGGCGAAGCTCCGTGACACCACGGGCATCGGCACCGAGGCCACGCGCGCCGGCATCATCAACGGTCTTCTGACCCGAGGCTACCTGGTGAAGAAGGGACGCACCGTCCGCGCGACCGAGGCGGCCTTCACGCTCATCGACGCCGTGCCGGCGGCGATCGCCGATCCCGGCACCACGGCCATCTGGGAACAAGCCCTGGACATGATCGAAGCCGGACAGATGACGCTGGACACCTTCATCGACAAGCAATCGGCCTGGGTCGCGCAATTGGTTCAGCAGTACCGCGGCACCACGCTGTCGATCGAACTGCCGACAGGACCGGCCTGCCCGGCGTGCGGCGCGACGACGCGCCAGCGTAACGGCAAGAACGGCGCCTTCTGGTCGTGCAGCCGATACCCCGATTGCAAGGGCACCGTGCCCGTCGAATCCTCGGGCCGACGTCGCACCACGTCGCGCAAACCACGCCGATCGCCGCCCATGGCGAACTGATCGGCACAGAACCCCTCGTCTTCGCCTGCCGGCCCTGGTGGCGAGGCGGCGCCCCGCAGTCCGCAGGGCACTCCCCAGCATGCCTTTCCCTTCTGCAACGGCGTGCACGCCTGGCGGCCCTCGGCTGCAAGGCGAGAAGGCAGTTCCTCCACGAGCCGCATGCGATGCGGTTCGAGCTGATCGGATGTGCTTCCGTTGGCTCCGAAGGGTCTCCTGGCGCCTTGCTCACCGCAGGGAACGAGCCGCCAGGAGACCCTTCGGGGTGAACGGTACTCGGCGCCGGCGCCCACCGGCGAAACAACGGGTTCCCTTTGTGCGCGGATGCGTGCCAGAGGTTTCCGGCCCCAGCCACGAAACGGGCCGGGTGCGATTGCTGGAACGGCGGCAGGCTTCGACGACGGCCCATGCCCTGCGACAGCCCACGGGTGGTGATTCGTCTCCGCCGAAGGCTCACGCCTTCGGCTGCTTTTCTCCCTTTCCACCGTACTCCCGCCGCGACAAGGCCAAGCAATCGGGCATCCACCGCGAGCGGATTCCGGCTCGCCAGCGCACACCACACCCACGAATCTATGTCCATGCGCGCTGACTTGCGTCAGCACCATGCCCAGGCAGCTTCGGTCTTCAAGGCTGCATCGCGGTACTTCCGCGCCGACCGATCCAGTCCGCTTCGCATCGCCCCGCGGACGATCGCCACGCCCTGGCGACGATGCTGTGTTCCACCCCACGGGAGTCGCTTCGTCCCGTCGGGACGTGGCGCTTCCCATGACCTCCAAGGAGAGCACCATGTCCTTCGATCCTGTCGTACCCCAGCCCGCAGCCGCTTGCGGCCTGCTGGCCTCGGTCCATGTAGGCAAACGCCTGCCCCTGAAGGTGCTGCGCAGTGCCGCCGGGCACTACATCGGCACCTTCGACGACGGTCCCGTTTCCCGAGATTCCGTCGAGTATTTCCCCACCCGCGAGGCCGCTCGCCATGCCCTGGAAACCGGCGCATGGACGCAGCGCCGGCATCCGTGATTCACACCATCAGGAGAACGTAGTCATGAACGCAATGAGTGAACAGGCGGTCTTCGACGAGATCGCCGCCAACCAACGGCATTTTTCCAAGGCATCACAGGCTTTCTTCGACGCATGGAAGCGCGGCGTCGAGCTGGCCGGTCACGACCTGTTCGGCGACGGCACTCGGGAATGCCTGGACTCGGCCGTGGACAAGTGGGACTTGCGCCCGAACGTGGCCATCATCAGGAAGGTCATCGGCGCCATGAGTTCCGGCGAAAAGGTTTTCCTCGCCGCGATGGTGAGCTTCTACAACGCCAACGACGGCGGCGCGCTGCTCAAGCGGGTCGGCGTCCACGGCCTGGCCGACTTGGGTGGTCTGGATCTGGAGCGGCGCAGGATCATCGCCACGCTGATCCTCAACTACACCGGCTGGTAGCAGCCCTTCGTCCGAGACCGTCACGCCTGACGGGCTCTTATTTTCATCCCTCTGGGGTCGATCCCCGGTGGGGGATCGGCTTCGCCTTTCCTCTACTGGAGATTCATCATGAACCCCGAAACCAATCCTTTCATTCGCGGCTACGACCGCCTGTCCATTCAGCGACTGGTCGCCATCTCCTACGATGACGACTGCCCGCTGACCTATCTTCCTCTGCACGAATCGCAATCCCATCTGCGCGATGACGAGATCAGGCGCTTCGAGTGTGTTTTTTGCGATGACTTCGCGCTGGTCGCCGAAGGCCAGAACGTGCCGGCCGAGTTGGACGCACGTTGCTCAAGCCACGGCGTCGCGCTCATAGTGGTCTACGCCATCATGGCCGACGACGCAGGACAGCCGATACACGTCGGCGACACGTACTCCGACGAGGCGGCGCGGGAAGTCGTGCGGCGGCTGTCTTTCTCCACCGGCCACTACAGCCGGTGCTGGGAGATCAGCTCCGGGCACATCCCCGAGGAAGTGCGGCAGTACCTCGAAGACCTGGCCGACGCTTCCACGCTCACGGGTCTGTTCTTCGAGGCGTTTCGCATTCCAGACAGCGATGCCGTGGGCGTGAAGCTGATCGCCACGCCCTGGACCGACGAGAACCTCAAGTTCGTCGATGGTTGCGACGCCCAGGCACTGCACAATGAGCAGACCGATGCGTGCGTCCCGCAGTCGTTGATCACCGTGATGCAACTCGCGGCCCTGGCCGATGTGCGCATCCTGATCTTCGACCCGAACGCCGAGATTCTGGACGGTTTGCCCGTCTACGACGACTGACCATCGTGCCCACCTTGAGCCCTCTTTGCGGGGCTCTTTTTTTGCGCGCGTCTCCAATAAATGGGGCGACGGCAAGAACCGATTGGCGGTCGCCGATCCGGCGGGCCGGTGCCACGCTCCGACCATGTTCCGCTGCTCCGTCAGCGACATGCCCAGGTAGCCACGATCTTCGAGGCTACGGCGCGGTTCCGACCGCGTTGATCGACCAGTTCGCACCGGCATCCACGGCGAACGGCCACCGGTTCTCGATGGCGATGCCATGCAGTCGTTTCTTCAACCCACGCGGGGGTTACACACTCCCCGCCAGGGTCGGGTGTGTCTCCGCATCTTTGTTCACAGGAGATTCACCATGACCACTTCCAACGACAAGTCTTTCTTCGATCTGCACATCACCGGCCTCGGGTATCTCAATCGCATTCGCGAGGTGAGGCCCAAGAAAGGTGATGCCTTCCTCGCCTGCGACATCGCGGCGCTCAATGGTCCGAGCGACGATCCGGAATACCGCCGGTTCGACGTGCGGGTTTCGGGCAGCCAGGCGCAGCACTTGATCCGCCGTTGCGAGCAGGCCGTCAAGGCCGAGCGCAAGGTGCTGATCGGGTTTCGCCTGGGCGATCTGTGGACCGACATCTTCACCTACACCAAGGGGAAGCGTGCCGGCGAACAGGGCGTCAGCCTGAAGGCCCGTCTGCTCTTCGTGAGCTGGATCAAGGTCGATGGTCAGCTCGTTTACAAAGCCGAAGCCAAGGACGAAAAGCCTGCCGCTTCGTGCGAGCCCGCCGCCCCGACTGCACCCGCAGCCGACGAGGCGGTTTCCGGCACCGGCACCGTCGAGGAGCCGGCGCTGGCCGAAACGGCCTGACCCACGAGGCCCCCTCACCGGGGCCTTGCTTTCCTTCTCTCCATCGAGACCCCGACCCATGCGGCCGGAGCCTCCCGCACATCATCGTAAGGAGCTGACCCATGATCACACTCCCTGGCCAGTTGGCCATCAGAACCATCCACGGCAGGAACGGCGACTTCAATGTTGGCCGCCTCGCCACTTCCATTGGCGAGTTCGTCATCAAGAATGCCGAACTGGACCAGTACCGCGAAGGCAAGTACGACGGCGATTTCGTCATCACCGAGATTCGTCCTTCCACGTACCACACCAGCGGTCGCATGGTCATCGAGATCCGCGCTCACCTGGGCGGCATGACGTTATCGAACATCGACCCGCTGAGCAGGGACGAAGCCAACCGGCTGAGCCCGCAGGAGGTCGATCCGATCGACGAGGAAGCGCAGACACCGGCGCCTGCCGTCGCCTCGACGCCCGTCGAAGCGAAGGCTCCGGCATCCAGCGATCCCCTGGTCGACACCGCACCGTTCGGCGCGGACGTTCCTGCCAAGCCGGCTGCCACGCAGACGGCGCAGGATGAGGATGCCACGCTGTTCGGCGCGCTCTGGCCGCTGGGTGACGTCGTGAAGCTCGATGCCACCGTCGATCGTCGTGTGCTGCGTCAGCAGCGCGACCGTCTCGGTGTCCTGGGCTACGAGTTCGCTCCGCTGTCCCAGGACTGGCACCTGGTCTCCGCCTGATCCAACCGTCGCCTCCGGCGACGTTTCCATCACCCGCCGGGGTACTTCCCCTGGTGGGGAGTGCTCCGGCTTTTTTTCACAGGAGAACTCCCATGGGCTGGTACTTCTCGCGGCAAACCCGCGACCAACTGATCCGTGAACTGATCCGACCGCAGGAGAGCGAACGCGCTCGCTCGGAGGTCATCGCCCACACCCTGCGCGGCAACGTGCTGTGGTCCGTGGTGCGCGTGACCGCCAAGCAGGCGGGCGTGCTCGACCTCGCCGAAGGCGAATCCACGACTTTCATCCGCTGCGACCTGCTGCAAGGCTCGGGTGGCGAATGGGGCCACAAGCCCCTGGATGAATCCATGCATCCCTACTACTACTCGTGCCCGCTGCGCTATCTCGACATGGCGCCCGTGCGATCCAGCGAGTGGCGTGAAGGGGTACGCGACTATCACCAACAGCGCCGAACGAGACGAGCGTCGGCCATGCCGTCGACCGTCTGACACGGCTTTTCATCCACCCGAACCGGGGCACTCGTTCGCCCCGATGGGGCACGGGTGCCTCTCTTACTCAAGAGGACATCACCATGCCCACACACTCATCCCCGCAACCGCTGTATCGCATCGACGAGTGCCCCGACCTGATGGCCGACGGCTGCATCGGCGACGAGCACGGCAACCTGGTCTTTCTGTCCGTCTGGGCGCGCGATACCGCCGTTCAGGAGTTCCTTGCCCGATTGACCCTCAGCCGGTCTCAGCAGGGACTGGATCAGTTCCATCTCGTCACCGATCAGGCGTCGATCCCGGTGTTCGTCGGCAACGTCGAGAACCTGGAGAAACGCACCACGCGCGCCTTCCGGCGCACGCTGTTCGGCTCCATGGTCCATCTGTGGCTGTTCGACAAGCGCTGCGTGAAGCCCGACAAGGCCAATGCCGGCGCGCTGGCCCTGCTGCCAAGGGCCGTGTCCGACCACACCGAACGCCTGTGGGCGCTGGTGCGGGAGACATGCCCGCTGCCGCTGCTCGATCACTGGCGCGACGACGTGCTGGCGCTGTTGCGGTCGCGGGACATGCTGATCCGCCTTCCATTCGCCCTCGGGCCGCTGGAAGGTCATCGGCTGGCCCTGGACGTTTCGGCGCTGACCACGGCGCTGGGCGAACTGATCCGCACCGGAACGCTGGGTGTTTCTCAGTACGAACTGGCCACGGGCAAACCGCTGCGGCGGGTGGCCTGAAGCCCGACCACCGGGCATGTGCGCCGCGCATGCCCGCTTTCATCCCACTTCTTCACAGGAGATTCCCATGGCTCTCATGTTTCCGCGCCTTGCGCGCAATTTCATACGCAACGGCTACTTCCCGACGGACGAACCCACGTTGGAAAGAATCCTGTCCGCACTGGCGCCGTCTCCCGGCCCCCTGTGCATCCTCGATCCCTGCGCCGGCGAAGGCGTGGCGATCGCCGAAGCCGCTCATGCCCTCGGGCGCGAGCAGGTGAAGGCGTTTGCCGTCGAGTACGACGCGGAGCGCGCGGCCCATGCGCGCAGACTCGTCGATCGTTGTCTGCACGGCGACCTGATGGACGCGCTGATTTCCCGGCAGTCCTTCGGGCTGCTGTTTCTCAATCCGCCCTACGGCGATCTGACCCGTGGTGTCGATGGCAACATCGGTTATCAAGGACAGGGCCGCCCGCGGCTGGAGAAGCTGTTCTATCAGCGCAGCATCCCGCTGTTGCAGTACGACGGTGTGCTGGTACTCATCATCCCGTTCTACGTGCTCGACGCCGAGTTCGTGGGCTGGCTGACCCGTCACTTCGCCGACCTGCGCATCTACCGAGCGGTGGAGTCGCAGTTCAAGCAGGTGGTGATCTTCGGTCGGCGTGTTCGTCAGCGCGAGCAGGTGTCCGACGACACCAAGACCGCGCGCGGTCTGCTGCTCCAAGTCGGGCAAGGCGACATCGAGGCCGAGGAACTGCCGTGCGAATGGCCGTTCCTGCCATACACGGTCCCGGCGTCTGCCACCGAGCCCGAGCACTTCTATCGCGTCACGCTCGAACCCGAGCAGTTCGCCGACGAGGTACAGCGCCTGCAGGGGCTGTGGCCGGCGATCGACACGCACCTGGGGGCCGCGCAGCAATCCCTGCGGCCACCGGCGCGCGCGTTGTCTTCGTGGCATCTCGCCCTGGCCCTCGCGGCCGGTGCGATCTCGGGCGTCGTGACCTCCAGGACCGGCAAGGTGCTGGTGGTCAAGGGTGATACCCACAAGGAGAAATCCTTGGCCACGGAGTACACGGAACGGGATGACGGCTCGGTCGCCGAGACGCGCATCCTCACCGATCGCTTCGTTCCCGTGATCCGCGCGTGGGACATGACGCCCGGCTCCCCGACGCGGGGAGCGGTGTTGACCATTCGCTGATCGCTTTTGCCTGACGGTTCGCCGTCGTTTTCATCCACCCACCGGGGTCCAGTCGCCCCTGTGGGGGTGCCGTGGCCCCTTCTTTTCGAGAGGTAATCACCATGGCACTCGCAGTTCTGTCTCAACCACGCTTCCGGGCCGGCCGACTGGTCATGACCGCGGGCGTGAACGACCTGGTTCAACGGGGTGCACTGAATCCTGTGCCCTATCTCCGGCGCCATCTCGATGGCGACTGGGGCGATCTTTGCAATGACGACAAGCGGCAGAACGATGCCGCGTTGAAGTCCGGCGAGGATCGATTGTTCTCGTCCTATCAGGTCACGCCCGACCTCAAGCTCTGGATCATCACCGAATGGGATCGCAGCGTCACCACGCTGCTGCTGCCCAGCGAGTATTGATCTCGTTTTCCAGCGGCGCCTGAAGCGTCGCGTTTCTTCCCACCCCTGGGGCATGTCATCGCCCCTTCGGGGGAGGTGCATGCCCCTTCTTCTTAGGAGCATCACCATGTCCCTCGATCTCGACACTGTTCCCGAAACCGCCGTGCAGGGCGACCTGCTCGAAGCGGCTGCTTCTCCACTGACGATCAGCCTGCAGGACTTCGTTTCGGAGCTCGGCGACAAGCTGCTCGATTCTCTCAATCGCGCCAACCCGCCGGTCTACACCGGACAGGCACGGGCGCATCGCCAAGTCATCCTGGCCGGCCTGAAGCGGAAGCTGTTTGGCGCCCAGGCCGAAGTGGTCCATGCCGTCACCGAGCTGCTGGTCGATCAAGGCGAACGCGCCGCGATCGTCAACGGCGAAATGGGCTGCGGCAAGACGACGGTGGGCATTGCCACCGCCGCCGTGCTCAACGCCGAAGGCTACCGCCGCACGCTCGTCCTGAGTCCGCCGCACTTGGTCTACAAGTGGCGGCGCGAAATCCAGGAGACGGTGGTGGGCGCCAAGGTCTGGGTGCTCAACGGCCCGGACACTCTGGTCAAGCTCATCAAGCTGCGCGAGCAGTTGGGTGTGCCACCCCAGGGGCAGGAGTTCTTCGTCCTCGGCCGTGTGCGCATGCGCATGGGCTTTCACTGGAAGCCGGTGTTCGTGCGTCGGCGTACCCGTCACGGTGACGTGGGGGCGTGCCCGCATTGTGGGACCGTCGTCACCGATCTCGACGGTGAGCCGATCAACCCGATCGAACTCGAAGCGGAGGAAACCCGCCGCCAATGCGGCCGCTGCGCCTCGGCGCTGTGGACGCTGATTCGTCCCAGGGGACTGTCCGCGAGTGATCAGTCCTCGGCCGTGCTCAAGGCCCTGAAGCGCATTCCCACGATCGGCGAAGTCACCGCGCAGAAGCTGATGCAGAAGTTCGGTGATGCGTTTCTCGCGTCGATGCTCGGGGACAACATCCACGAGTTCATCAACCTGATGGACGGCAACGGCGAGTTGGTCTTCAGTGACCGGCAAGCCCATCGCATGGAACGTGCGATGGCCAACATGGAGTTCGGCTTCGGAGAAGGTGGCTATCAGCCTTCGGAATACGTCAAGCGCTACCTGCCGCAAGGCACGTTCGACCTGCTCATCGCCGACGAGGCGCACGAGTACAAGAACGCCGGTTCCGCCCAGGGACAAGCGATGGGTGTCCTGGCCTCGAAGGTGCGCAAGACGCTGCTGCTGACCGGCACCTTGATGGGCGGCTACGGCGACGACCTGTTCTACCTGCTGTTCCGAGCCCTGCCGGGGCGAATGATCGAAGACGGCTATCGGCCGAGCAAGCAAGGCAGTCTGACGCCGGCCGCGATGGCGTTCATGCGCGATCACGGCGTGCTCAAGGACATCTATTCCGAGAGCAACGGCTCGGCCCACAAGACCGCCAAGGGCAGCAAGATCACCGTGAGAACGGTGAAGGCTCCCGGATTCGGTCCCAAGGGCGTCCTGCGCTGCGTCCTGCCGTTCACGGTCTTCCTCAAGTTGAAGGACATCGGTGGCAACGTGCTGCCGCCCTACGACGAGGAGTTCCGCGAAGTGGCGATGAACGCGGAGCAGGCCCAGGCCTACGCACGCTTGTCCGGTCAACTGACCGCCGAGCTGCGGCAGGCCCTGGCGCGCCGCGACACGACGCTGCTGGGTGTGGTCCTCAACGTGCTGCTGGCCTGGCCGGACACGTGCTTTCGGTCGGAGACGGTCAAGCATCCGCGGACTCGCAATCTGCTGGCGTTCGTGCCGTCGCTGTTCACCGATCTGGAGGTCATGCCGAAGGAGCGGGAACTCATCGACATCTGCCGCGAGGAAAAGACGGCAGGCCGCAAGGTGCTGGTCTACAGCGTCTACACCGGAACCCGCGACACCACGTCGCGGTTGAAGGTGTTGCTGGAGCAGGAAGGTTTCAAGACGGCGGTACTGCGCGCGAGCGTAGACGCCTCCCGTCGCGAAGACTGGATCGCCGAGCAGATCGACCGCGGCATCGACGTGCTCATCACCAACCCGGAGCTGGTGAAAACCGGCCTGGACCTGTTGGAGTTTCCGACCATCGTGTTCATGCAGTCGGGCTACAACGTGTACTCGCTTCAACAGGCCGCGCGCCGTTCATGGCGCATCGGCCAGAAGCAGCCGGTCAGGGTGATCTACCTGGGCTATGCGGCCACCTCGCAGATGACCTGCCTGGGGCTGATGGCCAAGAAGATCACCGTGTCGCAGAGCACGTCGGGAGACGTGCCGGAATCCGGGCTCGACGTTCTCAATCAGGACGGCGACTCGGTGGAAGTGGCGCTGGCACGGCAGTTGGTGCACTGAGTTTCGTTCAATCTTCGGCGGCCCCTTCTGGGGCCGCTCTTTCTGTGGTTCGCCAAACATCGAGCGCAGCCTTTCATACTCGGCGGCGGTATCGTCTCCCAACAGGGTACGAATCGATCGAAAAATATGATTTCGACCGGGTGGCCCTGGGACCGTAGGGCAGCAGTGGTTTCGCGTTACGTATCACCAAGAGTCATATAGCGCGAACCGATTGCCATTGATCCTCCTTGTCCTCCCGAGGAAGGCTTCTTCCAACCAAGGCAATGTCCATCCAAGAAATCGGTCGGCCCGCGGTTCCCTTTGTCCGCTGATACGACGGCCTTCCCCTGCGATGGTGGCGTCACGACGCACCTGGGGACTGCCCATGCCAAGCCTTCGCCTCCGACATCCAGCCAGACGCCTCGCCCTCGTGGCGGCCGGCCTACTCGCCATCGTCCTGGCCACCGGATGCACCACGACCGCCATCGCGCCCGCCACGATCGAGCCGGAGCCCGAGGCACGCCCGCAGACCATGCCGGATGGCTGGGTTCCCGTCGCGCGATACGGCCGCTACACACTGGTGGAACTGGCGCCGGGGGCTGCTCAGCGTGACTTGCTGCTACAGGTCATCGACGTATCGATGCCGGCGACCTTGCCCGCGACGGTGGGCGACGCCTTGCGCTACGTGCTGCTGCGCTCGGGCTATCGTCTCTGTGAGCACGACGCCCAGGCCGGCGCGCTCTACCAGTTTCCGCTGCCGGCGGCACATCTGCATCTCGGCCCGCTGACGCTGCGCGAGGCCTTGCTGACTCTGGCGGGGTCGGCCTGGGATCTGAAAATCGACGACACGGCTCGCCGCGTGTGCTTCGCGCGGCGCGTCGATGACGGCGATCTTTCGCCGTTCGACCCGGTGCCGGCCCCGGCAGAGCCCGCCGCCACGGCCATTCCGCTGTCGTGGCCGGAGGTCTCGCCATGAGGATTCCCCTGGACTCACCGCCGGCACGCCGCGTTCGCCCGCTGCACGTCGTCACGACGGCGTGGCTGTCGCTCATCAGCCTGGTCGTCATCGTCGATCACGTGGCCCTGTCCCGGCTGGCCGAGGACAGTCAGGCCAACGCGCAAGGCGCCCGAATCGCCGTGCTGGAGCAAACCCTGTCCGAGTGGGGACAACGGGTGGATGCCATCGAGCGGCGACCCGAAGCACTGACACAAGAAAGTTTCGTCGGCGTGCGACGAGACATCGAGGAGCGACTTTCCCGCATCGAGCAGTCCGCTACCGATCACGCCACCGCGAACGAGCTGGCACTTCTGAAGGAGCGCGTGGATCGGCTCGAAGCGCGCGTGGTGAGCACTCGGCAGGCACCAACGCCCCAGGCCGCGCCGACACCGCGCCCGACGCCGACCGAATCCGCCCGGCCCAGGATCGCCGAACCACCGTTCCACCTCCTCGGCGCCGAGCTGCGTGCCGGCGAACGCTTCCCGTCCATCGCACCGGCAGGTTCTCGATCGCTGGCGGAGGTCCGTGTGCTGCGTCCAGGAGAAAGCCTGGACGGCTGGCGGCTCGATTCACTGGATGCGCGCACCGCGGTCTTCTCGTTCGAGGGCCAGGTGCGGCAGCTCGCGGTGCCGCAGGCCCTGCCGTGAAGATGCCTCTCGTTCATCTCGCTCTGGTGTGGAGCATCGCAGCGATGATCTCCGCACCTGCAATGGCGCAGAACGCACCGGCCGCCGATTCGCGCATCGTCCGCAGCCAGGACCGGCCCGCCGCCGAAGCCGAACTCGACGAACGCCTGGCACGCGATTGGGGCTTGCAGCCCGAGGAATGGGCGCGCTACCGCCAGTTGATGCAGGGTCCGTTGGGCGTGTATTCGCCCAACCTCGATCCCCTCACGGCACTCGGCATCGAAGCCCGCACGGATCAGGAACGCCGCCGCTACGCCGAACTGCAAGTGCGGGCCGAAGCGCGCCGCACCGAGAAGTTGCTGGCGTATCAGCGCGCCTACGACGACGCCTGGAAACGGCTGCACCCCGCGCTTCGGCCCGTCGTCCTGGACGGCGCCGGCAGCGTCGCCACGACATCCGGCGCGCCGGATCGGCTGGCCGTCTTCATCAAGGAGGATTGCCCGCCCTGCGAGCAGCGCGTCAGGCAACTGCAAGCGGCCGGCACGGCCTTCGATCTCTACATGGTCGGCAGCCGCCAGGACGACACGCGCATCCGGCAGTGGGCGGCGCAGGTCGGCATCGACCCGGCCAAGGTGCGCGCGCGAACGATCACCCTGAACCACGACGCCGGCCGATGGCTGTCGATCGGCGTGCAGGGCGAGCTGCCCGCCGTCGTGCGCGAGGTCGATGGGCAATGGCGGCGTCAATGAGCCTTCGCCGGGCGGGCGCTCTGTGTCTGTTCTGCCTCGCCGTGTGGACGGCCCCTGCCGAGGCGCGGGACGTGCCGCCGCCAGCCTATCAGCTCGCCGCGCGAGACGCGGACATCCCCTCGGCCGTGCTCTATGCGGTAGCGCTGCAGGAAAGCGGCGTGATGTTGCGCGGGCGGCGCGTTCCCTGGCCGTGGACCCTGAACGTCGCCGGTCAGGCGCGCCGGTTCCAGACCCGCGAGGCGGCCTGCGCGGACCTGCGCCGCGCGCTGCGGGAAGTGCCGCGCACCCGCATCGACGTGGGCCTCGGCCAGATCAACGTCGGCTACCAGGCCGGGCGCTTCGACCATCCCTGCGAGCTGCTGGACCCGTACCGGAATCTCGCGATCGCTGCTGCGATCCTGCGTGAGCACCACACGCCCGGCGAGGATTGGCTGCTCGCGATCGGCCGCTATCACCGTCCCGCCGGTGGGGCACCGGCAGCCCGCTACCGCCGCAGCGTCCATCAGCACCTGGCGCGCCTGCAGGGCAGCCCGGTCCCGGTTTCCGCCGCAAGGAGCCCCCCGCCATGAAATCGCGCCTGTATCTGCCGTTCCTTCTCGGTCTGCTGACGTTCGCCTCCCATGCCGTCGCTCAGCCCCTGATCGTCGTCGAGGATCGGGGCGGCGTATCCGCGCTGCCGTACTACGAGGCGTTGAATCTCCAGCCGAGAGACCTCGACCGCGAACTGCGGCTGCCACGCATCGAGCAGCCACAGCCGCCGAGCGAACGCTACAGCGAGGCCGACATGCTGCCGGTGCGCTCGACGTTGCTGACGCCCGGCATCGTGGAGCGCCGGGTGATCGAGGCGCCGGGACTGAATCCGCTGTTCCTCGTCGGCGACGACGAGCGCTCTCGGGCCTGGCTGCGCCGACACGCCGAGCGGCTGCGCGAACTCGGTGCCGTCGGTCTCGTGGTCGATGTCGAATCCCAAGCCGCGCTGGATACGCTGCGGCGCCTCGGACCGGGCCTGATCCTGTCTCCGGTCGCGGCCGACGACCTCGCGCGCCGGCTCGGCATCCGCCACTACCCGGTGCTGGTCACGGCCACGGGGATCGAGCAGTGACATGGCCCAGCCGCATTCAGTGGAAGTGCTGCTGCGGCCGGCCGTCGAGCTGTATACCGTCACGGTCTGCCTCGGCGCCGCGCTGCTCTGCCTCGTCGCGCCCTGGTCCCTGGCACTGAGTCCGCTGCTGGGCCTGGCCGGCGCGCTGACTTTCCTGGCCTTCGGCACCATCCGCTTCCGCGAGGCGTGGGCGATCCTGCGCTATCGCCGCAACATCCGCCGCATACCCCGTTACGTGATGGCCAGCCGCGATGTGCCGGTGAGTCAGCAGCGCCTGTTCGTGGGCCGGGGTTTCCGCTGGGATCAGCGCCACACCCATCGGCTGATGCAGACCTATCGGCCGGAGTTTCGCCGCTACGTCGAGCCGACGCCGCTCTACCGATTCATGCGCCGGCTGGAGGAACGACTGGAATTCGCACCGTTCCCCCTGTCGCGGCTTTCCCGCGTCATCGCCTGGGATCACCCCTTGAATCCGGTGCGTCCCTTGCCGCCGGTGGGTGGGCTGCCACGGTTGCACGGGATCGAACCGCGGGAAGTCGATGTGTCACTGCCGCTCGGCGAGCGCGTCGGGCACTCATTGATCCTGGGTACGACCCGCGTCGGCAAGACGCGACTGGCCGAGCTGTTCATCACCCAGGACATCCGCCGCAAGACGGACGGCGAGCACGAAGTCTGCATCGTGTTCGATCCGAAGGGCGACGCGGACCTGCTCAAGCGCGTCTATGTGGAAGCGAAGCGCGCCGGACGCGAAGGCGAGTTCTACGTTTTCCACCTCGGCTGGCCGGACATCTCTGCGCGCTACAACGCCGTGGGCCGGTTCGGCCGGATTTCGGAAGTCGCCACGCGCATCGCCGGGCAACTGTCCGGGGAAGGCAACAGCGCGGCGTTTCGTGAGTTCGCCTGGCGCTTCGTCAACATCATCGCCCGCGCCCTGGTGGAGTTGGGACAGCGGCCCGACTACCTGCTGATCCAGCGCCACGTCATCAACATCGACGCTCTGTTCATCGAGTACGCGCAGCACTTCTTCGCGAAGTCCGAACCCAGGGCCTGGGAGATCATCGTTCAACTCGAAGGCCGTTTGAACGACAAGAACATTCCGCGTCACATGATCGGACGCGAGAAGCGCGTGGTCGCGATCGAACAGTACCTCTCGCAAGTCCGGGTCTATGACCCGGTGCTCGACGGCCTGCGCAGCGCCGTGCGCTACGACAGGACGTACTTCGACAAGATCGTCGCGAGCCTGCTGCCGCTTCTGGAAAAGCTGACCACGGGCAAGATCGCGCAACTGCTCGCGCCGGACTATTCGGACCTGAGCGATCCGCGGCCGATCTTCGACTGGATGCAGATCATCCGCAAGCGCGCGGTGGTCTATGTGGGCCTGGATGCGCTGTCGGATGCCGAGGTCGCCGCGGCCGTGGGCAACTCCATGTTCTCCGACCTGGTATCGGTCGCGGGCCACATCTACAAGTTCGGCATCGACGACGGCCTGCCCGGCGCATCGCCCGGCGTCAAGGTGCCGATCAACGTGCACGCCGACGAGTTCAACGAACTGATGGGTGACGAGTTCATTCCGATGGTGAACAAGGGCGGCGGCGCCGGCGTGCAGGTCACGGCGTACACCCAGACCCTCAGCGACATCGAGGCGCGCATCGGCAGTCGCGCCAAGGCCGGCCAGGTCATCGGCAACTTCAACAACCTGTTCATGCTGCGCGTGCGGGAGACGGCCACCGCCGAGTTGCTGACCCGGCAATTGCCCAAGGTCGAGGTCTACACCACATCGGTCGTCAGCGGTGCAACGGACACCTCCGATCCCCAGGGGCACACCGCGTTCACATCCAACACGCAGGACCGCATCACCACCACCAGCGTGCCGCTGATCGAAGCGGCGCACGTGGTCAATCTACCCAAGGGACAGGCCTTCGCACTGCTCGAAGGCGGCAACCTGTGGAAGATCCGCATGCCGCTGCCGGCGCCCGATCCCGATGAGGCCATGCCGAAGGATCTGCAGGAGCTGGCCGGGTACATGCGCCAGCACTACGTCGAGGCCGGGGACTGGTGGGAAGGCCAGGCCCTGCCGGCCCTGCAGAACGATGCGCTGCCGACGGACCTTCTCGACGACTTCAAGCGGATGGCCGCGGCTGACGAGGATCGCACGGCATGAGCGATCCGGCTGTCGTCGCGCAGCGCCAGCAGACGCAACGGAGGAGCTTCGTCTCCAGCCTCATCACCCTGCCGTTTCGCTTCTTCGGCGTGCTGTGCGGATCGCTGCTGCTGTGCATCCTGGTGGAATGGATCGGCATGCACCTGTTCTGGCCCGAACAGGGCTGGCGTCATGCGCAGGACATGGTGCACTACGAATTGGATCAGCTCTCGACATACTTCACCCGCAGCGTGGTGGTGCAGGAGCCGGGGCGCACGGCGCATCGGCTGGTCGAAGGTGCCTATGAATGGGTGTTCCTCAAGACCGGCCTGCTGGAGTGGGTGCAGAATGCCTCGGCGCACGCCCGCGCCGACAGCCAGGCGGCACCCAGGAACTTCCGCTACTACGTGGGGCAGGTCTATGCCTTCTCGGAAGGCTGCCTGATCGCGGCGGCCTACACGGTGCTGGTGTTCCTCGTCCGCCTGCTGGTGCTGTGCCTGATGCTGCCGCTGTTCCTGATGGCGGCCTTCGTCGGGTTTGTCGATGGCTTGGTGCGCAGGGACATCCGTCGCTTCGGTGCAGGCAGGGAATCGGGGTTCGTCTATCACCGCGCGAAGGCGGCCTTGATGCCGCTGGTGGTCTTGCCGTGGGCGGTCTACCTGGCGTTGCCGATCAGCGTGAGCCCGATCCTGATTCTCTTGCCGAGTGCCGTGCTGCTGGGCGTGGTCGTGGACATCGCGGCGGCGACGTTTAAGAAGTATCTGTAGTTCCCCATGTCCTCAGGTAGCCTTCTTCTCGAACCGCAGATGGTCAGAAATCCGCCTCGATTCCGTGTTCTCGTCGTTCGGTATCAGCAGGTACTTCCAAGGTTTCGTGCCAACTTCACGCACATGATCAGATGCGTGTTCGCACGAACGAGTGGCCGCGGCTAAAGTAGTCGATGTCGTCGAAGTCAACCAGCGCGTGGGCGATGACCACGCGTGCCTAACGCACAAACATTTCTTCACTTCACCTCACTGGGCCAACAGCATCATCCGATTTCGGTAGGTTCTATTCGTTCGGAATGGCGTGCTCCACAAAATACATCTTAGCAGTGTTGCTGGCTAAGTCTTCCGGGGTTCCGCTATAGCTGTCGATGTCGAACTCGACCTTAGTTCGCTCGTAGATGTGATACGGCTCCAACTCCCTCGCAGTGAGCAAGATGACTCTTTGCTGGTATTCCTCATTTAGGGTTTTGGCCAGCTCGATCTCGTCGGGCGTAAAGGGGTTCAATTTGGCCAGCAATATGAAGGTCTTGAATCGTTTACGAGGAAGTGAATCTGCGACGCGTCGCAGATTATCGATGTCCCTCCCGAACTCGTCCCGATTGATCGGACCTTGATCCTTACATTCACCCAGTATGATTGCGGTCTTCCTCGGGTAAGGTCGCGGGATAACCCAAATGAAGTCCACCTCGCACTCGTTACGTGCCTGGCCCTTCTTGGTGAGGTCCAGCGATGGGGAATACACCCCATCATGGAGCCCGCCGCTGAGAGTGGTCGCCAATTGCTGGAGTGTTAGCGCGACCGGAATGGCACCTTGCGCATTGCGTTCGGCACCCAACACCCCCGAGCGCCGATAATGCCACACCCCCCTCATCAATTGGCGGGTTGCATCGTGTTCATGACCGCATAGCTCGCACACTACACACTGCTTCAAGGCATCGAGGGCGATCCAACTGGCCATCCGGCAACTGGGGCAGGTCAGCTCTGCACCAATACGAAATAACCCCTTCTCGACCAAATGACCGAAGACGTCATCTGGCTTCAGCTTCGTGCCAGCAGGGCGTTGCTCGATGTGAAGATCGAGATGATCGCTGAATTTTGCATCCGGATTCCCCGGGTCCTTTTTGCCAATCAAATCGAGCGCACCTTTTTTTGTAAATGATGCTGCTGGCCCATGTGTTCTCAGCAACCGGCGCACTCCTGGAATCTTGAATACCCTCGCCCCCTGCAAGCCTCCAAGTCTGGAAATGAGCTGCCGCGTAATCAAGCCGCCATTACTTAGCTTGGCGGTGTAGTCCGCCATGCCGACAATGCGCTCGAAGAGATCAGCTACGGGAAGTGCATACAACCAGGCATCCGCGTCAGCCGCATCAATGACGATACCGATCCGTTCTGACTCGATGCGCAACCTATCGTACTGGAAGTGCATTGTCCGGGCGTAGAACTCGTTCAATTCCGGAATGTAGGGCGGATTGAGTGTGTGCTGCTCATCTCCGTAGAGTCCACCGATGAAGGACACGGATGCGACGAGATGTTGGGTATGAAACCAGGTATCGCCACAGAAAGGTTTGTCGCTCAACGAGAACGAGACCTTGGGCTGGCCACGCTCGCGCCCGAACACACCAAGGACGGAAATCTGGTCAAAACTCATCATGGGCGGCCGCACATTTCGCCCGTTCCAGCTGTGTTCTGAAACTGGGCAGACCGTGAGTTCGATTTCACCAAAAGGCTCACGCACCTCCTCAATGTGTACCTGGTCATCACTTTCACGTCGCGTCCACGCCGCTATGCGACGATCCCACTCATGGCGATGTGCAACCGACTGCCGCATCGCCCTTTCCCACACGGGAATCATGTCGGTGTAACGCCCGAGATGCGCGGGATCAACAAACCACAGCGCGATGTCGGCTGCCCGGAGGTTCCAGTGGCATACCAGATCATCAAGATTGGAGGCATCGCCGACGAAGAATCCAGGACTATCCCATCCGGCCTGAACACCATAGTGGCGGTCGAGAGCGTGGCGCGAAAGGTAGGTGATGCTCGGATGATCCAGGATGTCTGCCGGGATTGGCGCTACGGGATCGAGACCGAACTCCGTCGTCTCGAACCCTTGCGCCAGTGTTTCCCGGTAGTCGATGCCAATTTCGTCGGCGCTCGGGTAGCCGCCGAACTGCGTGAGAAACACGTCGGCCAGCGGATCATTGGCTTGCCAGTTGTAGATTCGGAAGCCCTGGTCGTTGATGGCTTTCCATTCTGGCTTGCCACGCAGGTGCGCCATGGCATTGTGTATGTCGAGCAGTTGGCCGCGCTTCCGTTCGTTTGCTCCGCCAATGAAGATCGAGTCGTGAAAGAATGGGTTGATGAGATAAGGATATTTCGTGGGGAAAGCCTTTACCTCATCGCCAGTTCCGACCGGCAAGAGCAAGTCAACTCGGAACAGGTCGATCAGCCGTCGGGCCTCATCTTCGCGGTCTGCCATCAGGATTGGATTGAAGCGCCCGCCCCAAAGCGTATGGGAGAGCCGCACCGCCTGGCGGAATGCGCCGATGTCGCCCGATTGGATTACCCAGCCGATGCGCAATGGGCGATAGCAGATGTCTACGCGAATGGTATCCATTGTCAAAGAGCACGGTTTCGCTGAGCATTCCATCCAGACGACAGCGCCTCGGTCTGCTGCCACATCGTATTCACTGCGGGATCTTGAAGGTCCCACAGATAGCCGACCACCGCCTGTCTTGAATTGAGCGCCATGATCTTGCTCCCGTCTACGCTGTGGTCCCGTCGGCCAGCATGTCATTCACTGACCGCGCAACCACGTACCGCGCTGGATTTTCACCAACCGCCAGCGCCTCAAAATGCGCCTCGCCGCAGGCGATCTTTCCGCGCTCCTTATTGCGCAGGTCGTCAGTGAATAGGCTGCCCTTGGTCTCTACCACGAAGTACAGTCGTTGCGCTCCACCTTCTTCCACCAGCACGGCCCAGTCCGGGTTATAAGTTCCCAGCGGCGTGGGCACCTTGAACCAGCCTGGCAGCTTGGCGTAGAGCTTGATGGCGCCGTTCTTTTCCAGCGCGTCGGCGAAGTCGCGCTCGGTGGTGGAGTCGTAGACCACGTGCTCGTAGATGGACTTGCCCGTGTCCATCAGCATGTTCTTCAGGTAGCCGGTCAGCTCTTCCTGCTCGAACAGTTCCTGTGCATAGACGTGCTGATCACCAAGCCTTCGGTACTTGATGCCGTCGACCAAGGCCAGGCGCTTGCAACGGTTGATGGTCTCGGCGGTCAGCTCGATGAACTGCTGCGGGTTGCGCTTGAAGTCGTCCAGCCGCCCGCTGCCGCTCAGGATGGTGGCGATGCTCCGGCGGGTGAGCTGGGTGCGATCCTGGAGGTCGGTGAGCAGGTCCGGCAGTTCGATGTCCGTCTCGTCCAGAACGACGGTTGCCGCGCCCGCTTTCTCCGTGGCCTCCACACCGGCCTTGCCGATGGCGATGTCGGCCTTGCGCCATTGCAGGCGGGCCTTGGGGATGGCCGGGGCTTTCCGGAGCGAATCGATGCAGTTCTGGATCAGCTTGCCATTATCGAACTGCACCCGATAGGTCGTTTTGTGCTTGATGCGATCCCAAAGCTCCTTGAACTCGGGGCTGAGATAGATGCTCTTGCGCACGGCAACCTGCTTGCGCTCGTCGGCGTTCTTGATCTCCAGGCGGCCCGACACCTTGCGCAGTACCTCGGCGATCTGACTGCGCTGCGCGTCGAACTCCGCAGGCAGCGCCAGCGTTCCATCCTTCAGCGCCGTCTTCAGCGAGTCTTGCACCTTGCCCTTGGCGTCGATGTGGCCCGCAGCCTCCAAGTGCTCCCATAGCACCTTCGACTGTTCGACACCTAGGGGCACGGTCTGGCCATCGGCCGCCGTCACGGCGATAGCAGCGAACTGGTGTTGCTCGACGATGCCAAAACGGATGCCGGTGTCGGCCTCGATCTCCTTCTGCAGGTTCTCGGCGAACTGCTCGTAGTTCTCGGTGGCGATCACCGTGAGCGTGTTGACCTCGAAGCCGCGCACGCGCTCGCCGTTCTGGTTCACGGCGAGGCGTAATCCCCGGCCGATGGTCTGTCGTCGCTCGCGCTCGGTCTGGATGTCGCGCAGCGTGCAGATCTGGAAGACGTTAGGGTTGTCCCAGCCCTCCCTGAGCGCCGAGTGGGAAAAGATGAATTTCAGCGGCGTGTCGAAGGACAGCAGCTTTTCTTTCTCTTTCATGATCAGGTTGTACGCGCGCTCGGCGTTCTCGCGGTTGCTCGCGTTGTTTTCGCTGGTGTCGGTCCAGCCGCCCTTCTTGTCGATCGAGAAGTAGCCGTTGTGGACCTCCTCGGCGGCACTCGCCAGGTCGATCTCCCCGAACAGGCTCTGGTAAGCGGGGAGCTTGGCCGCACGGCGATACTCCTCCTCGAAGATGCGCGCGTAAGGCCCTTTGACGGGGTTTCCGTCCGCATCGTAGGAGCGGTACCTGGCCACCTCGTCGATGAAGAACAGCGACAGCACCTTGATCCCGAGCGGACGCAGGCGCTTCTCCTTGTCGAGGTGCTCCTTGATGGTGCGGCGGATCATCTCGCGCTGCACGGCCAGGGCATCGACATCACCATGCGCTTGCCCTACCCTGAGAAAGGTTTCGCCGCCGGGGTAGCGCAACTCCAGAAACTCTTCGTCCTTGGCGGTACTGATTTCTCCGACGCGAAAATCGGCGTAGATGGCGCGCTTGGCGACCTGTTCCAGGTCGTCACCGTCGGAGACCGTTACCTCCTGCCGTCTCACGCCATTGGCGGCCGCCACGTCGAGTTCCACGCGGGCAGAGATCGTGCCACGGCGGTTGGCGACCGACACCAGCCTTACGAACGGTTTGTTGTGGGCGTCCTCAACGGTGGCCGATGCCACTTCGATCTGCTTGACCAGCCTGCGCTCATAGGCATCCACGGCGTCGAGGCGGAACACCATGTGGTGCTTGTCCACATGGGTCGCGGAATAGCGCAGGGTGCACAGCGGATTCATCGCATCGAGTGCAGTCTTGCCTGCCCCGGTCAGACCGCCGTCCACGCTTTGCGGCTCGTCGACGATCACGATGGGCCGCGTCGCCTTGATCAGATCGATGGGCTTTTCGCCGCCGGTCTTTTCGCTGTCCTTGTAGAGGTTGTTGACGTCCTTCTTGTTGATGGCCCCGACTGTGACCACCATGATCTGGATGTTCGAGCTGGTGGCGAAATTGCGCACCTGCCCAAGCTTGTTGGAGGCATACAGGAAGTAATCGAATGGCACGCCGGCATAGAGCCCCTTGAAGTGCTCCTCGGTGATCTGCAGGGTCTTGTAGACGCCCTCCTTGATCGCCACCGACGGCACCACGATGACGAACTTGCTGAATCCGTAGCGCTTGTTCAGCTCGAAGATGCTGCGCAGGTAGACGTAGGTCTTGCCGGTGCCGGTTTCCATCTCGACGGTGAAATCGCCCGAGACCAACGCGCCGGAAGGCGGCAATCCCCCGCGCAACTGGATGTCGGCCAGGTTCTGGTGCAGCTCGTCGTCCAGCAATGTGAGGCGGTTGCCGACGCCCAGGTCCGACTCGGCCACGCCGAGCGTCATTTGCTGCGGCTTGGTGCCCGGAAACATGTCGTCGGCAGCCGGCGGCGGCGCCTTCATAGTCACCGTGAACTCGGTACGGCACACCTCCTGGCCGCGGAACAGATCGCAGACCGCCTCGATGGCCTGAAGCTGGTAGTCGAGGTCGGGCTCGAAGTGCAGTTTCATCACCACGTCCTCACAGACTGCGCACGTTCTGGATGCCGTGCTGCTCCAGAATGGCGGCCAGGTTGGTCTTGGCCACGTCGTCGGCGAAGGCGCTGTCGCGGAACACGCAGGTGGTGTCGCCCGCCGGCTGAAGTTCCTCGTGCCAGGCGACAATACCTTGCGCCAGCGGCTCCACATCGTCGCGGGTGATGCGTTTGGAAAGGCAGGCCATCAGCACGCCGCCGCCCACCGAATGCACGTCGCGGCCCGCGATCAAGCGCTTCTCGATCGGCACGCATAGATCGAGCCCCAGCTTGAGCAGCAGCTCGTAGAGGAGGTCCGATTCGGTGCGGCCATCGACCAGATGATCCTGGTGGGCGAACAGTGTCTGCTCCAGATCGGCCGGGTTCGGGTTCCAAGCGCGGATGTTGGAGATGTCGAGTTTGAAGACGCGGAAGCCAGTGTCGCCGCCGAACATCGGGTTGTCGGCTTTGATCTTGGTGGCGGCACGGCGCAAGCGTTCTTTGGTCAGCTCCGCGATGTTACGAGGCTTGCCTAGCTCATCACAGTAGGTTGCCGCAACCCCCTGGTCTCTGTTGCCCACATCGAGTGGCTCGGGGAGCTGCACCAGAATGTAACGTCGCTTACCTTCATCGACCGAGTTTTGAGCCATCACAGCATGGCCGGTTGTACCCGAGCCCGCAAAGAAATCCACCACTAAGTCTCCCTCTCCTACGGTCTGCTCGACAATTCGTCGAAGCAGTTCAGATGGCTTCGGAAAGGAAAACACTTCTGTCCCGAAGATGTCGCGAATCTCCTGTGTTCCATCCGCTGTGTATACGCCATCAATGACGGTGCGGAATGCTATGAATTCCGACTGCATCTCACTCCGAAACTTCTTCTCTCTAGGCCGGCCATCGTCCTTGCTAGGAAAGAGAATTCGACCTTCAGAAATGAGTTGTGTCATTCGTTCTCTGGAGTACCGCCAACCAGTCGCCGGATTAGGCGGAAATTGGCGACCCGTCACAGGATCAATCAAGTCGTAGTGCAAGTTGGGGCGCTGATCGCGCGTCGCGAGCCCAAGGATGCTGCGACTCATCCAAGGTCCACGAGGGTCGTTGTCAGGATTCGAAAACTTCGACTCGTCTCTCTCAATGCCACGTAGCGAAAACTCTGACTCTCTCGCATAGGCGAGGATGTACTCGTGGTCAGTGGATACGTTCGTATTTGCTCTCGCATCGGTGAACTGACGCGCCCTCCAGACGAACTGTGCAACGAAACTCTCTTCACCAAATATCTCGTTAAGAAGACTTCGGAGATTCTCCACTTCACCGTCGTCGCATGAAACGAAAAGCGCCCCGTCCTCGCGGAGCAGGTTTCTCGCCAGCTTCAAGCGCGGATACATCATGTTCAGCCAGTCGGTATGAAACCGTCCGCTGGCCTCAGTGTTGCTGCTGACCTTGCGCCCGCCTTCGGCTTGTCCTGTCAGTTCCAGGTAGTTTTTGATGTTGTCCTGGAAGTTATCCGGGTACACGAAGTCCTTGCCCGTGTTGTACGGCGGGTCGATGTAGATCAGCTTCACCTTGCCGGAGTAGCTCTTCTGGAGGAGTTTGAGCACTTCGAGGTTGTCGCCCTCGATCATCAGGTTCTGGGTGCTGTCCCAGTCCACGCTCTCCTCGGGGCAGGGGCGCAGAGTGCCGGTCGAGGGCGTAAGCGCGAGTTGCCGCGCGCGCCGTTTGCCATGCCAGTTCAGGCCGTATTTCTCGTCAGCGTCGGTAACGGCGGCATCGCCGACCAGCGCCTTGAGCACGTCCACGTTCACCGCCGTGCCATTCTGCCCCTCGGTGATGAGTTCCGGGAACAGCACCTTGAGCTGCTCGATGGTGCCCGCCACAAGGTCTGCGGACTGGGCCTCCGGGCTGGTCGCATCGATTTTTTTCATCTTTTTCTCCGTCATTCTTTCAATCTTCATAGCTGTTCGCGTGCTG
Organism: Thiobacillus sp.; assembly: GCA_036568265.1. GTDB lineage: Bacteria > Pseudomonadota > Gammaproteobacteria > Burkholderiales > Thiobacillaceae > Thiobacillus. The sequence goes on from DATCSW010000036.1 coordinate 92,759, forward strand.
CGGCCAATTCGACCAGCACACGCTTGAGCGCGAGGTTGAGCTCAACCTGTCGCGCCAGTTGTTTTTCCTTGGTCGCTTGCGCGCGCAAGCGGGCCGCCTCCGCCTCCAGCCGTGTGCATTCCTGCAGGGCATGGCGGCGGGCTGCGGCCTGCTGCGGGCTGTCGGCGGTCTTGAAGGCTCCGGTCATTTTCGCCGCCAACAGGGCCTGCAAAGCGTCCATCCACCCCTGATACAAGGTGAAAAGCGAGGATCGAGGCTGGCGAGTCAAGGCGATGACCTGAACAAATGCGTTCAGCGCATCGAGAGACGGCGCGTCCTCGGGGAGAGACGCGGCCACGAGGTCGCCGTCCAGCACCACCTTGCCCGCTTCGTTCTGCGCCCAGCGCTTATGTGCGAGGGATAGCGCAAGGCACTGCTCAGAGCGCAGTAGCAACAAAACCGGATAGGGGACCGCACGGTGCACCAGTTCGGCGAGGCGGGCTGCATTCGCCGGCTTCGCTTTCTCATGCCCGGACTGACTGCGTAAGGTCACGACAAGCACCGCAACCTCCAGATACTCGCGCAACTCGTCGCAGTAGTCGGGCACGCCGATGGTGTTCGGCTTGAGCGCCGCGACCCACTGGATTTCTTCGATGATCTCGGTGATCAGGCGCTTGTCGGCAGTGGTGGGCGCGCCGTTCTCAAGGAGCAGTTTCTTCGGCACGCGCTGATCGACCCGGCAGCTCGCGGGCAGACCGAGCGCCAGGATGAGCCCTTGCGCTTCCAGTGTCGGCATCAGGTGTCGTCCTCGGGAAGGACAACGAGGAAAGCCAACACCTCGAAGTCATTGCTGCCGGCGAACTCGCCCTTGAGGGCGTGCGTGCCGCCAGGCGAGAACAGGCTGGCGACGGCGCGCTCTTCGTGCTTGCCGGCCACAGAGGCCACGGCGGCGCTGAGCAGCTTCTGGGCGTGACGCATGTCTTCGCCGTGCTTGGTAGCCCTGTCGAAGCGAGCGCAGGCGCCGGCGTCGGGTAGCTCCCGCCCCAACGCCAGGCGCTTGAGCCGGTCGAGAATGCGTTTGGCCTGGGTGTAGGGCAGCAACACGGCACCGTCGTCGCCGACGTGGACGAGGTAATGGGGTGCCAAGGGGTAGTCCGATTCCTTGGCTTTGTGTGCCGCCGGGCCCTCGGCGCGCAGGCAGAAGATCACACCAGGCGAAATGTCGGCGTCGATACTGGTGGTGACCGCGTAGGCCCCCAATGGCTGGTTATCCAGCTTGCCGGGATGCGCCTTGAGGTGCTGGGCCAGATCGATGCGGAAGTCTGTGAGCGTCAGGTCGGTAATTGATACGCCGGTGGACAGGTCTTCCAGGTCGATTACCGTGTCCTGCAACTTGAGCAGCTGCTTGCGCCGGTACTCCAGATCGTTCATCGGGTTGCCGGACTGTTGCTCGATGAGGTTTTCCTCACCGGTGGCGGAGACGTCGAGCAGCACCATGCGGCCGCTGACGCGCTGTTCCAGATTGATGTATTCCTCCAGCTCCATGTTGGGCCAGAAGTTGACCAGCTGGATGCGTTCGTTGGGCGAGCCGATGCGGTCGATCCGGCCGAAGCGCTGGATGATGCGCACTGGGTTCCAGTGGATGTCGTAGTTGATCAGCCAGTCGCAGTCCTGCAGGTTCTGGCCTTCGGAAATACAGTCGGTGGCGAAGAGCAGGTCCAGCTCGCCCTCGTCGGCCAAATCCGCCGGCCGCTCCTTGGAGCGCGGCGAGAACGTCGTAAGGATGGACGCCAGGTCCTTGCGCAGATGCGGCAGCGTGCTCTGATTTCGGCCCGCACCGGTAACGAGCGCCGACTCGATGCCGAGCGTGGCCTTCGCCCATGGCGCCAATTGCGCGTAGAGGTATTCGGCGGTGTCCGCGAAGGCGGTAAAGACGATGAACTTGCGGTTGCCGGCATTGATCGGGTTGCGGCATTTGTCCTCGATCATGTTGCGCAAGGCGGCCAGCTTGGCGTCCCGAGCAGCATCGACCTGCTTGGCTGCGGCCAGCAGGGTGGCCAGACGGTTACGGTCTTCGATCAGGTCTTGTTTCCAACGGATGAGGTCGACGTCGCTGAGCAGTACCTTGACCTTGCGCCCGACCAGCAAGGTCTCGAAGGCGGGGTCATCGATGTCGACGTCGGCGATGTCGATTTCCTCGATGTCGGAAGCAGAAGCCTCGATGCGTGCGAGCGTGCTCTCCACGTCGCGAAGCTGGCGCTCGACGGTCAGGGTGAACGAGGACACGGCGCTTTCCATGCGCTTGAGCACGTTGACTCGCAGGAGGTGGATCAGGCTCTCTTCACGGTCCACCTGGCGGAAGAAGCTTTCGCCCCCGCGGATCTGGGTGCTGTATTTTGCGTCGTAGGCGGCTTGTTTGTGGGGCAGGACGTAGCGCAATGGCGCATAGCTGGCCAGATTGAGCCGCCGGATCTCTAGGTTGATGTCCCGGATGCTGCGGAACTCGCCGGCACGGTCCACGTCGGCCTTGATGTTGATCGGTGGCAGACGATCCGGGAAGCGGCCCGTCTCGCTGGTGCCGTAGTACTTCTCGATGTGCTTGCGCGAGCGGGCGATGGTGAGGTGATCCAGTAGAGTGAAGTAGTCGAAGCCCAGCATCTCGACCAGCCTCGCGGGTGTCTTTTCGGAATCGTCGAGGTTCAACCAGCGGTTGAACTGGGTCTGCGCCTTGCGGGTGGTCGCCTCGATGCTGGCGATGCCGTGTTCCAGCAAGGCGGTGTCGTCGCCCTCCGTGACGAAGGCGATCTGGTTGCGCAGGTCGGCCAGGCGGTTATTGACGGGCGTGGCCGACAGCATCAAGACCCGCGTCTTGACACCTTCCTTGATGATCCGTCGCATCAAACGGTCGTAGCGGGACTCCTTGCCCTTGTGCGTGGCCTTGTTGCGGAAATTGTGGGACTCATCGATCACCACCAGGTCGTAGTTGCCCCAGTTCACGTGCGACAGATCGATGTCGCCAGACGTGCCGCCGTCGCGCGAGAGATCGGTGTGGTTCAGGACATCGTAGTTGAAGCGGTCGGCCGCCAGGACGTTGCGCTTGTCGTTGGCCTTGTAGAGCGTCCAGTTGTCGCGCAAGCGCTTGGGTGCCAGTACCAGCACGCGATCGTTGCGCAGCTCGTGGTACTTGATGATCGCCAGGGCCTCGAAGGTTTTGCCGAGGCCCACGCTGTCGGCGATGATGCAGCCGCCGAAGCGGTTGAGCTTGTCGATGGCACCGACCACACCATCACGCTGGAATTTGAAGAGTTTCTTCCACACCACCGTATTGCGGATACCCGTGGCGGACTTAACGATGCGCTCCTCGTCCATTTCATCGCCACTGTCGCGAAACAGGTGATGCAGGATGAGTGCGTACAAGGAGAAGGGGTCGCGGTGCTCGCCAATCGTGCGGAGAGCTTCGAGTAAAACTTCACGCCCACTGCTGGCGTCTGCAGAGTGAGTCCGCAGAGCGGACCATTGATGATCGAACCATCTGGCAAGTTGCGCGGCCTCATCGGCCGACTCGGAAACCTGGATCAAGCTCAACGGGTTTCCCGGAGTCAAGCCGAGCCCATCGGTGCTGAAGGCAAAAGAACCGAGAACCACCTGCTCCGGCTGCTCTCGACCATTTCGTATGACCGCCGCCCCTTGCGGCACCGGGCCCGCAGCTCGCCGCAAGTCGACCTTGTCGCCGATCCATTTCGCACACTGGTTGGCCAGCCACCGGACCTGTAGGCGGTTGCGTGCGGCACGATCGCCTTCGACACCCAAGAACCCCAACTCAGCGTCGCCGGGAGGCAGAACGAGCTGGACGCGTTCCAGCGCCGTGAGCGCATCTCGCAACTCTGCAAACGCGAAAAGGGAGAACGACGGGGTCACGCAGCCGAGCTGGTTGCCATGCTTTAAGTAGGGGCGCATCAGGTCGATGACGCGGTCTGCGCCCGTGTTGTGGATCAGTTTCATGACCGGCGCCCTCCTTTCAACAGATCATCCCCGCCTTGCTGCTGACCGCCCGATGACTGCTGTTTGATCCAGCCGTCGATATCCGCACGGGAGAAGCGCCATATCCCGCCCACCTTGAAGGCCGGAATCTTCTTGGCGGCCGCCAAGCGATAGACCGTGCGCTTGCCCACCTTGAGGTAGGCAGCCACTTCATCGAGGGTCAATATCTGTCCGGGCTCGTCTTTCATTACTTCCCCAACCGGTGAGGGTGGCACAGGCGGTAGTGACAATCCTGGCAAGTGTAGAGCAAACTAGTGCAATTCTGAACAGCTAAATGCGCAGTTCGCCGGCGCGAGGTCATCCAGTTCGTGAGGGGATAGCTCACCACGGGGGCGAGCGCCACGTCGCGTCAAGCCGCCACCGCGGTGACGACCTCGGCCAGCGGAGAGAAGTAGGCGCACCGCGCCAGCAGGGTTTCCACATCAGTGGCCGGCCCGTCTTGCTCTAGCCGCCAGGTCCTGGACTCCCGGCCCTTGTCCGGAAACGGCGCTACGCCAACCATCGAGGCAAATCCGGTCGCGACCCGGTTCCCATTCTTTGCGGCCGATCGCGCCCTCTCGCTGCAGCATTTCGCCATCCATACCCCGGACTGGCGTGATGACTTCGATTTCCACGACGACCGCCGAGCGATACCGCGTGCCCGGCTTGCTGTTGGCCTGCCTGTTGGCCGGCCCGGTGCCCGCTCTCGCCGCCGATGCTGCTTCCGAGCACGCGCAGCTCGCGGCCCTCGTGCGCCAGCTCGACATGCTCGACCGCCTGGCCGAGCACAGCGCGACGTTGCCTCGGCCGGACGGTTCCCGCTACCACTTCGACTATGCGCGGCTGCATGAAGACATCGAGCACGTCCGCGCCGGCATTCAGGACTACCTGAGCCCTCGGCGCGCGCAGCCGCGCGACCCCGTGACGCTGGTCGGCGGTTACCGCCAGGAGTCCGCGGAGGAGGACTCGCCATGACCGCCGACCAGATCGCCGCCTTCCAGGCCAATGGTGGCTTCAGTGCTTCCGACGTTTCCGTCGTGCTCGTGAGCGGCGTCTTCGTCGTGCTGCTGGTCTGGGGCGTCTGGGCGCTGCGCACCGCCTATGTCGGCTGGGCCGAAGAACACCTGTCACAGCGCCAGTTCCTGGGTGTCGCGGTGCGATTCATCGCGATGTACCTCGTCCTGACGTTCTTCCTTCTCTCTTGACTCAACGGGGAAACCGCCATGACATTCCGCTCTGCTTCCATCGACTTCTCGCGCCGCATCGTCCTGCCCGTGATCGCCCTGGCCGCAGCGAGCCTGCCGCCGACCGTGCAGGCCCAACTGCCGACCATCGAAGACCCGTCGCGCGGTACGGGCAGCGGCATCATGGAGACGCTGCGCAACTACGGCTACGACATCGTGATGCTCATCGCCTTGCTCGTGATCGCCGTGATGTTCGTCGGCGTCTGCTACCACGCTTACAGCACCTACGCGGAGATTCACACCGGGCGCAAGACCTGGGGCCAGTTCGGCCTCACGGTGGCGGTCGGCGCGATTCTGCTGGTCGTGGGCATCTGGCTGCTCACCCGCGCCACCGGCATCCTGTAAGGAGGCTGGTGTATGTCCGGGGGCCAGGACACCCAGCGCGAGGGCGCTGTCACCTTCCTGCCGCATCACCTGAACCGTCAGCCCGTGGTCGTCCGCGGGCTGACGGCCGACGAACTGTGGATCTGCGCGGGGCTGTCGGCTGCGGTGGGATTGGCGCTCGGTATTCCGTTGGCGTGGATTACCGCCACGTTCGCCATGGCACCGACGCTGATCGTCGCGGCCATCGCCGTCGGCGTATTCGCCGGCGGCGGTGCGCTGCGGCGGCATAAACGCGGGCGCCCCGATACCTGGTTGTACCGGCAGCTTCAATGGCGGCTCGCGCGTTGCCATCCCGTCGTCGCGTCTTACGTCGGCGGTAAATCCTTGGTCACGCGATCCGGCCATTGGACGACGCGCAGGAGCAAGTCATGAGCCGCTTCAAGCATGAGGTCACGCACCTGCAGGCGCATATCAAGACCTTGCGCATGGGGCTCGGGGCACTGTTTCTCATCGCCATGGTGTTGGGCTTCGGCTGGTGGACCGCGCCGCGCGACCTGACCATCCACGTGCCGCCGGACCTGCGCTCCGGCAGCGTGCGCAAGTGGTGGGACGTGCCACCGGAGTCGGTCTACGCCTTCACGTTCTACGTCTTTCAGCAGCTCAACCGCTGGCCGACGAACGGCGAGGAAGACTACCCGCGCAATCTCCACGCGCTGTCGAACTACTTCACGCCCGCCTGCCAGGCGTTCTTGCAGCAAGACTACGAGTTCCGCCGCAACGCCGGCGAGCTGCGACGGCGCGTGCGCGGCATCTACGAGATTCCGGGCCGGGGCTATGGCGACGCCCCGACGCTTCGCGTGCGCACCGTCTCCGCCCGCGATTGGGTGGTGACGCTCGACGTGACCGCCGACGAGTATTACGCCTCCGAGCAGGTCAAACGCGCCTTCGTGAGGTATCCCATCAAGGTCGCGCGGGTGGACGTCGATCCCGTGCTCAATCCCTTCGGCCTCGTCATCGACTGCTACGACGGCGCCCCGCAGCGTATCGAGACTCCGCAGGAGGAAACGCCATGAGCCGTCTACGGCACGCCCTGGCGTCACTCGCACTGGTCCTGTTCGCCCCGGCCCATGCCGTGGAGATCATGCGCTGGGAACGGCTGCCGCTGGCCGTTCCGCTGGTGGTGGGACACGAGCGCGTGATCTTCGTGGATCGCAACGTGCGGGTCGGCGTGCCGGCGTCGCTGGAGGATCGACTGCGGGTGCAGAGCGCGGCCGGTGCCATCTACCTGCGCGCCAGCGAGCCCATCGAACCGACGCGCCTGCAACTGCAAGATGCCGAGACCGGCGCGCTCATCCTGCTCGACGTTTCCGCGCAGCCAGGTGACGCGCCACTGGAACCCGTGCGCATCGTCGAAGGCGAGTTTCTCGCGAAACGCTATGGCGATACCGGCGAGGAACGCCCGGTGCCCGCAGCGACACCGAGGCCGGCCAGGGAAACGCCCGTTCCCGTGGTGCTGACGCGCTACGCCGCGCAGAGCCTGTATGCACCTCTGCGCACCGTCGAGCCGGTGAACGGCATCTCGCGCGTGAGCCTGCGCCGCGATCTGGTGCTGGACACGCTGTTGCCGACGCTGCCGGTGCGCGCCAGGGCGCTGGCAGCGTGGCGCCTGGAGGATCAGTGGGTGACGGCGGTGCGGCTGACCAACACCGCCGCGTACTGGCTCGACCTCGATCCCCGCGCCCTGCAGGGCGACTTCGTGGCCGCGACGTTTCAGCATCCCGACCTGGGGCCGGCGGGCGATTCGCGCGACACCACGGTGGTCTATCTGGTGACACGCGGACGCGGCCTGGCGCAATCACTGTTGCCGACCCTCAGCCCGGTCGATGCGGCGCTCGGCCTGCCGGCATCCAACGCAGCCGGCCGAGCGCAAGGAGCGGACGATGCGCAGTAACGGTCTGCTCAAGTGGTTGATGCTGCCGATGCTGCTGCTCCTGGTATTCGTCGGCATCAAGCTGTCCTCCGGCGACCGCGATGCGCCCTCGATGGCCCGCCAGGCGGGCAGCCAATTGACGCCCGACGAAATGCGGGCGCTCGGTATCGAGGGCGATACGCCGCACGACACGGTGGCCACCCTGGTCGCCCAAGTCCGGCAGTTGCGCACCGAGTTGCAAACATCGCTCGCCGACAACCGCACTCAGCGCGCCGAGAACGAACGACTGCGGCAGCGCGAGCGAGCGATCGACCAGCGCATCGAGAGCGTCCTGGACACGGAGCGGGCACAACTGCGCCGGGATCGCGAGCAGGTGGCGAGTGAACGCCAGCAGGCGCAAGGCCTGTTGCAGGATCTCCAGCGCCAGCTCGAAGGGCTGGGCGGCCGGGCCGGTCATGCCGATCTGCCGATCGGCCTGGGGCTGGAGGAAGGCGACGGCCGGCGCTTCGGCCGTGACGGCGTGCGCTGGATCGAGCCCGACGACGCCAGGCCCGGCGACACCCGAAGCGGCACCGGCAGCGGTTTCCGCTTTCCCAACGATTTCGGCCCCGCCGAACGGACCTTCGACGCGGCGGCCGAGACGCTCGGCCGCGCCACCGGCGGCACCGTGGGCACGTCCCCGTTGCGGGCGGTCTACACCGTGCCATCGAACGCGACCCTGATGGGGTCGATCGCGATGACGGCGCTCATCGGGCGCGTGCCGATCGACGGCACCGTGAACGATCCGTTTCCCTTCAAGGTCGTCATCGGCCCCGACAATCTGACGGCCAACGGCATCGACCTGCCGGACGTGGCCGGTGCCGTGGTCAGCGGGACGGCCTCGGGCGACTGGACACTCTCCTGCGTGCGCGGACAAATCCGGTCCATCACCTTCGTCTTCGAGGACGGCACCATCCGCACGCTGCCGGAAGAAACCGGCCGAACGGGTGGCAGCAACAACCGCAGCGACACCGGCATCCAGGGCGGCCTCGGCTGGATCAGCGATCCCTACGGCATTCCATGCGTCAGCGGTGACCGGCGCAGCAACGCCCAACAGTATCTGGGTACGCAGGCACTGATCACGGCCGCCGGTGCAGGCGCGGCTTCGCTGATCGACTCGGACAGCGGGCGCATGTCCTACATCGGTAGCGACGGCTCCCTCGGCACCGTCGGCATCACCGGCAACGAGGCGATGGGTCGCATCCTGGCCGGTGGCGTGCAGGAGATGTCGCAATGGGTCAACAAGCTCTACGGCCAAGCCTTCGCCGCCGTCTACGTCGAACCCGGCGCCAAGGTGGCCGTGCACATCGAGCAACCGCTCACCATCGACTATGACCCCAAGGGCCGCCGGGTCGATCACCGTCTTGGAGGCTCCCATGTGCCGGACCTGGATTGAACGGCTCCTCGTCGTCGTGGCGATCACGGCGCTGGCCGGCTGCGCCACCAGCAAGGAAAAGCTGCTCACGCACGGCGGCGACACCATGCTCGACATCTGGAATCAGGAGACGGGCGGTGGTGGTGGGCGCGCTTCGCGCGAGTTGCTGGACGCCCGGCAGACGTTGCGCCGTCCGCTCACCGACGCGGACGTGCAGGCAGCGCCCGGCGTGCAGGCCCGCTACACCCGCACGGCGCAGAACGAGATTTACCGGCAGTTCCATCGCCTGCCGAACCCGGACTTGGTGATGTACGTGTTCCCCCATCTGGCCGGCACCGATCCGGTGCCCGTACCCGGTTACAGCACGGTCTTCCCGCTCTACCAGCGCGTGCAGTACGCGCTGCCGGGAGAACGGGTGGAGGACTACTGAATGGCCTGGTCGCTGCCCCTGCCGTGGTCGCGCGGTAAGCAGACGGCCGCGCCGTCCGATGTGTTGGCCGCCGATGCCTGGGAGCGCCATGTGGCCGAGCTGAAGCGCCATGGCATTCATGAGCCCGGCGCGGCGCGTGACCCGACCCGCAGGCGGGCGACGCTGGCGGATGAACAAGCCCTCTATGACGTTGCACCGTCATTCGTGGACTTCCTCCCGTGGGTCGAATACCTGCCCGAGCATGGCTGCATGCTGCTGGAAGACGGCGAATCCGTCGCCGCCTTCTTCGAGCTGACGCCCGTCGGCACCGAAGGCCGCGAAACGCATTGGCTGTGGCAGGCGCGCGATGCACTGGAGAATGCGCTGCAGGACAGTTTCGACGAACTCGACGAGCAACCCTGGGTGGTACAGCTCTATGCCCAGGACGAAGCCGATTGGGAAAGCTACCTGAGCACGCTGTGCAACTACGTGCAGCCTCGCGCCCAGGGCAGTGCGTTTACCGATTTCTATTTACGCTTCCTCGCCCACCATCTGCGAGCGATCGCGAAGCCGGGCGGCCTGTTCGAGGACACGACCGTGACCCGCCTGCCGTGGCGCGGGCAGACGCGGCGTGTGCGCATGGTCGTTTATCGGCGAGCGCCCGGCGCTTCGCCTCGCCGCGGCCAATCGCCCGAACACGCCCTGACGACGGTCTGCGAGCGGCTGACCGGCGGCCTCGCCAATGCCGGCATCAAGGCGCGGCGCCTGGGTGCGGCGGACATCCATGCCTGGCTGCTGCGGTGGTTCAACCCAAACCCACGCTTGCTGGGCACGACGACCGAAGATCGCGAACGCTTCTATTGCCTGGCTGCCTATCCCGAGGAAACCGACGAAGGCGAGATCGAACTCGCCAGCGGCACGGATTTCTCGCAGCGCCTGTTCTTCGGCCAGCCGCGCTCGGACGTGGAAGATGGCCTGTGGTTCTTCGACGACATGCCGCATCGGGTCATGGTGCTCGACCGGCTGCGCATGCCGCCGACCACCGGACACCTGACGGGCGAAACGCGCAAGGGCGGCGATTCCTTCAACGCGCTGTTCGATCAGATGCCCGAGGACACGGTGATGTGTCTCACGCTGGTCGCCATGCCGCAGGACGTGCTGGAAGCGCATCTGAACTACCTCAGCAAGAAAGCGGTCGGCGAAACGCTGGCATCCGAGCAGACGCGCCAGGATGTGCAGCACGCACGCTCGCTGATCGGTAGCGCACACAAGCTCTATCGCGGCGCGCTGGCGTTCTACCTGCGTGGACGCGATCCGGCCGAACTCGACGCGCGTGGCTTGCAGCTCGCCAACGTCATGCTCAACGCCGGCCTGCAGCCCGTGCGCGAGGAAGACGAAGTCGCACCGCTCAACAGCTACCTGCGCTGGTTGCCCTGCGTCTATGACCCGATGAAGGATCGGCGCCAGTGGTACACGCAACTGATGTTCGTCCAGCACGCCGCCAACCTCGCGCCGGTGTGGGGGCGCAGCCAGGGCACGTCGCGTCCCGGTATCACGCTTTTCAACCGTGGCGGCGGCGCCGTCACCTTCGATCCCTTGAACCGGAAAGATCGGCAGATGAATGCCCATCTTTTCCTGTTCGGACCGACGGGAAGCGGCAAGAGCGCGACGCTCAACAACATCCTCAACCAGGTCATGGCCATCTACCGGCCCAGGTTGTTCATCGTCGAGGCGGGGAACTCGTTCGGGTTGTTCGGCGAGTTCGCCGCACGGCTGGGCCTCAGTGTGCATCGGGTCAAGCTCGCGCCGGGGGCCGGTGTGAGTCTCGCGCCGTTCGCCGATGCGTGGCGGTTGGTGGATACCCCCGGCCAGGTGCAGACCTTGGATGCGGATGCGCTGGACGACGATCCGGAATCCGTGGAGGCCTCGGCGGAAGTCGACGAGCAGCGCGACGTACTCGGCGAGCTGGAGATCACCGCCCGCCTGATGATTACCGGCGGCGAGGACAAGGAGGAGGCGCGCATGACCCGCGCCGACCGCAGCCTGATCCGTCAGTGCATCCTCGATGCGGCGCATCGCTGCGTCCCGGAGAAGCGCACCGTGTTGACCGGGGACGTGCGCGACGCATTGCGCGAGCGCGCACGCGACCCATCCTTGCCGGAAGCACGGCGCGCGCGCCTTCTGGAAATGGCCGATGCGATGGATATGTTCTGCCAAGGACTCGACGGAGAGACATTCGACCGCCCCGGCACGCCCTGGCCCGAAGCCGACATCACCATCGTCGATCTGGCGACCTTCGCACGCGAGGGCTACAACGCGCAGCTTTCGATCGCCTACACCTCGCTCATCAATACCGTCAACAACATCGCCGAGCGTGACCAGTTCCTCGGCCGCCCCATCATCAACGTCACCGACGAAGGGCACATCATCACCAAGAACCCTTTGCTCGCGCCCTATGTCGTGAAGGCGACCAAGATGTGGAGAAAACTTGGTGCGTGGTACTGGTTGGCGACGCAGAACATCGACGACCTGCCGGCCGCCGCCCAACCCATGCTCAACATGATCGAATGGTGGCTTTGTCTCAGCATGCCGCCGGACGAGGTGGAGAAGATCGCCAGGTTCCGCGAGCTGACACCGGCGCAGAAGGCCTTGATGCTCTCGGCGCGCAAGGAAGCCGGCAAGTTTTCCGAAGGCGTGATCCTGTCGAAGTCGATGGAGGTGCTGTTTCGAGCGGTGCCGCCGAGCCTGTACTTGTCGCTGGCGATGACGGAGCCCGAGGAGAAGGCCGAACGCTATCAGTTGATGCAGCGGTACGGCATCGGCGAACTGGATGCCGCCTTTCGTGTAGCCGAGAAGATCGACCGGGCACGCGGCATCGAGCCGTTGCCGATCGATGCGTTCGGCTGAGACGTAGCGTCATGCGCGGTTCATTGCGAAACCCCAACGCGATACGACGGCACCTGTGGCCGATCGTAGCCGTGGTCTCGGTGCTGCTCGTCGTGCTGTTGTGGTCGTTGGGCAGCGACCCCCGAGACGACTCACCCCAGGCCGTGGAAACCTCGACATCGGCTGGACCGCCGTGGCGCTATGGCCGCCTCGACGCGCGCTTCACGTTGGTCGAGTACGCCGACCTCGAATGCCCCTACTGCAAGGCCTACTTCCCTGTGCTGAAGCGGTGGATCGACGCTCATCCGGACGTGAACTGGCAATGGCACCACCTGCCATTGCCGATGCACGAGCCCGCCGCCACGCGCGGCGCGCGCTTGGCGGAGTGCGCCGGCGAGGTCGGAGGCCGTATCGCGTTCTGGAACGCCATCACCTGGATTCACTCGCATACGCTCGGTGGCGGTCGGGGACTGCCGCCAGAGGCCCAACTTCCCGGCGTGACGTCCGCCCTGCACGAATGTCTGGCGAGCACACGACCCGACGTCGTGATCCGCACGCAGGCCGAGGAAGCCGCTCAGGCCGGCGTTGCCGCGACGCCGACGTTGAGAGTGATCGACAACCGGACCGGCAGATCATTGCTACTGCCGGGAGCGGTCGAGGGCGATGCCCTGTTGTCGGCCGTCGATCTGCTCGTATCGTCGAACGACGAGTCGTCCGCCGGAGCCACGTCCGAAATTCCCGAAATGTCTGCTGACCCTGTCGGCGACATGCCCAGGTAGCCACGGTCTTCAAGGCTACGGCGCGGTTCGACCGCGTTGATCACTCCAGTTCGCTGAGCATCCCGCGCGCGAACGTCCATCGTCTCCGATGGAGGATGCCACCTCGTCCATGCCCGGTTTTGGGCTTTCGTCATCACGTCCCACGGGGGCCTTGCCCCTTCCGGGACGGGAGCCTCCGTTTCATTCATCGATAGGAGGCCATCCCATGAGTTCATCAGAGAAAGTTTCCCGCTCCAAATCGTCGGCACTCGTTGAGTACGAGAGTGTCCAGGAAGATCCGTTGATCCAACAGGCCATCGGTGTCCTGGAGAAGCGCATTTTCAAGCGTGACGCAAAGCTGACGAGTCCAAGCGGTGTACGTACATATCTGCGTTTGAAACTGGCAAGCGAGGCATTGGAAGTCTTTGCTGTCGTGTTCCTAGATACGAGGCATCGCGTGATTGCCTTCGAGCCAATGTTCCATGGAACGATCGATGGGGCCAGCGTTTATCCCCGTGCGGTTCTCAAGCGAGCGATCGAGCACAATTGTTCGGCGGTCATATTCGCCCACAACCATCCCTCCGGTCTGACCGAGCCGAGTCACTCCGACAAGATGATCACGAGCCGCCTGAAATCGGTTCTCGATCTGGTCGATGTGCGCGTTCTGGATCACTTCATCGTTGGTGAAGGAGAGCCATTCTCCTTCGCGGAAGCAGGGTTGCTGTAGTCCATGAGGCGCCTCCGGGCGCCTCGTTCTTTTCCCGCATGAGTCCGAAGAATGGGGGTGAGCAGAGTTTCACTTTCTTGATGGCGCGTACTCGATCAATCGGATCGACTACCACGGGTATCACTCTCCGAGGAGTCAGCCTATGTGCCCCGATCGTGTCGGGAGTCGGCAGCGCCGCCTTCGGCATTGGCCGATAGCCGTGCTCTGCGGGCTCGTGGTGGCGCCCCATGCGACAGCGGCGGACATCCGGGTGTTCACCGACCGGAACCACCCCATCGAGGCGCCGGCCGACATGCGTGTCGTCGAGTTGGACGCTCCTTCGCGCATCGAAGCCGAGTTGGCCGCGAACCTGCCTGCCGATCCGGCTCAAGCCGCCGCCATCGTCCAGCAGCGCCTGAAGGATGGCGGTGCAGACCTGCAACACCGCCTGGCGAACGCCTATCAGGGCGTGGCCGATGCCTGGAGCCTCGGCATCACCAAGATTCCCGCGGTCGTCGTCGATCGACGCTACGTCGTCTATGGCGAGCGCGACGTGACACGTGCCCTTGCACGCATAGAGGAATACAGGAGGACGCAACCATGAGGCTATCCCGTCGCGCATGGCGCACCGGCATCGCATCCCTGCTGCTGGGCACTTCCGTCAGTGCTTTCGCGCTCGACACCGTAACCATCGCCGGCTCGGCACTGTCGCTCGACTGCATCGCCTACCGTGTGCGGGGCATCTGTTTCTGGCTGCGCTGCACGCTCACCGGCTGCTCGCTGGAAACCTCGGTCCGGGTAGAGCATTACGTCCCCGACGCGGTGGTTTCCAGCTACTCGAACACCGGCGAGAACCCCTGGGTCGAGGTGCGCGCGATGAGCATGCCGAATCCCACCGCCCAGGGTGGCGGCGACGGCACGACGAACGAGGAGCACGAGAACAACCTCGCCAAGTTCAAGAACGCCGACGTGATCGGGCATCCGGGCGCCACCATCTTCAGCGAGTTCGTGAGCCAGTTGGGTTACTCCTGCGACGGCGCTGGCACGGCGTTCATGCCCTATTTGCTGAGCACGCTCGACACCGTGGCGTGGCGTTACAACATTCCCGAGTCCGTCTATCCCGAATCCCTGATTCCGGGCATGCGCGAGATCGGCACCCGCCTCGGGCTGGACCTTTGGGGGAACGTATACCCGCGCGGCGGATTCCTGCATCACGTGGATGACTACAAGGCCGCGGCCGTCGTCGCTCAGCGTGCCGGCGACATCGTGACCCGGCGCGGCCAACTTCACGTCTATCAACCGCTGTTGTCCGACGCGCGTCCGGGCTACTGGCCGGCCGGCGCGCTAATGGAAAGCGACGCGGAGACCGGCAAGTGGCAGGAACTGACGCCGCGGTTGTCGTCGTCCTGCGCGGTCTTTCCGCACGACGACGTGCGCATCCAGGCGCAACGAGGCGACTACGCCTGGGCGCTCTGGCGCCCGTACTCCTGCTGCGAGCGGCGTGGCCAGGTGTTCCTGGGCAGCGTCGTATTCAACTGAGGATCGGCCGATGAACTTCCCGGTATTTCGCTCGAACATCGCTGCGACCCGTGCGTGCCGAATCCTTCTCGCCGGTCTACTGACTTTGGGCAGCGGTGCGCTGTCGGCGCAGACCAGCATCAACGACTACGGCATCCACCATCGCGGCAGCGTCATCGGCGATGACGTGCTCTACAGCATCGGTGGCGGGCGTGCCGTGTCGATGGGACCGGTCGGTCAGATGCAGTCCATCGGTGTGGGCATCGGCTGGAACAGCAATTTGATCTGCGGTGACATGAGCCTGACCACCACGCTGCAGAACCAGCTCAACGGCATCACGCAGGGCTTTCAAGCGATCATGAGCAACGTGATCCAGAATGCCACGGCGGCCGTGGCGTCGCTGCCGGCACTGATTATCCAGCGTGCCGATCCAGGACTGTACAACCTGCTGACCAACGGCATCCTGCAGGCGCGACTCGACTTCGACCGCTCGAAGCTGACCTGCCGGGCGATCGCCGAGCGGATGGCCGACATGGCCGGTGGTCAGCTCGGGTGGAATCAATTGGCCGAGGGCATGGCGCTCAGGCAGGCGGTAGCCAGCACGGACGCGGTGTCCGCCATCGAGCAGGCCGAAGCCAGCCGCGGCAACGACGGCGTGCCCTGGGTCGGCGGGGGCAACGCCGGCGGCGCCGGGCAGAACCCCATCCGCGTGGTCGGCGACGTGACCCGTGCCGGCTACAACCTGCTCAACGGTCGCGGCGCGACCGATACCTCGCCGATCGACAGCATCACCTGCGGTAACAGCCTGAGCTGCCAAACCTGGCAATCGCCCCAGGCAGCGGCGGATTGGGCGATCCGTGTGCTCGGTGAGCAGGAGCAACGCACCTGCGAGAGCTGCGTCAAGACGCAGACCATCCCCGGCGTCGGCCTGACGCCGCTGATCCAGGAGGAATTCGAGACCAGGCTGGAAGCACTTCGGAATCTGCTCAACGGAACCGATCCGACGACCGCCGCCAACCTCGAAGCGGCCGGCAGCAGCTCGCTGCCGATCACGCGCGGCGTCATCGAGGCGCTGCGCGAAGAACCGGACCAGGACATTCTGGCGCGGCGCCTGGCTTCGGAAGTCGCGCTGTCCAGCGTGCTGGAGAAGGCCCTGCTGTTGCAGCGCACGCTGCTTACCGGCCGCAAGGAGCCCAACGTCGCCGCCAACCAGCTCGCGCAGCAGGCGATCACCCACGAAAGCAGCCTGCTGGAACAGGAGATCAACAACCTCAAGACGGAACTGGAGCTGCGTCGGGAACTGGCCAACAACTCGCCGATGGCGATCATCCAGCGCCACGGCATGCGCAGCACCGGCTCGCGGGGCATCTTCCAGGGTGACACCGAGCGCGATCGCCTCGATGCCATCCAGCGGCCATAGAGCGGCGGTGACCCACGATGAGATGGCTGCTCAACCGTCAGTTCGGACGAACGCTCGGATGGATCGCGTTGCTCGTGCTCGTGGCTGTGGGCATCAACCTCGTCGGCATCGGTCTCGCCGGCGATGTGGCCGGCTGGAACCGATGGCTGGACGCGCACACCGGCCACTTCTTCGTCTGGCGGCTGTGTCTGTATGGCGCCACGGTCTATGGGTGGATCTGGATGCGTCGCCGCCTGCGGGCACGCGACGCATCCGCCGAGACGCATCAGCGACTGCTGCGCGCAGAGATCGGCGCGGTCGCCGCGATCGCGCTGCTGGAAGTCGGCGTGCTGTTGCGACAGCCGTAGCGATGGCGGAAGACGGCCATGACTCTCTACACGACGGACTACCTTGAGTATTACCTGACGCTGGTTGCCTGGATCATCAACAACGGCATCTGGAACGTACTGGTCGCGACGGGCATTTTCGCGTTGCCGTTCCTCGCCATCGTCGTGCAGGAGTGGCTCAAGGCTCGGGCGGAAGGCGCAGACGAAGGGAACAAGGGCGTGCTCTCGTCCATGCGCATCGAGAACCGCGTGTGGGTGGCGATCGTCGTCATCATGTTCGCCGGCATTCCGTTCATTCCGGTCGATCTGAGCACGATCCAGTTCGACCGCACGCGCTCGACGCAGTGCCAGGTCAACGTGCCGCTGCCGTCGGAAACCAACTGGTCCGCGTCGTTCACGACGCTCAACAATCAGAGCGCCCATGTGCCGGTCTGGTGGTTCTTCATGCACTCGATCTCCAAGGCCGTCACCGGCGCCGCCGTCGCGGCGATTCCCTGCGGCACGGACCTGCGACAGATGCGCATGGAGATCGACGGCACACGCATCGCCGATCCCGTACTGGCCCAGGAAGTGGCCGATTTCACGCACGATTGCTACGGCCCGGCCCGCGCCAGGCTGTTCATGAACCGGCCGACGCTCAGTGACGAGCAGATGAACGACGTGACCTGGATCGGGTCGCGTTATTTCCTGGATACGCCCGGCTTCTACGACACCTACCGCTCTAGCACGCCGCGTACCGCCTGGCCCTATGACGACGCGCGCGACGCCGGCCTTGCCGAGGTCGCCAACGGCGGTGGCTATCCGAACTGCCGGCAATGGTGGCTGGATGGCGGCGAAGGCCTGCGCGACCGCCTGCTGGCTCAGGTCGATCCCGGCTTGCTGTCCCGCTTCGCCCAATGGGCGGGCTTTCTGAGTCAAACACAGGTGAACGATTCGGTGATCCGTGCGATCGCCTCGCCGCAGCGCCAGGTCATGAACCAGGGACAGGTCTACACCGACTATGGGGGCCAGATCGGCATGACCTTGCCCAACGTCGTGACTCGCGGCGCGTCGGACCTGGGCCTGACGGTGGGATCGCTCGGCTTCTTCCCGGCCATGGACGTGGTGCGACAGTCGCTGCCCATGATCTTGTCGTTCCTGAAGATGGCGATGGTGATCTGCATCCCATTGGTGCTGGTCTTCGGCACCTACGATCTGCGGACGCTGGTCACGGCGTCGTGCGTGCAGTTTGCGCTGTTCTTCGTCGATTTCTGGTTCCAATTGGCCCGCTGGATCGATTCGACCATTCTCAACGCACTCTACGGCTGGCATTCGCCGCATAGCAATTTCAATCCGCTGATGGGGTTGAACAACGCCTTCGGCGACATGTTGCTGAACTTCGTGATGGCGACGATGTTCATCATCCTGCCCGGTTTCTGGGTCATCGCATTGACGTGGGCCGGAATCAGAACAGGAAATATTCTTGGGGGGTTCATCCCTGGTACAACGGATGCGAAGTCGGCCGGAGGAAGCGGCTCTCGTATCGCCATGGCTGCCGCGACGAAAGGGGCGGCAAAGTAACGCTGCGCTTCCGGTCCTGCCGTACTACGGATCGTTGGGATCGCCCATGTCGATCCGCCAGTCATCTTTGTCGTATACACCTATACCCGAGTGCCCGTCTCTCCATTCCGGTTGCTTCTCGTCATCCAAATCGGCGTTCCGCACAAGCCATGCCGCAATCACTGCGAATGCGAGCAGCAGAGCGAGCCAGAACGCGACATACAGCAGCACGACGAAGATGGCGAGCTTCACGATCCAAAGCAGGAGCCGCGCTACACTGGCCGGCAGCCCCTTGCCGGCGAGCCACTGGACCGCGCGGGCTTCTTGCCGAACGACTCCCCGCCACGCGCGGCCGAGCCACCTGCCGGCGCATTCTGCTGCTGTAGTACGTGTGGTCCGTTTCATGGCGTTATCTCATGATTGTCCTGACCGACGGATTCAGGACTCGTCGGGTGGACCGGGATCGGGTTCCACGCCGATCCGGTATTTCTCGACGAAGTCCGGCCAATCCACATGCTCGGGCAGATCAATGTCATCGACCACCTTGACCTTGCCCTGCGCGCGCTCGAACAAGGCGATGCTGGGAGAGGGATAGTTGTTGCGCGATGGATAGAGCACGCCGTCGAACAGCGGCACGTTATCGGCATCCAGCATCGCATGCACTCGAGCGGACACCCGCTGCGTGTGCGTGTAGTCACGGCTGGCCAATTGCTCCAGGGTCAAGCCGAAGTAGCTTGCCATGACGCCTTCGGCCGTGAGGTCCGCCAACTGTAGAGCGTTCACCACGCCGACCGCACGCACCAGTCGGCTCTGGATTTCAGCCAGCGCAATCGAGCGTTTGGCATCCTGGTCCCATTGGTGCTTGTGAAACACCGACTCCATCAATGCCGTGGGCAGATCGCGACCGAGATAGAGCACACCATAGCGCTTGGCCGGATCGTCATAGCGGTTCGTGCCGTCTCGGCCGTAATACAGCGGCTCGCCCCGGTAGGCGACTCGGCTCACATGCTGGAGCAACTCGCATGGGTCGATGCGCAGCGGGGGAAGCTCGATACCCATGCCAGCCCTTCCGTCAATGCACGCCGAGCACGTTGAAGACAGCCTTCGCCACGTCATCGACCGAATCGGCAGTTACCGCTTCCACCGGCGAGCGCCCGGCCAATCCTTCGAGCGGTTCGGACAGGGCGCGATACAGCGTCCAGGCGTCGACCTCGGGCGCAGCCTGTAGCACGATCTGGGTCAGTCGCTGCTTCACTGGATCGAGCTGCCAGTCGGGCAGCCTTCGGCCACGCGGCCCCACGTTCAGCGCCAACAGCCGGCGCGCCTCGATGTCCTTGTAGATCTGCTGACGCGACTTGTTCGCCAGCCGGGCAAAGTCGGGCAGTGGCAGGTTGTGCGGCTGCTCGAAAGCCTCCAGCATTGCAGCACGACCGCGTTGAATCTCGGTCTCGCGCGGCGCCCACCGCGTATCCGCGCGCAGCGCTGCGGCCTTCCGGGCCAGGGTCTGGTCCACCGTCTCCACTTCGATCGGAATTTCTAGGGCCGGCGGGAGCTCGACCGACTCGATGCGTTCCTGTACGAACGCTTCCAGTTCGGCGGCGAAGGCCTGGGCATCCCGAATCTCGACGGTATCGGAGAAACGGCGCACCTCGTCCACCGTCACCCGCGGCAGGTGATCGGCGATGAATTCCAGGGTCTTGGGCATGGCTGGCTCCGGTTGACGGACTGGTGACAGCATATTCTCGTATGTCTCCTATGTCAACTATGACAACCAGTACCGAGTGCCCGCGAGCGTGTCCAACTGCTCCGGAAAGGCCATCGTAAACAGGGCACAGATGGCCTTCCGCCCTCAATGCGGCACGAGGCGGCACCCGTTTGTCTGTGGCGGGACGTTCGTGGAGTGCCTATACGTTGCCTGGGGCGGGCAGTCTTCGAGATGATTAGATTTCACATGAAAAATAAAACATGATGCTACTTTACACGCACTCATCTTGCGTCGAGCACCAAAATGATTGGATTTCGTGCTATATTTCCAACATGGGCGGAAATTCAAGGCATCAGGTAATCAAGAGACTGCTGGCGGGGCTTCCCCGCGGGGCGCCGTTCGATCTGGCCACCCTGAGCCAGTTCGGGGTGTCGCCCCAGCTCGCCGCCCACTACGCCGAGCAGGGGTGGCTCGTGCGCCTGGCCCAAGGGGTCTATACGTTCCCGAACGACGATTTCGGTGTCCATGGCGCACTGTTGTTCCTGCAAAAGCGCGTGCCGGGCCTGCACGTCGGCGGCAAGAGTGCCCTGGCCCTGCAAGGCGTGCGGCACAACCTGGGCAGTCGGGACACGCTGGTTCTGTGGGGCGACAATCGTTTCGCGCTGCCGTCATGGTTCACGTCGCGCTTCCCGGCGCGCTACGTCTACGCACGGCTGTTCGATTGGCCGGACACGCACCTGGCCGACAAGACTCTCACCACGCCACCGGGCCTGCCCGAGCTTCTGCGGGTCGCGGTGCCCGAGCGCGCCGTCCTGGAACTGTTGTACGAGACCGGCGTCAAGCAAAGCCTCGAAGAAGCCCGCAACCTTTTCGACGGGCTGCGCTCGCCGCGCAGGGATCTGCTCGGGCAACTGCTGTCTTGCTGCACCAGCGTGAAGGCCGTGCGCCTGTGTCTGACCTGGGCACGCGAGACGAACCTCGTGGACGTCGATGCCCTGCTGGAGCAGTACCCGGTACGCACCGGCAGCACCAGACGCTGGATGAGTCGGCTCGACGACGGCACCTTGCTGAGCCTGCGTCCCCATGGATAAAACCTACGCGGATACCGTTCGCCTGCTGCTGGCCGTCACGCCCGATGTGTTCGCCAGCGACATCTTCGCCATGAAGGGTGGCACGGCCATCAATCTTTTTCTGCAGGATATGCCACGCCTGTCGGTGGACATCGACGTGGTGTACCTCCTGTGGCAGACGCCACGTGACGAGGCGCTGCGCGTGATCAACCAGGAACTGGCCGCCATTGCGAAGCGGGTCGAGCCGCTCGGCGTGCAGACACGCCTCATTCGCAGCAAGGACGTGGGGGATACCAAGCTGATCGTCGAGAACGACACCAGCCAGGTGAAGATCGAGGTCAACGTCGTGTTCCGCGGGACCGTGCTGCCCGCCGAAAGGCGATCGCTCAGCGCCAGGACCAGCGACCTGTTCGGCGTCGAGCTCGACGTGCCGATCCTGGCATCGGACGAGCTTTACGCCGGCAAGCTGGTCGCCGCGCTCGATCGACAGCATCCACGCGATCTGTTCGACGTGTGGCAGCTCTACGAGTCCGGTGGCATCACCGACGGCATGATCGAGTGTTTCGTGATCTATATGGCCGGGCACAACCGCCCGCCCCACGAAGTGCTGTTCGGCAACGACAAGGACATCGCCGGCGAATACGAACGGGCTTTCGTGGGCTTGACCGAAGTCGCCTGCTCCCTGGAAACGCTGCTCGATGCCCGCGCACGACTGCGGCGAGAGCTACCGCGGCTGCTGAGCCAGGCACACAGACAGTTTCTGAGCGGGCTGGTACGCGCACAACCCGACTGGTCGCTGGTGCAATGTCAGCATGCGGCGCAACTGCCGGCCCTGCGCTGGAAGCTCAGCAATTTGGAAATCTTCCGAAAGCGGCGCCCCGAGGACTTCGCTGCTCAAGCCGACGCACTCGATGCCGGTTTGGGTCAAACCTGACTGCGTTGGCATTCGAGGGGATGAGTGCTTTTCTCATGAGCGACACTGGCGATACGAATCAGCGTCCACGACGGGAGTGGCATGGGGCACATCTTGCCTGGGGCTACCGCCCGCACGCATTTCGCTGGATAGGCGAACAAATCGTGGGCATCAATTTCTTGCCCCTGGCCAAGGATATGCGCGCCTGGTTGATGCAGAGAGGAGCACTTCCAATCGCGTCGACGGCCGACCAGCAGGCAAAAGGCGGTTACACCAACCCTTATACATTCAGCGGAGTGTCGATCGCACTGATACTGGCTAGAGTCGTGAACACCTTTCACGATTACACCACGCGGACCTCGGACCACGATGAAGTAGATGCGGAGATCGAACGAATCCGTTTGTACAACGAGATCGTTCTGTATGCAGCAAGGATGTGCGAAGTCGCAATCAAGCAATTGCTCTACTGCACCCAAATCCCTGAGTCGCGGTACGAGCGCATGGCGCTCGGCGCTCTGCTTGAGTCCCCATGTCCGAGCTGCAAAAAGCAGAACGGGAAGCGACCTCATTCAGTCTCGCTGGTCGGTTCTTTGACACACCCGTTCGGGTTGTGCCTCGAATTCGACCATTGCGCCATGGATCACATGGACCTGGTGAATAAGCTGAGGAACTCACAGGCAGCGCACTCTGGGATTCAGACGCTGAACATCCGGGCTGCAAAGGATTCCAAGGCCCAACTCCTGAGCGATGGCGATGAGGTACTGACGGGATTCCTCCACATGCTGTCGCATTTGGAGAAGCTCGAAGAAAGGATGCTCGATGATCTCGCGAAAAAGGGTGAAGCCATCGTTCTGTTGAAACTGAATGGCCTGTCGGCGGAGGACTGCAACTTCAGACTGATTCCTGGAGAGCCGTTCGTATACGAATCCAAGCCGAGTCGACCTGAAAACTAGCGATCGATAGTGCCCCCTGCTTGGCGGAGTCGCCTCATACCGCATTGATCGTGGCACCCGCGGGGCGACGACCCTATACCAAAGGCTTCGTGAAGGCCAAAAGGTTGGAAGGGGGTAAGGGAACGGGGTCAAGGGGAAAGGCCCTACCCGAAAAGGCCAAAAGGCTCTCCCGCCAACCCGTCATTCGGGTGTCGTCATGCTCTCGCTGTTCCAGCGCAAAAGGGTTCCGCCGATCACCGGCGCACCGTCTGCCTCCTCCGTAGCGACATCCAAAGGACTGACGCGGCCGGAGTCGGCCGCTGTGCTGCTGGCGACACCGCGCCGGAAGAAGCTGCTGGAACACATCTGGCAACGCACGTCGCTGTCGCGCCGGCAGTTCGCCACGCTGTATCTGGCGCCCTTGGAACGCTACGCCGAGTTGGTCCAGCAGTTCCCGGCTTCGGAATCACACCACCATGCCTATCCGGGCGGGATGCTCGATCACGGGCTGGAGATCGTCGCCTACGCGCTCAAGTTGCGGCAGTCTCACTTGCTGCCCGCTGGCGCACCGCCGGAGGCACAGGCGGCTCAGGCCGAGGCCTGGACCGCAGGCGCCGCCTACGCGGCCCTCCTGCACGACGTCGGCAAGATTGCCGTCGATCTGCACGTCGAGTACGCCGACGGCAGCCTCTGGCATCCCTGGCATGGACCGCTGAAGCGCCCGTACCGCTTCCGCTACCGCAAGGAGCGCGAGTACCGCCTGCACGGTGCCGCGACCGGGCTTCTGTATGTCCGTCTGCTCGATCGCGAGATTTTCGATTGGCTCAGCGGCTATCCCGACCTGTGGGCCGCGCTGCTGTACGTCTTGGCTGGACAGTACGAACACGCCGGCACACTCGGGGAGCTGGTCGTGCAGGCCGACCAGGCTTCGGTCGCACAAGAACTCGGCGGTGATCCGGCGAGGGCGGTGGCCACACCTCGCCATGCCCTGCAGCGCAAGCTGCTCGACGGCTTGCGCTACCTGCTGCGGGAAGAACTGAAACTGAACCAGCCCCAGGCCTCGGATGGATGGCTGACCCAGGATGCGCTTTGGCTGGTGAGCAAGACCGTATCCGACAAGCTGCGCGCGTATTTGCTCGCACAAGGCATGGACGGTATCCCGACGAGCAACACGGCGGTCTTTAACGTGCTGCAGGACCATGGGATCGCTCAGGCGACGCCGGATGGCAAGGCGATATGGAAGGCAACCGTGACCAGCGACAGCGGCTGGTCGCACGGTTTCACGTTTCTCAAACTCTCGCCGGTGTTGATCTGGGAGGCAGACGAGCGACCGGCGCCGTTTGCCGGAACGGTGAGAGTGGAACAAAACATCGACACCGGATCGGAGCAGGTCCGCGACGATGGAGAGGTCATCGCCGGCGGGGCCATGGAGGCGCCGTTGGGTCCAACGACGCCACTCGTTACACCCACGACGGTGGAGAGCACTGACGCATTGCTCGGGCTGCTCGACATCACGGAGGCACAGAGGCCGGATGCGGCGGAAACGACGACACCATCGGCGCCAGCGACGAACATGGAAACTGCCAGCGGTGTAGCCGCGCCAGATTCAGCGACGCACGACGACGCCACGATCACTGCCGACAAAATCTCCGGCGAGCACTTCATGGACTGGCTCAAGCGTGGCATCCAAAGTCGGAAGCTGATCATCAACGATGCCAAGGCCCTGGTGCATACCGTAGCCGATACGGTCTACCTGGTCAGTCCCGGCATCTTTCAACGCTACGCGCAGGAGCATCCTCAGACGGCGTTCCTCGCCAAGCAAGACAAGGTAGCGGATTGGCAGTGGATGCAGAAACGCTTCGAGAAGTTGCACCTGCATCGCAAGCAGGACGACGGCCTGAACATCTGGACCTGCGAAGTGACGGGGCCGCGCAAGTCACGGCGACTGCACGGCTATCTGCTGGAAGATCCGCAACGACTTTTCGATGACGTGCCACCGAATAACCCGTATCTTTCGATCGTTCGACGATGAGGCGAGATCGGTTCGCCGGACTTCACCAGCGGCACCGATCAGCAACGTGCCATGGCGCTTTGCGCTACGCCACCTGCAGCGGAAACCACTCGCCTTCCTTCACGTCCGTGGACACGACCATGATGGCCTTGTCGAGATTGTCTGCGGTGACGGCCTCGATGGCGGAACGACGGCCCAGCGTTGCGCGCGGCTTCAACAGCGCGTGGTAGATCTTCCAACGGTCTGCATCCCTGTTCAGCTTTAGGACGGCCTGGATCAGGGCGTGCTTGTGCGGATCGAGATGCCAGTCCGGCACACGCTGGCCGCGGTTGCCGACGTTCAACGCCAGCAGGTTGCCCGCCCTGATCTCGTAGCTGATCCAGCGGCGGGATTTCCCCGCCAGCTTCGCGTATGCAGCGACCGGCAGGTTGTGCGGTGACTCGAAGACTTCGATCAATTCCATCCGCTCGCGCTGGACATCGGAAAGCGGCGATTGGATCACTGGGGGAGGCGGGGCAACGGCCGGCAGTCGATGGGTGGCAGCGGACACCAGCGGCATCGCATCCCCAGGCTTCGTGACCAGCAGGATTGGGGAAGCCGCAGTCGTCTTGCGAGGCTCGGCACCGTTCGTCTGCTCGTTCGACACTGCGGGTACACCTTCCACGTGAATGGTCAGGGGCATGCTGGCCGCCTCGACCATGTTCTGCTCGAAGAGATCGAGCCGATCGGCCCAGTCCTGCATCATGCGCCGCCGCTGCTCGACGTACTCGGCATGGTTATAGCTGGCACTGACCTTGTTGGGATCGACGTGGGAGAGCTGCGCATCCACCCAGGCCTTCGGGTAGCCGAACTCGTTGAGCGCCGTGGAGATCGTGGCCCGGATGCCATGTCCGGTCAGCAAGTCGCGATACCCCATGCGCTTGAGGGCGCTGTTCAGCGTGTTCTCGCTCATGCGCTTTTTCAGGTCGCCGTCGTGTCGGAATAGGTAACGCTGCGCCGGCTTGAAGTGGTCCAGCAGATACCGAACGATCTCGACGGCCTGCACCGACAACGGCACGATGTACGGCGGGATGTCCTGGGGCTGCTTGCGCTTCTTACGCATATCGATCTGCAACTGCTTCACGACCTCGGGCGGAATGATCCACAGTCCCTGATCCAGATGGAATTGATCGGGTGTCGCCAGCCGCAGCTCGCCCGTGCGCACGCCGGTCAGGAACAGCAGCCGCAGCCCGAGCTGAGTCTGCAACCGACCTCGATACTTGCGCACTCGCTGCAACAGCTTCGGCAGGTCGGCCATGCGCAGGAACGGGTTGTGGTTCACGGGCGGCAGCGGCACTGCGACCACATCGAGATCAGAAGCCGGGTTCTGCTCCATGCCCGGCACGGCGACCAGTGCATAGCGGAACAGTTGTCTGAACCAGGTCCGCACCTTCTCGGCGACGGACAGCGCCTTGCGCCGCTCGATCTTGGCGATCACTTCCAGCAGATCGGGACGCTTGATGTCATAGATCGAGCGCTTGCCCAACGCCGGCAGCACGTCCTTCTCGAAGATGCGCGGGAGCACGGAGGCTGTGCACTGCCGACCCTTCTTGAGACTCAGTTCGCGATGGGCGAACCACTTCTTGTACACGGCCTCGAAGGTGTTCTCACCAGCGAGCTTGGCCGCGGACCGCTTCTGCTTGCGGTGCATACGGGGATTGATGCCCTTGGCCACCAGAGCACGTGCTTCGTCCCGCAGCGCGCGGGCTTCGAGTAGCGACACCTCCGGGTAGGTGCCGAACGACATCCGCTTGCGCTGGTTCAGCCAGTAGTAGCGGAAGTGCCAGCTCTTGCCACCGTTGGCGGTGACGGCCAGATACAGGCCCAACGTATCGTAGAGGGCGTAGGCCTTGCCGGTGGCTTTCGCGCGCCGGGCGGACATGTCTGATAGCGCCATGCTCTAGCTCCTGAACATGCGTCAGGAACTGGATGCTGGTCTCGTCAGCCATGCGCCTCTAGCAACAATCCGGAGCCCGCCGTACCCGTGAAAATGGGCCCAAAAATGGGCCCATAAGTCCCGGATTCAGGCAGATTCCGGTGGACGGCGCTGGAACGTCGAGTCAGGAAAAATTTCGATCGTGACAACGACTTACAGCGTTTCCTGGCCGTCCACGGATTTCCGCGGAATGTTGCAGTGGAGCGGGTGAAGGGAATCGAACCCTCCTCATGAGCTTGGGAAGCTCAGGTAATGCCTCTATACGACGCCCGCGTGACTTCTTCATCCCGGGGGGTCGCGGCCCTTCAGGGAGCGAGCCCCTTCGGGGTAGAATCCCGGATTCTACTGAAACTCTTGCCTGGATAAAAGTTGTGATTGAACTTGCCATCAATGGCGAAGCCCGAAGCTTCCCGGATATCCTGACTATCGCCCAACTGATTGAAGCGCTGGAACTGGCTGGCAAGCGCATCGCGATCGAGCGAAATGGCGAAATTGTTCCGCGCAGCCAGCATGCCGATACGTCGCTCGTCAGCGGCGATCAACTCGAAATCGTCGTCGCCGTTGGCGGGGGCTGATCCCGTATTCACCCCGATTCGTACCCAAAGAATTTATGGAACCACTTGTTATTGCTGGCCAATCCTATGCCTCCCGTCTTTTGGTGGGCACCGGCAAGTACGCCGATTTTGAACAGACCCGGCTAGCGGTCGAAGCCTCGGGCGCAGAAATCGTCACTGTTGCCATCCGCCGCACCAATATTGGACAGGATGCCAGCCAGCCGAGCCTGCTCGATGCGCTGCCGCCGTCAAAATACACCTATCTGCCCAATACCGCCGGCTGCTACACGGCCGACGACGCTATCCGCACCTTGCGATTGGCGCGCGAACTGCTGGATGGGCACAGTCTGGTCAAACTCGAAGTGCTGGGCGATGCCGATTCGCTGTATCCCAATATGGCGGAAACGGTGAAAGCCGCCGAAGTGCTGGTGAAAGATGGCTTCCAGGTGATGGTGTATACGTCGGATGACCCCATCGTCGCCAGGCAGCTTGAGGATATCGGCTGCGTGGCAGTGATGCCTCTGGCCAGTTTGATCGGTTCCGGCATGGGCATCCTCAATCCGTGGAATCTGCAGATCATCATCGACCGACTCAGCGTGCCGGTGATCGTCGATGCCGGTGTGGGGACGGCCAGCGATGCCACCATCGCGATGGAACTCGGTTGCGATGCCGTGCTGATGAATACCGCGATTGCCGGCGCCGGGAATCCGGTGCTGATGGCCTCGGCGATGAAAAAAGCGGTAGAAGCAGGCCGCGAAGCTTTTCTGGCCGGCCGCATGCCAAAGAAAATCTATCGGGCCAGCCCCAGTTCGCCCACTGACGGCCTGATTACAGGCAGCAAATAATCATGAGTGAGTCTGGCGCGCATCCGCGCATCCGCTCCTATGTGCTGCGCGCCGGGCGCGTGGGCTCGGGTCAGGCGCGTGCGCTGGCCGAAATCGGGCCGCAGTTCATGCTGCCATATCAACCTGCAGAGCTGGATTTAAAAGCTGTCTTTGATAGGGCGGTCCCGCGCATTCTGGAAATTGGTTTCGGGATGGGTGAGGGCCTGGCCGAGATTGCTGCCGCGAATCCCGAAAACGATTATCTCGGAGTCGAAGTGCATACGCCTGGTGTAGGCGCGTTGCTGAAACAGCTGGGTGAGCGTGGGCTGACGAACGTCCGTGTCATTCAGCACGATGCAGTTGAAGTGCTGACCAAGATGCTGGCCCCGGCCAGCCTCGATGGCATCCATATCTTTTTCCCTGACCCCTGGCACAAGAAACGTCACCACAAGCGCCGCTTGATCCAGGCGCCGCTGGTGCAATTGCTGGCCAGCCGATTGCAGCCCAACGGCTATATTCATCTGGCCACCGACTGGCAGGATTACGCCGAGCAGATGCTGGCCGTATTGTCAGCTGAATCGCAATTGCAAAACACTGTGGCTGACTATGCGCCGCGGCCCGATACCCGTCCGCTGACAAAGTTTGAACAGCGCGGCATCCGGCTCGGACACGGCGTGTGGGATCTGGTATTCCGGCGGGTTTAACGCGCGTTCCCGGTCATGGCAAATCAGTGAGGCTATGATGTCCGGTATGGATGCATACGAACTCGCCAAGGCAGCATTTGCTTTATTTGCCATTGTCGACCCGATCGGCATCATCCCCTTGTTTCTGCTCGCAACGCAGGGATACAGCCTGGCGCAAAGCCATGCGGCTGCAAAAATTGCCGCCTTGACCGTTCTCGGTGTGTTGACGGTATTCACCTTTCTGGGCGAGCCCTTGATGTTGTTTCTCGATATACGCCTGGCTGCGTTTTCGGTAGCAGGCGGCTTGTTGCTGCTATTGCTGGCGCTATCGATGGTGCAGGCGCATGTCAGCCCGCAACGGCAAACCGAAGATGAGGCTGTTGAGGCAGAAGAAAAGGAAGCGGTGGGCGTGGTTCCATTGGGCGTGCCCCTGCTTGCGGGCCCGGGCGCGATCACCCACATGATCGTGGCCGCAGGAGCGGCCAAGGGCGAGGCTTTGCAACAGGCGAGCTTGCTGATTCCGGTTGCACTGGTGGCGTTATCGGTATGGCTGGCGTTTCGTGCTGCGCCACTGATCGCCAAACGTCTTGGCCAGACGGGCATACATGTCGTAACGCGGCTGATGGGTTTGATCATCGCGGCGATCTCGGTCGAAATGATTGCGAGTGGGCTGGGCGACCTTTTCCCGGGTTTGCTAGCCTGAAGTGTTCGTTCAAGGGGCGGCATGCACACTAGGGGTGCACGCTTTTCGCCTTCTCCATGGCATTTTCACGTTCTATCATGGTGTTACACCGTTGGCACAGTTTCGGCGCCATCAATATCATCCACATCAAGGAGGAAAGCATGGAATTCGGAATCGTTGGACTCGGGCGCATGGGCGGTAATATGGCGCGGCGGTTGGCACGTAAGGGCATCAAGATCGCCGTCCACAATCGCAGCCACGAGGTCAGCGAAGCGATTGCGGCCGAAACCGGGCATCTGGCCTGCGCGACGTTGGAAGACATGGTCAAGGCCATGAAGGCACCGCGCATCGTCTGGCTGATGCTGCCGGCCGGTGAGGCGAGCGTGGCGGCGCTTGATGCCCTGGTGCCCTTGCTTTCTGCCGGTGACCTGGTGGTCGATGGCGCAAACGCGCATTACAAGGACGACCAGCCGCACGCCGACAAGCTGGCACAGCATCAGATCGATTTCGCCGATGCCGGCGTATCGGGGGGTGTGTGGGGCCTGGAGAACGGTTACTGCATCATGTTCGGCGGTAGCGATGCGGCAGCGGCGCGTCTCAAACCCTATATGGAAGCGCTGGCACCCACGCCCACCACAGGCTGGTTGCATACCGGACCGGTCGGCTCCGGTCACTTCGTCAAGATGGTCCACAACGGTATCGAGTACGGCATGATGCAGGCGTTTGCCGAAGGCTTCGCTCTGATGAAGCACAAGCCCGGATTTGATTTGGACATCGCAGACATCGCTGAACTGTGGCGTCATGGCAGCGTCGTGCGTTCGTGGCTGCTGGATTTGTCGGTGGACTTTCTGGCGCAGGATCAAACGCTGGATTCCATTGAACCTTTTGTGGCCGATTCGGGCGAGGGGCGCTGGACTGCACTGGAATCGGTCGAGCAGGGGATTCCCACGCCTGTCATGTCGCTGGCGTTGATGATGCGCTTTGCCAGCCAGGGCAAGAACGATTACGCCTCCAAGGTGCTCGCCAAGATGCGTCAGGGATTTGGCGGCCATGCAATCAAAGAGGAAGGCAAATGAGCGAAAAAGCTGATGTCGTTCTGCCGTGTACTTTTGTTATTTTTGGCGCCACCGGCAACCTGTCCACCAACAAATTGCTGCCTGCGCTGTATCACCTGGAAGCGGCAGGCCGGTTGTCCGAGTCACTCAGTATTATTGCGTTTTCACGGCGCACATGGAGCGACGACGACTGGCGCAAGCACATGCGAGAAGTGCTTGCCGACAAGATCAAGGGCAAGCAGGACACGCCGATATTCGAGCGCTTCATTGCCCGCTTCACTTATCAAAAAGGCGATCTCAACGACGTTGAGTCCTACCAGGAACTGGCCGGACGTTTGCCACCCGAAGATGCATGCTCGGCCACGGTGTTTTACCTGGCGATCAAACCCGCTGAATTTGGTGCGGTCGTTCGCAATCTCGAGGCCGTGGGTTTGAACCGGCCGCGCGGATTAAACCGTGTGGTCGTGGAGAAACCCTTTGGTGAAGATATCGAATCGGCACGCATGCTGAATCAGCTATTGCATCAGCATTTCAACGAAGAGCAAATTTTTCGAATTGACCATTTCCTCGGTAAGGAAACCGTGCAGAACCTGCTGGTTTTCCGCTTTGCCAACACCCTGATCGAGCCCTTGTGGAACCGCAATTTCATCGACCACGTGCAAATCACCGTGGCCGAATCAATCGGGATCGAAAAACGAGCCGATTATTACGACAATGCAGGCGCGTTGCGTGACATGCTGCAAAACCACTTGATGCAGTTGCTCACCGTAGTGGCGATGGAGCCGCCGCCTGCGCTGGAAGCCGATGCGTTGCACGATGAAAAAGTGAAAGTACTGCGCTCGATTCGGCCGATTGCCAAGCAAGCCGTGCACGCCCACGCGATCCGTGCGCAGTACGCTCGTGGCGTGATTGATGGCAAGTCTGTGCCGGCCTACCAGCAGGAAGAAAATGTCGCGTCGAACTCCATCACCGAAACCTTTGTTGCGGCCAAGTTTTACATCGATAACTGGCGCTGGCGTGGGGTGCCGTTTTACCTGCGTACGGGTAAACGCATGTCCCAGCAGACATCGATGATTGCGATCCGTTTTCGCCATCCACCGCAGCAGCTGTTTCGCGAAACACCGCTCGAAACGATTGATCCCAACTGGATCCTGTTGTCGATCCAGCCTGACGAGTCGATGCGTATGGAAATTCACGTCAAGCAGCCTGGACTCGACATGGATACGCGGATGATGCAGATGAACGCCAGCTTTCTGAAGACCGACGAAGCAACCCTCGATGCATATGAGACCCTGCTGCTCGATGTTATCGAAGGTGACCGTTCCTTGTTCCTGCGCTTTGACGAAGTGGAATGGGCGTGGCGGGTGGTCGATCCCATCCTCAAGAACTGGGCGGTGGAACGCGAATTCATCCCGACTTACCCGGCCGGCAGCTGGGGTCCGCAGGATGCCAATCGCTTGTTCGACAGCGACGACCAGGCCTGGCGCAACGAATTATGAAATTACCTGACTGGCGTGTGTTTTCCGACGCCGATGCATTAGTGGCGCGGCTGGCGGATGCCTTGTGCGACGTGGCTGAGCAAGCCATTGCCGCGCGCGGTGTGTTTCATCTGGTGCTGGCAGGCGGCAGCACTCCGCTGGAACTGTACCGGGCCATGGCGGAGCGCCAGGCGGGAGATGCCCGCTGGCACCTCTGGTATGGCGATGAACGCTGCCTGCCGGTAGACCATCGCGAACGAAATAGCCGCATGATTGAAACGGCCTGGCTGGCTGCTTCGCAAATTCCCCTCGAAAACCGTCGCCCGATCCCGGCCGAACTTGGGGCAGTTGAAGCTGCCGCGCGTTATGCGGCAGCATTGAAGCCCGTAGCCGATTTCGATGTGGTGCTGCTGGGCATGGGCGAAGATGGCCACACCGCCAGCCTGTTTCCAGGCCATGACTGGGGCGTGGCCGAAAATGCCCCAGACGTGCTCGCCGTACACAATGCACCCAAGCCGCCGCCCGAGCGAGTCAGCTTGTCAGCAGCCCGTTTGAGCCGGAGTGCGCGGGTGTGGTTTGTCATTACCGGCAGCGGGAAAAAGACGGCTGTCGCACACTGGAAGGACGGCGAGGCATTGCCGATTGCGCACGTACGGAGCCGGCAGGAAACTGTGGCCTGGCTGGATGCCGAAGCCTTGCCAGAACTGGATTAAGTTAATCGGGCGTATCGGGCGCCGCAGGGTCAGGTGCGGGGGCGGCTGATTGGCCAGGTTTGCTGCGTGCCGCCGCCAGCATGGCCTGCCGCGTGGCGGGGGTTTCCAGGCTGATGCGACCCAGCGCGCCGGTGCGGTAATCGGTCAAAAAAATCATCGCCGCTTTTTCCAGGTCCAACTCGCCGCCGCGCCCTTTCAGGATGCAGCCGCGTTTTTTGGCCACCGCTTCCAGCACCCCGGTGGCATCCAGGCCTTCCAGCGAAAATTTGTAGCGAGCCTTCAGCAGCCCCGGGTAGCGTTCGAGCAGTATCCCGGCCAGAAACACCGCCACTTCCTCGTCTATCACCGCGTTGCGGCCAATCGCGTGGCTCGCCGCCAGCATGAAGCCGTCGGCGTCGTGCTCGATTTTCGGCCAGGTCATCCCCGGTGTATCCACCAGCGACAGGCGTGGCGAGATATTGATGCGCTGCTGCGACTTGGTCACCGCCGGCTCGTCGCCCACCGCCGCCACCCGGCGTTTCACCATCGCATTCAGCAGCGTGGATTTACCGACGTTGGGAATGCCCATGATCATCAGCCGCAGCGGCTTGAACGTATCGTCGCGGTGCGGCGCCAGCTTCTGCGCCAGCGCAGGCAACTTCGCCACGTCGCTGGGTTTCTTGGCCGAAATCGCCACCGCCATCACCCCCGGCTGCTTGTTGAAATAGTCCAGCCAGGCGCGCGTCGCTTCCGGGTCGGCCAGGTCGGATTTGTTCAAGATCTTGAGGCAAGTGCGCTGACGATGCAGCCGCAGCTCGTGGATCATCGGATTGCTGCCCGCTTCCGGCAGGCGCGCGTCGAGCACCTCGACCACCACGTCGATCAACGCCATCGTTTCGGCAGCTTTCTTGCGCGCGGTGGTCATGTGACCGGGGAACCACTGGATAGGCATGTCGTGTGTGTATCGGGGAAAGGTGGTGATTATCCCACGCTGTTACGTGGGCCGTCGTCAAGACCACAGGGCAAAACGCACACTCCCGCCAGTTTTGGGCACTTTCTGTTAGCCGGGAAGGTTTGTGATAAGTGAAAGTATGAGTCTAAATCCCTGAACCCTGGCCGCTGTAGAACAGCGTGTCAGCCAAATCCGATCGGCCTATTTGTGTGAATAAGTCGATCCCACATAATTTTGTTAGTGGCGATCTACATGCAAGAATCTATGCGCGATCAGGACAGGCCCGCTTTCCAGTCTCAACCCATACATGAGTTAGAACTTCAAAAGGAGAAATTGCATGGCGCAGAATTACACCGGTGAAAGATACAACCCCAGCGTCCCGTTTTGCGGACGCACGGCGCTAAGTCTTACATTCGATGGCAGATGGCTTAAGGGATTGGGACTGAAATCCGCAGTTGTGCTTCCCGCGGTATCTGGCAAACCAAACGAAAAAAATCAGTTTGAATATTCACCCGCACGCCAAGCAATTGCATACAAGGGCCCTATTCCAGAAGGAGAGTATTGGATACAGCTAGACGAAATGTGGGAAAACAACTCGGTGAAAAGCGCTTTGGGTATTACGCCACGAGCCGCATGGGGAAATTACCGCATAACTATCCACCCTTACCCCACCACAAAAACCCATAACCGTGGTGGCTTCTTCATACATGGCGGTCAAGTACCAGGAAGCGCTGGTTGTATCGACCTCACGGGTCATATGGATAGATTCGTAAAGGAACTCACGAAAGAACTGGAGGGCTTGCCGAAATGCTACATTCCGCTGACCGTGCGCTATCCAAAGCGCTAATTGCTTTCGTCGCTATTTTTTACTTGTCCTCCGCATACGCGGAGGTTATCGACAAGGTGCCCAACCTTTCGTTTATCTGGGGGGTGGCTATTGCGTCAGGTGTCACCTGTTTGGTAGCCACGTATTTCCGGCGGTGGCTTTTAATATTGATGGTTTTTCCTGCTGTATGGTTCTTGAGCCTGTTTCTTGAAATACACTCGCCAGATGTGGGGCCCGCGCTTCTCATCGAAGCTGGGCGCAGCTATATCGCTCAAGTGTATCTTGCCGCATTTTCTGTTATCACACTCGGAGCCTTAGGTTGGTTTCTCAATACAAAGAAACGTCGCGTATAGCCGGTTCTCTAACTATGCGCAACACCAAAAAAACTCACTCTGGGTTGCTTCGGTGCTCTTCGTATTGTCTTTCGGTTTATGGGCGTATTACGTTACTTAAAGGTGTCTGCAAATGAGTAGCGCGAAAAATAACCTTATAGGCAATGTACGCCAATTTTTGGCAGGCATATCTGAGCAGATGTTTTACTACCTTGCCTTATTCGCCGCTTTTGTTGCTTGGGTTTATTTTGAATCCATATACGCAGCCGTCATAGTTGGAATTGCTGGGGTAGCATTGGCATGGTGGGTCTCTACGTTAATAGAGGGGAGAGGCGGAAAAAGAAAGGGTAAGCGGTGAGCTTTATATTCAGCCCAACATCGCGTTCGAGGCGGACGCGGTGATACGGCGCGCCGTTTCCTGTTGTGTCTTGCCCCGCGCCGCTCAACGCAGCGTTCGTTATTGGCTGGCGGAGTTTTTTGGGCAGATAGTGGCGGGAATTATCTTGTTTGCTGCTTTTGTTGCCTGGGCATTCTTTTCGTCGATCTATGCGGCCATTCCTGTTCTAATTATTGGAATTGTGTTGTGGGGGCTCGCAGACAAAGTATTTGACAGCAAGAAAGGTAAAGATGCGCAAAAAAACAAAGATCGATTAAGGTAGAAATGAAGCAGATGCTCTTCTTTTCAAGAATAAGTGCGCGATCAGGATGGGATATGCCATGAAGAAATCTGGTGTTAGCTTCGCCGACTTTCCGTCCGCCGGGAAGGTTTTTGAGGTCGCATGATAAAAAAACTCGCGCTGTTTTTGATTGGATCCCTGGCTGGGGCCGCCGTATGCTGGGCGCTCGTCTACCTGTCGGGCATGTTGTTCGAGTACCTGGGCATTGGGCTTTACGAGTCTGAGGCGGAACAGCAGAGAAACTTCAATGTGGTTCTGCTGTTGAGCGCGGTCGCTTTCCTGATAGGCGGTGTGCTGGCCACAAAGAAGTATTCAAAGTAACGCCGTATTCAAGGTTGGGCAGTCACGTCATACGGCCAGCGTGGCACACGCGTTATACGGAATCGTCTTAACCCGCTCCGCCCCCACTCCCCACGCCATGCGCCGCCTGCAACACCAGCGCATCAAAATCCTCAGCCTTCATCAATCCACGCTCAGTCACGATATCGCGCACCGGACGCCCTGACTTCTCCGATTCCTTGGCGAGTTCAGCCGCCTGGTTGTAGCCGATCTGCGTGTTGAGCAGGGTGGCGAGCGCGACGCTTTGGTGGATGAAGAACGCGCAGCGTTCGCGGTTGACGACGATGCCTTTGAGATTCTTTTCGGTGGCGGCGTTCATCGCGTTGGTGAGCCAGTCCATGGCGTCGAACAGCGCGGAGCCCATTGCCGGCATCATCACGTTCAGTTCCATCTGCCCGGCTTGCACCATGTAACTCACCGCGGCATCCTGCCCCAGCACCTGGAAGCAGACCTGGTTGAGCATTTCGAACATCACCGGGTTGACCTTGCCGGGCATGATGCTGGAGCCCGGCTGCACTGGGGGTAGCTGGATTTCGCCGAGGCCGGTGCGTGGGCCGGAAGCGAGCAGGCGCAGGTCGTTGGAAATACGGGTGAGTTCCAGCGCAAGGTTGCGGATTTCGCCTGATAGTCGCGCCAGATCGTTCATCGACTGCATTTGCGCGACCAACTGACCGACGCGGATCGGTTCGCCGGTGAGTTGCGCCAGTTCGGAAGCCGCACGGGCGGGGTAATCCGGCGAGGTGTTGAGCCCGGTGCCGGCCGCCGAGCCGCCGAGGCCGATTTCGCACAGGGCAGGGCGCAACGCATCGAGCGCGGCTTCGCAACGGGCAAGCGTCCAGGCGTAGCCGGCGAATTCATGGCCGATGGTGGTGGGCACGGCGTCCTGCAAGTGGGTACGGCCGGATTTGACGGTGTCTTTTTCGCGCTCGGCCAGGCGGGTAAATTCAGCAGCCATGCTGTTTACCGCTGCAGTCAGGCGCGGCAATTTGGCCAGAACGGCGAGGCGGATGGCGGTGGGGATGGTGTCGTTGGTCGACTGCCCCATGTTGACATCGTCGTTGGGGTTGACCGGTGTGTACGCGCCTTTTTCACCGCCCAGCGCCACGTTGGCGAGGTTGGCGATGACTTCGTTGCTGTTCATGTTGTGGCTCGTGCCGGCGCCGGCCTGAAAGCGGTCGACCACGAACTGGTCGAGATAATCACCAGCTAGAATTTTTTCGCAGGCAGCGGCGATCGCATCGCGCTTTTGCTCGGACAGCCAGCCCGGCTGGCAGTTGGCGTGTGCGGCAGCGACTTTTATACGGACGTGGGCTAGTACGAAATCCTTATCCGGACGGCGCCCGGAAATGGGAAAATTGACTATAGCTCGGGCAGTTTGTGCGCCATACCAGGCATCCTTGGGAACCTGGACCTCGCCAAGTGAGTCTTTTTCAGTACGCAGTTCATTCATGATGGGAAAACCAATGCAGACGTTACACAGAAGGCAATTTTATCCGATGTGGCTGGCGGGGCTCGTACTGGCAATGATGACGCTGGTGGTGATGAGCGCGCAGGCCGCAGATTTCAAGGTAACGGATACCAACGGCAAGTCTCATTCCTTGTCAGGCTACAAGGGGAAATGGGTGCTGGTGAATTACTGGGCCACCTGGTGTCCCCCTTGCCTGGAAGAGATTCCGGATTTGATAGCACTACACGAAACCAAGAAAAACAACCTTGTGGTCATTGGTATCGCGATGGATTACAAGTCGTCCAAGCAGGTGACAGATTTTGCAGAAGGTTTGCTGGTGACCTATCCGATAGTGTTGGGCACACCTAAAATTGTGAACCAGATTGGGCCCATGCAGGGTTTGCCAACCACCTATTTGTTCAACCCTGAAGGTAAAATGGTTGCGCAGCAGGTGGGCGCTCTCACACGTGAAGCGGTCGAAACCTATATCAGCAGCAAGAACGTACGAGCCAGCAAGTAATCTTGCAGTCAATATCAATATAAGCGGGCGGTAACAAGGAGACTTCATGCGTCAACTACTCATCGCATTTTTGTTGTTGTTTGCGGTGCCTTCATGGGCCGAGACACGCGATCCGGGCAATTTTTTCTTCCAACCAAAATTCGGCGATTTGCAAGCCGATTTGCAGGAGGCCAGGAAACAGGGCAAACAGGGCATTTTCCTGTTCTTCGAGATGGATGCCTGCCCATTTTGCGAACGCATGAAAACCACCATTCTGAATCAGTCCGAGGTTCAGGACGCTTACCGTGCGCAATTTCTGGTGTATTCAATCGACGTGAATGGCGATACCGAGCTGACCGACTTTCAAGGCAAAGCCACTACCGAAAAAGATTTCGCGTTCCAGCATCGGGTCCGCGCCACACCTACGCTGCTTTTTTTTGATCTGGACGGCAAACTGGTCGCCCGCCATACCGGTCCCACCAAGGATAAAGCCGAGCTACTCCTGCTCGGTAAGTTTGTGGCTGATGGGGCTTATGCCACTCAGCATTTCACCAAGTACAAACAAGGCAAATGAGAGGCGCACTCCGGTGGGTCTTGTTGACGTGCGCGCTAGCTGCACCTGCATCCGCAGCACCGCTTACGCTTGAAGAGGCACTGGCAAGCGTAAACGCACCGCATCCCGATCGTCGCGTAGCGGAAAGCGAATTGGCCATGGCGCGTGCCGACCGTGATCAGGCAGAAAGCCGGCAGGATTTCAATCTGTATCTGGACGGCAGCTTGCGCACTGGGCATCGCCCGGACGGCGACTGGAAGCCTGACAATGTCGCGCGCATCGTTGCCCGAAAATCCCTCTACGATTTTGGCCGGACCAGCCAGGCCATCGCCGCGGCAGACCAGGAAATATCGGCACGCCAGGCAGTTTTGTTCAGTGTCGGGAATGCCCGTCGCCTGGATATCATGGCGCGTTATTTCGATGTACTGCTCGCAGACATGCAATACGCCGCAGACAATGAGCTGATGGCCGTGACTTACGTCGCTTTCGATAATGCCAAAAAACGGTTCGAGGTGGGGCAGATCAGCCAGCCGGAACTGTTGCGCCTCGAAGCGAGTTATCAGGATGTGCGTGAGCGACGCTATGCAGGGCAACAACGCATGAGCAGCGCACGCCAGAAGCTGGCCCACGCGATGAATCTCCCGGGTCAGTTTCCGTCCGAGCTGGCCGAGCCACAATTAAAAGACAATGCGCGCCCAGTGCCCGACTATGAGTCTTTATTGGCCTGGGCGATGCAAAAAAATCCACGCATTCTGGCCTTGCAGGCCCAGCTCGGGGCTGCTGATGCGCGGGTTGCGGCCATACGCGCGGATAACCGCCCCACGCTCGATGCCGAAGTGGTGGGCGGCGGGTACAGCCGAACTTCCAGTACGCGCGATGACTTGAGTGCGGGGCTGGTGTTCAATATTCCCCTGTATCAGGGCGCACGCGTGGACGCGCGAGCGGCGCGCGAACTGGCCCAAAAAGAGCGTCTCTCCGCTGAGATGGAAAAGCTCAGGCGGGATTTGGCTGAAACCATTTTTACGAGTCTGCAGGAGGTCGCCTGGCTGCGAGACAGCGGGCGGGCGGCGGCTGACAAACAAATGGAGTTTCGCGACTGGATGCTGGAGCGTGCACGCGCTGAATACGAGCTTGAACTTAAAACGAACCTGGGTGCGAGCATGGCTGAAACGCAATTGGCATTGTTGCGCCGCAAACAGGTGGAATACCGGTTGGCACTGGCTTTGGCGCGACTGGATGCATTGTCTGGCGGCAGCCTGCCGCCTGTTGAGGGAGCAAAAAAATGACACGGAGCCTGCTTGCAATCGTTTTGGCTGGATGGGGCGTATGCGTTGCATCCCCAGTTTGGGCAGCCGATACAGTCGAATTAACCACCCGGGTGTCAGGCGTGGTGGATCAAGTGCTAGTCAAAGCCGGGCAGCGTGTCAGCAAAGGCACTGTTTTACTGCGGCTGGACAAAACCATTTTGCAGGCGCGCCTGGATGAGGCCAGCGCAGAACATGCACGGGCACAGGCGGATGAGGCAGATGCCAAACGGGAGCTGGACCGGGCGCAGGAAATGTTCAACCGTACCGTGTCTTCGACGTCTGAACTCGAAGCCGCGACCTTGCGCCATGCTCGGGCACAGGCGGGTTTGTCAGCAGCGAATGCGCGTCGCGTCATTGCCCAGCAGAATCTGAACGATGCCGAGCTCAAAGCCCCATTCGATGGCGTGGTGGAGCGAGTGTCCGGCGCACCGGGTTTGGTGGTGGCGGCGGAGTGCCAGCCTAAAACGCTGGTTGTGATGAAAGCCGGACGGCCCTGATGAATTTGATCTGAGTCAGTCGCTTGGCCTGGGGCCAATAAAGGCTGGCTTAGCTGCGTGAAGCCGGTGTCACCTCAACCGATCGGGTGTTGGGGGTGTAATCCCAATGCCGCTTCCAGGCGCCCACTACCAGTGTGGGGTATTCAGGGCGACCCAGGCTACCGTTGTAACGCCCCAGTGCCCGAAACAGGTCGCCGCGCTCAATGTCGATGTAATGGCGCAGGATCAATGCGCCGTAGCGTAGATTCGTTCGCAGTTGGAACAGATTGTGATCGGGGTTACCAATTGCCTTGACCCAGAACGGCATGACCTGCGTGTAACCGCGTGCGCCAACTGGCGACACCGCATACTTTCTGAAGCCGCTTTCGACCTGAATCAACCCCAGCATGAGTTGGGGGTCTACGCCGGCACGGGCGGCTTCCCAGTGCAGGGTGGTCAGAAACTCCATACGCTCGGACTCATCCGGCATGCGCTTGGCCAGCCGGCGTGACATGTCTTTCAGCCAGGCGGCTTCATCCACGACATTGCTGAATGCGGTGCGGGTCACCGCGGTATCGGCCAGCCCACGTTGCAGGGACGAACGCACATTGGCGGACATCGCTTCTTCCCGTTGTCCGCCTGCTTGCACAGGGAGTGTCAGGGTGAGTGCGATCAGTATCAGGCCGATGTGAGTCCGGGTTTTCATGTCAGTGTTTCAGTCGTTCTGTCAAAAATTCGAATGCGTCGTTTAAGCCAATTTTCTGCGGCTCAGTGGGCTGGCCGGCGTTATTTTGACGCGGCTGGTACTCGATCAGCCCGTCTTTCAATCCGCGTTCACCTACCGTGACACGGTGCGGTATACCGATCAATTCAGCATCGGCGAACATGACACCGGGCCGTTCGTCACGATCATCCAATAAAACATCGTGGCCGGCCGCAGTCAAATCGGCGTACAACTGTTTGGCCGCTGTTTTGACCATTTCGCTCTTACCATAGCCGATTGCCACAATGACCAGCAAAAACGGTGCCATGGCCTGGGGCCAGATAATGCCTTTGTCATCGTGATGCTGCTCGATGGCCGAAGCCACGATACGCGAGACCCCGACGCCGTAGCAGCCCATTTCGAGGGCTTGTGACTTGCCCGCTTCGTCCAGATAGCTTGCCTCCATTGCCCGTGAATAATTGCTGCCAAGCTGGAACACATGTCCCACTTCGATGCCGCGGCATAGTTTTAAACTGCCTTTGCCATCCGGGCAGGGGTCACCTGCCTCGACGTTGCGCAGGTCGGCGACAAGCGGCTCTGGCAAGTCGCGTCCCCAATTGACGCCGGTGAGGTGCTCGCCTTCAATATTGGCCCCACACACGAAATCACTCATGGCTGCGACGGAGCGGTCGGCCACGATGGACAGTTTCAGACCAACCGGACCAACCGAGCCAGGCGCACAACCGGTGGCGGCACGCACAGCAGCTTCACTGGCCAGTGCAAAGGGCGTTTTGACGCCCGCGACTTTTTTGGCCTTGACTTCATTCAGTACGTGGTCGCCTCGAACCAGCAGCGCGACCGGACCATCCGTTCCATCCACAATGAGTGTTTTAACGGTCTGGCTGGCCGTGATCTTGAGCAGGGCGGCGACCTCGTCTATGGTTTTGACGCCAGGCGTGGCCACTTGCTGCAGGGTTTGCGCGGCGCTGGGGCGAGCAGTGGCGGGGGCTATCGCCTCGGCCAATTCGACGTTGGCCGCGTAGTCGGAATCAGGGCAGTAGGCGAGGAGATCTTCGCCAGAATCGGCCAGCACGTGGAATTCGTGCGAACCCGATCCGCCAATGGCGCCAGTGTCAGCGGCAACCGCCCGGAACGTCAGCCCGAGCCGGGTGAAAATCCGGGTATAGGCGTCATACATGATTTGGTAGGTGGCCGCGAGACTTTCCTTGTTGGGGTGAAAGGAATAGGCATCCTTCATCAGGAATTCGCGCGCGCGCATGACACCGAAACGGGGACGGATTTCGTCGCGAAACTTCATCTGGATCTGGTAAAAATTCAGCGGCAGCTGGCGATAGCTCCTGATTTCGCGGCGCGCAATATCGGTAATCACTTCTTCGTGGGTGGGGCCAAAGCAGAAATCGCGCTTGTGGCGGTCCTTGAATTTGAGCATTTGCGGCCCAAACAAGGCCCAGCGTCCGGTTTCTTCCCATAATTCTGCGGGTTGAACTGCCGGCATCAGCAATTCAATTGCACCGGCACGGTTCATTTCCTCGCGCACCACGGCTTCCACCCGGCGCAACACGCGCAGGCCCAGCGGCATCCAGGTATAGAGCCCAGATCCCAGCCGCTTGATCAAACCTGCTCGCAGCATGAGCTTGTGGCTCACCAGTTCAGCTTCCGATGGGGCCTCCTTGGTGGTGGAAATGAAAAACTGACTGGCAAGCATGATTTAAGTAATCGTGAGTAAAAGCAGTATTTTAGCGTGCGGACGTGTAATCTTTCGCGCTCATTTTGAGGATATGGCAGTTATGCGCTTGAAGTTTGGAAAACGTCGTGCAGACGACGACGGAATGGAAGTGGTGGAAGAGCGGGGATTGCGCACGCTCCGTCTGGGAAGTTGCGCCATCCAGAGTGCGATGCGGGTGAGCCGACCCTGGGATCTGGAGCTCGCTTATACGCGCGCCATGATGAGTTTTTTGATATTCAATGCCGCGCCACAGCATGTTTTGATGGTGGGGCTGGGCGGGGGGTCGCTCGCCAAGTTCATACGTAAGCATCTTCCGCACACCCATGTGACTGCGGTGGAAATCGATCCGCGAGTGATCGCGGCGGCGCGTACGCAATTCGAGTTGCCTCCCGATGACGCAAGCTTGACGGTGGTCGAGGCTGACGGCGCTTTCTATGTCAAACAACATCCGGATAGCGCAGATGTCATTTTGCTGGATGGTTTTGATGCGGGGAATCAGGTTGAAGCCCTGGCAACCCAGGCGTTTTACACGGCTTGTCGCCGTGTGCTCAAGCCTGGCGGCGTGTTGGTCGTCAATTTATGGGGGCATGACGCTGAGTTTGCTGAGTATTTCGCACGTCTTTCGCGAGCGTTCGACGGGACAACCGGCTGGATTTCGGTTCAACAGAAGACCAATGTCATTGTGTTGGCCTTCAAGGAGCCCGGCGCGGCGTTGCGATTTGAGCAGGCGAAACCCGACCTGGCCGAGCGATCCAAACACTTTGGCCTGGATCTGCGGGGATTTGCCCGGGACTTTCAATGGGCCGATGGAATCGCCCCTCTACTCGATTAGGCGGATGTCCGGCCGTAGCGCATCGCTTTGACGACAGAACTGGTTTTGACGGGCCATGACGGCATTACGCGGGTGGCCGTCGCAGCCGTTGTCTTAAAAAATCCAATTAAAACAATGGCTAAATGCCGGTTTCCGTGCGTTTCCAGTTTGCAATTTTCGGCTGATGTGAAAGAATACAAGTAATCGAATTTTACAGATGGTGGCGGCCATGATCGACCGAGAAGGGTACCGCCCGAACGTAGGCATCGTTTTGTGCAATGCGCACAACCAGGTTTTCTGGGGCAAGCGCGTTAATCAGCACGCCTGGCAGTTTCCTCAAGGCGGTATCAATACGGGGGAAACGCCGGAACAGGCCATGTTCCGGGAGTTGGAGGAAGAAGTGGGATTGCTCCCCGATCACGTGCGCATTTTGGGGCGCACGCGTGAATGGCTGCGTTATGACGTGCCTGCGCATTGGACACGGCGAGACAATCGCGGTCTTTATCGCGGCCAAAAGCAGATATGGTTCTTGCTGCGCCTGACAGGACGAGATTGCGATGTAT
Source organism: Thiobacillus sp. (assembly GCA_036568265.1). Classification (GTDB taxonomy): domain Bacteria; phylum Pseudomonadota; class Gammaproteobacteria; order Burkholderiales; family Thiobacillaceae; genus Thiobacillus. The sequence goes on from DATCSW010000036.1 coordinate 137,038, forward strand.
CGCTACGTGCGAGCAGTCACCCTGAATTTGATGCCTGGCGGTGGAATGAATACTGGGTATCAATGGATGCTGTGGTCGATTTCAAGCGCGATGTGTATCGTTTGGCGCTCGAAGAACTGGAGCATTTCCTGAGCAAGGACACGCGGCATCCCCGACAAGGTGCTCGTCGTGGATGCCTTCATCACGGCGCAACACTGGATTTGCAGCTCAAATCTTGAATCGGTATGGGTGGCGCGATGAAGATCCGGGTCTATGCTTCCACCACACTGTCTGCAGTTCACGAACCCGAGCCAGCTCGCCCCTTGTGGCAGATCGCCCCTACCCGTGATAGCGCGGGTCATCGGTTAACCGATTTCATGATGCTGATCCCGCGCTTGCGAAACCGGTCTTCGGGTGAGATTGAGCAGACATCGCGAGCGATTCAATCTGTTTTGGCATTGCATCAGGATGTGGTGTTCGCAGATTTGAATCTGAAACTCAACCTGCTTTGGATATCGCTTCGTCCTCGTCCGGGCGCAATCAGCGAACTGGCCGCGGCTATTCGCTTACGCGTTCCGGAAGCCGTTCTGGTGGGTCACTACGCGGAGCGGCATTAGCGACGTTCGACTGCGTTGTTCAGACATCCAGAGCGATATCGGCAAAGGAGAACATATGTATTGGCCAGAAACCAGGGCGGCGTGTGCGGCAGCGCTCCTGCTGAGCACGGGCCTGGCATGGGCAGCTGACCCGGAGCCTGCGCTGACGGGCCCGCCTGTCCGTGAACCGGCCGCGGTGCCCATGCCCCCTGTGATGATGCCTCCCATGCTGGCATGGCCGAACATGATGCCTTTTCCCGGTGGAATGCCGGGTCAGGCCTGGGCGCTGCCACCCGGCATGATGTGGCCCATGCCGCCGAACTTTCCACCTGCCATGATGATGCCCACGGCGCCACAGATCACCTGGGTGCCATTTGTGTGGGTGATGGTGCCCCAGTCGCTGCCGCCCGGGATGAATGGCGTGTCGTATGGGCCTGTAGCCGATACGCCTGTGGTCAAACTGGATCTGCCCCCATCCAAGCCGATGGCGGCGGGGTCGGTATCGTCGATTGACGGAGGGCGTCAGGCAACCGCGCCGGCTCCTATGCGCTTTCAGGCAGGTGAATCGGCATTGCCGCCTTTACCCTTGCCTGTTCCAGATCAGGTAGTGGGATATGGCCCGGTTTCGTCGTCTCCCGTCGTGACGCTGCCTGCAGCCGGTGCCCCATCCAGGGCCGCATCGGTTATCGAATCCAAACCCCCGGTACTGGATGCAGGCGCAACTCAAACCAAACAATCCTTATCTGACGCGCCGGGTGTGGCGATCGATCATGCTGTACTTGCGAAAATCGAGCCGCTGGCCATCAATCAGCCTGTTCCCGAGCCGGCAGCACCCATGGTGGATGCGCAGGTTAGTCCGGTATTTGTTGACTATGGGCCGGTTGCCCCCACACCGGTTGTCGACTTGCTGGCCCTGTTGCCGTCCGTTGAGCCGGTTGTGAAGGCGATTGCGCCGGTCAAAAAACAACGTAACCGGCGTATTGCGGCGCCGGTGAAAAAGCGTACGGTTAAAACAGCTCCACCCGCCAAACCCCGCATGTGCTGGACGCAAGGCGTCGTGGCCCCCTGCCGCTAAAAAGCCATCAATGCCCCTGCAAACTGCAGGGAAACCCACGTGTTTGTAGCGTTTTCGTTCGCTCTCAGCAGCAGAATTCGTTAAAATGCTCGATTACTTATTAACCCGCTGGAGCAAACATGGCCGTTTCTGAACTTCAGGTGCTAACTGCACTGAAAGAGTTGGTTGATCCCAACACCCAAAAAGACTATGTCTCGACCAAATCCGCCCGCAACATCAAGATTGATGGCGGCGCGGTAACGGTCGATATTCTGCTGAGCTACCCCGCACAGAGTCAGTTGGCCACCATCAAGCAGCAGGTCGAAGACAAGATTAAAAGCTTGGATGGCGTGACCGCTGCCACGGCGACCGTCAGTTTCAAGATCGTGTCGCACAGCGTGCAGCGCGGCGTCAAGCTGATTCCCAATGTGAAGAACATCATTGCTGTGGCTTCAGGCAAGGGCGGCGTGGGCAAGTCCACCACCGCTGTTAACCTGGCGCTGGCGCTGTCCGCTGAAGGCGCACGTGTCGGCATGCTGGACGCTGACATCTACGGTCCGTCGCAGCCGACCATGCTGGGTATTACCGAGAAGCCCGAGTCCACCGACGGCAAGAACCTCGATCCGCTAATCGGTCATGGCATTCAGGCCATGTCGATCGGTTTCCTGATCGACGTCGAAACCCCGATGGTGTGGCGCGGCCCGATGGTGACGCAGGCGCTGGAGCAACTGCTGAACAATACCAACTGGAGCGAGTTGGACTATCTGGTGGTCGACTTGCCGCCAGGCACGGGCGACATTCAGTTGACGCTGGCGCAGCGTGTGCCGGTGACCGGCGCGGTGATCGTCACCACGCCACAGGACATCGCGTTGATCGATGCCCGCAAAGGACTGAAAATGTTCGAGAAAGTCGGCATTCCGATCATGGGAGTGGTCGAGAACATGAGCCTGCATATCTGTTCAAGCTGTGGTCATGAAGAACGCATCTTCGGCGAAGGTGGCGGCGAGCGCATGTGCAAGGACTACAGTGTCGAGTTCCTCGGCGCTTTGCCGTTAGATGGAGCGATCCGTGCCGATACCGATTCCGGCAGGCCATCGGTGGTGTCCGATCCGGAAGGCCGTGTGACTGAAATCTACAAAAAGATCGCTCGTCGCGTTGCTGTTAAGATTGGCGAAACTTCGGTGGATCATTCCAATAAATTCCCCAATATCGTGATTTCCAATACCTGATGAGCATTAAGTCTGACCGATGGATCCGCCAGATGGCGGCTGAGCATGGCATGATCGAACCGTTTGAACCGGGTCAGGTCAAACAAAATGCAGGCAAGTCCATCGTGTCGTATGGCACGTCGAGCTACGGCTACGACGTGCGATGCGCCAGCGAATTCAAGCTGTTCACCAATATCAATACCACGATTGTCGATCCCAAGGCGTTCGACCCGAACTCCTTCGTTGAAGTCATCGGTGATTCCTGCATCATCCCGCCCAATTCGTTCGCATTGGCGCGCACCGTTGAATATTTCCGTATCCCGCGCAGCGTGCTGACAATTTGCCTGGGCAAGAGTACTTACGCGCGCTGCGGCATCATCGTCAACGTCACCCCGCTTGAACCCGAGTGGGAAGGCCATGTGACGCTGGAGTTTTCCAATACCACACCTTTGCCCGCACGTATTTACGCCAACGAGGGCGTTGCGCAGATGCTGTTCCTCGAATCGGATGAAATATGTGAGGTGTCGTATCGTGACCGCGGCGGCAAATATCAGGGCCAGATTGGTGTGACCCTACCCAAAACTTAAGGTCTGCGTCTTGCAGGCATCGTACAATCTGCGTCTTTCCCATGCTCTCATTCAGGAGCCGCCATGCGCTTCCGCTTTCCCGTTGTAATTATTGATGAAGACTTTCGCTCCGAGAATGCATCGGGCCTGGGTATCCGCACGCTTGCCGAAGCCATCGAGAAAGAAGGCATCGAAGTACTCGGCGTCACCAACTATGGCGACTTGACCTCGTTTGCCCAGCAGCAGGCGCGCGCATCGGCGTTTGTGCTATCGATCGACGATGAAGAGCTGGCGGGTTCGGACGAAGACACCAATATTGCGCTGCAAAAGTTGCGCAGTTTTGTTGAGGAAGTGCGTTTCCGAAATGCGGAGATCCCGATTTTTTTGCACGGCGAGACCCGCACCTCGCGGCATATCCCCAACGACATCCTGCGCGAACTCAGTGGATTCATCCACATGCTGGAAGACACGCCCGAGTTTTTGGCGCGCTACATTCTGCGCGAAGCGCGGACCTACCTTGAATCGTTGGTGCCGCCTTTCTTTCGTGCATTGACGCATTACGCTGCAGACGGCTCCTATTCCTGGCACTGCCCGGGTCACTCGGGTGGCGTGGCGTTTTTGAAATCTCCAATTGGCCAGATGTTCCACCAGTTTTTTGGCGAGAACCTGCTGCGTGCTGACGTTTGCAACGCGGTGGATGAATTGGGGCAATTACTGGATCACACCGGTCCGGTAGGCGCGTCGGAGCGCAACGCCGCACGTATCTTCAATTGCGATCACCTGTTCTTTGTCACCAACGGTACTTCATCGTCCAACAAGATGGTGTGGCACGCCACAGTTGCGCCGGGCGACATCGTCGTGGTCGACCGTAACTGCCACAAGTCCATCCTGCACGCGATCATAATGTGTGGCGCAATCCCGATCTTCCTGACACCGACACGCAACCATTACGGCATCATCGGACCGATTCCGCTCGACGAATTCCGCCCGGAAAATATCCAGAAGAAAATCGATGCGCATCCATTCGCCAAGGATGTGAAACGCAAGCCGCGTATTCTGACCATCACCCAGTCGACCTACGATGGCATCCTGTACAACGTCGACATGATCAAAGAACTGCTCGGCGATTACATCGATACCCTGCATTTCGACGAGGCCTGGCTACCGCACGCGACTTTCCATGATTTTTACTGCGGCATGCACGCCATCGGCAAGAACCGGCCGCGCGCCAAGGATGCACTGGTGTTTGCCACCCAGTCCACGCACAAGCTGCTCGCGGGCTTGAGTCAGGCGTCGCAAATCCTGGTGCAGGACTCGGAGAATCGCAAACTCGACTTTCATCGCTTCAACGAAGCGTATCTGATGCATACCTCGACCTCGCCGCAGTACGCGATCATTGCCTCGTGCGATGTGGCGGCGGCAATGATGGAGCCGCCCGGCGGTCCTGCGTTAGTGGAAGAATCCATCCGCGAGGCGCTGGATTTCCGCCGCGCCATCCGCAAGGTCGATGAGGAGTTTGGCGATTCCTGGTGGTTCAAGGTCTGGGGCCCACAGAAGCTCGCCGACGAAGGTGTTGGTGATCGCGAAGACTGGATGCTCGGAAACGACGAACGCTGGCACGAGTTTGGCCACATCGCACCGGGTTTCAACATGCTCGATCCGATCAAGGCGACGGTAATCACGCCGGGTCTGGACATGGAAGGCGAGTTTGCCGACTGGGGTATCCCGGCTGCGATCGTCACCAAGTATCTGGCCGAGCACGGCGTGATCGTTGAAAAAACCGGTCTGTATTCGTTTTTCATCATGTTCACCATAGGCATCACCAAGGGCCGCTGGAATACGCTGGTAACCGCGCTGCAGCAGTTCAAGGCTGATTACGATGAAAACCAGCCGTTGTGGCGCGTGCTGCCCGAGTTCATCGTCAAGCATCCGCGTTATGAGAAAACTGGCCTCAAGGATTTGTGCGATCAGATCCATATGATTTACAAGGCCAATAATGTGGCGCGCCTGACGACTGAAATGTATCTGTCGGAAATGGCTCCCGCGATGAAACCAGCCGATGCCTTTGCCAAGATGGCCCACCGTGAAATTGAGCGGGTCGAGCTTGATCAGCTCGAAGGCCGTATCACCGCCATGCTGGTGACCCCATATCCGCCGGGTATCCCCTTGCTGATTCCGGGCGAGCGCTTTAATGCCACTATCGTGCGTTATTTGCAGTTCACCCGCGAATTTAACGAAAAATTCCCCGGCTTTGAAACCGATGTGCATGGTTTTGTCGAAGAAGTCGTCGATGGCAAAACCAAGTACTACGTCGACTGCGTCATGTAACTTGGCGGCTGGTGGGTGGTTGAATGCTTGATTTGCCAGGCAAAAAGCGTATGATTCTTGATCCCCAGTTTGCTGGGGATCGTTTTTTGCCCCGGTTATTCTGGCTTGGGGTGATTTGACCTTGCTCCACCGCGCCGCACCGCAGCGGGGGGCTGAACCGAAAGGAACAAAATGCGGCATTATGAAATTGTATTCATCGTCCATCCCGATCAGAGCGAGCAAGTCCCCGCCATGATCGAGCGCTATCGCGCCAACCTCGCTACGCGTGGTGGCAGCGTTCACCGTCTGGAAGACTGGGGGCGTCGTCAGATGGCTTTCCCGATCCAGAAAGTTCACAAGGCTCACTATGTTCTGATGAACATCGAGTGCGACCAGGAAACGCTGGACGAGCTTGAGCATGGCTTCAAATTCAACGATGCCGTGCTGCGTCATCTGACCATCAAGCGTGACGATGCCGTGACCACGGCATCGCCGATGATGAAGGAAGAGAAGTCGCGTGACATTCTGGAAAGTGCCAAGCCGGAGGCCGACAAGCCGGAAGCCGACAAGGCAGAAGCTGCGGCTGAACAGCCCGCCGCTGCCTGAGTGGCCGGAATGAGTGAATAGGCTGGTTATTAGCGGAGCCCTTATACAGGTCGAGCCTTTGCGTTACAGCCCAGCGGGTGTGCCCATTGCCGAAGCGGTCGTTCATCATCGCAGCAATCAGGAAGTGGCCGCTCAGAGCAGGCAGGTGGAATGTGAATTGACAGTACAGGCAAGTGGGTCACTTGCAGGCCAACTGGCAAAGCTGACCACTGGAACGCAGGTCAAACTGGAGGGTGCGTTGAATCGACGCAGCGTGAATAGCCGGCAATTGATCTTGATATTGAATCGAATCGAAAAGGAATAATCATGGCACGTCCCATGGGTGGTAAATCAGGCGGCAAGTTCGCCAAAAAAGGTGGTCGCGATAGTGGTAATCGTGGTCTCTTCAAGCGTCGTAAATTCTGCCGCTTCACCGTCGACAAGGTGGTTGAAGTCGATTACAAGGACATCGATGTGCTGAAGGAATTCATCGCAGAAAATGGCCGTATCATTCCGGCCCGCATCACCGGTACCAAGGCGCGTTATCAGCGTCAACTGGGCACCGCGATCAAGCGTGCGCGCTTTCTGGCGCTTATGCCCTACACCGATCTGCATTGATTAGGAGACGACCATGCAAGTGATTTTGATGGATAAAGTCGTTAACCTGGGCAATCTGGGTGACGTCGTAAAAGTGAAAGACGGCTTCGCCCGCAACTTTCTGATTCCCACCGGCCGTGCACGCCGTGCCACGCAAGCCAACATGGATGCGTTTGCGGTGCAGAAAGCCGAATTGGAGCGCGTGGCGGCTGATAAACTGGCTGAAGCTCAGGCACGCGCTGCCAAGCTGGAAGGTTTCAGCGTAACCGTGAGCCAGAAGGCTGGCGTCGACGGTCGTTTGTTCGGTTCGATTTCCAATGCGGATATCGCTGCCGCATTGCTTGCGCAGGGACATGACGTGTCCAAAACCGAAGTGCGTTTGCCTGATGGTCCTTTCAAGGCCATTGGCGAATACGCTGTGGTTCTCGGTTTGCACCACGACGTCATGGCTAACGTGACCGTTGTGGTGACTGCCGAACAATAAGCTCGACCGCGTCAAACCCAAAAAGGGAGCTTCGGCTCCCTTTTTTGTTGGCATCATGTAGATATACCCGGCTGTTCAGGCTTTATCCACAAGCTTATCCCTTGGTCGGGTCAGGGCAGGGGACTAGAATCCTGCCATGGCTGCTATCCACTCATTGACGACAACTTCTGATCCCCAACTGGCGCAAATGCGCCTGCCACCCCATTCACTGGAAGCCGAACAAGCGGTGCTGGGGGGCTTGCTGCTGGACAACAGCGCATGGGACCGCATTGGAGATGTGGTATCCGAGTCTGATTTCTACCGCCTGGATCATCGTCAGATCCTTCGGTCTATTGTGCGACAGATTGCCGAGAATCGGCCGGCGGATGCCGTCACCGTAGCTGAAGCCTTGCAGTCGATGGGACAGCTCGAAAGCGTGGGGGGCCTGACGTATATCGTGGCATTGGCGAGCAATACGCCATCGGCGGCCAACATCCGGCGCTATGCCGAAATCGTGCGTGAGCGTTCGGTGATGCGCCGGTTGGCCGAAGTGGCTACCGGCATTGCTGATACGGCCTATGCGCCGGCCGGGCGCAGTGCTTCGCAATTGCTCGACGAAGCGGAAGCCAAAGTGTTCGAAATTGCCGAATCCGGCAGCCGGGGGCAGGCGGGCTTCACCGAAATCAAACCCTTGTTGAAAGAGGTCGTCGAACGCATCGACGAGTTGTATCACCGCGATAACGATTCGGGCATAACAGGTGTGCCAACTGGCTTCCACGATCTTGACCAGAAAACCTCGGGGTTTCAGCCGGGCGATCTCATCATTGTCGCCGGGCGGCCGTCGATGGGTAAAACCGCTTTCTCGCTCAACATTGCAGAAAACGTCGCGCTCGATACCGGCCTGCCGGTGGCGGTGTTCTCGATGGAAATGGGCGGCACTCAGTTGGTAATGCGGATGATTGGTTCGGTCGGCAAGCTCGACCAGCACCGGTTACGTACCGGCAAGCTGGGCGAGGACGATTGGCAACGCCTGACCTATGCGTTAGGCAAGCTCAACGAAGCCCCTGTGTTTATCGATGAAACCCCGGGCCTGAATGTGCTCGAATTACGTGCACGAGCACGTCGTTTGATGCGGCAGTGTGGCAAGTTGGGGTTGATCGTGATCGATTACCTGCAGCTGATGTCGGGCAGCGGCTCCGGTGAAAACCGGGCAACGGAGATCTCGGAAATCTCCCGTGCGCTAAAGGGGCTGGCGAAAGAGCTGCAAGTACCGGTTGTCGCATTGTCACAGCTGAACCGCGGCCTGGAGCAACGGCCCAACAAGCGCCCGGTCATGTCCGATTTGCGTGAATCGGGCGCCATCGAGCAGGATGCCGACGTCATCCTGTTCATCTACCGCGACGAAGTTTATAACCCCGATACGCAGGACAAGGGCACGGCAGAAATCATCATCAGCAAGCAGCGTAATGGCCCGATCGGGACCGTGCGGCTGGCATTCATAGGCGAATACACACGGTTTGAATCGCTGGCACAGCCAGGGTCGTACTAAGCATGCGTCCGATTCAGGCACGCATCTCCATCGGCGCAATGGCGCACAACCTGCGAGTGGCTCGCAAGCACTCGGGTGCCGCGAAAGTGTTTGCGGTGGTCAAGGCCAATGCGTACGGCCATGGTCTGTCGCGTGCGCGCCGCGCGTTTGCCGCAGCCGATGGTTTTGCCGTGCTGACGCTGGAAGAAGCGGCCAATCTGAGATTGATGGGCGTCGAACTGCCCATCATGCTATTGGAAGGGATATTTGGTCCCCACGAGATAGCCACCTGCGCTGAACTGGACTTGAGTCCGGTGTTGCATCATGCCGGCCAACTCGACTGGCTGGCGCATCAGCCGCCGGCCCGGCCTATTCAGGTATTTCTTAAATTTGACAGTGGCATGCATCGACTCGGGTTTCCGCTCGCCGATCATGAAGCCATCGTCGCGCGCCTGAAAAGCCTGCCCGGCATCGCGGGCATCACCTTGATGACGCACTACGCCCAGGCGGATGAAGCGGCCGGTGTGAGCTGGCAGCTCACCCCCTTCCTCACCAAAACCGCCGTGCATGATTTGCCCTGGAGCACTGCCAATTCGGCTGCCTTGCTGCGCTACCCGGAAGCACAGGGCATGTGGACGCGCCCAGGCATCATGTTGTATGGGGCGTCTCCTTATACCGATCAATCGGCCGCTGATTTAGGCCTGCGCCCCGCGATGACGCTGCAGTCCGAAGTCATTGGTGTGCAGACCTTGCAGCCGGGTGAAGGTGTGGGATATGGCCTGTTATATCGTGCTGAGCGTGCCATGCGTGTAGGTGTGGTGGCGTGTGGCTACGCCGATGGTTATCCGCGCCATGCTTCAACCGGTACGCCCATTTTGGTCAACGGCCAGATGAGCCGGACCCTGGGCCGGGTATCGATGGATATGCTGTGCGTTGACTTGAGCGACTGTGATGAAGCCGGGATCGGATCGCCAGTTGTATTGTGGGGCGAGGGCATGCCAGTCGATGCAGTCGCTGCGTCAGCTGGAACCAACAGCTATGAATTGTTATGTGCGCTTGCTGCGCGCGTGCCGGTGATCGAAGAAGATTGATTCGGGGTTTTATTCAAACTCCGGAGCAATGAAACACTCCAGGTGGCGTTCCTGGAGCGTGAAGTCACTGCACTGATGGACTTGGACTGCTGCATTCAGCGCCACGGTAAACGCCTGCATGTCGGCAATCCCTTCGTATATCTCCATCCAGGTTGTCTGATCGTCACAGCGGATCAACCGCCGCGGCGGGCGGTTGCAGTAGCTCGTCAACCCGGACAAAAGCGTATCGATACGGGATGCCGCGAGTTCAGTTTGCTGCGGGTCAATGCGATAGTAGATGTAGACGCATGTCATTCGGGCATCGCGTAGGGCAAAGGCTTCAGTGTGAGCGCTGCGCCATTTACTTCTTTTAAATGCAGGGTCTGGGTATTGGCGCTTTCGACCTGGGCGACCGCCAGCACATCAAAACCGCCGCCAGGGGCAGGCGCTGCGTTCACAATTGTGCCGGTGACCTGGCCTTCAAAATCAGCACTGTACAGGCTGTCGCCTGGAGCGGCTTCGGCGTCCACATGTGCCAGGAACATGCGACGCTTGAGCTTGCCGAGATACTGGCTGCGCGCGACGATTTCCTGACCGGGGTAACAGCCTTTCTGGAAGTTCACGCCGCCGATGACCTCAAGGTTGACCATTTGCGGGACGAACTGCTCCTGCGTCGCGGCGACAATCATGGGGATGCCCGCATTAAGCCGTAGCCAGTCCCATACGGGGGCGCCGACCGGTGTGGCCGTTTCGCGCAACGTATTCCACACCACTTCCGCATGTGAAGGTGCGATCGAGAGTACAAACTTGTCTTCACTCACGCGTATGACGTGGCCTGCATCAACCGCAACCGAACGCATGGTGGCTTCGGGCAGGGTGCCCATGGCCGCTGACACTGCTGCTGCGGCCTGTTTACCCGCCACCACCAGCCGTACGGTTTCGTCACTGGCATCGCGCGCCTGGACTTTGGCGCGCATGATGAACATGGCCATTCGCTTGTGCACGCTGGCCAGGATATCGCCGGACAACTGCAGGCAATAGTCCTCACCCTGGCGCCACATCAAACAATTGCCGAGCAGACGACCCTTGGGGCTGCAGTAGCCATTCCATTGAGCGACGTCAGCATGGAGCACACGTACATCATTGGTCAGCTGGCCCTGCAGGAAGGCGGCGGTCTCTTCGCCACGAAATGCAATGATCCCCAATTGAGATAAATCCGCGACAATGGTGCCGCTCAATGCGGCGTTCAATTCCGGTTCGGGGTGTCCATAGTGTTGCAGGACGTCATGCGCGAAATGTGCGCCTTGCGCTTGCAGAAAGTTTTTCCAGGTTTCGATCACAGTGCTGTCCAGTCAAAAGGGAATGCGTTGAAGTTCAAAAGTGTACACGCTGATGCATGAGATTGTGACCAAACCCTCACGCTTGTTGGGGCTGTTGCTATTGGGCATGGTAGGACTTGCAACCGTCGCCATTGTGCTCGCGTCCATACCCGTTGTGTTACAGCTTGCGATGGGGTTGGCTGTTATAGGTTTGGGCGGAGTGAACTGGCGACGCGTGCGCCAGACCCAGTCGATACGGATCACCGCGGAAGGGATGATCCAATGTCAGGATGTGCTGGGTGACTGGCATGAGGTTGAAGTTCAGGGCGAGAGTCTGGTGTCCCCTGCGCTCATTGTCTTGCGATATCGATTGGATACGCTGGGCGTGCAAACCCTGGTTTTACTGCCCGATAGCGCCGATGCCGAGGCGTTGCGTCGACTCAGGGTGTCGCTTCGCTGGGCACGCCACACACGCTCGGACACAAGGTCCCCGGACGCGGGTTAAGCACCGTGTTACCGGCAATCGGCAGCGTCTCGGTGTAATCGCGGCTGTAGTGCAGGCCGCGGCTTTCCTGCCGCAATTGGGCCGAGCGAATGATGAGGTCGGCGCTTTGAACCAGGTTGCGCAGCTCGATCAGGTCGTTGCTGACACGGAAATTCCGGTAGAACTCGTCAATTTCACCGCGTAACAAACGTATCCTGTGCGTGGCACGCGCCAGCCGTTTATTGGTGCGTACGATGCCAACATAGTCCCACATGAAGCGGCGCAACTCGTCCCAATTGTGCGCGATGACGACTTCCTCGTCAGGGTCGGTGACGCGCGATGCATCCCAGGGCGGAAGTTCGAGGGATGGCGCAGCAGGCGTGGCCAGAATATCGGCCGCGGCCGCATGGCCGAATACCAGGCATTCCAGCAGCGAATTCGATGCCAGTCGGTTGGCGCCGTGCAGGCCGGTAAACGTGACTTCGCCGACCGCATGCAGATTGCACAGGTCGGTGCGCGCGTTCATGTCAGTGACGACGCCGCCGCAGGTGTAGTGCGCGGCTGGCACCACCGGGATGGGTTGACGAGTGATGTCAATTCCCAGTTCGAGGCAACGGCGATAAATGGTTGGGAAATGCTCACGTACAAATTCGGCTGGCTTGTGGCTGATATCGAGATAGACGCAATCGATGCCGCGCTTCTTGATTTCGAAATCGATTGCACGCGCAACCACGTCGCGCGGGGCGAGTTCGGCACGCTCGTCGTGATACTGCATAAAGCGGGTGCCATCCGGTAGCAGCAAATGCCCGCCTTCGCCACGCACTGCTTCGGTGATGAGAAAGGACTTGGCATGCGGGTGAAAGAGGCAGGTGGGGTGAAATTGTACGAATTCCAGATTCGCGACGCGGCAACCTGCACGCCAGGCCATCGCGATGCCGTCGCCGGTTGCCGTGTCGGGGTTGGTTGTATAGAGGTATACCTTACCGGCCCCACCCGTGGCGAGCACCGTGTGGCCGGCCGCAAAGGTCTCGACTTCTTCCGTTTCCTTGTTCAGGGCATACGCGCCGTGAACCTGCCGTTCCTGCCCGCCCGCCAGCTTGCCGGTAATCAGGTCGATGGCAACATGCTGTTCGAACGTCTCGATGTTGGGATGCGCACGCACGCGATCAAGCAGACTGGTTTGAACTGCATGGCCTGTGGCGTCCGCGGCATGGACCACTCGGCGCGTGGAGTGGCCGCCTTCGCGCGCCAGATGGAGCCCGCCCAGTGCCTGCGGGTCAGGTGTGAATGCCACGCCGTTTTGGGTGAGCCAGCCGATCATCTCGCTCGCCCGGCTGGCAACCAGTCGGGTGACGGCCTCGTCACATAGCCCTCCTCCCGCAACCAGCGTGTCATGGATATGACTCTCGATCGAGTCGCCGCTGTCTACGGCAGCGGCGATCCCGCCTTGCGCCCAGTCACTGGCACCATCCACCATTTTTCGCTTGGTGACAATGGCGATACGGCACGTATCGGCGAGCTTGAGCGCGGTGGTGAGAGCGGCCAGGCCGCTGCCGAGAATGAGGACGTCGTGTCTGTGCATCATGGTCGGGCGATAATAGCAGGCTTGAGCGAGAGCCGAATAAGCTTGTGTGAGTGAACTATTTTGGACTTGGCTGCTCACATACGCCAGGAGAAGAGGTCACGTATACTCCCATAACAAACAAAAACCCGCAGGGAGATATGTCAGACCGCGAACTTGATCAGGTGCTAGTAGAGCGTGCCCAGCAAGGCGACAAACGAGCTTTTGAGTTGTTGGTGATCAAATACCAGCGAAAACTCGGGCGCTTGTTGTTCCGTATGGTGCGCGATGCGGCGGAAGTGGAAGATATTTCTCAGGAAGCCTTTATCAAGGCTTATCGAGCGCTGCCCGGATTTCGGGGTGAAAGCGCGTTTTATACCTGGCTGTATCGTATCGCCGTCAACACCGCAAAAAATTACCTGGTAGCGCGCAAGCGTCAGCCAGTGTCGAGTGATGTGTTGTCGGAAGATGCGGAAAACTATGAAGACGGGGATTTGTTGCGTGACATTGCCACGCCGGATGCGGAACTCCAGACCAAACAAATCGCCCAAGCAGTGAATGAGGCAGTCGATGCACTGCCTGAGGAACTCAGGACGGCTATTACATTGCGGGAAATCGAAGGCATGAGTTACGAAGAGATCGCGCAAATGATGGAATGTCCGATAGGAACCGTGCGGTCGCGGATATTCCGCGCACGCGAGGCGATCGCGGAGAAAATACGCCCCATGCTGGGGACGAATCAGGATAAAAGGTGGTAATCATGTCAGCACTTCATCAAGCAGACCCTCTACATTCAACCGATCTGGACGACGAAAGATGGCTGATGCTGTCTAGCCTGACAGACGGCGAAACGAAACGCAGCGATACCGAAGCGTGTGTTGCGGCACTTAAACACGATGATGCGCTACGACAAAGTTGGTCGGAATATCATTTGATCGGTGATGTGATGCGGGGCCTGGCACCTGCATCCGATGATTTCATGACACGATTTTCCGCGCAGTTGGCCAATGAGCCCACGGTGTTGGCGCCGCGCCGGAGCATATGGCCGCAGCGTATTGCTGTGGCTTCATTTGCGTCCCTTGCCGTATGGGGGGCTGTTTCCGTGACCGGGATCATGTCCGATGCGCCAGGTATTGCGCCGATGGCAGGTTTGTCAGGCGTTCAGCAGGTAGCACTTGAGGCGGAATCAGCATCAACCGAAACGCGCCTCACGCCCTATTTGGTCGCACATCAGGAATTTGCCCCCACGTCGGTGGCATCGCCCTATCAGCGTGCGGTAGAGGTCGTGGTGGAGCCTCGTTAATGCGAGCGACAACGACTATTTGGCGGCAGAGGTGGCTAGCCACTGGCTTGATCGGTTTGGTGGCCTGGTCGGGAGCCGTCCATGCAGATACTGCACTTGATTGGCTGAACCGCGCCGCCGTGGCCGCCAAGCAACAGAATTACAGTGGTGTGTATGTGTACCACCATGGCGAGCATGTCGAGGTGCAACGTGTTTTGCACCGGGCAGACCCGAGCGGCGAGCAAGAGAAAGTCGAAGTGATGGATGGCACGCCGCGGCAGTTCCTGCGGATTAACAATGATGTGTATTGCTATCTGTCAGATGGTAAAAATGTGCGGCTCGAACGCAATACGGCACGTCGTTTTTTCCCAGCTGTTTTGCCAGCCAGGCCTGAAATCTTACTGAATTACTATGACGCCAAATTATCAGGGTCGGAGCGCGTAGCCGGGCGGAATTGCCAGATTGTTGTGCTGGAACCGCGTGACGAATATCGCCACACATCCACGCTGTGGCTGGATAAGCGCACGGGTCTGCCGCTCAAGTCTCGTGTGACCAATGTGAACGGAGGCGTGGTGTCGATGTTTGTGTTCTCGGAAATTCAAATTGGAAAGTCACCCGATGCATCGCTGTTCCGTAATGATTTAAGCGGTAAGCGTATTATCAAGGCGGATTCAATCATGCCTGCTGATATCGCCTGGAGTGTCAAACCCCCACCCGGCTACGAGCGGGTTCAGGCAGCCATCCGTACCTTGCCGGGCAAAAAATCGCCGGTGACGCATCTTGTGTTTTCAGATGGATTGAGTGTGTTGTCGATGTTCATGGAACCGGTTGATCCGCAGGTCGAGAGATTGCACGGCCTGTCGGCCGAAGGGGTCATCGGGGTTTATGCTCGCGAGGCAGATGGACATACCATCACCACGCTGGGTGAGGTACCCAATATGGCCCTGATCGAGACCGGAAATTCCGCGAAAAAGCAGTAAGTCTCCTATGTTGGAACAAACCGCCGAAGTGACGCATACCTTATCCGATGGCATTTGGGTTCGCGCGGTCGAGCCCGCTGGCTGTGGAACGTGTGGTGGCCAGGGATGTTCGACACGCAGGCTGGGTGAACTGTTCCAGCGCAAACCGCGTCTTTTTCGGGTGGATTCTGATTTATCCCTGTCGCCCGGCGACCGTATCGTGGTGGGCATCGCAGATGGCGCCGTACTCAAAAGTGCCGTGCGTGCCTATGGCTGGCCACTGGGCATGATGTTGGCAGGGGCGCTCCTGTCACAATTTGTTCAGCCAGGTGATGGGTCCGCGTTGGTGGGCATGTTGCTGGGCGGCGGGATGGGCTGGATGCTGGCACGGGGTGGCAGGGCACCCTGCCCCGTGGTGCTTAGACGTGAGGATGTCCATATCATGAAGAAAGGAAAACCATGATCAGAACAGTTTTGGCAACAACAGCATTGATGTTGACCCTGGTCGCTCCGGGATGGGCCAAGGATCTGGTGAATGTAGCCGACCTGGTGGAAAAGGAAGGTCCTGCCGTGGTCAATATCAGTACGACCAAGGTCTTCAGGCGCGGACAGGACGCCGTGCCGTTTTCCATTCCCGATGACGAGGCGCTGCAGGAGTTTTTCCGGCGCTTTTTCCCGGGCTTGCCAGGTTTGCCGGATGGGCCGGGCGGTAAAGGCGGTCCGCTGCAGGAGTTTCAGGCCCGCGGTGCCGGGTCGGGCTTCATTGTCAGCGCCGACGGTTATATCCTCACCAACGCCCACGTGGTCAAGGGCGCAGATGAGGTGGTCGTCAAGCTGATCGATAAGCGGACGTTTACGGCCAAGGTGATTGGAGCCGACTCGCGAACCGATGTGGCCGTCCTTAAAATCATGGCGAGCAATCTGCCTGCGGTCAGAATGGGTGACCCGGCCAAATTGCGGGTGGGTGAATCCGTGGCAGCCATTGGTTCGCCTTTCGGGTTCGAGAATTCGGTGACGGCTGGCATCGTATCCGCCAAAGAGCGCTCGTTGCCGTCGGAAAGTTACGTCCCCTACATCCAGACGGACGTACCGATCAACCCCGGCAATTCCGGCGGGCCGCTGTTCAACATGCAGGGCGAGGTCGTCGGCATCAATTCGCAGATTTACAGCCGTAGCGGCGGTTATCAGGGCGTGTCGTTCGCCATTCCGATCGATGTCGCCATGGAGGTTGCGGACCAGCTCAAGCAGGGCGGCACGGTCTCGCGTGGATGGCTCGGTGTGGTGATCCAGGAAGTGACGGCCGATCTCGCCGAATCTTTCGGGCTTGATCGCCCACGTGGCGCGCTGGTCTCGGAGGTGCAGGAAGGAAGTCCTGCGCAGAAGGCCGGGTTGCAAGCTTCGGATGTGATTCTGGCGTTCAACGGCAAGACGGTGGAAAACTCGCGCGATCTGCCGCGCATGGTCGGGCGTGTCAAACCCGGCAGCAAAGTGGCGGTAGAGGTGTGGCGCAAAAACAAATCGCAGACGCTCAGCGTCATGCTGGGTGAGTTGCCGGCAGACAATGCAATTGCCAGCAAGGACACCCGCAAGGCTTTGTCGCGTGGCGGCCTGGCCCTGGCCGAACTCAGCGCCGAACAGCGCCGAGCGCTCGATCTCGATCATGGCGTGCTGGTGGAGGAAGCCACAGGCGACGCCGCGCGCGCGGGGATTCGCACCGGTGACGTGGTTCTCGCGGTCAATAATGTCAAGATCTCCTCGATCGAGGCGTATCGCAAGGCGATCGCCTCAATCGCGGCCGGGAAAACCGTCGCGATCCTGATCCGGCGCGGCGAGGGGTCCTTGTATATTCCGCTGAAACTGAGTGGCAGCTAAGACGCTGACGCTGTTTACCCGTGATGGCTGCCCGCTATGCGACGAGATGTCGGAGCGGGTGCAATCGCAGCTTGCAGGGACCGGCCATACCGTGGCAGCGGTTGATGTCGATGGCGATCCTGCACTCAAAGCCCAGTATGGGTGGGAAGTGCCCCTGTTGTTCGACGAAACGGTCGAGATTTGTCGTCATGAGTTGAATCTGCCGGCGTTTCAGGAATGGCTACGCGTCCACTCTTAAAATCCGTTAAAATCCACGTAGTTATCGCATCCCTTGTCGGGCACGGAAACGTGCCCGTTTTGCTGTGTCTCAGACCCTGATCCGCAATTTTTCCATCATCGCCCATATTGACCATGGCAAATCCACGCTCGCGGATCGCCTGATCCAGCAATGCGGCGGGCTGTCCGACCGGGAAATGGGGGCGCAAGTACTTGACTCCATGGACCTTGAGAAGGAACGTGGCATTACCATCAAGGCGCAAACAGCCGCCTTGACCTACAAGGCACAGGACGGAAAAACGTATCGCCTGAACCTGATTGACACGCCTGGTCACGTCGATTTCTCCTACGAAGTGTCGCGCTCACTTTCAGCCTGTGAAGGCGCGTTGCTGGTCGTGGATGCGTCGCAGGGCGTCGAGGCGCAAACCGTCGCGAACTGTTACACCGCGATTGATCTGGGTGTTGAAGTGATTCCGGTACTGAACAAAATCGACCTGCCTGCGGCCGACCCTGATCGGGTGGCCGAAGAAATTGAAGATATTGTGGGTCTGGATGCCTCCGAGGCGGTTCGTGCGTCTGCCAAAAGCGGTATTGGTATTCCTGAAATTCTAGAGGTGGTGGTCAAACAGGTACCCCATCCGCGTGGAGATGAATCCGCTCCACTCAAGGCGCTCATCATTGATTCGTGGTTTGATAACTACGTGGGTGTGGTCATGCTGGTGCGCGTGGTGGACGGCGTGCTGAAGCCAAAAGATAAAATTCGTTTTATGGCCACGGGCGCACAGCATTTGACCGAACATGTGGGTGTGTTTACGCCCAAATCGATTGATCAGCCTCAACTGTCGGCAGGCGAAGTCGGCTTTGTGATTGCGGGCATCAAGGAGCTTAAGTCGGCTCAGGTGGGGGATACAATTACCTTGCTGGATCGTCCTGCGAGCGCAGCATTGCCAGGTTTCAAAAAGGTGCAGTCTCAAGTATTTGCTGGTTTGTATCCAATCGAGTCGCACGATTTCGAGAACTTGCGCGATGCGCTAACCAAGTTGCAACTGAACGATGCTGCGCTGCAGTTTGAACCCGAAGTCTCACAAGCCCTGGGGTTTGGCTTCCGTTGTGGTTTTCTCGGGCTCCTGCACATGGATATCGTGCAGGAACGGCTGGAGCGCGAATATGACATGGACCTCATCAGCACCGCGCCGACGGTGGTCTATGAGGTCCTGATGAAAGATGGATCGATACTGGCTGTCGAGAACCCGTTCAAACTTCCGGAGCTATCGAAGATCGAGGAAATCCGCGAACCCATCATCACGGCAACGATCTTCGTACCCGAAGAATACGTGGGTAATGTGATCACGCTGTGCAATCTGAAACGGGGTATGCAGGTGAACATGCAATACCACGGCAAGCAGGTGATGCTGGTATACGATCTGCCGATGAATGAAGTGGTGATGGACTTCTTCGACAAGCTGAAATCGACCAGCCGAGGTTACGCTTCACTCGATTATGAGTTCAAGGAGTACCGCGCAGGCGATCTGGTCAAGCTTGATATTCTGGTCAACAATGAAAAAGTCGATGCCTTGTCCTTGATCGTACATCGGGCAACCAGTGCCTACCGCGGGCGTGAACTAGCGTCCAAAATGCGTGAACTGATTCCACGCCAGATGTTTGACGTGGCCGTACAAGCGGCAATTGGTGCCAATATTGTCGCGCGCGAGAACGTGAAGGCCTTGCGTAAAAACGTGCTGGCCAAATGTTACGGCGGCGATATCAGCCGCAAGAAAAAGCTGTTGGAAAAGCAGAAAGCCGGCAAACGCCGTATGAAGCAGGTTGGCAACGTCGAAATCCCGCAGGAAGCCTTTCTTGCGATTCTTCAAGTCTCGGATAAATAATCACTATGAACTTTGCGCTCATCTTATTTATTGCGCTTGTCATTACCGGTGGCATCTGGCTGCTTGACGCGCTTGTATTGAAACGTATGCGGCACCAGGATGCGCGGGAACCGTTGCTGGTTGAATACGCCAAGAGCTTTTTCCCCGTGATTCTGGTGGTATTTGGGCTGCGCTCGTTTCTGGTTGAGCCTTTCAAGATCCCATCGGGCTCAATGATGCCCACGCTGTTGATTGGTGACTTCATCCTGGTCAACAAATACACATACGGCATTCGGATACCTGTACTCAACAAAAAAGTGGTCCAGATCAACAACCCCGAGCGGGGTGACGTCATGGTGTTTCGCTACCCGGCCGATCCGGGTTTGGATTACATCAAACGGGTGATCGGCGTGCCGGGCGATGTGGTGGAATACCGTGACAAGAAATTGAGCATCAATGGTCAGACCGTGCGTACCGTGAATACGGGGACTTATAGCTATGTCGGTAATGGCCTGAACTACATCACGGCCATGGTGTACAACGAGCAGTTGAATACCGAAGACCACATCATGATGACCGAGCCCGGGAAACCATCTGTTTCCATCCCGGAGATCAAGGACTTTCCTGCACGCGAAAATTGCTCCTACAATGCCGACGGCGAAGGCTTTGTCTGCAAGGTGCCAGAGGGCCATTATTTCATGATGGGCGATAACCGCGATGCCAGTAACGACAGCCGCTATTGGGGGTTTGTGCCGGACGAGAACATTGTCGGTAAAGCGTTCTTCATCTGGATGAATTTTGATAATCTAGGCCGCGTTGGTACGACCATTCACTAAAGGAGAAGCCCATGCAATGTGCACGTATGCAATCCCGGCAACGGGGTTTGTCCATGATTGGTTTTTTGTTCGTGGCAATGGTATTGGTGGCGATCGCCATACTGGGAATGAGGCTTGTACCCGCTTACATTGAGTTTGCGTCCGTTAAAAAAATCCTGTCTACAATGGGCCAGGACAGTGATCTCAAGTCTAAAAGCAATGCCGAGATACGGAATGATTTCATTAAGCGTGCGAACGTAGGCTATGTCACCGTGGTCAAGCCGGAAGATCTCAGTATTGATCGGCGCAGAGGTGGCGTCATCGTGACCGCAGAGTATGTATACCGCACTTCGCTGGTAGGTAATATTAGCCTGGTCGTTGATTTCCGGGCCAGTTCAGACCCAAACGCCGAAGCGGCGCAGGTTGAATAACCCGTTGTTAAACCAGCGTCTGCAACAGGCACTGGGCTACACCTTTACACAGCCAGAGCTTCTGGTACAGGCGCTTACGCATCGCAGCTATGGCGCCAGCAATAATGAGCGGCTCGAGTTTCTGGGTGATTCCGTGCTGAATTGCACGATTGCCCGCAGGCTGTATGAAGCCTTCCCCAGTTTGCCTGAAGGCAGCTTGTCAAGATTGCGCGCCAATCTGGTGTGTCAGGATACGCTGGCTGAAATTGCCGTTACGCTGAAATTGGGTGAGAGCTTGTGGCTGGGTGAAGGCGAACTGAAAAGCGGTGGATTCAGACGCCCGTCCATTCTGGCTGATGCGCTTGAATCGTTATTTGGCGCGATTTTTCTGGATGCCGGGTTTGATGTCGCACAGCGTGTGATACGGGGTTTGTTTGATCCTTTAGTGGCCAAAATCGACCCCAAGGCCTCAGGAAAAGATGCCAAAACACAATTACAGGAAATGCTGCAGTCGCGGCATTTGCCTTTACCCGAATATCGATTGGTCGATACGCAAGGTGAGGCGCATGATCAGAGTTTTATTGTGGAGTGTGTGCTGACCAAGCCCCCACTTGTAACACGCGGAGTCGGCAAAAGTCGCCGGGCCGCCGAACAGGAAGCGGCACATGAAGCGTGTACGGAGCTACAGAAATGAACTGGCAAGCAGATGAGTGAATATAAATGTGGTCTGATTGCCATTGTCGGACGCCCCAACGTCGGTAAATCGACGTTGCTGAACCGGATTGTCGGGCAGAAAATCAGTATTACATCGAGGAAGGCGCAAACCACGCGCCATCGCGTGATGGGAGTACATACGACTGACGAGGCGCAGTTTGTATTCGTCGACACGCCCGGCTTTCAGACGCGCCACACCAACGCCATGAATCGCACCATGAACAAGCGGGTGCGCGAGACCTTGTCGGATACGGACGTGGTCATGATACTGGTCGAGGCCGGGCGGCTGACGAAAGAAGACCGCCAGGTGATGGAATTGCTGCCCAAGGATCGCCCACTGATTCTCGTGGTGAACAAAATAGATGCGATCAAGGACCGCGCGGCCTTGATGGCTTATCTGCAAGAAGCCTCAGCTGCGCATGCCTTTACCGAAATCGTGCCCGTGTCAGCCAAACAAAGTCATAACCTCGACGAGCTGCTTAAAACCCTGCAGACGCATCTGCCCGAGAATGCCCCCTTGTATGGCGAGGACGATGTCACCGATCAAACCGAACGCCAGTTGGCGGCTGAACTGATACGCGAAAAAGTGTTCCGTCTGAGCGGCGAAGAAATTCCCTATGGCGTGGCCGTCACAATCGACAAATTTGAAGAAATTGGAAATCTGCGCCGTATATTTGCAACCATCCTGGTTGACCGCGATGGGCACAAGGCCATCATCATCGGCAAGGGCGGTGAGAAGCTCAAGACGATCTCGACGCAAGCCCGGCTTGATATGGAACATGCTTTCGATTGCAAGGTGTATCTGGAGGTTTGGGTCAAGGTCAAAGGCGGCTGGGCAGATGATGTGCGGATGCTGAGATCACTGGGCCTGGATTGAACACTGCGGGACTGATGCATGTCCACCGACGCGCGCGTAAATAACGAACCGGGTTTCATCCTTCATACCTATCCATTCAAGGAAACCAGTGTGGTGGCGGAAGTCTTTACCCGTAGCCATGGACGTGTAGCACTGATCGCGCGGGGTGCGCGACGCCCCACCTCGGCTCTGCGCGGATTGATCCAACCGTTCACCCCGCTCATGCTGTCGTGGTTTGGCAAATCCGAGTTGAAAACCCTGCATGCCGCCGAATGGCAAGGAGGCTTGACCGCTCCGCAGGGACGCGCCCTGATGTGCGGGTTTTATCTCAATGAATTGTTATTGCGCTTGCTGGCACGTGGTGATGCGCATGAGTGGCTGTACGATCGTTATATCGCCACATTCGAGCAGCTGACAGGCGATGCCTGCAATATGGATTTCGAACGCATACTGCGGCGCTTTGAGAAAAGCTTGTTAGGCGAAATCGGCTATGGCGCAACGTTTGATGTCGAGGCGGGTAGTGGCGCGCCGATCGAGCCGCATGTTCACTATGTGTTCCAGCCTGAACGCGGTGCCATACGCGCCATCGACCAGCCGGGTTGCCCCGTGTCAGGACAGACACTGCTTGATATGGCCGCCGATCAGTTTGAGCGTTCGTCCACGCTGGTCGAGGCCAAACAACTGATGCGCACCCTGATCAACCACACCCTGGGCGCCAAGCCGCTTTATACTCGTCAACTATTGCGTGACCTGACCGAATTGAACTCATGATTCCATTCCTCAATTCAAACGCGCTTTGTCGGTTTCGCCTCACCCGCAAGGAGTGGGCCGTGGCTGTAAAGTCACTGAAGTGCCAGCAGCCACGCTCTGCCGTATTGCTTGTACTGTCTGCGGCTCACCTGCTTGATCTTTTTAATTTGGAAATGGAATGAGCATCTTTCTCGGCGTCAACATTGACCATATCGCCACCTTGCGTCAGGCGAGAAAAACCCGTTACCCCAGCCTGGTGGAAGCTGCATTGATGGCAGAAACCGCTGGTGCTGATTCGATCACGCTGCATTTGCGAGAGGACCGTCGCCATATTCAGGATGTGGACGTCGCCATCCTGCGCCAGATACTCAAGACGAAGATGAATCTTGAAATGGCCGTGACGGACGAGATGCTGGCCATCGCTTGCGCCACGCAGCCGCAGGATGTATGTCTGGTACCCGAAAAACGCGAGGAGCTGACCACGGAAGGCGGACTCGACGTCGCAGGCCAGCAGGACAAAATGCAACGTGCCTGCGCGCAACTCGCCCAGGCGGGCATTCGAGTGTCGTTATTTATTGATGCCGATTCGGCGCAGCTTGATGCCGCGCGTGCGGTAGGTGCGCCCGTGGTTGAAATTCACACCGGGGCATATGCCGAAGCGTTGACCGATACGGCGCGCGGGATGGAGTTCGAGCGTATCCGCAAGGCAGTCGCCTATGGCCGCAGCCTGGGTCTGGTTGTCAATGCCGGGCATGGTCTGACCTATCACAACGTCCAGCCGATCGCCGCGCTACCAGGTATCCATGAACTCAATATTGGTCATGCGATTGTTGCGCAGGCCGTGTTTGTGGGCTGGAAAGAAGCCGTATCCGAGATGAAGCGCCTGATGGTGGAAGCCGCAAGATAAATGCCATTTAAGGTGCGTGTGCATAGCGGGCAGCATTCAGCAAAACTGTATCAAACCACTCAATAGGGCTTTCCGCCGTGCCTGATTTCAACGACGAATTGAATGCGTTACTGGATGCCCGGTTTCCGATTCTGATCAGTGAAACCCACGAAGAACCCAGACTGCTGGCTCTGATCGGCCCCATTTGTAACCAGAGAGGCATGCCGCTTTTTGTCTGGAGCCATGCCGATGGTTTGAAACGAACCTCGGAAACCGGGGCGATCTATAACACCAGCGAATTCACCGATGCGCTCAAGCATGTAGATGCCACGCCGCAGAATGGGCTGTATGTATTCATGGATGCCCATCCTTTCTTCAATCACCCGCTCAACGTGCGCCTGATTCGGGAAATTGCGTTTGACCATTACCGTCGAGATCGAACCTTGTTGTTCGTCAGCCCGAGTCTTGAACTGCCGCCTGAACTCGCGCGTGCCTCGGCTTATCTGAACTTACCCGGCATCGATGCTGATCGGGTGCGGGCGTTGTTGAAAGAAGAGCTGGATCGCTGGCAGCGCCAGACGCAAAAAGGCTTGCCTATCAATCGCGACGTGTTGCCCCTGATCGTGCATCAA
This sequence comes from Thiobacillus sp., assembly GCA_036568265.1. Taxonomy (GTDB): domain Bacteria; phylum Pseudomonadota; class Gammaproteobacteria; order Burkholderiales; family Thiobacillaceae; genus Thiobacillus. The sequence continues at coordinate 161,612 of DATCSW010000036.1, forward strand.
TTAGCCGGCATGGGCGAAGAAGAAGCGCAGAGACTGATCCGGCAGGCTATTCATACCGATGGCGAACTGAATCTCAAAGATTTGCAGCGCATTACCCAATTCAAGCAGCGGCAGCAGACCAGTGTGCTCGAAATGGCCCTGCCCGACGTGACGCTGGAGGGCGTGGGTGGATTCATGAAGTTGAAATCCTGGGTGAAGCAACGGCAGGCTGTGTTTCAAAATCCTGCCTTGGCTCCGGGTTTGCCTGTGCCCAAGGGCATCATGTTGCTGGGTGTGCAGGGTGCGGGCAAAAGCCTGGCCGCCAAAGCCATTGCGGGGAGTTGGAAGCTGCCCTTGCTGCGTCTCGATTTCAGTGCCTTGTATAACAAGTACATCGGTGAAACTGAAAAGAACCTGCGTAAATCGCTGGCCGAGGCCGAGCGCATGGCACCCTGTTTGTTGTGGATGGACGAAATCGAAAAAGGGCTCAGTGTTGGCGATTCAGACGATGGAACGTCGCAACGCATCATCGGGACATTGCTGACCTGGATGAGCGAACGTGAAACACCGATTTTCATGGTTGCGACAGCCAATGATGTCAGCAAGCTGCCCCCCGAGTTTTTGCGCAAGGGTCGATTTGACGAACTGTTCTTTGTGGATTTGCCTGACCGCGGTATCCGCGAAACCATTTTCCGTATCCACCTGGACAAACGTCAACTCGATTTGACGGGGTTTCAGACAGACCGGCTGGCTGAAACCAGTGATGGATTTTCAGGGGCCGAAATCGAGCAGGCCATTGTGGCAGCGCAATACGCCGCCTTGTCGGAAGGCGTTGCGCTGTCGCAGACGCATGTGGAGCAGGAACTCGCGCAAACCCGTCCCCTCTCGGTCATTCGGGCTGAAGACTTTCAGCGTTTGCGGGGATGGGCGCAGGCACGCTGCGTGATGGTCGACTAAGCGTATCGGGCGGCAAGTCTATTCAGGCAGGATTTTCTTCTTGAGCTTGATACGGACATACAGCAGGATGATCACCGCAACGACCCCGAGCGTAGCCAGCGTGACCAGATGCAGGTTCTCACGTATGGCGGCTTCATTATGGCCAAGGGTATAACCCAGCAGGGCGAGAATGGTCACCCAGATACCGGCGCCAAGGCTGGTGTAAAAGCTGAATGCGGCAAGATTCATGCGCGCCAGTCCGGCGGGCAGTGAAATGTATTGCCGTACGGCCGGGATCAGCCGCCCGGTAAACGTCGAGATATGGCCATGGCGAGCGAAGAAACCTTCCATGCGCTGCAGGCTGTGTTCAGTGAACAGCACATATTTTCCGTAGCGCAACAGAAACGGCCGCCCGAATTTAACGGCCAGCCAATAGTTAAAGAGCGCCCCCACCAGACTACCGGCAATACCTGACAGGATGGCCAGCACCAGATTCATTTCACCCTTGTAGGCCAGGTAACCGGCCGGGATCATGACGACTTCGCTGGGAAAGGGAAAAAAGCTCGACTCCAACGCCATCATGACAAAAATGCCTGGGTAACCCCAGGCACTGACGGTGGCGACAATAAATTGAATGATGTCGTGCAGCATGTCAGGCGCTAAAGCGGAAGGCGAGTGGGCGTCTTGCAGGCGTGACCAGCAAAGACGCAGCGCACTGTCACCCTGAGTCCTGAATCCTGCTTAGACAACTGCCTCTTCCTTTTTTTCTATCGGCTTGATGAAATGCTCGCGCTTGATGCCGAGCATCAGCAGCAGCGGCGACGCCACCAGCACCGAGGAGTAAATGCCGAACATGATGCCGATGGTGAGCGCGAGGGCAAAGTTGTGCAGCGCTTCACCACCAAAGAACAGCATCGACAGCACCATGATCTGGGTTGAACCGTGGGTGATGATGGTCCGGCTCATCGTGGTCGTGATGGCGTCGTCGATGATGTGCGGGATCGTGGCACCGCGCATCTTGCGGATGTTTTCGCGGATCCGGTCGAAGATCACCACAGATTCGTTGACCGAATAGCCCAGCACGGCCAACACCCCCGCCAGTACAGTCAGTGTGAATTCCCACTGAAAGAAGGCGAACACACCCAGAATGATGACGATGTCGTGCATGTTGGCCAGCATGCCCGACACAGCGAAACGCCATTCAAACCGAATCGCCAGATAAGCCATGATGCCAAAGGCCACGAGCAGCAGCGCCAGCGCGCCACTGTCGTAGAGTTCCTTGCCGACTTGCGGACCCACGAAGTCGACTTTCTTGAGTTCGACGCCTGGCGTGGCAGCAGTCAGCGCAGCCATGATGATGTTGCTGGTTTGGGCCGCGTTTTCAGTACCCCTGACTGGCAGTCGAATCAGCACGTCGCGGCTGGTGCCAAAATTCAGCACTGCAACTTCAGGCAGGCCGGTTTTTTCCAGCGCGCTGCGTATTGCCGGCAGGTCGGCCGCCTGGTCGTAGCTGACTTCAATCACCGTGCCGCCGGTGAAATCGACGCCCAGGTTCAGGCCGCGGTCCCATAGCGCCCACACGGAAAAGAAAAAGGTGATCAGCGAAATCGCTGTGGTCGCCTTGCCCCAACTCATGAAGGGGATGGTTTTTCTGAAAGGGAAGAGTTCGAACATGATTGAGCCTTAGATGGAGACTTTGGTCAGGCGAGCCTTGCGGCCGTAGGTGAGGTTGGCCATCGCCCGCGAGACGGTGACGGCACTAAACATCGAGGTCAGAATACCGAGGCACAGCACCACGGCAAACCCGCGTACCGGACCCGAGCCCAGCCAGAACAGCGAGACGCCGGCAATCAAAGTGGTGATGTTGGCGTCCAGAATCGTGCCCCAGGCGCGCTCGTATCCCGCGCTGATCGCTGCCTGCGGCGTGGCGCCATTGCGCAGCTCCTCGCGGATACGTTCGTTGATCAGCACGTTGGCATCAATGGCCATACCGAGCGTGAGCGCGATTGCGGCCATACCGGGCAGGGTCAGCGTGGCCTGTAGCATCGACAGCAGTGCGATCAGGAAGACGCCGTTGAAAGCCAGTGCAATCGACGAAAACATTCCGAATACGCGGTAGTAAATGGTGATGAAGGTGATCACCGCCAGAAAGCCCCAGATATTGGAATGGAAGCCTTTCTCAATGTTTTCTGCGCCCATGCTGGGGCCCACCGTGCGCTCTTCTATGATTTCCATCGGCGCCGCCAGCGCGCCCGCACGAATCAGCAACGCGAGCCGTGTGGTTTCTTCTGTCGAAAACTGTCCGGTGATCTGGAAATTGCTGCTGAACTCGCCTTGAATCTGGGCGACTGAAATGGCTTCACCTTGACCCCGTTCAAACAGAATGATCGCCATGTATTTCTTGATGCTTTCGCGAGTCAGGTCGCGCATGATGCGCCCTCCTACTGCATCAAGCGTGACCGAGACAGCTGGTCGGCCATTCTGGTCAAAGGTGGGTTGTGCGCTCTTGAAATGGTCGCCACTGAGCACGACATCTTTTTTGACCAGCACGGGGCGGCCAGTGCTGCTGTCGAGAAACGCGTCATCGCCAACCGGTGTTTGTTCGGGTTGTTGCGGCGCATTGATGTATAGCTCGTCCGCCATGCGAACTTCGAGGGTCGCGGTGCGGCCCAGAATGTCCTTTGCCTCGGCGGTGTCCTGCACGCCGGGCAGCTGGACCACAATGCGACTGGCACCCTGCTGCTGAATCACGGGTTCAGCCACGCCAAGTTCGTTCACCCGTTTGCGCAGCGTCGTGATGTTTTGCTGCAGGGCCAACTCCTGCACCAGCTTTTCTGATTCGGGCTTGAGGCTTGACGACAGCGTGAAGCCTGCGTCCAGGTCTTCGATTGCAATCTTGAGTTCGGGGAAAGCCGTGCCCAGTTTGTTGACCGCAGCATCGCGCTGATCGCGGGTGGAAAAATGGATCTGAACCACATTGCCTTCGCGGCTGATGCGTCCGTAGCGAATCTTGTCGCTACGCAACTCGGTGCGAAAATCGTTCTGGTAACGGATGGCTTCCTTTTCCAGCGCAGCCTTCATATCCACTTCGAGCAGAAAGTGCACGCCGCCGCGCAAATCCAGGCCCAGATACATGGGCAGTGCGTTGATCGCAGTCAGCCATGACGGGGAGTCGGACACCAGATTGAGCGCCACCGTGTAGTGCTCGCCGAGTTGGGTCTGAAGTACGTCTTTGGCCTTGATCTGGAGATCCGGACTATCAAACCGGACCTTGACGCTGTTGCCTGCAAGTTCAATACCGGAGTAGCCAATCTGAGCGGTTTTAAGCGTGGATTCCACTTTGCCCAGAAACGCGATATCGACCTTTTCAGCGGAGCGCAAAGGCGAAAGCTGGACGGCGGGCACCTCGCCAAAAAAGTTGGGCAGGGTATAGAGGAACGAGATCACCAGAATGAAGCCGATGAGCACATATTTCCAGAGCGGGAAGCGGTTCATGATTTAGCCGGACGGTGTGAGATGGGTGGCAGGCGGCAGGTAGCTTACCTGCCGCCCCTGACAGCAAACTTACAAGCCTTTGATCGTGCCTTTGGGCAGCAAAGTCTGTACCGATTGTTTTTGCACGTGAGTGATCACGCCATCGGCAATTTCCAGTGCAACGTATTGATCGCCGAGTTTACTGATTTTGCCGACCTGGCCGCTGGAGGTGACGACTTCGTCGCCCTTGGCCAGTTCAGACAACATCCGTTTCTGTTCCTTGGCGCGCTTCATCTGGGGGCGGATGAGCATGAACCAGAACAGGATGCCAATGATGATCAGTGGCAGGAAATCGGTAATGCCGGGGGTTGCGGCAGCGGATTGCGCATGGGCAAGTGAAATCATGATATTGGGCTAGGAGTGAGTAAACCCACGGATTTTAGCACGCCAGCGGGCACGCCCTAACGGCAGGAAGGGGAGATCTGAAAAGGCTTGATACGTTGCGGGGTGCCGGGATGACTATCAAGCAGCGTGGTCGAGTCGGTCGAGTCCTTGTCGAGGCGGCCCAGAATGTCGGCAAAGTGCTTCGGCGGGATGCAGGCAGTGTTGAGCCAGGCCAGGGCGTAAGTATCGGCTTGGCGTTCCATATCGCGTGAATAGCCGTTTTGCAGCAGCAGGCTGGGCAGGCCGGCGGCGAGGTCGGTCACACTGCCGATGTCGCCCGTAATGGCGACGAGGATGACCCCCGCCCCGATGCTTTGCAATGCCAGGCGCAGACTGTGGCGATGCTCGACATGCCCCAATTCGTGGGCGATGACAGCCAGGATTTCGGCATCGTTTTGGGCCAGATCAACCAGCGCATCCGTCACCACGATCGTACCGCCGGGCAAGGCCATGGCATTGGCGCCAAACAGTTTGCTATTGCGAAACAGCAGGGTGTAGGACGGACACGCTTGTTTGCCGCACTGTTCAGCCAGTTGCCGGGTGAGTGCTTGCTGGCGTGCCAGCGGCAGCTGGCTGGGCGATAGACTGAATTGATCCATCAGCCCAAGTGCTTCTTTGCCTATGTGGCGATCCAGGCTGGTTGGCAGGGTGTGGGTAGCCAGTTGGGCGGCGGCGGGCACCCCCCAACGCAGTCCGGCAAATATGACCAGTACCGATACGAGCAAGGCGACGAGGGCATAACTGAGCCGGCTTTCCAGGTGCCGCGCCCAGCGTTCTGGGCGATTGCTTGCCGTGGCTCGGGACAATGCCGCCAGCGCATCCAGGTCGGCACTATGCAGCTCGCGCCCCTCGGGCAGATGCACCACGCCCCGTGCCGCGCCCACCGGGGGGTCGACGTCGATCTGGTCGAGCGGAAAGGCCAACGCAATGGCCTCCCCGCTGACGAGCAACTGCCCCTCGTTGAGCGTGACGTTGACCGGGTGAGCCTGCGAACTGCGTCCGTCGAACAGGTCACCGATGAATGTCGTCACGTCAGCCCGATGTTGAGGTCGAACAGGTCAGCCATCTCAGCGCCCGTGGCCGTGCTGCTCTGTTGCTGACCTGCGGCAAACTGTCCGAGGTCGGCCGGGCCGGTAACGGTCAAGCGTTCGGCGCGATATCGAGCCAGCCGCACCTTGGCCCACGGGATGAATATGCCCAGGGTGAGCGCGATCAACACCAGATTCGAGAGGTAAATCCAGATCAGGTCACGAGCGCGCTGATTGGAGTCAAAACCGACCGGCCCCAACATGGTGGGGTTGTACAAAAAGTTCGCGGTGCGTGATTGGATCAAGGCGCTCACCACTGGAAGGATCAGGTAAAACGACACCATGCCGATCAGCATGGACGATCCGGCAGCGGCAGCAGCGATTTCCTTGGAGGCTCCGGCAGCTTGCATGGAATAAGCCTGATAAGCACCAAATGCAATCACGAAAAGGGGCAGCAAAATGAGCGCAATCGCGAGCAGATACACACCCCAGAAGGGTTTAGATGTGCCCCGGTAGCGTGCCGTTGTTTGGCCATACACGGCATTTTCGGCGATGAACTTCACCTGGCGATAGGCAATGTAAGGCAGGATCAAACCGAGGGTGGGAATAATCAGTAGCTGCCACCCGATATATATGCGGGCGGCTTCTCCCACCGTACCCGTAAAGTCGAAGCGCAGGCCGCGATAAGCGCTTTGGCGCGCCCGAAAACGCAAGCTGCTGACGACGATCCAGGGCAGGGCCAGAAAAAAGATGACGATTAATGCGATGGCCAGCATGGGGGAATAGTAGCTGGCTGCGTAATAGGCTACGAGCGCGGCCAGTGCAATCAGGCGTCCCTTGAGAATCTGCATGGGCGAAGCCAGGTAGGAAAACGCCTGGTTGTCGAGCAGGGTGTGGCCGTAAAACCAGCGCAGCGTGCGGACTTTTGCCCAGGCAGAATAAATGCCCAGGGTAACCAGCGTCAGTGCGATGTTAACGATCCAGATGACGAAGTATTCGCCGCCACGGCCGGTGAACTGCATTGGATATTGCTTGTTATTAGACATGGTCTCTCCCTGGTGTCTGTGCGTGTTTTGTTATGTGATTGAAACTCCGCGCCAGAGATTTTACACAGACCAGGGAATTATTTGTGCGTCACCAGCCCAGCGCCTGCTCGGCATGAAATTCAGCGGTGAAATCGGCAAAGCGATGGGCCTCGATCGCGGCGCGGATGTCGGCCATGAGCTGGTAGTAGTAATGCAGATTGTGCGTGGTGGCCAGCCGGGCGCCGAGAATTTCGTTGGCACGAATCAAATGGTGTACGTAGGCACGGCTGAAGTGGGTGCAGGTGTGGCAGGTGCACTGGTCATCAATCGGCGCGGTGTCCATCTTCCAGCGCGCGTTGCGAATGCGGATGTCGCCGCGCCGGGTGTACAGGATGCCATGGCGTGCGTTGCGGGTGGGCAGCACGCAGTCGAACTGGTCGATGCCCTGACCGACGGCATGGACGAGGTCGGCCGGCGTGCCCACGCCCATCAGATAACGCGGTTTGTCAGTCGGCAACTGCGGCGCGGTGTGCTTGAGGATGCGCGCCATGTCTTCCTTCGGTTCTCCGACAGATAGCCCGCCGATCGCGTAGCCGTCGAAAGCCATGGCATTCAGGTCGCGCACGGATTCGTCGCGCAGCGTCTCGAACATGCCGCCCTGGACGATGCCGTAGAGCGCGTTGGGGTTGCCGGCGTGCGCGGCTTTGGAACGCTCGGCCCAGCGCAGGCTCATGCGCATCGAGTCGGCGGCTTCGCGTTCGGTGGCGGGGTAGGGCGTGCACTCGTCGAAAATCATCACGATGTCGGAGTTCAGCGTGCGCTGGATCTGCATCGAGATTTCGGGCGTCAAAAACAGCTTGTCGCCGTTGAGCGGTGACGAAAACTTCACGCCTTCTTCGGTGATCTTGCGCAGCTTGCCCAGGCTGAACACCTGGAAGCCGCCCGAGTCGGTGAGGATGGGCCTGTCCCAGCCCATGAAGCGATGCAGCCCGCCAAACTTTTCAATCACCTCGAGCCCCGGCCGCAGCCAGAGGTGGAAGGTGTTGGACAGCAGCATCTCGAAGCCGATTTCGGTGAGTTCAGTCGGCGACATCGCCTTGACCGTGCCGTACGTACCCACTGGCATGAAAACCGGCGTCTGGATGGTGCCGTGGGCCAGGGTGAGCTGGCCGCGTCGCGCGCCGCCGTCAGTGGTGAGGAGTTCAAATTTCATTCGGTGGGGCGCTTCTCTAAGCTGTTTTTTTCTAAAAACATCGCATCGCCATAGCTGAAGAAACGATAGCGCTCGGCAATGGCGTGCGCATACGCCGCGCGAATGGTGTCCATGCCGGAAAACGCGGAGACCAGCATCAGCAACGTGGATTTGGGCAAGTGGAAATTGGTGATCAGCACATCCGCCACCTTAAAGGAATAACCCGGCGTAATGAAAATATCGGTTTCGCTCGCGCCCGCGGCGAGCGGGCCGGAGCGCGCCGCCGCTTCGAGTGTGCGCAGGCTGGTGGTGCCCACCGCCACGACGCGGCCGCCGCGGGCGCGGCTTTCACTGATCGCGTCGACCGTGGTCTGCGGAATCGTGTAGCGCTCGCTGTGCATGGTGTGGTCGTCCGTGTCGTCGGTCCGCACCGGCTGAAACGTGCCGGCGCCGACATGCAGCGTCACCTGAGCGGTGCGCACGCCCTGCTGGCGCAGCGTGTCCAGCATCGTGTCGTCAAAATGCAGTCCGGCGGTCGGGGCGGCCACCGAGCCGGGCGCGTTGGCGTACACCGTCTGGTAACGCGCTTCGTCGTCGGCCGTGGGCGTGTGTTCAATATAAGGCGGCAAGGGCAACTGGCCGAGCTGGTCCAGCACATCGAGCACCGGGCGAGGAAACCGCAACTGCGTCATGTCGTCCTGACGCGCCACCACGGCCACCATCGTGTCGTCGGCCAGGCGTATCTGCGAACCCGGCTTGGGCGCATGGCTGGCACGGATAAATGCCAGTGCTTCGCACTCGACGGTCACCCGCTCAATCAGCAACTCGAGCTTGCCGCCCGTGTCCTTGTGGGCAAACAGCCGCGCCTTGATCACCCGCGTGTCGTTCATCACCAGCAAATCGTTGGGGCGCAGCAGGCTCGGCAGGTCGCGAAACCAGCGGTCGGCAAGCGCACCTTGGGTATTTACATGCAGCAGCCGGCTGCCGCCCCGCACGGCCGGCGGCAGCTGCGCAATCAGCTCATCCGGCAGATCAAAATCAAAATCAGACACTTTCATGGGGCGCGATTATAGCGGTCTGCCTTGCGGGCACCCCCCCGATTCGGGATAATGCGCGGCTTCTGTCGCTGGCTGCACACGCAACCAGCCCTTAGCCCGGGTGGCGGAATCGGTAGACGCAGCGGATTCAAAATCCGCCGCTGGTAACAGTGTGGGGGTTCGAGTCCCCCCCCGGGCACCATATTTCATGAAAGGCCGGCTCTATTCAGGGTCGGCCTTTTTGTTTGTCGGGTGCGGGATGGTTTTCAGGTTGCTAGTGGCAAAACGTTGTAAAGCGAGCGAAGTGGAAGGACGGGTGTAGTGGCGTTCGTCTCCTATTCGGCCATTCCGGCCATTCACGTTTTTCAAAAGGAGCACTTATCGACTGAAGGAAAGGAGCGGAGCGCTATCCGATCCGACGATCTCTTATATTCAGTAGGGATAGCGGTTTCCAAGCTGCAGAAAATGCCCAACTAAAAACTACCTGGTATCTCTACTTCGAAGATACGCATTTGTTCCTCTTGTAGCCGCACATATTCAGCAAGTTCACCTACAGCAGTAAATCTTGAACAGCCCCAACTAGCTGGATTCGCATGTGCTTGCCATCTACTTTTCATCATAAATACGTCAAATAACGTTCACTTTCCTGTCACGTAAAGCGCCTAGGATTCCCTCCATTGGTTTTCATGAATCTTGGCTCACCTTGATGATGAAATCGAATCCTATTTTTTGATGCGAGGAGGGACCATGATCCAAATGAACGATATCCATGTCACTTTCCCAGGCGGCATGACGGCACTGCATCCGACGTCGCTGCACTTCAGGCGGGGTGAGTTCACGGTTTTGCTTGGAGCCTCGGGGGCCGGCAAGTCCACGATGCTGCGTTGCCTCAACCAACTGACGCCACCATCCGGGGGGAGTATCACGGTTGAGGGATTGGGCAGCCTCGACACCCGTCGTCGATTGCACGAACACCGCAAACGTACTGGGATGATCTTCCAACAGCACCAGTTGATTGGTCGCCAGAGCGCCCTCGCCAATGTATTGCTCGGCCGTATCGGCTATCACTCGGCGCTGCGCAGCATGTTCCCGTTACCGCTGGAGGAACGGCGTATCGCTCTCGAATGCCTGGAGCGCGTCGGTCTGCTGCACAAGGCACTGGAGCGCGCCGATCGGTTGAGCGGTGGTCAGCAGCAGCGCGTCGGAATCGCCCGTGCGCTTGCGCAGCGACCGCGCCTAATGCTCGGCGATGAACCGGTAGCGAGCCTCGATCCGGCGACTTCGCATAAGGTGTTGGCGCAGTTGCAGCGCATCGGCCGCGAGGATGGCATTACCACTGTGGTCAGCTTGCACCAAGTTGACTTGGCGCAGGCCTATGCCGACCGCGTCATTGGCCTCGCGCACGGGCGCGTGGTATTCGATGGCGCGCCGGCCGGACTTACGCCGGCCACGCTTCAGGTCATCTATCAGCAGACTGGACACAGCGTTGCTGCACCGGCCACACCCGTTACCCCTTCAACACCTGTTTACGAATTCGCAACCATCGAGGACTAGACCATGAAAAAACTTTTGACCTTCATCGCCGCGTTGGTGTTCGCTGCCACAGCACACGCCGCGCCCAACCCCGATCCGCAGACCTTGAAGGTGGCGCTGTTGCCGGACGAGAACGCCTCCACCATCATCAAGAACAATCAGGGCCTCAAGGATTATCTTGAAGCGCAGCTTGGCAAAAAGGTCGAACTGATTGTTACCACTGATTACTCGTCCATGATCGAGGCCATGCGCCACGGTCGCCTGGACCTCGCCTACTTCGGACCGTTGTCTTATGTGCTGGCGCGCCAAAAAAGCAAAATTGAGCCATTCGTCGCGCTCAAGAGCAAGGGCAGCACTACCTACCAGTCGGTATTGATTGCGAACAGCACGTCCGGCGTGAATGCCATTAGCGACATCAAGGGCAAGAACATGGCATACGGCGACAAGGTCTCGACCTCCAGCCACCTGATTCCTAAATCAGTGCTGGCCGAGATGGGTCTTGATGCCGGAAGCGACTACAAGGAACACTTTGTCGGTTCGCACGATGCGGTGGCTCTGGCGGTACAGAACGGTCACGCCCAGGCCGGGGGCCTGAGCCGTCCGATCTTCGAATCGCTGGTCGAACGCAAAATGGTGAGCCTCGACAAGGTGAAAGTGCTGGCGTACTCGAAGCCGTTCCCGCAGTACCCGTGGACCATGCGTTCAAACCTCAAACCCGAACTCAAGGAAAAGATCCGCAACGCCTTCCTCGACCTCAAGGACCCGGCGGTGCTCAAGGCTTTCAAAGCCGATGGTTTCGAAGCTATCACCGACAAAGACTACGACGTAGTGCGCAACCTCGGGCACCTGCTGAAGATCGACCTGGCCAAGTTCCAGTAAGCGGATAGAGGAGAAGGGATAGTCATGTCGCAAAGTTACGATCAGCTGCTTGTTACCGAGCAGCAAACCTGGAACCGCGACGCGCTAAGGCTCGCAGGGGTGCTCGGCGTTATTCTAGCGTGCGCCTATTACGTTGGTTTGTTCGACGGTGAGCGTCTGGCGGAGGGCGTGCCTAGCCTTTTCAGTTTGCTGGGCGAAATGTTACCGCCCAACTTCAACGACTGGCGCAACTGGATCAAGCCGCTGTTTGACACGCTCGCCATGAGCGTCGCCGGTACGGCATTGGCAGTGGTGTTTTCAGTGCCGCTCGCATTTTTGGCGGCGCGTAACACCACACCGCACCCAGTCGTGTATCAGGCGGCGCGCGGAATGCTGAACGCCCTGCGCTCCGTCCCAGAATTGATTATGGGCATCATTTTCGTGGCCGCGGTCGGTTTTGGCGCGCTGCCCGGCGTTCTGGCGCTGGGTCTGCACTCGATCGGCATGGTCGGCAAGTTCTTCGCCGAGGCCATCGAACACACCGATGCGGCGCCGATTGAGGCGGCGCGCGCCGCAGGCGGCACGCCGCTGCAGGTGATCCTGCACGGTGTACTGCCGCAAGTGCTGCCGCAGATGGCGGACATCTCCATCTACCGCTGGGAGTACAACTTCCGCGCCTCCACCGTGATGGGTATGGTCGGCGCCGGCGGCATCGGCTTCGAACTAATGGGTTCGCTGCGCATCATGCAGTACCAGGACGTCTCGGCACTGTTGTTGGTGATCCTAGCGATGGTGACGCTGGTGGATGCCTTCAGCGGCGTGCTGAGAAAACGATTTAAATAAAACCGGAGTAATTCAAAATGAAACCAAAAGTTATCCTCACCCACCGCGTGCACCCCGAAGTCATCGAACTTCTGGCCGAACACTGCGAGGTCATTCCTAATCCTACCCATGAGACTCTGGCGCGGGACGAGATTTTGCGGCGCGCGAAGGATGCCGAGGCCATCATGACCTTCATGCCGGACCGCGTGGACGAGGAATTCCTGCGCGCCTGTCCGCAGTTGCACGTGGTCGGTTGCGCGCTCAAGGGTTATGACAACTACGACGTCGATGCCTGCACCCGGCACGGCGTATGGATCACCAACGTGCCAGACTTACTTACCATTCCGACGGCGGAGTTGACCATCGGCCTGCTCATCGGTCTGACGCGCAATGTACTCGCTGGTGATCGCTTTGTGCGTAGTGGTCAGTTCAATGGCTGGAGACCGGCGCTCTATGGTTCCGGGCTCACCGGCAAGACCCTAGGCATCATCGGTATGGGTGCGGTCGGTCAAGCCATCGCCCAGCGTCTGGTCGGATACGAAATGCGTGTGCTGTACACCGATCCGGTGGCACTGCCGAAGGAGAAGGAAGAGCAATGGAGCCTTGATCGTGTGGAGTTGCCGGCGCTACTCGCCGCGAGCGACTTTGTCGTGCCCATGGTGCCGTACCGCGACGAAACGCTGCACATGATCGACAGTAGTGCGCTCGCACGGATGAAGACGGGGGCCTACCTGATCAACACCTGCCGCGGCTCGGTGGTGGACGAGCAGGCGGTGGTCGAGGCGCTGGCTTCCGGCCGCTTGGCCGGCTATGCCGCCGACGTATTCGAGATGGAGGAATGGGCGCGCCCCCACCGACCGCACGACATTCCCCAAGCGCTGCTTGACGACTCTGAGCGCACCTTGTTCACGCCGCACATCGGCTCGGCGGTGGACGCGGTACGGATCGAGATCGAGCTTGAGGCGGCGCGCAACATCCTACAGGCGCTGCGCGGAGAAATCCCGCAGGGTGCGATCAACCGACCGCAGGCGAGGATGATCGCCTGACGATGCTAAACCTTGAGCACGTCGCCAGTTTTCTGGCCGTGCTCCGTACTCAAAGCTTCCGTGCCGCGGCACACGAGCGCGCGTTGTCGCAGGCCACGGTGTCGCAGCATATCCAGAAACTCGAGGCGGCGCTCAACACATGCCTGATCGAGCGATCCCATAGCGGTTGCTCCCCGACCCCAACGGGCATAGCGCTGCTGCCGTATGCTGAAAGCCTGATGCATGTAAACGCGCGCGCCCTGAATCTGTCTTGCCACCGGGCGATTAGCATTGGTGCCAGTTCCAACATTGGCATCTATCTGCTGCAGCCCTACGTTAAGTCGTTTCTGGCGAAGACGGATGGACAATATCCAGTCGAAATCGTTATCCATCAAAATCCGGCCATTGCCGACAAACTGGAGTGTGGCGAAATTGATGTCGCCACTATGGAATGGTGGGATGATCGCCCCGGCTATATTACGCGCCCATGGCGGCAGGAGAAATTGGTGGTGATCGTGGCGCCCGATCATCCGTGGGCGAAGTTGCCCGAAGTGCCTCGAGCCATGTTAAGGGATGTGCCATTTTTGGGTGGCGAACCCGGCACTGGCACAGGTAGATTGCTTGTGCATCACATGGGCGAAGCCATGCGCGGCGTACAAGTGTCGATGCAACTAGGCAGCACTGAAGCCGTGAAGCGATGGGTTCAAGCCGGTTTAGGCGTATCGATTGTGCTGTCCAACACCGTCGTCGAGGAATGCCGAGTCGGGAAATTGTGCGCCATCCCGCTTGAAGGTGACCCGATATGCAAAACGCTTTATGTGATTTGGCGGGCCACGTTGCGGCACGACAGCTTGCCGCTACGTCTCGCCAAGTGGCTGCTCGACTCCAACAAAGCGGCGGAAAACTCCCGGACTAAAGCGGCCCCACAAATCTGCACAGCACTTTAAGTGAAAATTCCGAGCTTGATTCTGGGCTAGTATCGCACCTTTAAACCTTAAGTTTGTACGTCCGCTTTGGCCGGGAGGCGGTCGACGAGAGGCTCTGGACATCCTATTTTGGCTTGCTTAATAGTTGGCCGCACATCTAAATACGCGTACAGGCTTCATCGCACTAATTCAGTGCCCCACAGTCCCACATGCAACCGTGGGCCGCACTCTGCGGTGAACTTAACCGAAGCTTCATCGCACTGACATCTGCGTTTCCAGCGGGATTTCCTATAGTTCAAGCTTGATGAGCGCAACGCCTGGGCGCGTGGCACAGGCGTTGCTTGATGACTGTCAATGGCCGTTCCAGCGGCATCGGGACCAAGGAGGAATAATGGCTTTAGCTGTACAGCCTGATATGAACGAGGCGGACGATCACGATCCGTTGCATCGGCCGGTGTGCCGATTGCTGCAGGCGCATCAGGCCGAACTGGATTCGGTACACATGCGCGACCTGTTCGATGCGGATTCGCAGAGGTTCGAGCGATTTTCGCTGCAAGTGGGCGAAGTTTTACTGGATTACTCCAAGAATCGCATTACCGACAAAACCATGCGGCTGTTGCTGCAACTGGCTGAAGAAGCCGAGGTGCCGGACTGGCGCGAGCGCATGTTCAACGGCGACAAGATCAATCACACGGAAAACCGCGCGGTGCTGCATGTGGCCTTGCGCAACCGCAGCAACCACCCGGTGGTGGTCGACGGCGAAGACGTGATGCCGAAGGTGAATGCGGTGATCGAGCGCATGGGTGCGTTTGCCGAGCAGGTACGCAGTGGGCAATGGCGCGGCTATACGGGCGAGCGCATCACTGATGTGGTGAACATCGGCATTGGCGGGTCGGACCTGGGGCCGCAGATGGTGGTGCAGGCCTTGAGGCCGTATCGTCATCCGCGTCTCAAGCTGCATTTCATTTCCAACGTCGACGGCGCACACGTAAAAGAGACGCTGGAGTCGCTGAATCCCGAGACCACACTATTCATCGTATCGTCCAAAACGTTTACCACGCAGGAAACGATGACCAATGCGCACTATGCGCGCGAGTGGTTCATGGCGCAGTCGCAGGCGGCGAAGCACGTGGCCAAGCATTTTGTGGCGGTGTCGACCAACCGCGACGCGGTGACACAATTTGGCATTGATCCGGCCAACATGTTCGAGTTTTGGGACTGGGTCGGCGGACGGTATTCGCTGTGGTCGGCCATCGGCTTGTCGATCGTGCTGGCGGTGGGGTCGGAACGCTTTGGCGAACTGCTCGAGGGCGCGCACGAAATGGACGAACATTTTCGGCATGCGCCGCTTGCAGAGAATATGCCGGTGATCCTCGCGATGCTGGGAGTGTGGTACAACAATTTCTTTGGTGCGGAGTCGCAGGCCATTTTGCCGTATGACCATTACCTGCGAAGCCTGCCGGCGTATCTCGAACAGGCCGACATGGAAAGCAACGGCAAGTCGGTGGATCGGGAAGGCCATGTGGTGGACTATGCAACGGGTTCAATTGTGTGGGGCGCGACGGGCATCAACGGGCAACATGCGTTTTATCAAATGCTGCACCAGGGCACCAAGATGATCCCGGCCGATTTCATCGTGTCGATCGAGCCGCCCACCGAGCTGGAAGGGCACCACGATATTCTGATGGCAAATTTTTTGGCACAAACTGAAGCGCTGATGCGCGGACGCACGCGTGAGGAGACGCAACTCGAGTCGGGTGCCGTCAAGGCGGGCCAATTCATTCAGCACAAGGTGTTTGATGGCAACCATCCGAGCAATGCGATTCTGCTGCAAAAGCTCTCGCCGCACGCGCTGGGCATGCTGGTTGCGTTGTACGAGCACAAGATTTTTGTGCAGGGCGTGATCTGGAATCTGAATTCCTACGACCAGTGGGGCGTGGAGTTGGGCAAGCAGCTGGCCAGCCGCATCCTGCCGGAACTGCACGCGAACGCGCCGGTGGGCAGCCACGATGGTTCGACCAATGCCCTGATCAACTATTACCGTCGCATGAGCCATCCGGACGCGAGTCTGTAACCGGATATGGAGTTGATTGCAGGCGATATCGGCGGAACCAAAAGCTGGCTGGCGTGGGTAAACGGAACACCCCAAGGCGAACAGTTGCGCTACGAAAAAGTGTATGCCTCTGCAGATTTTGAATCTGCAACGGCTTTGTTGAAACAGTTCATGATGGATGCTCAAGTGGAGGCCGCCCCCGATCAGCTATTGCTGGCGCTGCCCGGTGCGCTTAACGGCCAGCGTGCGACACTCACCAATCTGGACTGGACGCTGGATGCCACCGACATGCAGCACGCACTGGCCATCGCCAAGGTACGCTTTATCAATGATTTCCAGGCTTCGGCCGCAGGGGTGGCAACGCTCACCGCGCAGGATGTCGTTGTGCTGAACCCGGGTGATTCCCAGCCCGGCGAGGTGCGTGCGATTACCGGTGCCGGCACCGGGCTGGGGTTGGCCTTCATGACGGTGGACGCGACAGGCCACTACCGGAGCCATGCCACCGAGGGTGGGCACATCGATTTCGCGCCGGCCAATGCGCAACAGGGCCGCTTGCTCGAATTTTTGCGCAGCGAGTATGGGCATGTGTCATGGGAACGTGCAGTATCGGGCTCGGCCATGCATGATTTGTATCGTTTCTGTTGTATCGAATTGCAGCAAGCCTTGCCCGACGAGCCCGTGGATGGCGCGACCTTGTCCGCCTGGGCGGACTCAGGCCAGGCCACCGCCCAAGCCGCGCTGGATCTGTTCATCGATCTGTATGGCGCATGGATAGGCAATGTGGCCTTGATGTACCAGCCGCACGGCGGGCTGTATATCGCAGGCGGCGTCGCCGGCCACATGCAGGCGCGCATGCAGTCGCCGCGCTTGATGGCTGCGGCGACTGACAAGGGACGTATGCGTGGCGTGGTCGAGCGTACGCCCGTTTATTTGATCACCTGCGCCCGATTGGGTGTGCAGGGGGCAATTACAAGCGCGATTCCAGGCGCATTACACGCTGCCGAATCGTATTGATGACCAACCACCTGAAACCGGGAGCGCAGGGTATGACCATTTCCAAGGACGAGCAGGAACGGCTCTATCGCTATTACACCGAACCCAAAACGGTGACCGAGCTGACCCGCAAAACGCTGGCGCTGGTACTGGCAGGGGGAGAAGGCTCCCGCCTGAAAGACCTGACCGCATGGCGCGCCAAACCGGCGGTGCCGATCGGCGGCAAATACCGCATCATTGATTTTCCGTTGTCCAATTGCGTCAACTCGGGCATCCGCCGGATTGGTGTGCTGACGCAATACAAATCGCATTCGCTGATCCGCCATCTGCAACGCGCGTGGGGCTTCATGCGCGCCGAGATCGGTGAATTTGTGGAGATCCTGCCGGCGCAGCAACGCACCACCAAAAAGGAGTGGTACCAGGGCACGGCCGATGCGCTGTTCCAGAACATCGACATCATGCAGCGTCATCATCCGGAGTATGTGCTGGTACTGGGCGGCGATCATGTCTACACCATGGATTATTCGAACATGCTGCTGCATCACGTGGAATCCGGCGCCGATTTCACCGTGGGCAGCGTCGAGGTGCCAGTCGATGAGGCCAAGGCGTTTGGCGTGATGACGGTCGACGCCGAGATGCGCATTACCCATTTCACCGAAAAGCCGGCCCATCCGGACAGCATTCCAGGCAAGCCCGGCATCGCGCTGGTTTCCACCGGCATCTATATTTTTTCCAAGGACTTTCTCTACCAGACGCTGACCGAGGATGCAGGTAAAACCGGGTCCAGCCACGACTTCGGCAGAGACATCATCCCATCCAAGATCGGAGTGGCGCGCGCCATCGCCTTTCCGTTCCGGAATCATTCGGGCGAGCCGGCCTACTGGCGCGATGTGGGCACGCTGGATTCGTACTGGCAAACCAATATGGAGTTGTGCTCGGTTGAGCCCGAGCTCAATCTGTATGACCGCAACTGGCCGATCTGGACTTATCAGCCGCAGTATCCGCCCGCCAAATTTGTGTTTGACGATGAAGGCCGGCGCGGTGAGGCCATCGATTCCCTGATTGCGGGCGGCTGTATTTTGTCGGGTGCGCGGATCAAACGCTCGGTACTGTTTTTTGCGACCACGGTAGAAAGCTACAGCCACATCAAGGACAGTGTGATCCTGCCCAAGGTCAGTATCGGCAGCTATTGCCGGATTAATCGTGCCATCATCGACAAGGGCACCGTGATCCCGGATGGCACGGTGATTGGCGAAAATCCGGCAGACGATGCCAAGCGTTTTCATGTCACGCCCGAAGGCATTGTGCTGGTAACGCCGGCCATGCTTGGCCAGAACTTATATGCGAGGCCACAAAATGACTACGACGGCTAACGCGCTCAACGTGGTGCTGTGCTGGCACATGCATCAACCGTATTACCGCGAAGGCCTCAAAGGGGCCTATCACCTGCCCTGGGTGTATTTGCACGGCATCAAGGATTACAGCGATATGGCCGCGCATCTGGAGCGCTACCCGGACATGCGTGCGGTGGTGAATTTCGCGCCCGTGCTGCTTGAACAGCTGGACGACTACGCACAGCAGCTGGATGTGTTGTTAAAGCATGGCAAGCCGACGCAAGACCACATGCTGAACCTGCTATCCGGAATCGAGCGCATTCCGTCGGATGCGATCAGTCGTCATCGCATCGTGCAGGACAGCCAGCGTTGCAACGCACCCCGCATGATTCATGTGTTTCCGGCTTTTCATCGTCTGGTGCGCATGGTCGAGTCGGCTCAGGTCGAAGCGGAAGATCCTCCCGGCCTGCTGAGCCACTTGGGATATTTGTCGGAGCAATATTTTCTCGACCTGCTGACCTGGTATCACCTGGCCTGGATAGGTGAGTCATTGCGGAGTCTGCCTTTGGTACGACGTCTGATGATGCAAGGGCAGGGCTACTCCGCTGCTGACCGGCATGAGTTGCTGCACTTGATTCAGCATACTTTGACGGGGCTGATCCCGCGTTATCGTGCATTGGCCGAACGCGGGCAGATCGAGTTGTCGATGACACCCTATGGTCATCCCATCGTGCCTTTGCTGAACGATTTTGCAAATCTGCGCGATGCCATGCCCGATGTGCCGGTTCCGGAAGCGAATGCTTATCCGGGCGGTGCTGAACGTTCGCGTTGGCATCTGCAACATGGGGTCGATATATTCCAGCATTACTTCGGCATGAAGCCAGCCGGTGTGTGGTTGTCTGAAGGTGGCGTGAGCGAAGACGCGCTGGCGCAGCTGGATGAAATGGGATTTGCCTGGACCGCGTCGGGCGAAGGCGTATGGCGCAACAGCAGCCTCAAATCGGGGAGCGGTGATGAAGCGGTTCTGAACAAACCCGCGCTTTTTTCACCGGCGCACGTCAGCAACTTCAATACGCGCGTGTTCTTTCGTGATGACGGATTGTCGGATCTGATCGGCTTCAAATACAGTGACTGGCATGCTGACGATGCCGTGGGGGATTTTGTCCAGCATCTGGAAAATATAGCCAGTCACTTTGGCCAGGATGCCGACAAGCATGTGGTGTCGATCATCCTGGATGGCGAAAATGCCTGGGAGTATTACCCAAGCAACGGCCATTATTTTCTGGACGCGTTGTATGAGGCGTTGTCGACACATCCGACCCTGAACGTCAGCACGTTTGCCGAGCAGGCGGTTCAGGCACCTGCCCATAGCATGAAGCATCTGGCTGCAGGGAGTTGGGTGTATGGCAGCTTCTCAACCTGGATCGGATCGGAAGACAAGAATCGCGGCTGGGATTATCTGGTCGCCGCCAAAGAAGCCTACGATACCGTGGTGGCTGCTGGCACATTGAACCCAGAACAGTTGAGGCAGGCCACGCGTCAGCTGGCCGTGTGTGAAGGCTCAGACTGGTTCTGGTGGTTTGGCGACTACAACCCGGCTGGAAGCGTCAGCGACTTTGAGCAACTCTTCCGCGCTCAGGTGCGTGAACTGTATCGCATGCTGGGTGTGGCACCGCCTGCGATGCTCGATGTGCCGATTTCGAGCGGAGGGGACTGGGCAGAAAACGCCGGCACCATGCGCAGGAATACTGGATGAATTTTGATATGCATCGGGCGGGTCTGTTGTTGCATCCAACATCATTGCCGTCCGGTACCTTGGCTGATGCCGAGCGCTGGCTGGATTTTCTGCAGGCGGCCGGCATGCAAGTGTGGCAGATGCTGCCCCTGGGGCTGCCTCTGGTGGACTTGTCGCCGTATCAATGCGCGTCGGCTTTTGCCGTAAATCCCGCCTTATTCCCGCACGATCCCGCATTGGGTCCACGGGTGGATATGCGACGGTATGTGGGATGGCATCATGCGCAGCGTCATTGGCTGGTTGATTACGCCCGTTTCATGATCATCAAACGGGAACAGGCGAGTGCGCAGTGGGTCGATTGGCCAGCGCCCTTGCGTGATCGCGAACCTGCGGCGCTGGCCGAGTTTGATCAAGTCCACGCTGTGGCATTGAAGGAAGTGATGGTCGAGCAATATCGGGCGACGGTCTACTGGCAGGCCCTGCATGCTGAGGCATCGATGCGCGGTATCCAGCTGTTTGGCGACATGCCTATATTTGTGGCACACGATAGCGCCGACGTGTGGGCGCGCCGCGATCTGTTTTTGCTCGACGCGAGCGGGCACCCGACTGTAGTCGCCGGCGTGCCCCCGGATTACTTCTCCGAAACGGGCCAACGTTGGGGCAACCCGCACTACAACTGGGCGGTCATGCAGCAGGATGGCTTTGCCTGGTGGCGTGCGCGTCTGCGTGCCCATTTCGAATGGTTTGATCTGGTGCGCATCGATCATTTTCGGGGCCTCGCGGCTGCCTGGACGATTCCGGCCAACGAACCGACTGCGATTCATGGCGAATGGGTGGCCTCGCCCGGCGCGGCGTTGCTACAGGCGATTGCGGACGAAATGGGCGACCTGCCGCTGGTGGCCGAGGATCTGGGCGTGATTACGCCGGATGTCACCGCCTTGCGGCACCAGTTTGAATTGCCCGGCATGGCGGTGTTGCAGTTTTCATTCGATGACCATGCAGACAATCCCCACAAGCCAGTGAACGTGCATCCTGATACTGTGTATTACGTAGGCACGCACGACAATGACACCACATTGGGCTGGTGGAATACCTTGCCCGACCATGCGCGCGACCAGGTGAGGCAGCAACTTGGGATAGGTGAATCTGCGTCGGTGCCGGATGCGATGATGGAAACCGTGCTGTACAGCCAGGCTGCATTGGCGATTTTGACGATGCAGGATGTACTGCACCTCGGCTCAGACGCCCGCATGAATACGCCAGGCACGGAAAACGGAAACTGGACCTGGCGATTTGAATGGGAAACGCTACCGGAAGACCTGGTATTCCGTTTGCTTGAACAATTACAGAAAGCCAATCGATGCGAGAGACCCACCACAACGTGAATGTGCCTTTGAACAAACCGCCTAGCCGCAATCTGCCCGCCATCAGCGCGCCGATACAGCGGGTACAGAGTGGCATGCACCATGATCCTTTTGAGGTACTGGGGATGCATGCGCAAGCCGATGGCAGCACGATGATCCGGGCATTCTTGCCCGCGGCCGAGGCCGTCGAGGTGGCGGGTGGACGCATGACGCGTGTGACAGGTACCGATTGCTTCGAGCGGGTGGTGCCGTCAGGTACAGCCATTGATGCGCATCCCGAACTGCGTTGGCAGGACAAAAAGCAGGGCAACTGGCATGTCACGCTGTGCCCCTACAGTTTTGCGCCGCAACTGGGCGACATGGATCTGTATCTGTTTGGGGAAGGCCGGCATTTCGAGATATGGAAAGTGCTGGGCGCACGACTCAAAACAGTCGACGGCATCGACGGCTGCTTGTTCGTTGTTTGGGCGCCTGCCGTGCAACGCGTCAGCGTGATCGGGGATTTCAATGAATGGGATGGTCGTCGCCACCCGATGCGTTGCCGGGGTACATCAGGCGTGTGGGAGTTGTTCATTCCCGGTCTGGACGCGGGCCACGCCTACAAATACGAAATTCTGGGTACGCATGGTCAGTTGGTGAGAAAGACCGATCCCTATGCCCGGCAGATGTTCATGCGGCCCGAAACCACCAGCCGTATTGTCGATGACGATGGACATGAGTGGGCAGATCAGCGCTGGATGGATGCACGTGCCGGTTTTGACTGGCAGCATCAGCCGATCAGCACGTACGAAGTGCATCCTGGATCCTGGCGTCGTCACGACGATGGACGCTTCTACTCGTGGGCGGACCTGACGGCTGAGCTGATTCCTTACGTCCTCGATCTGGGTTATACCCATATCCAGTTGATGCCGGTGGCCGAACATCCGCTTGATGCATCATGGGGCTATCAGGTGTCGGGCTATTACGCGCCCACCGCACGCTTTGGTTCACCCAATGATTTCCGCGCCTTTGTCGATGCCTGTCACCAGGCCGATATTGGCGTGCTGCTCGACTGGGTGCCCGGCCACTTTCCCAAGGATGATTTTGCGCTGGCGCGGTTCACCGGCGAGCCCGTATACGAACACGCCGATCCGCGCCGTGGCGAGCATCAGGACTGGGGCACGTTGATCTTCGATTTTGGCCGCAATGAAGTGCGCAATTTTCTGGTGGCCAACGCCTTGTACTGGCTGGATGAATTTCACATTGACGGTCTGCGCGTCGATGCGGTCGCCTCGATGCTGTATCTGGATTACTCGCGTCGTGAAGGCGAGTGGCTACCCAACCAGTATGGCGGACGCGAGAACATCGAAGCCATTCATTTTCTGCGCGAGATGAATACCGAAGTGCACGGACGGTTTCCCGGTGTGCTGACCATCGCCGAGGAATCAACAGCCTGGCCGGCGGTGTCGCGTCCGGTCGAACTGGGTGGCCTGGGGTTTTCGATGAAATGGAACATGGGCTGGATGAACGACAGTCTGGCTTACATTCAAAAAGAGCCGATCTATCGCAAATTTCAGCACAACCAGCTGACCTTCAGCCAGATGTATGCCTGGAGCGAAAATTTCGTCCTGCCGCTGTCGCATGACGAAGTTGTGCACATGAAAAAAAGCATGCTCGACAAAATGCCGGGTGATGCCTGGCAGCGTTTTGCCAACCTGCGCGTGTTCTATGCATGGCAATACGCCCATCCCGGCAAAAAACTGTTATTCATGGGTGGCGAGATTGGCCAGTGGAACGAGTGGAATGAAGCGGACCAGCTCGACTGGGCGCTGCTTGAGTTTCCCGCGCACGACAGCATCCGCGCGTTGTTGCGCGACCTCAACCGGTTGTATCGGAATGAGCCCGCGTTGTATGCGCTCGATTTTGACCCGCGCGGGTTTCGCTGGATTGATTGCCATGATGCCGATCAATCGGTGTTGAGCTTCATTCGACAAGGGATCCATGATGCCGATTGCATGATCGTGTTGTTCAACTTCACGCCCGTCCCGCGTCGCGCGTATCGAATCGGCGTGCCATCAGCGTCAAGCTGGTGCGAAGTGTTGAATACCGATTCGGTGTTTTATGGCGGCAGCAATCTTGGAAACGGGAAACCGCTGGTGCCGGAAAATACGGCTTGGATGGGTTTTGAACATTCAGTCGAGGTCACGATTCCGCCACTGGGCGCCATCTTTCTTAAGCCCTGTCAGTAAGTCATCCATCACAAATAGCGGACATCTTTGAATGAAGCACGGAGCAAAAAAAATACTGTTTGTGGCAAGTGAAGCGTACCCCCTGGTCAAAACCGGCGGGCTGGGTGATGTGATCTACAGTTTGCCGCATGCCTTGCATGCGCGGGGCGCAGATATCCGCCTGGTGCTGCCGGGTTATCGTGCGCTGTTGCGTCAACTCTCTCAGGTGAAGTTTCTCGGCTGGCTGGATGTACGGGGTGCGGAAGGCATCGTGAGTGCCCGTATTCTGGAAACCCGGCATCCGGATTTTGAATTTCCATTATGGATCGTTGATTGCCCGCGGTTGTTTGATCGTCCAGGCAATCCTTATGTCAGTGCCAGCGGTGAAGACTGGCCGGATAACGCTGAGCGCTTTGCCGTGTTTGCGCGGGTGGCGGCATTGCTGTCGCTGGATGCGCTGGGTCAAGGCTGGCAACCCGAAGTGGTTCATGCACACGACTGGCAGACGGGTTTGGTGGCCGCGTATCTTGCCGACCAGCCGGCGCGGCCGCTGACGGTGTTTACCATCCACAACCTGGCTTATGGCGGCTATTTCCCGCACGGGGATTTTGTTCGCCTGCAGCTGCCCAGCCACTGGTGGTCGCATGAAAGCATGGAGTTTCATGGTGGATTTTCGATGCTGAAGGCGGGCATTGTTTATGCCGATGCTGTGACGACCGTGAGCCCGACGTATGCGACCGAAATCTGTACGCCTGAGTTCGGATATGGCCTCGACGGATTACTGCGATCTCGACAATACAAACTGCACGGCATACTCAATGGCATCGACACCACCATCTGGAATCCCGGCACGGATACACATTTACCCGCGCATTATTCGGCGGCTCGCATTCTGCCGGGCAAGCGACGCAACAAACAGGCTCTGATCGAGCGCTTTTTACCTCAGGCTGACGACGCAGCCATGCAAGCCCCGCTGCTGGGCCAGGTCGGCCGGCTGGTTGATCAAAAAGGGATCGACTGGGTACTGGCCGCGATTCCTGTCTTGCTGGTTGAAACAGATGCACGATTTGTGCTGCTGGGCAGTGGGTTGACCGTATACGAGCAACAGCTCACACGACTGGCCAGGCAGCATCCCGAGCGTGTGTTTGTTGAAATTGGTTATGACGAACCGCTGGCACATTTAATCGAAGCAGGCGCTGATATATTCATGATGCCGTCGCGCTTTGAGCCTTGCGGGTTGAACCAGATGTATAGCCTGCGCTACGGCACGCCGCCGGTCGTTTATCAAACCGGTGGCCTGGCCGACACAGTGATTGATGCGAACAAAACCACATTGAAAGACGCTACCGCAAACGGGTTTGTCTTCAATACGCCCACCGTTGCCGGATTCATTGATGCCATTCATCGGGCGCTAGCGCTGTACCGCAAGCCTGCTCAATGGCGAAAACTGCAGCAATCCGGCATGCGCCAGTCGTTCGACTGGTCGGTCAGCGCCGAGCACTATCTGACTTTGTATTCCCTTCCCATCAGTGAGGATCGCCATGCCGTCCAAGCAATCTGATACCACTCAATGCCCTGAATCATTTTCTCTGGACGCCTTGCCTAACAGTGCCGAAGAGATTGGCCAGGATATTGAACGCTATCGTTTCTATCATATGGGTCGTCTCCAGACCTGCCCCCCGGTCTACACCTATCAGGCGCTGGCGTGGACGCTGCGCGACCGCATCATGTCGGACTGGATGAATTCGTATGCGGCGCGTGACCGGCCGGGCAAGCGCCGCGCCTATTATTTGTCGCTGGAGTTTCTGATCGGACGCGCGCTATCCAATCATGTGCTGAACCTGGGGCTGGATGAGCCGGTACGCGAGGCCCTGCAACACTTTGGCAATACATTGGAAAATCTGGCAGAACAAGAACCCGATGCCGGATTGGGTAATGGCGGCCTGGGTCGATTGGCGGCCTGTTTCATGGACAGCTGTGCCACCTTGAATTTGCCTGTCATGGGTTACGGCTTGCACTACGAATATGGCATGTTTCGCCAGCGCATCGAAAACGGTTACCAGATGGAAGACACCGACCATTGGTTGCGTGACGGCAATCCATGGGAAATTGAACGCTCGGAGTTCACCTGCCGGGTCCATTTTGGCGGCCACACCGAACACTTTCGTGACAAGGAGGGGATCGAGCGTGCACGATGGGCGGGCACCAATGATGTGCTGGCCATCCCGTTTGACATGCCGATCTCGGGCTATCGCAATCATGCAGTGAATACCTTGCGACTATGGAAAGCGGCTGCCACTGACGAATTCAATCTCGATGAATTCAATGCAGGCAGTTACACCGAAGCCGTGCAGGAAAAAAATCATGCCGAGCATATTTCGATGGTGCTGTATCCCAACGACAGCAGCGAAAGTGGCAAGGAACTCCGACTGCGTCAGCAGTATTTCCTGGCCTCGGCGAGTCTGAAGGATGCCTTGCGGCAATGGCGGTCTGCGGGCAATACCGACCTGTTGAAGTTTGCCGAAACGAACGTGTTCCAGATGAATGACACGCATCCCACCATTGCGGTAGCGGAACTCATGCGTTTGTTGCTTGATGAGTATCGGCTGCTGTGGGATCAGGCCTGGGCCATTACGTCACGTTGCATGGCATATACCAATCACACGCTGCTCCCGGAAGCGCTGGAAAAATGGCCGGTTGCACTGTTTGAGCGTTTGTTACCCCGGCCGCTAGAAATCATTTATGAAATCAACGCCCGCTTTTTACGCGAGGTATCCATGAAGTGGCCTGGCGATATGGGTCGCCAACGTCGCATGTCGATTATCGAGGAAGACGACACTCGTCAGGTTCGAATGGCCTGGTTGGCCATTGTCGGCAGCTTCTCGGTCAATGGCGTAGCCGCCTTGCATTCACGCTTGCTGAAAGAAGGCCTGTTCCGCGACTTTGTCGATTTGTGGCCGGATAAATTCAACAACAAGACCAATGGCGTGACCCCGCGCCGCTGGGTTGCGCATGCCAACCCAGGCATGAGTGCGTTGATCACCCGTCAGATTGGTGATGGATGGGTCGCTGATCTAAGCCAGCTGGAGCAGCTCAAGCCGCTGGCTGCGGTTGGAAACACAGCGTTTCATGAGGCATGGCGTGCAACCCGGCGTGCCAACAAGGAGCGGCTCGCAGCTTTGGTCAAGGACAAGTGTGGTGTGGATTTCAACCCCGATGCCTTGTTTGACGTGCAGGTCAAACGCATCCATGAATACAAGCGGCAGTTGCTGAACATCCTGCATGTGATTCATCTCTACAACCGCATCAAGCACGGCCAGCTGGAGGGCTGGGCTGACCGCTGCGTGCTGATCGGTGGCAAAGCTGCACCCGGTTACGTCATCGCCAAGCGCATCATCAAGCTGATCAACAGTGTGGCCGAAGTGATTAACAACGATCCGGCTGTGAATGGCCGCCTCCAGGTTGCATTCTTGCCGAACTACCGGGTGAGCAGCATGGAGATCATAGCCCCAGCTACAGATTTGTCTGAACAAATCTCGACGGCAGGCAAGGAAGCGTCTGGCACGGGCAACATGAAGTTCATGATGAATGGTGCGCTGACCATCGGCACGTATGACGGCGCCAATATCGAAATACTCGAGGCGGTCGGCGAGGACAACTTCTTTTTGTTCGGCCTGCATGCAGAAGAAGTGGATACCCTGCGGCCCAACTATCAACCCCAGTCATACCTGGATCAGGATCCGGCGTTACGCGAGGTCATTGAACTGCTGGCGTCCGGCCATTTCAATTCTTGCGAGCCGGGTATTTTCGACATCATTCTGGCAGCCTTGCTGAGTCCGCAGGACCCCTGGATGGTGCTGGCTGACTTCGCCAGCTTTGTCGAGGCTCAGGAGCGTGTCGCACAGGCCTGGCAGGACAAACCAAGCTGGACGCGCATGAGTATTTTGAACACCGCGTCGAGTGGTTTTTTCTCAACTGATCGCACCATGCAGGAATACAACGCGGAGATCTGGAAACTCTGAACAGGCTGGGCGTCGGCGGGGTGTTGTCGTGAAATGGCAACGCGCGGCCGGCCGATTCCTGAGCATGGGCTATAAATAGCAACTCGGGTACCAGACCCAACATATAATTAAATGCTAATATTGATCACTTGAGTCGATTAAGTGTTTTTATCATGAGGCTTGGTCGCGAGTGTGTTCGCCAGTGCCGAATCCCCTCACATACTCATTCTCTTTGGAGCATTTCATGCAGATCAAACCCATCGTGTTCGCTGTTTCGACTGCGCTTGTTGCCGCGTCCTCATTGGCGGGCGCTCAAACTTTTCCGATGATGCAGATGTTCCCGGTGGCCCAGCCGCAGCCTGTTTCGACCAATACGCCCAAGAACGCCGAACAGTGGGTGGGTCGCATGACAGATTTCACGCAGAATGCTTCCAGTTTCAAGGATCCGGCACAGTTTGCTGCCTGGACCCATGCCATGACCGACCCTTCCATGGTGACCGCGATGGGCAACCAGATGATCGAACCCGGCAACATGCTGCGTTCCATGACCACCATGATGCAGCCTGGTACAACGGGTAAATTCATGCAGTTTATGGATCCCAATGTGGCCATGCGCTGGGGCGGCGCAATGATGAATCCCATGTATGCCACCCAAATGGCGACTCAAATGGCCGACCCGGGCAAGATGATGCGTTGGGCGATGCTGCCGATGGATCCCAAGATGATGAATATGGGCATGCAGATGATGGATCCCAACCTCTACATGAGGTGGATGATGAGCCCGACCGACCCGCGCGGCATGGCTGTGATGTTTGCGCCGATGAATCCACAGCTGTACGGCAGCATGATGGGCGGCATGATTCCCCAGCAAATGGTAGGTGGCAACCAATCCACTTGGGGCAGATTCATGTACCCGGCGCAGCCGGTGGTATCGGTTCAGCCGCCCGCGCCGGTTTCCAGCCCGATCGATGTGTATGACCCCAGCACCTGGTTCAGCATGATGAGCATGTTTGGTGGCATGCCGTCGATGCCTGCCATGCAGGGCATGGCCCTCCCGTTTGGTGGCCCCAATAACCCTTATACGGCCAAAGTGGCAGCTGTTTCGCCTGCTGCGCCTGCGGGCCAAAATGGGCAATCCCTGTCATTGAATTTGAGTGGTGATGCACTGTTCAAAATGGGCGAATCGTCGATCAAGGACCTGACCCCCGCGGGTCGGGCTGAACTGGATGGCCTGGTCGCCCAGATCAAGCGTGCAGGCGCGCTGGATTCCATCAAAGTGACCGGCCATGCCGACAAGACGGGCAACCCTGTATCGAATCAGAAGCTTTCTCTGGTGCGCGCCAGGACCGTAGCAGCCTATCTCAAGTCCAGGGGTGCGAAGGCCAAGTCTGTCACGACTGTGGGCATGGGCGATACGCAGCCGGTTGTGGAGTGCGACATGTCGCAGGCCAAGGACACGCTGAAGACCTGTCTGGCACCGAACCGCCGGGTTGAAATCGAAGTGTTGGGCGCCAGGTAATTTCAGGCTGTAATTTCAGGCGGTAATTCCACGCGGTAATTCCAGGCGTCGTGTGCATCCAGCGGGATGCTGGCAATCAAAAAGGCCGGGTTTAGCCTAGGCGTTAAGTTAACGTGTTGTCCCTTTTGCGCCATCGGCTGTGGCATAAGTGCTGAGCCTTAGTCAATCCGGGTCTATCAGTCGGTAGATGTTTCGGTCTTCCTGGAATGCGTGGCAGCGCATCAACTCGGCGTGCAAGTTTTCACGGGGCTGGTCATACCGAAGTTTGGCAGACCATGTCTGCAGCCGGAGCAGCATTCTGATGTAGGCATCAGGGTCGGCCTGGCGGCTCAGTGCTTTGAGCGGCAACAGATAATCCTCTCGGAACACCGTTGGCACGAGGATTCGCGTTAGCCCGGCTTGGGTCAAGATGGCGTTCAGGGCCAGCCGGGCTGTGCGGCCGTTCCCGTCCAGGAAGGGGTGGACTTCGGCGACTACGAACATAGCCATGAATGCCTGCGCCGCGGGGTTAGCCAGCCCCACCATACGGTCTAAGCCCTCCAGCAGGGTACCTCGCACCAGGTCTGGGTGGACGAAGACCGTGCTGCCCGCCTGATTCACCTTGTCTTTCCACTCCCCCGGCTTCTTGTCCGACCGCTTAGCCAAAACCAGGCTGTTGACCGATTTTAACCAGTCAAGGAAAGCTTCTCCGCTAGCAGGAAAGGTATCCCGCCACGGTGTCATGACCGCAGCATGATAGGTACCCAGAATGTCGTGGCTATCCTCCAGGCGGTTGGTCAACACAACGCCGTCATATACGACGGCCTCCGCCTCTTCTACCGTGAAGGTGGTGCCTTCGATGTAGTTCGAGAAATAAGCTTCGAAAAAGGCCTGGTTGTCCCGCGCGCGTGGCGCGTCCGTCACGTCGGGAATCTCAGGCAGCCCTGCTTGCTGCAGTCCTGCGAATAGCACGTCGAACAGCCGAAGCCGGTCCGGGTCGTATGGCTTGCCAGCCGCCCGAGCCAAGGCGCGCTTGGAGGTTAGTGCGCCGGCTTCGCGTGTTTTGAGCAGGGCCCCTACTAGGTGGTCCAGGCGGTTGAATGCCTTGTCCAGCCCATGGGCCTCGGAAAATAGCCGGGCCGAGTCGCGTAGGGCGTTGAGTCCTCTTTCCCCGCGCAGCGTCAGTATCTTATCGAGATATGCCTCTATTCGCTCGGGCGGCAGCGTTCGACTGGAACTGCCCTTGACCAGGTTAAGACATTCCAGCAGCCAGCGATTCTCGCCCGCGATAAGCAGTGCGCCGTAGGGGGTATCCCCCGGCAGAGGTCCGCCTGGGCGGACCTCAACGGCGAGTCCTGGGTACGTGCGCCTACCTGCCCGGTTGCCGTGGCTGACAACGAGCGAACCGGCTTCATCCGGTCCACCTAGAAAGGCAGATTTGTGGCTGAGGACTGCACCCGGAAACACGTGCCCCACCAGTGCCTTCCAGTTCCGCCTCACCACGGTATCCACAGGAATAAGGGTCTGTGGCGTGAAGATACCGGGCGCGATGCGAACGGCCGTGCCGTCCTTCACCCGTCGTTGCATCCGCGACGACAGGGCACGGTCGGCGGCTGGGGCGAAAATAAGCTCACTTTCGGACGAGGTGTGTATTTTCATGGATATTGTAGCCCGCGCAGCGAGCCAGAATGCGTAGATTAACGTGCTTAATATAGTATGTTGCGTAGTAATGCGCAAATACATCAAGCATGCTGCATGCGTAGCTTTGTGCGAAGCAGGTCGCGGGTTAGCGCCAACATTGCGTAACCGTGTGCTTATTAACACGAATATTGCGTAACTAAACGCCGTAACCCCCCGCTTCTGTGGGCACGCCGAGGTTGGCGCAGGCTAAGCTCGTATCGCCGCCAGCAAAATCGCTGCCAAAACAAATCCCTCATAGGCCAAGCGCCAATGAGGGATTGCAGATGCGGTTAACGAATCAGCAACACGTTAACTTAACGCTAGGGATTGAGCGGCCTTTATTATTGGGTGCCGGATCGGCCGCGGGCCGTCAGGCGGCCTGGACGGGGATATCGTGGCGCGTATCGACGATACAGTTGCCTTCGCCGATATAGACCAGTTCAGGCTGGTAGCGAGTCAGTTCAAGTTCGTTGTAAACCGCATACGTTGCAATGATGATCATATCGCCCGGATTGGCTTTGTGCGCAGCGGCGCCGTTCACCGAAATCGTGCCCGATCCACGCGTTGCGCGAATGGCATACGTAGTGAAACGCGCACCATTGGTGACGTTGTAGATCTGGATCTGCTCGTATTCCTGGATATTGGCCGCTTCCAGAAGTGCTTCATCAATGGCGCATGAGCCTTCGTAATGCAACTCGGAATGCGTGACCGTTGCCCGGTGCAGCTTGGACTTGAGCATCGTTCTTTGCATGACGGTGCCCTCACAAAAAATGGACAGTCATTATACCAAAGGGCACCCATAAAACTTAAGGGCCGAATGCACTACAGGGAGAAGTCGATATTGTCGATCAGGCGGGTCGTGCCAAGCCAGGCCGCGACCAACGCCACCAGCCGGGTGCAGGCGGGCGTAGGCGCTTGCAAGGTGGCGGCATCACGCAGCGCAACATAATCGACGCGCCAGCCCGCCATTTTCAGGTGGCGGCTGGTCGTTGCACATAAAGCCTCGAAATCCCGTTCGCCCGCCTGCACGGAGGCCGCGATGGCTGCGAGTTGGCTGTGTAGTTGGGCCGCCTGGATGCGTTCAGCATCACTGAGATAGCCGTTGCGTGAGCTCATGGCCAATCCACTGGGTTCACGCAACGTGTCGCCCGCCACAATTTCAATAGGCAGGTTGAATTGCTTGACCAGTTCGCGAATGACCAATAACTGCTGGTAATCCTTCTTGCCAAACACAGCCAGTTCAGGCTGAACCAGATTGAACAGCTTGAGGACCACCGTGGCCACGCCGTTGAAATGGCCGGGGCGGAAAGCACCGCATAAATCCTGTGTCAGGCTGTCAGGCGGGCAGGCGGTAAAGGTTTGCGGTACCGGATAGACCTCAGGCTGTGTAGGTGCAAACACGAGATCGCAACCCACAGCAGCCAGTTTTGCGCAATCGGCTTCCAGCGTGTGTGGGTAACGCTCGAAGTCTTCTCCCGCACCGAATTGCAGCGGATTGACGAAAATACTGGCAACCACCGGATGGCCATGTTGTTTGGCCAGTTCAACCAGCGAGAGATGACCCGCGTGCAGGTTGCCCATGGTCGGTACAAACGCAGTGCGGGTGTGTTCGGACAAGGCCGCATGCAGGTCGGCGACGGTGCGGAGAACCTGCATCAGAAAGCGTGGTCGACGGTGGGAAAGCTGCTGTTCTTCACCGCTGTGACATAGGCGCGTGCGGCCGCTTCGATGCTGTCGGTGCCCGCCAGAAAGTTCTTCGAAAACTTGGGTGCATGGGGATAAATCCCCAGCATGTCATACAGCACCAGCACCTGGCCGGAACAGTCCACGCCCGCGCCGATACCGATGGTGGGGATGGTCAGCGCGTCGGTCACGGCCTTGGCAACCGTGGCGGGCACCATTTCCAGCACGATCAAGGTGGAGCCAGCGGTTTCCAGCGTGCGCGCATCCGCCACCAGCTGCGCGGCTGCGTCTTCTTCCCGCCCCTGGACTTTGTATCCGCCCAGTTGATTGACCGACTGCGGCAACAAGCCGATGTGTGTGCATACCGGAATGCCGCGCTGGGTAAGAAACGCAACGGTATCGGCCATGACTGCTCCGCCTTCGAGTTTGACCATGTGCGCACCGGCTGCCATCAGTCGCGCAGCTGACGCATAAGCCCGCTCGTGAGAGGGTTGATAGCTGCCGAAAGGCAGGTCGGCAACGATGAAAGCACGTTCGGTACCGGCCGCTACGCAGCGCGTGTGATAGGTCATTTCGGCGAGTTTTACCGGCAGGGTCGAGCGATGACCCTGGATGACCATGCCGAGCGAATCGCCGACCAGCAGCACGTCGACTTCAGCGGTGTCGAGCACGCGCGCGAAGCTGGCATCGTAGCAGGTGAGCGCGGCGATTTTCTCGCCGCGTTCGCGCATGGCCTTAAGTGTGGAAAGCGTAATGGGCATAGGGCTTAAAGTGTATTTATACCGCGCGACTGAAAAATTCGCGCGGGCCTCGCATCTTGGTCATCCGTTCCAGCAGCAGCTCGAAATCTTCGTCGCTCTCGGCGAAGTTGAGGTGGCTGGTGTTGACGATCAGTAGTGGCGACGCATCGTAGCGGTGGAAGAACTCACTATAGCTGTTGGCCAGCCGCTGCAAATAATTTGCATCCATGCCGCGTTCGAATTCGATGCCACGCCGGTTCACCCGCTCTTGCAGCGCATCGACCGGCGCTTGCAGGTAGATGACCAGGTCGGGTGTGGGTGCCTGCAGGGCCAGGTCTGAATAGACTTTTTGATACAGCTCGAATTCGTCGTCGTCGAGATTCAGGCGGGCAAACAGCATGTCCTTGTCGATCAGGAAATCCGAGACCGTTCCTGCGCGAAACAAGTCGCCTTGCGCGAGTTCGCGTAGCTGGCGTGAACGGTCGAAGAGGAAGTGCAGTTGCGTGGGCAGAGCGTAGCGCTTGGGCTCCTGATAAAAACGCGGGAGGAAGGGGTTCTCATCGGCATTTTCGAGCAGGGTGTCGGCATTGAAATGCTCGGCTAGTTTGTGCGTCAGGCTGGTTTTACCAGCGCCGATCGGACCCTCAACGACGATATAACGGAAGCGAGCAATACTCATGCGTTTACGACTGCGACAGGTGGAGGAAGAAGGGATACAGCCTGATTCGAGCAGCCTGCCAGCCAGTCGGCCGCCGCTCCTCGTCCGGGGATCATGGTATCCGGCGCAATCTCGAGTAGTGGCATCAACACAAAGGCGCGCTCGGTCATGCGCGGGTGCGGCAAACGCAGCGCCGCTTCATGAAAATGTGCTTGACCATAGAGCAGCAGGTCAAGATCCAATGTGCGTGGCGCGTTGCGAAAGCTTCGCTCGCGGCCATGACGATGCTCAATATCGAGCAGGGCTGTGAGTAATGCACGTGGCGCCAAGGTCGTTTCCACTTGGGCAACTGCATTGATGAAATCAGGTTGGTCGACATAGCCTACCGGCGCGGATGCATACAGGGATGAGCGTGCAAGCAGCCGGGTGCCGGGCAGACGATTCAGTTCGGCCAGCGCGTATTCCACTTGTGCGGCCGGGTCATTCAGGTTGGCGCCCAGGCCGATGGTTGCGACGACATTCATGTGGGTCCGTTGTCGTCTGGTGTTTCGTCGGCCGCAGCGCCGGGCGTCTTGCGCTTGCGGCGACGACGCGGCTTGGGCGAACTGTCCGCCTTGAGCATGGATTCGCGGGTGTCATTGTCCACTTCCTGGAAACGCGTCCACCAGTCGCCGAGCTCGGTATCGACCTCGCCCGATTCGGCGCGCAGTAACAGGAAGTCGTAGGCAGCCCGGAAACGTGGATGCTCCAGCAAGCGATAAGGGCGTTGACCGCCGCGTTGTTCAAAGCGCGGTTGCAGCGCCCAGATTTCTTTCATCATGCCGTCGTAGCGGCGAGGAATGGCGAGTTGGCCGCGCTGCTCGTCCAGCACATCGTCCATCGCCATGAACAAGGCGGGCTGTGGTTTTTCGCCGCCGGCTTCGAGTGCGTGCCAGCGCTGCAGCACCTGTGGCCATAACAGTGTGCCGAACAGAAACGCCGGCGAGGCGGGCTTGTCCTGTGCAATGCGTGTGTCGGTGGTTCTCAGCGCGGCAGTAATGAAACGCTCGCCGGTGGGATCGTCGAGGATGGTGTCGAGCAGCGGCAGCATGCCGTGGTGCAGACCCTCGGCGCGTAACTGGTGTACGCCGCGCAGGGCATGACCGGACATCAACAGCTTCAGCGCTTCGTCGAAAATGCGAGCACGTGGAATATTGGCCAGCAGCGGCGCCAGTGCGGCGACGGGTTTGCGTGTGTCAGGGTCGATATGAAAATCGAGCTTGGCGGCAAAGCGCGCAGCGCGCAGCATGCGTACCGGGTCTTCGCGAAAGCGCGTTTCCGGGTCACCAATGATGCGCAGCACGCGTTTTTTGCAGTCGGCCACGCCGCCAAAGTAGTCGTGCACTTCCTCACGCGCCGGGTCGTAATAGAGGGCATTGATGGTGAAGTCGCGACGCACGGCATCGTCGGCCATATTGCCGAAAACGTTGTCGGATAGCAGGCGGCCGTGTTCATCGGTCGGCCGCTCGTCATCTTCGTCTTCGGTTTCCTTCTGGCCGTTGGAGCGGAAGGTGGTGACTTCGATGGTGACGCGGCCACACATCACGTGAACGATCTGGAAACGTCGGCCGATGATGCGCGAGCGGCGGAACAATCGCCGTACTTCTTCGGGGGTGGCATCGGTGGCGACGTCGAAGTCCTTCGGCGTTTTGCCCAGCAGAAGATCACGCACTGCGCCGCCCACGAGATACCCCCTGAATCCGGCTTGCGACAGGGTTTCACAGGTTTTGAGGGCACAGTCGTCGAGCTGGTCGCGGCGGATGCCGTGCGCAACATGCCCAAGAATCTTGGCGCCGGAAGCTGAGCAGGATGGACGACCGAATACTTTATTGATGAAGCGACGAATCATGAGGTGCACGGAGGCAGTTGGATGCGGAATAGACCGCGATTATACAGGCTGAGGCGCGTCTGGCTGTCGCCACAATGCGCTCGTTTCGGAGCCGTACAAGGTCTCCAGTGCGCTGGGTGTGAGCAATTCGGCTGGATTTCCCAATTGCCAGCGCCCATCGCCGTGCAGAAAAAGCAGGCGATCGCAATGGCTCGCCGCCCAGTTGGGATCGTGCAACGTCATGGCCACGGTGCGGCCCGCATTGACCTCGGCGCGTGCCCAGGCCAACAGGCGCGCCTGGTGCGCCGGGTCGAGATGGGTCAAGGGTTCGTCCAGCAAGCTAATCTGCGGTGCTTGCGCGGCAAGCTGCGCCAGCCGTGCGCGCTGACGCTCACCGCCCGACAGCGAATCGAGTGAACGATGGGCCAGCCCGGCCAGTTCCCAGGTGGCAAGCTGAACCTGCAGGTCGAATGGTGTGCGGTCAAAGGGAAAGCGGCCCAGTGCAACAAAATCCAGCACGCTGCCGAAGAATCCGCCTTCGTCGCCTTGTGGCAGCAGCCCAATGTACTGCGCTCGCGTCACCGGGGGCAGCGAGGAAAGCGGACTGCCGTCGAGCATGATTTGGCCGGACGCGGGCCGTGCCAGTCCGGCCAGCACTGAAATCAAGGTGGATTTTCCTGCACCGTTGGCGCCCAGAATACCGAGCAGTTCACCCGTATTGAGGGCCAGGTCGAGCGATGTCAGCAACACGCGGTCACCCGCATGCAAGGCGATCTGGTGTGCGGTCAGCTGGGGAAAAACTGGGGTCATCAAGCCGAGCATAGCAGTCCGGCGAGCCTATGGCTCATCTGGCCAGGCTGTCGGAATCGTCAGACTGGCCGACTCAAGCCAACCCACTCCCTGTGCTCGCCAGAAAAGGGGACACCTGTACCTCACGTTCCCAGCGCAGGGGCAATGAAGCCACAACGTGCCGGACCTGCCGAACCCTTAATCGCAACAATCGCTCGGCACCTGCAAAGGCATCCAGCGCCGGTCCATCGAAAATAATCTCGGCATCGGCTGCAATGTAG
Organism: Thiobacillus sp.; assembly: GCA_036568265.1. Classification (GTDB taxonomy): domain Bacteria; phylum Pseudomonadota; class Gammaproteobacteria; order Burkholderiales; family Thiobacillaceae; genus Thiobacillus. The sequence continues at coordinate 198,774 of DATCSW010000036.1, forward strand.
AGCAGATCGCCGCTTTCAAAGTCGATGAAGAGCAGGCCTGCGTGCGGATTCAGCATGATGTTGCCGAGCGTATTGAAAAAGCGGTTGCCGGCGAAGTCAGGGACGGTCAAGGTGTGGTTGCGATCCACGTGCACGAAGCCGGGTTTGCCGCCGCGATGCGAAACATCCACGCCATGTGAACGCTCCCGATTGGAGGGTTTCGCGCCATGGTGGGCACCCGGGTGGGCGGTGGCGATAAATAGCGTGTCCGCGCGCGCAATGAGCTGGCGTGCTGTTTCGCTCAGCGTCGTGGCGTGATGCACGCTACCCGTGCCTTCGCGGCTCACATATTCCACCTGACGCGCCTGGATGTATTTGGGGCAATTGCCAAAACTTTGTTGTACGTCTACCAGCAGGCCATCGTCGTCGATGCGCTCGACGACGCCATTCATGCGATTGCGTCGACGCGTATGCTGCTCGATCCCCAATAGCGCAATGCTGATCCCCGGAACCAACGTCTCGCGCAGTGGATCGGCGGCGAGCGCTTGGGCGCGAATCAGCAGATGGTGCGCATCGGGGCTGCTGATAAATCCGGGCGGGCGGGCGAGGATGGAGGCCCAGGCTTGTCCCGACGCATCCACACTCCCGACCACCACGAACGGCAACTGGGCAAAAAATGTTCGGTGCTGCTCGGGCATGAAGCTGCGTATGACCTGTTCGCCGAGTGCCGCCATGCGCTCACGTACGCCCACGCGGGCCTGGATCTGGCATTCGCCGGCGTGAAATACCGGTAGATCGCCCGGTGTGTTCATTTCAGGCGGCCAGTCCAACTGCAGTTTTTGCCATCGGCACAAAGCCCGGCAGCGCTTCGATGCGCTGCAACCAGTTGCGAATCTGCGGATAGGGGTCGAGTGAGACATTGCCTTCGGGCGCGTGCGCAATGTAAGTGTAATTGGCGATGTCCGCGATGGTCGGCGTGTGGCCCGTCAGAAAGGATGCGCTTACCAATTCGGCCTCCATCACAGCAAACAGACCGTTGGCCCGCGCAATGGCTTCGTCAGCATTCACCGGCGCCTTGAACACCGTCGCCAGTCGGGCTGTCGCCGGGCCAAAGGCGAGCAGCCCCGCGGCCACTGATAACCAACGCTGGACGGCTGCGGCGCCAGCAGGGTCACGCGGCAGCCATCGCCCCGTGTCATATTTGCTCGCCAGATAAATCAGGATCGCATTGGAATCGGCCAGCGTGATGTCGCCGTCCTGAATCACCGGCACCTGACCAAACGGGTTCATCGCCAGAAACGGCGGTTGCTTGTGTACGCCGGCCGCGAGATCCACGTCCACCAGCGCATAAGGCAGCTTGAGCAAAGACAGAAACAACTCGACCCGATGGCTGTGGCCGGACAGAAAAAAACGGTGAAGCTTGATCGGTTGAGCGGGTACAGCGGCAACGGTATTCACATTCGACTCCTTATTAGACAGGGGGATGAACACGATGAAGTGCAGAGCGCATTGTGATCACTCCTGATTAATGAATAAATGGTGCGCCTCACACAAGACTGATGCATAAAGTGGAATAATTCAGCGCATGGATAAACTCAAAGCCATGCAAGCGGTCGTCTGCATTGCTGATGCAGGCAGTTTGACGGCTGCCGCAGCCGCGCTGGGCGCTTCGCCCCCTGCGGTCGTACGCACGCTGGCAGCGCTGGAAGCGCATCTGGGCATCCGCCTGTTCAATCGCACCACCCGGCGCATCTCGCTCACCGAAGAAGGCCGCCATTACATCGAAAGCTGCCGCCAGCTGCTGGCCGCCGTGCAGGATGCCGAATCGGCCTTGACCACAGACGCAGCCGAACCCAGCGGCCAGCTCACCATTACCGCGCCCGTGTTGTTCGGGCAGATGTATGTTGCGCCGGCGGTCACGCGTTTTGTGCAGAAATATGACAAGGTACGCGTTAACCTTCTGCTGCTGGATCGCGTGGTCAACCTGCTGGAAGAAAAGATCGACGTGGGCATCCGTATCGGTGAGTTGGAAGATTCAACCCTGGTTGCGCAACCCTTGGGCAGCGTACGCCGCAGGGTCGTCGCCAGCCCGGACTATCTCCGCCGCCATGATTCACCCACCCATCCGAAAGATCTGCTCAAGGCCAACTGTGTACGGTTCTCCGGGAACGCGGCGCCATGGTGGACATTTCACGAAAATGGCAAGCAATTCACCGTGCCGGTTACTGGCAACCTGGAATTCAATCATGTCGCCCCGGCAGCCGAAGCCTGCCTGGCGGGGCTGGGGTTCGGCATGTTCATCTCGTATCAGGTGGCGCATCACATTGCGCAGAATCGTCTGCAAGTCGTGCTCGAATCGTTCGAGCCGCCACCGCGGCCGATCCATGTCGTCTACCCGCACGCACGACTCTTGCCGACGCGAACCAAAGTCTTGATCGAGTGGATCAAGCAGGAACTGGCCACGCACCATATCAGCGCGGGGGGCGTGTCAGAAGCGACGCGGCCACGCTAACCGCCACAACAAGTGAAGCCACGGTTATCTGCTTGAGGCTGCATGCGAAAAACACAACAACGCCTCTCTGCTATAAATAGCGTTCGGTCGGCACTTTCAAGAACTGGCTGAGAAATTTCGCTTCGCGCCTGCCTGAATTCAGTCGAGCGTTCTGCCAGGCACAAGTGTCAGCCGATCATCATTGATACAAGAAAGCCACGATGCATTCTTATTTGATTCTGACCACCATCGCTTTCCTGAGCGCCAACTTATCGTTTGCGCATGATGCTGCGTTACCGGCTGCCTTCGAGCAGCACACGCTGGATCAGGTCAGCCCACACATCTTCGTTGTGCATGGCACACAGGCCCTCCCCAGCCAAGCCACCCGCGGTTTCATGAACAACCCATCGGCCATTCTCACACCCAACGGCGTGATTATTGTTGACCCCGGCAGCAGCGCCGAAATTGGCAAGCAACTGCTGAAGAAGATTCAAGCTGTTTCAAACAAGCCGGTTATCGCGGTGTTCAATACCCACGTCCACGGTGACCACTGGCTTGGCAACCATGGCGTGCGCAAGGCCTATCCCGGCGTGCCCATCTATGCCCATGCGCGAATGATCGAGCGGGTTAATGCGGGCGAAGGCAAAGACTGGATCAAGCTGTTGATGGGGATGACGCAGGGTGCGTTACGTAGTACACAGGCAGTAGGTCCCAACATCGGCCTCAAAGGTGGCGAGGAACTGGTGCTGGATGGCCTGAGACTCAAGATCCATCACACCGGCCATGCACACACCGATCATGATCTGATGATCGAAGTGGTTGATGACAAGGGCCTGTTTTTTGGCGACATCGTGGCGGCCAGACGGGTGCCCAATTCGGATGTGCCACAAGATGCAAATTTCAAGGGATCCATTGCCGCAATCCAAACCCTGCTGAAACGGCCGATTGATATTTATATTCCGGGGCATGGGCGGAGCGGTGGCCGCGAAGTACCTGAAGCCTCGCTGCGGTTTCTGCAAGCGCTTTATGCATCGGTCACGACATATTTCAACCAGGGCCTGCAAAGTTACGAGATGAAAGACAAGGTCATGGCTGACTTGGCAGAATACAAAGACTGGAATAATTTTGACGAAATGGGCCGGGTAATCAATTCTGTTTACCAGGAGGTTGAACGCGACCGATTTTAGCGACGACAGGCCACATGTTTTCCCACTGCAACAATCATGACCCAGACAGGGGCCAAGTTTGAAGACACCCGATCTCCCGCAAGACGAATCCTGCCGGCTGGAAACGCTCCGGTCGCTGGACATTCTCGACACCTCACCCGAGGAACGATTTGATCGCCTGACGCGAATGGCGAAGCGCATGTTTCGGGTGCCGATCGCGCTGGTCAGCCTGGTCGATGCAAACCGTCAATGGTTCAAATCGTGCGTGGGACTGGAGGTGGCCGAAACCTCGCGCGACATTTCGTTCTGCGGCCACGCGATTCTGGGCGATGAAATATTTATTATTCCCAACGCCCTGGAAGACAAACGATTTGCCGACAACCCGTTGGTCACCGGCGAGCCGCATGTGCAGTTTTATGCCGGGTGCCCGATCCGGGCCTGGAACGGGCAAGCGCTGGGCACGCTGTGCATCATCGATCATCAACCCCGCGACCTCAGCCCGGATGAACTCGAAGCCTTCAAGGATCTGGCCTCGATGGCCGAGCGTGAGCTGGCGGCGGTGCAAATGGTGGCGCCGATCCGGCGTTTGATGAAAGGCACCCATGCGGTCGAGCAAGGGGATCTCGCGGTGGAGATTCACTTCAAGACCACCGACGAACTCGCCAGTCTGGCGCAATCATTCAACCGCATGGTGGCAGGCCTGCGTGAAAAGGAACGCATCAAGGCAACTTTCGGCCAGTATCTGGATCCCCGCATCGTGCGCGACCTGCTGGCCAACCGCGAGCAGGAAGAATGCGGAGAACGTCGCGTGATGACGGTGTTTTTCTCCGACCTGGCCGACTTTACCGAGCTATGCGAAGGGCTGTCACCGGATGCCGTGGTGCGTTTTCTCAACCGCTATTTTTCGCTCATGTCATCAGTGATCAGCGAAGAACACGGCATCGTGGACAAATACATCGGCGACTCGGTGATGGCCTTTTGGGGCCCCCCTTTTTCCAGCGAAACCGAGCACGCCGAACTGTGTTGCCACGCTGCACTCGACCAGATGGAACGCCTGGACACCTTTCACGATGCGTTGTTGAAACTACTGGGCTCGCATGATGGCCTGCCCAGGGTCAGCGCCCGCATGGGCATTGCAACCGGTGATGTCACCATCGGCAACATCGGCTCGGAAAGCGTCCGCGGTTACACCGTGATTGGCAACACGGTCAATCTCGCCTCGCGCCTGGAGCAAGCCAACAAGTTGTATGGCACCCGTATTCTGGTCACCGGAGAAACCCGGCGGCAGGCCAGCAATCAGTTGGCCTTCCGCGAGATCGACAGCTTGCAGGTCGTGGGCAAGACCATACCCGTGCACGTGTATGAGTTACTGGGCTATGAACAGGATGTATCCGGCGGCCAGCGCGAACTGGTGGCAGCATTCGAGCTTGGCCTGGCGGCCTATCGCCAGTCAGACTGGGACACCGCGCAAGTGCATTTCGAAACCTGCCTGCAGATCGTGCCAGACGATGGTCCCAGTCAGGTGTTTCTCGCCCGCATCGCCGCATTTCGGATGAACCCGCCGGCCGCCGACTGGGACGGCGTGTGGGTCGCCAACAGCAAGTAAGCGCCTGCGGCTTAACCCGCGCAGCAGGACAATTGCTTCACATCCTTGGTGAAAGTCTGGGCACACAGTTTCAAGCCTTCTGCCATCGTCAGATAGGGGAAAAGCTGCCCGGCCAGATCGGCCACCGTCATGCGGTTTCGAATCGCCAGCGTTGCAATTTGGATCACTTCATCGGCTTCGCCCGCCAGTAATTGCGCGCCGAGCAGGCGCCCGGTGTCTTTCTCGACGACCAGCTTGATGAAGCCGCGCGTGTCGAAGTTGGCCAATGCGCGCGGTACATTGTCGAGCAGCAGCGTGCGGCTGTCGGTCGTGATGCGCTGTTCTTGGGCCTGTGCTTCGGTCAGCCCCACAGTTGCCACCTGCGGATCGGTAAACACCACGGCAGGCACCAGCGAGAGGTCAATCACAGTATCGCCACCGGTCATGTTGATGGCTGCACGGGTGCCGGCTGCGGCCGCCACGTACACAAACTGCGGCGCATGGGTGCAATCGCCTGCCGCGTAAATATGCGGCACCGAGGTACGCAGGTGATCGTCCACCACTATCGCACCGCTTGTATCGGTAACCACACCTGCACGCTCAAGTTCGAGTCCGGCGATGTTGGGTGAGCGGCCGGTTGCGACTAACAGCTGGTCTCCGCTGAGCAAGCCTGCGCTGGTATCCAGTTCAAATGTTTTGCCGTCGTAACGCACAGCTTGAACGGACGTATGCGTGAGCACACGCATCCCTTCTGCTTCCAGCGCGGCCTGCAGGCCTTCGCCAATAGCAGGATCATCCTTGGACAACAACGTGCTGCGCGCAATGAGCGTGACGCGGCTGCCCAGGCGCAAAAACGCTTGTGCCAACTCAAGCGCCACCACCGATCCGCCATGCACGATGAGATGTGCCGGCGTGGCCTCGGCAACCAACGCCTCGGCCGACGTCCAGAACGGCGTGCCGGCGAGACCCGGCACATCTGGAACCTGGGGTGAGCGGCCCGTGGCGATCAGCATGCGATCCGGCGTGATGCGTTTTTCGCTGCCGTCTGCCAGGCGCACAACCAGCGTGTGGGCATCTTCAAAGTGGGCAAAGCCGCGCATCAGATTAATGCCGGGATTGGTTTCCAGAATGTTTTCGTATTTAGCGTGGCGCAGTTCTTCCACCCGCGATTGAATTTGTGCCGACAGCTTCGTGCGGTCCAGCACGGGCGCATGTTGGGCCAGCGCAGGAAAAGGATGTTGGGCTTGCAGGTGCGCCACATGCGCCGCGCGGATCAGGATTTTGGACGGCACACAGCCCACGTTCACACACGTGCCGCCGATTGTGGACGCTTCGATCACAGTGACATCCGCACCCGCTTCCACCGCACGTATGGCCGCAGCAAATGCCGCCGATCCGGTGCCAATAATCGCTACGCTGAGCTTGCCTGCGGGGGTTGATGCTGCTTCGTTGTGGGCGGGCGTGCCAGCCAGCTCGGCGCCATACCCCCTGGCACGCACGGCCGCCAGCAGCGTTGCAGTTTCAACCCCGCTCGCGGCCACAATGTGTGCCGTGCCAGCCGCGTAAGCCACATCGGCGCGATCCACATCGGCCACCGCCAGCAAGGCTTTTTGCACGGAATCGGCACAGTGATCGCAGGTCATGCCGGTGATCTTGAGTGTAATAGTCATGAGGGAAACCTGTTCAAAAAGAGGTAAGCAGCAATCAGGTTTTGGGTGACGCACAGACATCGTCGGTGCAGCGTCGGTGGGCAGGCGAAGCCAGATCCCATATCGCCACCACCAACATCAGAGCCAGGCCGCCATACAGCGTCCAGGTGCTCCATCCATACTGAAACCACGGGTAAAGACTGAGCAGCACAACAGCCGGCCCAATGATCCCGGCCACGGAGCGATGCCACTGCCGGTGGCTGAACCACCCCAGCAGGTTGGCCACCAGCGCCACCCAGGCGAACAGCGGCAACAGCGTGTTTACAAACAGGCCTTCCCATTGCGCCAGAAAACCCAGCCCCAGCGCGGCCGCAATACTGGCCAGCGCGGGAAAACACATCGCGCAGCCCATGGTGGATACCAGCGCGCCCAGCGCACCGGTCTTGTCGCCCAAGCGGGTCAGGAGTTGAATCAGGTTTGGCATGACGATTTCCTTGGCGTATCGAAAAGCAATGACGCCAGCTTAAATTCCGTACCACGCTACGGAGTCAAGCCAAATATCAGGGGGAAGAGATCAAATTGTTAGCGCCAGTATGGCTGCGGCACGCAAGCCCAGAATGGGCGGAATAGGCACGTTAGGGTGTTGCAACGTTTATCAAGTTAGCAACTAGCTGTAGCCTTATTAGCTTTGTCGATAGACAATTGCCTTGTCTATTCAGAATAATTATCAGGATCGCGGAGAGAACATAAAAAGTGCTGAAAGATTATAGGTACGCCATTGCCATGATCTATCTGGTCGCCGGGCTGAGCCTGTTACTTCTGACCAGCAGCTTTTACCTATTTGGTTTCAAACCACTATCCGACCGCTTGCGCACTGAGCATGCTTTTTTGATTGAGCACTTTCTCGAATCCAGATTGTGGTTGGTTCAGGGTGTACTGAACAAACACGAAAGCCTGTCCGGGCAAGCCGCCAGCCGTACGGCTATTCGGGAAAAACAACTGGCCTACCAGCGGGGCGAACTCAGCCTGGATGAGCTGGTAGCCTTTAGCGCCCCCAAACTCTCTGATGCCATACAGGCCAACGGCGATATCGTCGGTATCGCGCGGTTCGATTTAATGGGACGCTTGTTGTTCAATGTAGGCGAGCAACTACCCGACGGAATTGCGCAACGCTGCGGCCTTGCGAAACTTGAAGCAATCAGAATACTGAACCCGGAGCAGATCGCGGGAACGCGGCGACTGCTCTATTGTTCACCCATCATGGACCCGGTCACCGGGCGCATCGGCGCCGACATTCTGATCATGCGGGACAGCGCCATTCAGGAAGCCATTGATGCCCCCAGCGGCGAGGATGCGCACCTGATGATCGCTGGCCTAACCAGTGGCAATCGCATCGACTTCTGGCCGAGCAAGTATGCCAATGCGCCCGAGCGCACTGTGCTCAACAAGTTTCTCGCAAGCGGCGTCACAGAACCCGGATACATCATTCGCTCGAAAACGGTTCCCGCTGACAACTGGCGGCTTTATTCAGTGGTCAACAAGGATCGCTTCTACGCGGGTATCAAACAGCAAATGAAGGTGCTACTGGCTGTGATTGTCGGTGTGGCCCTGCTGGTGTTCATCGTGACCGTAGCTGCCCTGCGGCCCATTATTAGAACGCTGTTAAGAGAGCAACAATTGCTGGACATCTCGAATCACGACGGGCTGACCGGGTTATACAACCATGCTTATATGGAGGAATCGTTGCAGCGAGAATTGGTTCGTGCCTGGCGGTACAAGCGACCACTTTCGATTCTGATGCTGGATATCGATCATTTCAAGCAAGTCAACGATCAATATGGCCATCTGATTGGTAACGATGTGTTGTGTCATTTTGCAAAGCTGGTGCTGCGCAGCGCGCGAAATCAGGATATTGCTACGCGCTATGGCGGCGATGAGTTTGTTCTGATTCTCACCGAGACAGGCAAGGAAGCCGCAGCTAGTGTGGCAGAACGTATACGCCTCGAAGTCGCTGCGATGCGTGTTGAGACAGAAGCAGGTGTGATTGGCGTTACAACCAGTGTTGGCGTTGTCAGCTATGATTCGAATGTAGGTGAAGTCACAGTGGCGCAGATCATTAAAGTAGCCGACGAAGCCCTATACGCAAGCAAGGCAAATGGCCGGAATCAAGTGACCGTTCAGGATCTGCCGTCTGAAAAACCATCAATATAATTCAGGTAGGTAAACCACCAGAAAGTCCATGATGCGTGCCATCCCCAGAGCGGGATGTGTCACGAGCAACAGGCCATTGCTATGACCCCAGCCGATGGTTGATGGCACGTTCCAACGCAACCCCATCAACTTACCCGCGCCAACCGCTTTCGTAAAGCATCCCGCGCCACCTGCTTCCTCGGCGCGTTTTCCCGGTATCTCGCCATGAAAACTGACCACTCAATTTTTATAGCACCCATGGGGGTAAACGTTTAAATGGGCTTCAGCACGAGCATTTTCCCAAGTGACGCCAAACGTACTGTTTCCTGTCGCGCCAAACCACTACGGCTGAACAGTTGATCCCATTCGGCTAGTGTGCGCTCGCGACCTTCGGTCGCCATGAACATCTGCATATCGAACGCGGTGCCGGCCACATCGGCGCAACAGTCCGCCAAAACCATTTCCATCACAACAATCCATGCATTTTTCGGGGCGGCCGCCTGACGAACCGTGCGTAGCATTTGTATGCAGGTCGTATCGTCAAAGCCATGCAATACCGCGCTGAGCAAATAAATGTCCTTGTCGCTCTGGGCGGCTGGCACGGCCGTGAGTGCATCACCCGCTTCAAATTCCAGCCGATTCGTCAGGGAGGCCGGCTCGCGGGCGACCCAGTATGCGTGGGCGTCTGCGATCACCTGTGCGCGGTCCACAACGAGTGCTTTCAGGTTCGGGTGCTTGCGCAGGATTGCCACAGACTTGGTGCCACGCGAGCCCCCCACGTCGATCACGCGCGCAAAGCGTTTCCAGTCAAACCCGGTGGCAAAGCTGTCGCCCGCAAGCGCTTCAACGCTATCCATCGCCTGACTGAACAGCGCGTCAAAGTCGGGATGCGCGTCCATCCACGGGTAAAAGTCCTGATGATGGGTTTGCTGAAACGGAACCTGGCCAGTTCGAATGCTGTGCTCCAGTTGCTCAAACCACGGACGGCTCATTGCATCCGAGTTGTGCATCAAAACCATCGAGCGAACACACTGGGGATGATCCATTCGCAAGCAGTTCGATAGTTTACTGTTGCTAAATACGCCTGTACTGATTTCCTGGAACACGCCAATGGCAGACAGCATGCGCAACAATCGGTGCAGCGCATCGGGGTTGGCGCCTACCTTGGTGGCAAGCGTTCCAAACTCGAGCCGCTCATCTGCCAGCACACTGGCAATGTCCAGTTCGGTAGCAACGTACAGCGCGCGCGAATGCCAAAACGCCGAGCTGATCTGCATCAGCCGAAACGGTGCAGGCGTCAATAAATTGGGAAGCGCCGACAACCAGGTCGACACCTTGAGCGCTACACCAAAAGCACGCGCAATAAAGGCTTGCCGTTGCAAACTCATGATTTCTCCTCACTCGCGGCTTTCGACATGGCGTACAAACCCGATGCAATGAGCTGGCCATTAAAGTGCGCCAGTTGCTCGATGAACGCGGTGTCCATGGATTGGTCCATTTGCTCTTCAAAAATATCCTTGAGCAGCATGGGGGTCATGGCCAGGCTGACGAAAGTCAGTCGCAAAATGTCGGGATCGAGATCCGCAGCAAGCTGCCCCGCCTCTTTTAACCGGTCGACCTTTTCGGTGCCGCGCGTTCTGCCCCGCTTGAGCAATTGTTGAATGAACCGGCGGCCGGGTCCCTGATTCAGGGCAAGCACCTTGAGTATCAGTTTTGGAAACTCGGGGGTTTGCAGCATCGTCTGGTAGTACAGCCTGAGGTAGCCCGTGAACCCATCCAGAGACGATAACAATTGGCCGTCGAGTGCCTCGAGTAACGGATTGAGCGTCTCGCGGATCATTTCCTCGTACAGCCCTTCTTTGCTGCCGAAATAGTAATGAATCATCGACACATTGGCGCCGGCTTGCTCGGCAATACGCCGTGTACTGACACGGTGATAATCGTCGGCCAGAAAACTGTGCTTGGCCGCGTCGAGCAAACGAGACCGGACTGAATGGGACGAGGGTGGCGAAGTTGCACTCATGGATAACCTACGCATCGCGAACAGATGCCCAAGAATAGCCGGCCCGGCAGGGCAGGGCGAGTTATTCCGTCAATCAATAAGCTTGTTTTGTTTGATACCCGCCCATGCAGCGAGGCGTGCCTGGGCGTGCTTTCAGAAGCAGAACACGTCAATCATTATTTTGAGCAGACTGGTGGGAGCCGATTGCTTGAACAAAAAGGGTTTAACTTAGGCCGCTCAACAAGCTACGTGTTCAACCCAACCGCGCCAGCTGCTCGCGCAAACTATCCAGCGCGGCCTGCTCGCCGCGTACGCTGAAATACGCGCCGTCTTCCTCGGCACGTTCTTCCAGCACCTCGCAGCGCGCGAATAACTCGCCGCGCAGTTGCTGCGCCGACCACGGCAAAAACAACTCGGCTTCCACCAGATCTTTTTGAAAGAACCGAATGATCGCCTTGTGCAGCCTGGCCACATCGTCGGGGCGGCGCGCGCTCATCACGATGCAGCCAGGGAACTCGGCACGCAACGCGTCTGCGCGTTCTGTTTGCGCTGCGGCATCGCCCACAAAGTCGATCTTGTTGAATACGCGCAGGCGCGGCACATCCTGTGCCTCGATCTCGTTCAGCACGTGTTCGGTGGCCTCGATTTGTCGCTCGAAACCGGGGTCGCTCGCGTCCACCACATGCAGCAGCAGCGAGGCATCCAGCGCTTCTTCCAGCGTCGATTTGAACGATGCCACCAGCCCATGCGGCAGGTTCTTGATAAACCCCACCGTATCGCTCACCAGCACGCGTGGAATGCTCTCGGGGTAGAGCGTGCGCACGGTGGTGTCGAGCGTGGCAAACAGTTTGTTGGCCACCAGCACCTCGCTGCCTGTAAGTGCGCGCATCAGCGTCGACTTGCCGGCGTTGGTGTAGCCCACCAGCGCCACACTGGCGAGGCTTTGGTGGCCCTGCCGCCGCGCGCGCTGTGTTTTGCGGTCGGCATCCATTGCGATAATTTCCCGCTGCAGCTCGGCAATGCGGTCGCGAATCTTGCGCTTGTCCAACTCGGTACCTGATTCACCCGCACCGCGTCCACCCATGCCGCTACGCTGCCGCCCCTGCGGCCCTGCCAGCTTGGCCGCCTCGCGCAGACGCGGTGCCAAATAGCCCAGTCGCGCAATCTCCACCTGCGCGCGCGCCGCTGGCGAGCGTGCATTGCGGTGAAAAATCTCCAGAATCACCATCGTGCGATCCATCACCTGGCAGCCCACCTCGTTTTCGAGATGGCGCGCCTGCGACGGTGAAATTTCGTGGTCCACAAACAGCGCATCAATCGGCACGTCTGTCACCTGCGTGGGCGCGTCTTCCAGGTCATCAACCACGGTGGACAATCGATACAAAGGATTCAACGATCCGGCATCCACATCCGGTTCAATCTCATTGTCGGGTTCACCGCCCACAAAATGGCGAATGGCCTGCCGCTTGCCCACGCCCAGATACGCCGTCGAGTCGAAACTGGATCGTTTCTGCGTAAACGTGCGCACCACCGTAAACCCCAGCGTCTTGGCCAGCTCGCGCAGCTCGGCCAGCGACGCCTCGAACTCCATATCGGTTACCCCCGGCAATTGAACCGATGCCACGATGGCGTACTGGGGGGCTTCTTTGACTTCTGTTTGCATGCGCAGGGGTGTGTCTGTGAGGTAGGCTAAGCCGACCATTATCCGCCAATGTGCTCGGTGCCGGGATTGTGTGTTGCGAAAGCCTGTCGAGCAATGATCAAAGCGCGAAGCCAATACTTGATCAACGGAAGGGAGCTAACCCTTTTACATGTGTCTAACGGCAACCGGCCAGGAGCGGAAGTTCATGGCGAAGACCGCGATCGTCTCTTCGTCGTCCGAAGCGGACGGCCATTGGATCTGGAAACCGTGGTCTGTCCTCTGTTGTTCGAACAACGCGCCCCTTCGACCAAGATATTCAGTAATTAACAACGACCGTCAATCTGGTCCATCAGCTCCTTCTCCAACCTTGTTTATTACTTATCTCAGCGAGCATTTCTTCATCGGTAATCAATAAAAGCGTCAGGATTTCACCGTTTCCAATTGATACGGTTTGTTCTCTCATTTCGTAACGTTCCGCCTCCCGCCGGTCGAACCAGGCCGAAGCGTCAATCAGTGCAGGTGCATGGTCGCCTTTGTCCCCAAAAAGGACATCAAAGGCATACGAGTCGGCATCAAGCTCATCTCGCGGGAACCACCTCTCAGGTATATCACGAGAACGCTTGAACCATTTTCGACCGTTTCGACCATGACAAACGATCATCACCGGACTTGTATTGGATTCCACGTAACGAATGGCAGTAGCTGTGAAGCTGGTTTTGAAAATGTCCGCCAGATTCTTGATTTCGCCAAAAGAAGGTTTCTTTATAACCAAGGATTTTGGTGAAAAAAGATACCAAGGCATCAGTAAATTGGCAGCATAGGCGTCAGCCACTTTTTCGACCTCTGGCTTTTTAACGCTTTGCCCTCCAATTTCTTCGGCCCTACAAATAAAAGCTCGGCCGCGATGGTGATGCCAATGCCCGAGTTCGTGAGCCAAAGAGAATCGTCGCCTAGGTTCTGGCCGATCAGAGTGCACAGTTACAACAGCCCTGTTGCCATAACCTAGAATGTGTGCCTCGCAACCATCTAAATGCCGATAATTAACTGTGACTCCGACATGCCATGCAATCGCCTCAGCATCTATTTCTTCAGGATCGGTGATTCCCAGTTCCTGCAACAACACCTCTGATGGAGTCAGACTCATGAACGTTCACTACCATCTTCGGACAAAATTCCAAGCTTGATCATATCCTCAATGATTCCCTGGACATCCTGGTCAGACAGTTCTTCACCCATTCGAGCCGCCATTGTTAACTTGCCCTGTAGTTCTGAATCATTTGCGGCAAACTTGGCAACGATTTTGCGCGACTTGGAAATATCGAAGGGCAATACATTTCCCATTCCTTTAGCGCGGTCAGCCGCCAAGCCATTTCTGGCAGCCTCAAGACGCCCCTTGGCAACCCTGGTTTTTGCTAGTTGAAATAGCGTACGTATTGCATCGGCACCAGCTTTGGCATTGCCGTAGTCTTCTTTCGCCTCTTCAATTATTTCCTGATCCGTTGCATTCAGAACGTCCTCAACAAGTGCATCAGCAAGCCGTTCCAGCTCTTCACTTGGATTCCTTTTTTTCGCCGTCATGATTTACGCCCATCCGGATAATGTTGATCGATGCGACGCCGTATTCTTTTTTTGATAGTTGCGTACGCAGTCTTATCGATTCCCAGTAGCTCCCTAATCTCTTCTGCAGTTAATTCATCCATGTGGCCTTCAAGTACTAATTGAGCCTGTTGGTCATCATCAAACAAGGCTATTACATCGTTAGCAGTCTTGAGTGCCTCCTGTAGGTCGAGCACCATCTCGGCCGGCGTGCGAGCTGTGTCAGCGCTATTGAGCATGGGGTCCAAGTCTGGATCCTCATTGGATTCGACCGCAAGGTGAACAGGCTCGGTGCGTGAAGCTTTTACCCATGAGCTGGTAATGCTTCGCATAACATTCGCTAGGAACTTAACCAAGGTGACATCGCGTGGACAGTTCCGTGCCCCATCGATCACACGGATAAATGCCTCCTGTAGCAACTCGTCGAATGAGAATGGCCTCCCGAACGCATATCGCTCAGCAATTTTCCTGAGTTTCAGCATATCCGCATCACACAGCGATTCAATTGCTATGGTCATTTCCGCTGGTGCAAGCGTTTCGGCCAGATTAGTTGTCACTAATACTCCCCCCTCTCTGCATATACGGGCTCTCATTATTTGCACCCTCGGACAAAATTTTACGCTTTATGTCCGAGGACGCGTTGTTCTGGAGCCTTGTATGTTTAAGACCAAAGTTTTTAGGTGGCCGAACAAGGGCGGTATTAATTTTGCTCGATTAATAACAACTTGAAATGGGTAGACGGGGCACGCAGTATTTTTGAAGTCATATTACAAGGAGTTCAAGCATGAGTAACAACCATTCTGACCAGGAACATGGCCACACCAAAACTTATTCAATCATCGTCAATGGCAGACCGCGTGAGGTTCCGAAGCACAAATTGACATACCAAGAAGTCGTCAGGCTTGCCTTCCCTGATGACCAACCCAACCAAGACATGCTTTACACCGTGGCGTATGCAAACCCGCACGGCAAGGACGGCACGTTGGTCGATGGCCAGGATGTGACGATCAAGAATGGGATGAGCTTCAATGTCTCCAAAACAAGCCGCTCTTAATTCGGACATCAAGCGCCTACTGGATGAAGGCTATGAGGTTGACATACGGAATGGCTATTTACTTGTGCATTCCGTTCCCTACGTCAACGATCAGTGCTTAGTTTTAGTAGGCACCGTTGTGACTGATCTCAACGAGAATGTGGGTGAACTGCACCCGCCAAAGGATCACCAGGTGTGGTTCGCCGGCGAATATCCATGCCACCACACTGGGGTCCCTATTGAGGCGATTCGCCATACTTCAAACTTACAGCCGCTATGGCAGGGGTTTCACGTACAGCACCGGTTTTCTAACAAACCCATGGGATTTGCCAACTACCCTGACTATTATTCAAAGATGAAGGCTTACATCGAGATCATTTCGAATGAAGCGAAGGTGATCGATCCAACGGCGACTCCATGCACGTACAAGGTCATCCCGCCCATCGCGGAAGATTCAGTGTTCAACTATCATGATTCGGCGTCCAGTCGGGCGGACATTCTCGCCATCTCCATGAAGCTAGCGATGAATAGGGTGGCGATTGTCGGTCTAGGCGGCACGGGCTCATACGTGCTGGATTTCGTCTCCAAAACACCAGTTCGAGAAATCCACCTATTTGACGGTGACACCTTCCTCCAGCACAACGCATTCCGGGCACCTGGCGCAGCCTCGAAGGAAATTCTGGCAGAAAAATTACCCAAGTCAATCTACTACACACGGGTCTACGAGGCGATGCACCGCGGGATCGTACCTCACGATGCATACCTGACCGATGAGAATATCAGGCAGCTCGCCGGGTTCGATTTCGTGTTCCTATGCGTGGACAGGGGTCCGGTCCGAAAGCTCATTAGCAATTTCCTCCAGGCAGAACAGATCCCGTTCGTCGATGTCGGGATGGAACTCCAGATGGGACCGGAAGCGCAAAATTTGATCGGAACGTGCCGGGTAACCATGTGTACCCCAGAAAAGTTCGATCACTTCACAAGACATGCGCCAATTGCTGATGACGCAGCTGAAGATCTTTACCGAAAAAATATCCAGGTTGCAGATATGAATGCCATGAACGCCGCCCTTGCGGTAGGTAAATGGAAGCGATATTGCAACTTCTATCAGGATCTTTTCCATGTACACCACACCACATACTCGATAAATTCCCAGTCACTCACTCGGGACGAGATGGTTGGGATACTGGACGAATGAAACATTCATCGCTGATGCCGCATTTTGTGGATTGCATACCGGAGCAGATAAGCGAAGGGGTTCTCTATATATGCGAGCGATACCAAACTGCTGCCCACAAATGCTGTTGTGGTTGCGGCCAGGAAGTCATAACCCCGCTAACTTCGGCCGATTGGTCGATTCGTAAGGAGGGAGGTAAGGTTACGCTCCATCCATCCATTGGCAACTGGAGTTTTGCCTGTAAATCACATTATTGGATTCGGTGTAACCAAGTTGTATGGGACAAGGTAATGAACCAGAGGGAAATTAGTCGGATCAGGGCCCGCGATCGGGTAGACAAGGAGTCATATATCGCAGCAGTGAATAGTCGAAAGGATCAGCAGGATAATTCCCGACCGGCCAGCGTAAAACCCGCGGACTCCAATGACAGTGTGCTCCATCAGTTATATCTAGCCATAGCTAGGTTGTGGAATTAATGAGCAAACAGCCCAGCTAAAGGGCCTGCTTCGGTGTGTTTTCCGGATCAGGATTTAAACCATAGGGTTAAGACCACTGAGCTCACCCCTAAAAAGCCCACGCCCCCAGCTCGTAGTAGTCGAACCCCGAACTGCGCCCACCTAGTCACCCTGCCAGAAAGTCCTCGATCCGGCGTACATCTTGAGGTTGCTCGGCCAGCGCGTGATGAGGTGGCCGTCGTCGTTGAGCTAGAGTGACTGCACATCCTTGTGTGCGACTTTGAGCGCTTCGATCTTTTTTCCGACTGCGCAAGCAGAACGCGCGCATCGGTAGATTTGAAGTTCAATCGGGGTATTCGGCAAAGTGCGGCAAGGCGGCGCTGTCGCATGACCATGCTGCGCGCGAGTCCCAGAATATGTGTGCTTGCGGTTTGATGGGAATCTCGCTGTCCAGCGAGCCTGCGGGAATGATGACCGCTTCAATTTCTGGCACGAGGCGTGCCACCAGGCTACCGCATTGATCACAAAACTGCCGGGTGAATCGCTCGGCTTCTGGCACTTTATAGCGTTTCAGATGGGATTCACCCTGGGTGAATACTAGCTGGGCGTTTGCCAGCATCAGATTCGTCGCATGCCCTGTGCCGGTAGACTTTCGGCAACGCTCGCAATGGCAATGATAAAACTTAAGCGGATCGCCACTGACTTCGTAGTGCACGGCGCCGCATAAACAACTTCCTGTGAGCGTGATGTGTGACACGTGGCTCTCCTTGTGTTCAGTAATGAATGGGCGGGGCTGAAAAGTATTGTGACAATCTTGTACGCTGTCGTCGAGAAGGTATCTGGATCTGTGGGCACATGGAAAGCGGTATTGTTTTCGTAGCTGTTTAACGGTCGTGTCGAGCTGTCATTTTTCGCAATAGCGTTGGCCGGTTGCAGCGAATATAAGTAGACGTAACGGTTCTAAAGGCTGGATTTTGATCAAGCTGCGTATCAATGTCGAAACTCGAAATTGCAAATTAAAGGCCACAGACCGAGGGAGCTACAACTAAAGTTGTATAGACGGGTATGCCACTCCTCCTGCAAAGTTAAATGTGATTCCTGCGGTAGGGTCCGCGGGGTTTGCGTAGACATAGGAGAATCGAATGGCATTTCCGAGGCCTTCATTTCAATTGGTGTGGCATCACTTTGCGCATATTTATGGTGATGGCAGCGTACCGGCCGTAGGTGCAAAAATTGGAGGGAAGGTCCAGGAAAATATTGAGCTTGGGGTTAAAGACCCAGTAGCCGGATTTACGAATGCATGTGGCATACGCATGAGTTATAGCTTGAATAATTCTGGCGTCAGTATTCCGCGGGGTACTTGGAAAACAGTTTCAGGTGGGGATAAAAAGCAATATATTTATCGCGTTGTCGATCTGATCAGATTTCTGAGTTCGTCTTTCGGCAAGCCGGATAAAAAGGTAAAGAATCCTAAGCCAAGTGATTTCTCCGGGATGAAGGGTATTCTTGTTTTCAGTGTGCAGTGGAGCGATGCAACCGGCCATGCCACTTTATGGGACGGCAATACATGTTCGGACCACTGCCATTTTCCCGTTGCTGTGGAGGCTTCGATATGGGTTTTAGAGTAGCGGTGATTGGATGGCTGTGTGTGGCTTTGACGGGCTGCGCTTCGGCTGAGCCTGCCGGGAAGACATTCACGCCCATCCAGTATTTCAAAAACTATGCATTCAGCACGTGTGTGGCAGATGGTTACCAGTCGGAAGAAGTGACCAAAGACGCGGCGGCCGCAGCAAGAGGCTATCTGGAACTGGGTGAGTTGCCGCTGGAGGCGCACACCCAGGCGACGCTGCTGGGCCGACAATTTTTATCGGCCGACTATAAGAGCATGTCGGGGGCGAAGCTGACGTTGATGAAATGCATCGATTTTTATCATAGCAAAGCGCTTGATCAACTCGCACACCGATACGCTGGAAAGAATCAGTCAGGTGCACGGTGAGCGGGTGAAACCGATGCGATGGCGCTTATTGGCGAAGGGCAAATTACCTTATAAAAACATCTTTTCAGCATATTCAGGAATAACCCACCCTTTCCTGTACATAGGCCTATGATCAAGCTGTGTTGCGTTTGCGCACGTGGGCAAATTCAACTTTCTGAGGCCGTTGTAAGGAGAGTCGCTATGGCTAAAGGCCAAATACGTGGAAACAAGGAAGCCAAAAAACCCAAGAAGCCCAAACAGGTTGTGCTTCCGGTGGGGTCGATTATTCCCCCTTCAAGCAAGAATAAGCCCATCAAAGTCCCGCATTGATCGTTGATGCAGGCGATACACACGCCACCGTTGAGGTGGCGTTTGTACGTCTGGCACTGGGGGTGGCAGCGTGTGTGTTTTAAACACCCGATTTCCAACCGGCTGACCGCACATTAAGCTGTGTTATCCAGCCGCATCTGATTGAATATAACGATGGGACGCCGAGGCCACTACCACGTCTATGTGATCGAACTGTCGAAAGACGTTTTATATGAAGGTCGCTTCAAGAAATCCAATCCCGGTTACATCACGGGTAAGCCGTGCATTTATGTGGGGATGACGGGGCTGGATCCCGATGTGCGTTTTGACAAGCACAAAGCCGGCATTCAGTCGAATCGCTTCGTCAAGGAATTCGGTCTGCGTTTATTGCCCGATTTGTATGCGCTCTATAACCCGCTGTCGTATGACCACGCACGCGACCTGGAAGTGGAGTTGGCGATTGATTTTCGTGAAGCCGGCTATGGGGTTTGGCAGGCGTGATCGGGATGCAGCGGTTTAAATAGGCCGCAGGCGAATACACCTGGGCGCCGTGTTATGACGGTTGATGGCGCCCCAGCCCCTCGTAATAGCGGCGCCTTGAACGCAGGTAAACGATAGTTGAATCCACGCTGGCAGCCGATAAACCCAGTTGCCGTACGTTGGTGTAGGGTTCAACCGGCTGGGTGACTTCTAGATGAAATTTGAAGAAATACCAGAAAGGAGCCAGGCTCAAGATGGCAACGGGCGGCGCATACATGATCCCGGCTAAGATCAGCACGACTGCACATGTGAGCACGATGATGCGGATGGGCGCGGGGAGCGACCAGGGTGAAAACAGCAGATTGGATGTGGCCAGAAAAAAGCCGCCTGCAACCAGCATGTAGATCACGGCAGGTCGCGCGAGGTTGCCTTCGGTGAGCACCAGGTTATAACCATCCTTGCCCCAGCTGGTGGCCACCACAGACATGATGACGGCCAGGAAGCAGGTGGCGATCAGGTACAGCATCGCCGCGGTTGCGCGCGCTTTGTTTCGAATATGTTTTTCGTGGACGCGGGACGCGACGCGCCGGTCGGGTTGAGCCAGCGTAACGGGTTGGCTCCGGCCCCCGTACAACCCTGCTCGCTGACTATTTTGTGCTGCGATGTGTGGCATGACATTGATCATTGAGTGGGTAGTTCGTCCATGGTGTGCTAACGCGGGCTGGCATTGATGTTGAAGTCCAGGGTTGAACGCCTACGCCTACGCTTCGATTCAATTCAATTCAATTCAGATTCGTGTGAGTCCTGGTCGCCCTTTGCTGCGCGCTGAGCTTCTTTCGCCCAGTTGTTTAATCTTTTCGTCAACCTGTTCTGCAGCCCCGTTGATATCCCTGCCAACGCGCTCGGCCGAGCCTTTCGCAAGCGGGATTTTCATCTTGTATTCATCAGCAGTTTGCACCGCCGGCGCTTCCTTTTTTGGGCAACCGGTCAGCACGAGCAGCGCCGCACTCATGAGCAGGGTGATGGTGGCAGTTGTTCCAGGATTCATTTTTATCGCTCCTCTATATGGGTTGCTGAAGCCGGCATTGAGTTAGCAGGGTTCGGCTCAGATTGAAGCTTAGGGTGGATGGCTTGTTTCGTCTGTTTGCTGGCGCACATAAGCATAAATCGCGTGCTGCGCAGGGCCTGGAGCCTGCTCAGCCATACATCGGGCGAGCCGGTCACCTGCATCAGGGTTTGATATGGGGAATATTGGGCCGAAGGGCTGCTGCGGGCAAAGCGCAACCGGTCGCCCGCTGATCAATTGGGTTCAGGGCTTTGCGGTGCAGGCCACTCAGAGTGCATCATTTTTGGCTGTTGGGATGACGCCTTGCGCGCATCCTTAACAGACGCCAACTGATGCCGTCACGAGCCGTCACGAATAACTTGTTTCCAATCGAAAAGCGCATGCTGAATGGCAGCTGGCCGGGTTGGGCCGTGATCACGCAGGGGCTTGAAACCCGTTTCGAAATGCTTCCAGTATCAGGGTGTCCGAAACCAGGCTTGCGAGCATGAAACAAGGCCGCCCATAGGGCTGGTTATGCCATCACCTGCCCGGGAGTTCGTTCTGCAAGGCATTCGTATTCGCCCATCGCAAACTCACGGCATACCCAGGGCCGGTTGTCGTAGATGGTGCATTTGAAGGTGGTTCGGTCCAGCGCCGCACACCAGCCGTCGGCCAGCCGCGCCATGGTTTGGCTGCCCCATTTGTCCAGTTCGATGAAATGATCGGGCACGCCGGTATCGGTAATCAGCATGACTTCCAGCCGGCAACAGTTGGCCCGGCAGGTTGCGCAGGTGATGTCGGGCTCGGGCAAGCGGGGCGCTTCGATGGTCATCCGTTATAGGGTTCGCTGTTGGGCATGCCGCCTGGCAGGCCGGGCGGCATGGGTGCTGGAATGGATCAGGGTATCAGCAGTTTTGCTTGCGCAGCAGAAAACACACTGGCCCCTGTAAACTAGTCACCGTTGCGGTTGCCAAGCGGTCTGCACCCACGCCTGCGGCGGCCCGGCCAGCCTGTTCTTCCTTCTCAACCATTACAGACCCCACTGAATGCTCGACTACGCGCAATACATCAAAATTTTCATTGGTCTGCTGGCGATTCTGAACCCGCTTGGGGTGATTCCGCTGTTTATCAGCATGACTGCCGACGAGAGCACCAAACAACGCCGCAAGACGGTGGATATGGTGGCGATCGGAGTGACGATCATTCTGCTGGTGGCGCTGTTTTTGGGTGAGCATCTGCTGAGCTTTTTTGGCATCACCATCGACTCGTTTCGCGTGGGCGGCGGCATACTGGTGTTGTTGATGGCGATTGCCATGTTGCACGCCAAAACCAGTCTGGTGAAGCAGACCGACAAAGAAGCGGACGAGTCGATCGAGAAAGAGTCGGTGGCGATTGTGCCGCTGGCGATGCCGCTGCTGGCGGGGCCAGGGGCGATCAGCACGGTGATTCTGACGGCGCACAAGGCAAACAGCATTGTCCATTACCTGATTATTGCGCTGATCATCGTGTTGCTGGCCGGGGTGGTGTGGGCGGTGCTGCGTTTGTCACCGTGGATCGAAAGCCATATCGGTTCCACCGGAATCAACGTGTTTACCCGGATCATGGGCTTGATCCTGACGGCAATTGCGATCGAGTTTATTGCGGCGGGCATCAAGGGAATGTTTCCGGTGCTGGCTGGGGTTTAATCGACTGGCTTCCGGGTTCGATTGGAACGGGATCGCTGCGGCGGGCCGGGGAAACCGCTTGCCCTTGTGTAGTCGAACTTAGCTTTTGACGCCGGGCTTTCTGCCAGGAGACGGGCGCGGAATGGAGCCTGCGATCCGGCACAACATGCCTTCAACGGGCTTGCCATCATTGAATCGGGTAACGTTACAGCTTGAAATTTCACCCTGCGCAGACAGTTCAGTCAAGGCGGAGCGGATTTTGGCGAGTGGAATGCCGGTTGCCGTTGCGATCTCTGAATCGAGTTGCTGGCCGTGTCTTTTCAGGTGCTGAAGGATGGCTTTTGCATGCATGGTGATGGCCCTCATGGCAGTGGGATGGCGACGTGCGTAGTGTGCTTGAAATGCTTGTTTTTGGCGTTTTTTGTCTGCTTCGGCTGTCAAAATCGGTTAAATCACCTGTTTACTGGATTTCGGATTGAGGTAATTCAGGGCCGTCTGAGTAGCCAAAGCATCAGCGGGACGCCCAGCAGAGCAGTCAGCACGCCGACCGGCAGTTCGCGTGGCGCAATGATGGTGCGCGCCAAAGCATCCGCCAGCACCAGCAGGCTGCCGCCCGCCAGTGCGCAGGCGGGGAGCAGGGCGCGGTGACTGCTCAGCCCCATTTTGCGTAACGCATGCGGGACCATCAGGCCGACAAATCCAATACTGCCAGCTTGGGCAACGACCAGTGAAGTGCAGGCGCCAGCCAGCCCAAATAACATCCAGCGTGTGGGCGCAACGGCCACGCCAAGCGATGCCGCTTTGAGCGGTGCCAGTTGAAGCACGTCCAGGCGGCCCGCCAGTGCCAGCGCCGCTGCGGTGCCTAGGGCCAGCGCGATCCAGAGCAGGAGGGGCTGTGCCGTCCAGGCCAGATCGCCCATCAGGAAAAACAGCATGCCCGGCAGGCGTTCAGCGGGCGTTACGCTTAATACCAATGCGATCAAGGCTCCAAAGCCTGCTGCGAGCATGACCCCCGCGAGCAGCAGTGGTGTGTGGTCACGCGCCAGCAGGCGCCCACCGAGGGCGGCGGCGAGGCTCAGGGCCAACAGGCTGCCGACGAAAGCGAGGCCGGATATCCACGGCCACGCCAAACCCGCTGCCATGCCCAGCAAGGCCAGCAGTCCTGCGCCCCCCGACACGCCGAGCAGATAGGGCTCGGCCAGCGGGTTGCGGAACAGGGTTTGCATCAGCGCCCCCGCCAAAGCCAGTAAGCCGCCGCAGGCAAACGCGGCCGCAACGCGCGGTCCGCGCAGTTCGGTGAGTATCTGCATTGCCAGTTCGCGGTCGTCAGGCAGCGCGCCGGCCATCAGGCCCAGTGCAACGGCCAGCGGCGCGACCAGGCCGAGCAGCAGCAGTTTGGTGGAAACAGTCAGATCGTGACCTGCTATTTTTTGGCTTTGGCGGCGGGTGCGGCCGGTTGAGCGGGGTCAGGTAGCACCGTTGCACGCTTGATCAGGATGGGCTGGGTGGGCACGTCACCATGCGGGCCATTGTTGCCGGTTGGTACGGCAACAATGGCGTCCACCACTTTCATGCCGTCGACGACCTGGCCAAATACGGCATAGCCCCAGCCTTCGAAGCTTTTGCCACGATGGTTGAGAAAAGCGTTATCCGCCACGTTGATGAAGAACTGCGAACTGGCCGAATGCGGGTCGCCGGTGCGTGCCATGGCGAGGGTGCCGCGCAGATTTTTCAGGCCGTTGTCGGCTTCGTTCTGAATGGGGGCATTTTTGGGCTTCTCGGTCATTTCGGGTGTCATGCCGCCGGTCTGCACCATGAAACCCGGGATGACGCGATGGAATATCACGCCGTTATAGAAACCCGTTTTGACATAGTTGAGAAAATTGCCTGCAGATTGCGGGGCCAGGGCGGGAAATAGCTCGATGGTGATGTTGCCCTTGCTGGTTTCGATCAGCACGCGCGGATTGGTCGGCTGGCCGGCTGCGGGCGCGGTGGAAACGGTTTGCTTGCCGGGCTCGCTGGCGCCGCAACCGGACATACCCAGCAGGAACGCACCGATTACCAGCGGGGTGGAAAAGAGGGAAAGACGGGTCATGGAACAAGCTCCGGATGATGGGTGGGGGTATTTTACTGGCGAGCGGGTGGCAGTATAAAAGACTCGAACAGACGTGCGGCATTGTCATGCAACAGATTGGCTTGCAGGGGCTGCGGCAGCGGCGCAACCCAGCCGCGAATCCGGGCGACTACGGATTCGTATTGTTGCCAGCGGTTGACACTGAACGTATCGACCGCCACCACGAAACGTTCTGGAAAACGTTCGAACAATGTACGCCAGGCAGGTAGCAAGGTGCCGTTGGGCGCGATGCGTTCATCGCGGACCGACGTGTCGATCCAGAGCGTATCCGGAAAACGTTCCAGCATCTGCGCCAGCGCATCGGGCTGCGGCTCGGTGCCCAGGTGCGCCCATAGCACTCGAACTTCGGGCGCAATGGCAAAGGCTTGCTCGATGACCTCGGCGTCACCGTGTATCAACAGGACGCGCTGGTGTGACGCGGCCAGCCGAACCAGTTGCGCGAATACCGGTTGCTGCGCGTCGCGGGCAAACAGGTGCAACTCGCCGATGCCTGCCCACACACCACTTTCAAGCTGGGCCGCTACCCGCATGGGCAGGCTGGTGTCGTGTACCCAGTTAGCCTTGTGCAGGTCATCGTCATACACCCCAAGCATGGGGATGATGCGGTCTGGCATCTGGCGATATAGATGCTGTGCCAATTGAGGTGGCGCACTCGTGGTGACCAGCAATCGCACTTTGGCCGTGTCGAGCTTGGTTCGCACGGCGTCGGGTGAGAAAGCAGCGGCATCGGGCACGGAGTAATGGGCGTGTGCGTCGATCATCGCGATCGGCGCAGCTGCCGCAGCTGCGCTTGCGGCAGACAGCACGCCCAGCATGATCATGAACCGCAGGGCTATTTGCATCATGGGGTCAGGCAGGCATCGATCGCCGCGCGCACGGAATCCAGCGGCAGACAACCGGTACTGATCGTGTGCAGCTGCTCACTCTGCTGCATGATGAGCGTGGGAAAGCCCTGTACGCCTGCCTGACGTGACTGCCTGAAATGCGCCTGCGTTTTGGCGCGGGTGTCATCGCGGTCGAACGCGTGCAAAAAAGTGGCGGTATCCACGCCGAGTCCGGTCGCGAGTTCACACAAGACAGGGGCCTGAGTCACGTCGCGACCTTCGGCATAAAAAGCCGCCTGAATCGACTTGAACATTGGAAAAATCAACTTCGGCTCTATCCCGCTTACCGCAATCACGGCGCGGCAGGCCGGCTCGGTGTTGTACACAAACCCATCGGGTAATGCATGCTCAAATTTGAACGGTTGTTCGGTGCGGGTGTGTACGGCGTGCCAGTGATGCAGGATTTCATCGCGCGTCGTGGCAGTCATCCCGGCGGTTTCACCCGGCCGCAATCCACCCAGTACCAGGGCGATCTTCATGCGATCGTGATAGGCCTCACGAATCGCTTCCATCGCAGGTGAGAAGCCCCAACACCAAGAGCACATGGGGTCGGCAAAATACCAGAGGATCGGTGCAGTCATGTAGCCATCTTAATAGAGACATTTGCATTCAGGGTAGATGACATGCAGCTTGGCGTATGGACGGGGCCTGTGTGGATAAACCCGATTTGACTTTCCACGAGAACATGGCTTTAATGGGATAACCATATCCATTTATCATGAAAATGTCTGCTGATCTGAATCTGCTGCAGAAATACAGTGTGCCAGGCCCACGCTATACGTCGTATCCCACCGCGCCCTATTTTCATTCCGGATTCGGTGACACAGACTGGGCCGAAGCGCTAGCCAAACCGGCATCAGGCCGCGGACTGTCGTTGTATGCCCACATCCCGTTCTGCGATTCGCTGTGCTACTACTGCGGCTGCAACATGGTGGTCACACGCGATTACCGCAAAACCCAGCCTTATCTGACTACACTCGATCAGGAAATGGCGCGCACGGCGCAACTGATTGCGCCCAACCGCATGGTGCGCCAGTTGCATTGGGGCGGCGGTACGCCGACTTATTTGAACCCGGACGATATTCGTCGTTTGATGGCGATGATGCGTGACCATTTCAATGTATCTGCGGATGCCGAGATCAGCTGTGAAGTCGACCCGCGTGAACTGACGCGCGAACATCTGGTGGCGCTACGCGAATGCGGCTTCAACCGCCTGTCGTTCGGTGTACAGGATATGGACCCGGACGTGCAGCAGGCAGTCAACCGTATTCAGTCCGAAAGTCTGATCCAGCAGGTGCTCGACTGGTCGCGCGAGATGGGCTTTTCCAGCATCAATCTGGATCTGATCGTGGGTTTGCCCAAACAGACGGTCGAGCGCTTCAGTCGAACGTTGGAGCGAGTAATGGTGTGGGCGCCGGATCGGCTGGCGGTGTTTGGCTATGCGCACGTGCCATGGATGAAGAAGCATCAGAACCTGATCAAGCAGGCGGATCTACCTGATCCGGCTACACGGCTGGGTTTGCAACAGGCGGTGAACGACGCATTGGGCGCAGCCGGTTACGTCAACATCGGCCTCGATCATTTTGCCCGTCCCGAAGATGAACTGGTGCGCGCGCAGCAAAACAAAACCTTGTGGCGCAATTTTCAGGGCTACACCACACACAAAGATTGCGACATTATCGCGTTTGGTGCGTCCAGCATCAGCCAGACGGCCGATGTCTACATGCAGAATGAAAAAAATATCAAGCGTTATCAGGAGCGAGTCGGCGCGTCCGGTCTGGCTGTCGAGCGCGGCCTGAAGCTCACCCGCGACGACCGGATTCAGCGTGAAGCGATTACCCGAGTGATGTGCGATCTGGAACTGGATTTTGCTGATTTCGACAGCGAATGGGGCATCGTGTTTACCCATTTTTTTGCGGATGCGTTAAACGATCTGCGCGCACTGGCGGACGATGGGCTGGTGACGATAGATGCCGCCAAAGTGAGCGTCACCCCAACCGGCCGACTGTTCTTGCGCAACATCGGCATGTGCTTCGACCGCTACCTCAAACAGGCAGCCAGCGGGCAGCCGCGCTATTCCAACACAGCCTGACTGGTTCATCCACTGCCATCATCGCGTTTGGGCAGGCTTTCGTGCGCTTAGGCGCTGGCATCGAACTGGTGGCGATGCCCGGCAGCCACACACCAAACCAATGCTGTCGGTGCTGATGCGATGTGCGGGCGCTTCAAGGCCGTCAGCCCATGGCATCCCTCACATGTGTAATTAATGCTGCGAAATATGGCTTGGCTGATCGTCGGCAGCGGCGGGCGTGGAAGTACGATTAAAGTCAGACAGCCGCAGCGCATTCAGCACCACCAGTAGCGAGCTGGACGACATGCCGATGCCGGCGATCCACGGCGTGACATGGCCCAGCGCAGCAGCAGGTATGGCGATGAGGTTGTAACCGAGCGCCCAGCCGAGGTTCTGGCGAATGATTTTCTGGGTTTTACGGGCCAGGCTTACGCCGTCGGCGAGTGTGGCGAGGCGGCCACCGAGCATCACCATGTCGGCGGCGGCTTGTGCCACATCGGCGCCTTCACCCATGGCAATGGAGACCTGAGCGCCGGCCAGTACGGGGGCGTCGTTGATGCCATCTCCCACCATGGCGACGATGCGGCCCTCTTTTTGCAATGCCGTAACGTAAGCGAGCTTGTCTTCGGGCAAAGCACTGGCGTGCCACTCTGTGATGCCAAGTTGTTGCGCGGTGGCGTTCACGGCCGCTTCGCCATCGCCCGACAGCAGATGCAGGCGCAGACCCAGCGCCTGTAGCGCGATGAGCGAAGCTGCGGCATCGGGGCGTGGCGTGTCGGCCAACGCGAACCAGGCAATCAAGCCGGATTCATCGGCTAGCGCGACCCAGCTGTTGCCGCTTTCGTGCTCTGGTGGTTCGGTGCGTGTCTCGCTGTTTGCCGCAAAGCCTGGCGTGCCGATGCGGTAGGTGTGTCCGTCAATGATGCCTTCGACGCCGCGTCCTGGCGTGTTGAGAATCTGGCTTGCGCTGTGTGACGCGGCGCCTGCTGCACTTAACGCGCGCGCGATCGGGTGTTCCGAACCTGCTTCAAGCGCCGCTGCCAGCGCGCTGACTTCTGCTTCGCTGCGCCCACCCAGGGGCACTACGCGGCGTACGCTCAACTGGCCGTACGTCAGCGTGCCAGTCTTGTCGAGCACCAGGTCGGTGGCGCGCGCCAGTGTTTCCAGCGCATGACCGCGCGTGGTCAGCAGACCCAGCCGCGTGAGTCGGCCGGTGGCGGTGGTGAGTGCAGTGGGGGTGGCGAGGCCCAGCGCGCACGGGCAGGTGACGACCAGAATCGAAACCACAATCCACAGCACTTTTGACGGATCGATGGCGTACCAGACGAGGCCCACCGCAACGGTAATGATGAGCAGCAGGCCAACGAACCAGGCGGCGGCGCGATCAGCCAGTTGGGCGAGGCGCGGTTTTTCGGATTGTGCGCGGTCGAGCAGGCGCACGATGGACGCGAGGCGCGTGTCGGCGCCGAGCTTTTCCACCTGCACCACCAGCGGACTGGCCTGGTTGAGGCTGCCGCCGACCACACGCGAATGCACGGTTTTGGATACGGGCATCGATTCGCCGGTGAGCATGGCTTCGCTGACAGCGCTATCGCCCTCGATCACGACCCCGTCGGCGGGCAGGGTTTCGCCGGGGCGTACCAAGATATGGTCGCCCACCACCAGCCGAACCACCGGTACCTGTTCCTCATCACGTGCCGGCCAGTGGGCCAGCCGTGTGGTGGCAGCAGGAATCAGCTTGATCAGTTCTTCCACCGCGGCACCGGCGCGACGGCGTGCGTTCATTTCCAGAAAGCGACCGGTCAGCAGCAGGAAAACAAACATGGTGACCGAGTCGTAATAGACCTCGCCCTGCCCGGAGAGGGTGCCGTACACACTGGCTATAAAAGCCGTGCCCACGCCCAGCGCGACCGGCACATCCATCCCCAGCATGTGGCGTTTCAGATCGCGCCAGGCGCCGATAAAAAACGGCCACGCCGAATACAGCACCACTGGAGTCGTGAGCACCAGGCTGGCCCAACGCATCAGCACCCGGATCTCGTCGGTCATGTCTGTGGCGGCGTAGGTTGGCAGTGCATACATCATCACCTGCATCATGCCGAGCCCGGCAATGGCCAGGCGCTTGATCGCCGTGTTGCGTTCGCGTTTGTAGATGTCGTCGGAGCGACCGGGATCGAACGGATGCGCGATATAGCCGATGTCGGACACCGCTTTCAGGATCGCTGACAACTGTATCTGGCTGTTATCCCAGCGCACGCGTGCGCGTCGGGTGGCGTAATTGATCTCTACCGTCAGTACGCCAGGCAGGGCGGAGAGATGACGTTCGTTGAGCCAGATACAGGCGGCGCAGACGATGTTTTCCAGGATCAACGCGGCTTCGCGGATGTTTTCAGCCTCCGTGCGTACAAAACTTTCCTGGATTTCGGGCAGGTCATACAACCCCAGTTGCGCGAGTTCGGCTGCGGCTTGTTGCGGGGTGGCAGGCAGGGCGGTGCGATGGGTGTAATACGCACCCTGGCCGCTGTCGATAATGGTTTGCGCCACCGCCTGGCAGCCGCGACAACAGGTATCCCGGGTTTCATCTTCGAACTGGATGGGATAGCAGGCACCGTCCAGCACAGGCAGACCGCAATGAAAGCAATCAGGATTGGGCAAGGTCATCTCATTGTCCAGGCAGGATGACGGGGATGGCGTCCGTAGCGCGTTCGGTAAACTTGACTGATTCATTTTGCCAATTTGCCAATTGTTTTGGTGCCGGCATGCGGTGCGCGGTCAGGCCCGTATTGCTGAAAGGTCGTGCGTATCACCCTATTATAAAGGGCGCATTTCTCCTGCCCGGGTTTGGGCTCATTCAGGCGCTCATGTGAGCCTGACCGAACACCACCAAGCTGAACATCCGCTACCATGACGGTATGCGTGAACGCCTCAAAAACGCCACATTCTTTCCGCCGGTCGAAACCGCGCTCAAGGACCCCAATGGCCTGCTGGCTATGGGCGGGGATCTATCGCTTGAACGGCTACTGGATGCATACCGGCACGGAATCTATCCCTGGTTCAATCCGGGTGAGCCGATTCTGTGGTGGAGTCCTGATCCCCGGATGGTACTGGTTCCGAGTGATATCCGTGTCACCCGGTCGCTGGCCAAGCGTATCCGGAATGGTGGGTTTGAACTGCGCGTGGATACAGCATTCAGCCAGGTCATGCAGGCCTGCGCCGCGCCGCGGGACGGTGCGTCGGCAACCTGGATTTCAGCGGAGATGGTGGCGGCCTATACGCGATTGCATCAGGCAGGCTACGCGCATTCGATCGAAACCTGGCATCAGGGAGAGTTGGTAGGTGGCCTCTACGGCGTGGGCATTGGCCGCATGTTTTATGGCGAATCCATGTTCAGTCGGATGGCCGATGCTTCCAAGGTGGCCCTGGTTCGGCTGGCGCGCCAGTTGCAGCGATGGCAGTTCGGACTGATCGATTGCCAGATGGAGACCGAGCACCTTGCCAGCCTGGGTGCACACACCGTATCGCGCAGTGAATTCACAGCACAGCTGGCGGAATTGGTAAACTTGCCTCACTTGTCCGGCCCCTGGATATTCGATGCATCCGACTGAACCGCCCCTCCAGCGCATCCAGTTTTACCTGACTGCGCAATATGACTGCAGTTATCTGCCGGGCCAGAGTGCGCGCTCACAAGTGGCCACGCCCACGCACCTGATCGACGGTAATGCATATAGCGCGCTGATTCGCGCCGGCTTTCGTCGCAGCGGACAATTCACGTACCGCCCGCAATGTGAAGCCTGCCAGGCGTGCGTGCCGGTTCGTGTCGAAGTGGATAAATTCGTTCCCAACCGCACACAGCGTCGATGCCTGAAACGCAACCATCATCTGACCGCACGTTTTTTGCCACTGGACTTCAAGGAAGAGCATTACGCCTTGTACCGCAGCTATCTGGGCAGCCGCCATGCTGGCGGCGGCATGGACAAGGATGGTCCCGAGCAATACACGCAGTTCTTGTTGTCGTCCAACGTTGATAGCGTGATGGTTGAGTTTCGCGATGACGAAACGCTGGTGATGGTGGCCGTGGTGGATCAGATTGAAAACGGCCTGTCGGCGGTGTACACCTTCTTTGATCCCGCTCGCGATCAGGACAGCCTCGGTGTGTATGGCGTGCTGTGGCAGATTGAACTGGCGCGGCGGCTGGAAGTGCCCCATCTGTATCTGGGCTACTGGATCGCCGAGAGTCGAAAAATGGCGTACAAAAAACAATATGGTCCTCTGGAAGGCCTGATCGATGGCCATTGGCAGGAACTTGGCGCATGAAGGGTTGGGTCGGGATCGCCCTGGTGGCGATGGTGTTGCAGGGATGTGCACTGACTGTGAGTAACCCGCGTGCACTTTTACCCATTGACAGTTTTGCCCCACTTGCCAGCGATGCACGGGTCTGGGTCGAGCCCGGATATGAGGACTATGGTGAACGCGTGGCGCGTGCGCTGCCCGAAGCCATTGCCCAGGTTGAAGCGTCGCATTACCAGGCTTTCGCCATCCAACCCTGGGTGTATGTCTGTGGCAGCCCGGCGTGTTTCAAGCGCTATGTGTATACCCCGCGCTTGTCTGCGGCAGTCATTCCGGACAATCGATTGGTCTTGTCGCCCAATCTGGATGGACGTGAGAGCCATCGCTTGTCTTCACTGCTGACCCATGAGCTGGCGCATCTGCATCTGGGGCAGCGTATCGGCCATTACAGCAGCAGCGTGCCCGCCTGGTTTCACGAGGGATGGGCGTCCTTGACGGCCAAAGGTGGCGGTGCCGAATATGCCACGGATGCCCAGGCATTTGCGGCGATCAGTGCGGGGCGCAAGGTCAATCTGATTGCGCGCGACACCAGGGACAAGCGCTATCTTGCGTCCGCGTCAGGACTGAGCATTCATGAGTTTTACCGACAGTCCATGCTCCTGGTGGGCTGGCTCCGGGCACATGACCCGGCACGTTTCCGTGAGTTTGTGCTGGCCTTGCAGGATAACGAAGATTTTGATATCGCCTTCTGGAATGTCTATGGTCGGGCACCCGTGACCGAGTTGTCGGCATTTTATGACAGCGTTCTAGGCGATAATCCATCCATCCAGGCTGCGCCTGCCCGCCCAACCCCTTAATCCACCCATGAAACCTTATCTCGATTTGATGCGCCACGTGCTTGAGCACGGCACCCAAAAAAACGACCGCACCGGCACCGGCACCCTGTCCGTATTCGGCTGGCAAATGCGTTACAACCTCGCCACAGGCTTTCCGCTTGTCACCACCAAGAAATGCCACCTGCGCTCCATTCTTCACGAACTGTTATGGTTTCTGCAGGGTGATACCAATATCCGGTACCTGAAAGAAAATGGTGTTTCGATCTGGGACGAGTGGGCGGATGAAAACGGCAACCTGGGCCCGGTCTACGGCCACCAGTGGCGCAGCTGGCCCAGGCCAGACGGCAGCACCATCGATCAGATCAGCGAGGTGGTGAAGACGCTCAAAACCAACCCCGACTCGCGCCGTATCATCGTTTCAGCGTGGAACGTCGCCGACCTCGACAAAATGGCGCTGGCGCCGTGCCATGCCTTCTTCCAGTTCTACGTCGCCGACGGCAAGCTGAGTTGCCAGTTGTATCAGCGCAGCGCTGATATCTTTCTTGGCGTGCCGTTCAATATCGCAAGCTATGCGTTACTGACACTGATGATGGCGCAGGTCACGGGCCTGGAGCCGGGCGATTTTGTTCACACCCTGGGCGATGCACATCTGTATTCCAACCACCTCGACCAGGCACGCGAGCAACTGAGCCGCGAGCCTCGCCCGTTGCCTACCATGACGCTGAACCCTGACGTGAAAGACATCTTCGCGTTTCGTTTCGAAGATTTCACGCTCAGCGGATACGACCCGCACCCGGCGATCAAGGCGCCGGTTGCAGTATGAGTGAAAGCGGTGTTCATTCAAGCGGCAAACCACGTATCAGCGTGATCGCCGCGCTGGGCAAAAACCGGGTCATTGGGATCGAAAACCGCCTGCCATGGCGCCTGCCAGAGGATCTCGCGCACTTCAAGGCACTGACGCTCGGCCACCCTATTCTGATGGGCCGTAAAACGTTCGAGTCGCTTGGCCGCCCCTTGCCTGGCCGTACCAACATCGTGATCACCCGCAATACGGCTTACGCTTCAGACGGTTGTCTGACAGCCGACTCCATACCGGCGGCGCTTGCGCTATGTGCCGATCAGGATGAAGTCTTTTTTATCGGCGGCGCTGAACTTTATGCTCAGGTTATCCCCCTGGCTGACCGTTTATACCTGACAGAGGTTGAGGTTGAGGCGAAGGGCGATGCCTGGTTCCCGGATTTTGATCGCAGCGCGTTCAAGGAAGCTTCGCGCGAGTCGCATCGCGGCGAAAAAGGCGATGCATTGCGATTTGACTTTGTCGTGTATGAACGGACTTCAAATCGACTTTGAATGGTTTTTGGCAGACAGGTATGACGTGTGCTGGCCTGAGTCATTCTTAATTCAACTGCATACAAAGCCGGATTCGGAGCTGGGAACGTCATGAACCTTGTTTTCAGGCTTTTATATGTTCTGATTTCATCTTTTTTCAGGCCGCGACTGCCAGCCGGGCAGTCGACCAGCGAACTGACGCTTCTGACCTTCCCCAATGATCTGGACATCAACTTGCATGTCAATAACGGTCGTTACCTGACTTTGTGTGATTTGAACCGTGTGGACTTGTTTTTACGAACGGGGCTTGCAAAGGTGATGTTCAAGAAAAGATGGACCCCTGTTATTGCCGAGCACACGATGATTTATCGAAAACCGCTGGGTGCTTTCAAGCGATTCAAGGCGACGATGCAGTTGACACATTGGGATGAGAAGTATTTTTTCATGACACACCCATTTTCCATTCAGGGCACACTCATTGCTGAAGGCACATCAAAAGGCGTGATCAGAAGCCGGGGCGGGGTCATTGCACCCTCGGAAGTGTTAGCCGCCGTGCTTGCTGACAGACTGTGAGAAGCAGATGACTGAGTGGCGTGTTATTGGGGTACGCAAGTCTAGTATCTGAATAACCATGATGACTTGCCGTTGTGAAAAGCGTGGCTGACACATATCGTGTAAGCGATCAGTCTACGAATCAAGGT
The DNA here is from genome assembly GCA_036568265.1 of Thiobacillus sp. Taxonomy (GTDB): domain Bacteria; phylum Pseudomonadota; class Gammaproteobacteria; order Burkholderiales; family Thiobacillaceae; genus Thiobacillus. The sequence goes on from DATCSW010000036.1 coordinate 233,454, forward strand.
TAATTTAACGCGGACCCAAACGGACTCGTATGGAATTTGGCAGAACGCCCGAACTCATTGAATACAATCGCAGGGTCTTCCTGATCGCATTCTATGCTTGGGCTGGCCTGGTGTTTTTGTTGCCGCTCGGCCTGTATTCGCTCATCGAAGGGCGCATGCTGCTGGGTGCGGTCCTGCTGGCCAACACGACGGTGACGATGAGCCTGATGGTGTATAGCCGTGTGACCAGACGGGTGGCTGGAGCGAGTTACTTCTTTTCATTTCAGGCCGGCGTGCTGGCTGTTTTTCTTGCGGTGCACGGTGGCATAGAAGGCTCGGGCGTCTATTTCAGTTTTCCGTTGGCGCTGGTCATGGTGATGCTGGGGTTTACTCATCTCAGGGTGGGGGTGGTGATCAGCCTGATCCTGGTGAGTGTGGTGGCATTGGGACTGTATGGCGATTTTCCAGGCAGTTATGCCTACGCCAGTACGCACCGATCACGGATAGTGATGGCGCTGTCAGCGGCCTGCATGATGTCTCTCATCGCAGAGTGGATGCGTAACAAGTCTTATGAAGCAATTTTCCAGGCTGCCGAGAGGCTTAATGTGGATGCCAGCCATGATTCATTGACCGGGCTATTGAATCGGCGTGGCTTCGAAGAGCAGATTGAGCGGATGAATGAAGATGATTTTCCGGCGGTACTGGGTGTCATCGATATCGATCACTTCAAGAAGATCAATGACGAATACGGCCACGATGCTGGAGATAAAGCGCTCAGATTTCTTGGGGACTATCTGCGCCGCAGCGTGAAAGGTCGGGATTTGATGTGCCGTTGGGGCGGTGAGGAGTTTCTGGTGTTGTTTCCGCATCTGTCATTCCAGAGCGGCGTGATTGTGCTGGATCAGATTCGAGATGAAATCTATTCCAGGGACGTTGTGCACGGCGGCCGGGCGTTTCGTATCACCTTCAGTGCGGGGGTGGTGGAGCTTGACTCCAAGCGTGAATTCCAGGATGGGCTCAAACTAGCTGACCGGCGCCTTTATCATGCGAAAAAAAGCGGACGTAACCGGGTTGTGGCCGATCAAGCGGGCGAGTCGGGAGAGGTCTAGCTTCGCTGGACTTTCATGTGTATGACGTTTTGCTCCGATACGCTGACAGAAACCGAACGTATTGCATTGCAGCAATCCATTACGAACGTGCAATGTGCGGCTGAACAGTCTTTAAGTGCTTGCCGGAGTGGCGGGGCATTGATTGAGTTTGTTGCGAACCTGCAAAACGGAGTGGATCGCGTAGTTCAAACCGCTGTTGATCGTGGCGTGGATATCCAATGCAAGGCAGGCTGCAGTGATTGCTGCCACGCGAAAGTCGAGGCAACGGCGCCCGAGGTTTTTCGTATTGCCAACGTGTTGATGAGTCGTCCCATGGAAGAAGTTGATATGTGGATCGCGCACCTGACTGAACACGTCAGGCATTCAACCGATCAGACCAAATGGGCGTTACGCAGGCCGTGCCCCTTTCTCAGCCAGGATTTGTGCGTGATGTATGAGGTGCGCCCAGGCGCGTGCCGGAAAGCGCATTCACTTGATGTGCATGCATGCAAAGCGGGTGCGGAAACCATTCCTCAAAGTCTCGATGTTGTGCTGGCGGCCGAAGCGCTGATGAAGGGGACGGCAAACGCCTATCAGACGTTGGGGTATGACGCATCACGTCATGAACTGGCGCATGCGGTGCTGTGTGTCCTGACTGATGCCGGAATCAGAGCGCGCTGGCTGAAGGGTGAGCCGGTGCTGGGTGACGCCACACACGATTCAGCGTGATTAACGTGCGCTTTGCTCAGTGCGGATCATTCGCGCTCGGATAGCGAGTGCTGACGCTTCAGCTGCTTGCTCCCATCGAAACCGCCCGGTTCTTGCTGGCCTGACGCGCCTGTTCTGCAGCTTCGCGATCCCAGGTGTCGTTGACCCATCCCCCCAGATTCTCCAGTGCGATGCGGCCTAGCGCATCAATCCATTGCGGGTGCTCGTTGAGCGCGGGGATGTAATTGAAATCCTTGCCACCTGCGGCCAGAAAACTGGCACGGCCTTCCATCGCCAGTTCCTCCAGGGTTTCGAGACAATCGGCGACAAAGCCGGGCGCCACTACATCGACCCGTTTTACGCCTTGTTTTCCCAGTTCTTCCAGCGTTTTGTCGGTATAGGGTTTGAGCCACTCGGCGCGACCGAAACGCGACTGGAATGTGAGTTTGAACTGGTTGGGTTCCAGTCCGAGTGCTTCGGCCAGCAGCCGCCCGGTTTTCTGGCATTCACAGTGGTAGGGGTCGCCCTTGTCGAGCGTGTAGCGCGGCACACCATGAAAACTCATCAGCAGCAAATCGGGGCGGCCGTGCATTTGCCAGTAGTCGCGAATGTTGGCGGCCAGCGCCTGGATGTAGGCGGGGTGATCGTGGTAGTGCTTGAGCGTGCGGACGGCAGGCTGGTTGCGGGACTGTTGCAGCCAGGCAAACACCGCGTCAAATGCGGTGGCCGTGCTCGATGCGGCGTATTGCGGATAGGCGGGCAGGACCAGGATGCGTTCACAGCCGCCGGCTTTCATGCGTGACAGCGTGTCAGATACCGATGGGTTGCCGTAGCGCATGGCGTATTCGACCATGAGCGGCGATGTGATTTTTTCGCCCAGCCAGCCTTTTAATAGTTTGGCTTGTTTTTCGGTGTGCACTTTGAGCGGCGAGCCGGCTGACGTCCAGATTGATGCGTATTTTTCAGCTGATTTCTTGGGTCGCGTATTGAGGATGATGCCGTTGAGTATCAACCACCAAATCACACGTGGAATTTCCACTACACGCGGGTCTGACAAAAACTCTTTCAGATAGGGACGTAAAGCCTGGGCCGTAGGCGCTTCGGGGGTGCCGAGGTTGACCAGCAAGATGCCGGTGCGGATGGGCTGACCATGAGTGTGGTCCGGTTCTTTGAGATAGCTCATTAAAAGGGTACGTGTCCTAATGGTGTGAGAGTGCACTCGATAACAGTTTGGCGGTGATGTCGACGATCGGCACCACACGTTCGTAAGCCATGCGGGTGGGGCCGACCACGCCGAGCGTGCCCACGACCTGGCCATCAACCGAATACGGTGCGGTGACCAGGCTGCATTCGTCCAGTGTCATCAAGTCAGATTCGCCACCAATGAATATTTGCACGCCCGTGGCTGCTCGCGATTGGTCGAGCAATTGCAGCAAGCCGGTTTTTTGCTCGAAGGCATCAAACAGGCGGCGCAGTTTGCCCATATTGCTGGAGAGCTCTTCTACGTCGAGCAGTTTGCGGCTGCCGGACACCACCACGTTGTCCTGGCTGGCATCGTGTGCCTGGCTGCCAGCATCGACAGCAGCCGACATCAGACGTGTGATGTCGTCGCGTACGCGACCCAGTTCGTCGCGCAGCTTGTTGCGCACCTGGTCGAAGCTGTGGCCTGCAAAGTGCTGGTTGAAGTAGTTGGCGGCCTCGGTCAGCTTGGATGGGCTGTAGGGTTTATCGGTGAGGATGACGCGGTTTTCAACTTCGCCCTCCATGGTCACGATGATCAGCAGGATGCGTTTGTCCGACAGACTCAGAAATTCGACCTGGCGAAACGCCGGGCTGCGGCGCGGTGTCATGACCAGGCCGGCAAACTGGCTGAGATCGGATAAGAGATTGGACGCGGCAGTCATCAGGCGCTGCGGGTCGGATGGCGTCAAACTCAGTTCGAGTCGGCTGACCGCAAGTTGATCCAGCGGCCGTACGGTCAATAGCGTGTCGACAAACAAGCGGTAGCCGCGTGGAGTGGGTACCCGGCCCGCCGAGGTGTGGGGGCTGGCGACAAAGCCCATGTTTTCAAGGTCTGCCACGATGTTGCGGATGGTGGCGGGTGATAAATCCAGACCGGAATGTTGAGACAGGGTCCGTGAGCCGACAGGCTCGCCGTCGGCAATGTAACGTTCCACCAGAGTCTTTAACAGGATGCGCGCGCGCTCGTTCAGCATGAGGGAATTATATTGGTCAGGAAGGCTGAACGGGAAAGTCGGTCGCTGTTTTTGATAAAAACCCTGCAATCGGTCTCCGGATGCCCTGAATACCCAAACGACAACCCTTATAATCACACGTCATGCAAACACCTTTCCACACTGTCGGCCTGGTTGGCAAGTTTGGCAATCAGGGTATGGGCACTTCGGTACGTGCGCTGGGCGATTTCCTGCGTGGGCGCGGCCACGAAGTATTGCTGGCTAACCAGACGGCCGAAAATCTGAACGTTGCAGAATTCCAGACGCGTGATCTACGTGAGTTTGCCGTTGAATGTGGCGCGGTCGTGGTGCTGGGCGGCGATGGCACCATGTTGTCGATTGCGCGAGAGCTGGCCCCCCATGGCGTACCGCTTATCGGCATCAATCAGGGTCGGCTGGGCTTCCTGACCGACATCACCGTGGAAGACATGTATGGCGCCGTAGCCGAGATCCTCAGCGGCCAGTATGTGGCGGAAGAACGTATTCTCCTGAACGGAAAAGTACGTCGTGGCAATGAAGTGGTGTTTGAAGGCTCCGCTTTCAATGATGTGGTGGTAGGCAAAGGCGGATCGGGTCGTTTGATCGATCTGGAAATTTCCATCAACAGCGAGTTTGTTTACAGTCAGCGGGCTGACGGCCTGGTCGTGACCACTCCGACTGGCACCACGGCGTATGCCTTGTCGGCAGGCGGTCCCATTGTGCACCCTACGCTGGAAGCCGTGGCGCTGGTGCCGATTTGCCCGCATACCTTGTCGGCGCGACCCATAGTGGTGAGCAGTCATTCGCGTATCGAACTGCATTTGACTTACGCTGACGACGCTCGCGTCCACTTTGACGGCCAGCATCACTTCGACCTGAATAGTGGCGATCATGTATGGATTACCCGCGCCAGCCGTCCGATTACCTTGCTGCATCCCCATTCCTATAGCTACTACGACACCCTGCGGCAGAAACTGCACTGGGGCAAAAAGCTTTAAGCGCGTTCGGATTCATGCTGTCGCATCTTTCCATTCGTAACTATCTGCTGGTCGAATCGGTTGAGCTCGATTTCGCACCGGGCCTGACGGTGCTCACCGGGGAAACCGGGGCCGGTAAATCGATACTGGTTGATGCGTTGGCGCTGGCACTGGGCGACCGTGCTGAAGGTGGCGTGGTGCGCAAGAATGCGTCGCGTGCCGAAATCACGGCCGAGTTTGCCATTGACCGCTTGCCGCAGTTGATTGCCTGGCTAGATGAGGCCGGCTACGCATCGGATGATGCTGCCTTGATTTTGCGCCGTGTCATCGATGCAGGCGGCCGTTCGCGAGGCTTCATTAACGGTAGCGCTGCACCCCTTGCTCAATTGAAAGAAGCCGCGGAGTTTTTGCTGGATATCCATGGCCAACACGCACACCACGCCTTGTTGCGGCCGCAGGCGCAACGTGAAGTGATCGATGCTTATGCGGGCGCGCAGTTGCAGGCTATAGCGGTGAGCACTGCCTGGCATGCCTGGCAGCAGGCTCAGAAACGGCGCCGGGACAGCGAGTCGCAAGGGCAGGCGCGCCAGATCGAACGCGAGGGACTGTCATTGGCAGTGGAAGAGTTACGCATCTTGGGTGATGATCTTGCACGTTGGGACGACATACAAATCGAACACGCGCGGCTGGCACACGTTACTGCCTTGATCGAAGGGAGTCAGGCTCTGATCCAGGGATTGGATGAAGGGGATACGGCGGTTTCCAGCCAGCTGGGTGAAATGAGTGCACGACTCGACACGATGCAGGCCGTGGACGACAGCCTGACTGAGATCGGTACCCTGTTGAATTCGGCCAGCGCTAACCTTACCGAAGCGGTGCGTGCGCTGCGCCGCTATGCCGACAATCTTAATCTTGATCCCGAACGGCTGTCCGTACTCGATCGTTTGCTGAGCGACATGCATCAGCTGGCGCGCAAGCATCGTGTGCAACCCGGTGCACTGTCGGAACTGCTCGATCAGTTTCAGCACCGGCTGGCTGACCTGGTTGCCAGCGATGACCTTGATGCGTTGCAAGCCATGGAGGATGCTGCCTGGGCGCATTATCAAAAAGAAGCCGCGCAATTGACTACGCTGCGTCGCAAAGCGGCGGCTGCGCTATCCAAACAAGTCACCACGGCGATACACGAACTCGCGCTGGCGGGTGGACAACTCGACATTCAACTGCAAGCCGTTAGCGAGCCGCGTGCGTACGGGATGGAAGATGTGAGCTTTCTCGTCGCCAGTCATCCGGGTTTGCCGCCGGGGCCGCTCGCCAAGGTGGCGTCAGGTGGTGAACTGTCACGCATCAGCCTGGCGATCCAGACTGCGCTGTCTGGCGTGGCCGGGGTGCCCACGCTGATCTTCGACGAAGTCGATGTCGGAATCGGCGGCAGTGTGGCCGATGCCGTCGGACGGCGGCTGGAAAAACTGGGTGAAACCCGGCAGGTGCTGGTGATTACCCATTTGCCGCAGGTGGCTGCACGCGGTACCCAGCACTTGCGGGTGAGCAAGCAGGCGACGGGCGGATTTGTTTCGTCCAACATTGAATCGCTCGATGCAGACACGCGAGTCGAAGAAATCGCACGCATGCTGGGCGGCCTCAAAATTACGACGACGACCCGGCAGCATGCAGCTGAGATGTTGGCCGGGTGAAGCGTGGGTGGTGGCTACTGCTACTGACGTGGATGGTTTCCATGCCGGTGTGGGCGGAAGGCATGCGGGGTGTCGTCATCGTGGTGATCGATGGCGACACCGTGTTGTTCAAACCTGATGATGCAGGCGCCCGATCGCGTTCATTCCTGAAAATTCGACTGGCCGACATTGACGCACCCGAAAAAGAACAGGCTTACGGAACACTCGCAACGCGTGCGTTATCGGGCATGGTGCTCAAGCAGTCGATTGCAATCAACACGGTGGCGACCGATACGTATGGTCGCACCATTGCGTATCTGCAACACGGTGCAGTCGATGTGAATGCCGAAATGGTACGCCTTGGCTACGCATGGGCCGCTACGCGTTATCAACGCAAAACAGATTTGCTTGCCATTCAGGAAGAGGCGCGCCGTGCGCGTCGCGGGCTATGGGGTGATGCCCAACAACCCACACCACCCTGGGACTGGCGGCGCGCGCAGAGCATGACTGTTCACTAGGCGCTACGGGGCCGGCCGTTGGGTAGATTGCGATGACATTCGTGGAAGACGCGCGCAGTGCAGGATTCGCAGATATCTGAGTCCAGCCGGCTGTATATGGTTTTGAGGGCCTCGCCTTTGTGACGAAAGATCTGGTCTTCGCCTACGGTGTCAACCTGTCCACTGCGTTTCAGCATTGCGCACAAGTCAGGCTGGACCCCCACAATATATAAACCTCCCCCCATCTTTCGGCGTCTGACCGCTTCTTTTGCAAACAAATCGGCGCCAGCCAGATCAATAAATCCAATGGCGCGTGCCGCCAGCATCAGGTGTTTTTTGTTGGAGTCGGCTTCGTCCACATTGCGAAAATATTGCTGCACGTGCTCAACTGCGCCGAAGAAAATTGAACCCTCAACGCGCAAGATGGACATTTGCGGGCAGGCAGGCGCATCCGTATCGATAGGAACGAGTTTGCGTTGTGGGTCATCGCGGTTGGTGAATGACGGCACCAGTTCGCGAATGGATGGCTGCGAAGTGCGATACAGATAGAACAGCAGCGACGCCAGGATACCGAGAAAAATGCCTTTTTCCAGGTCGATCAGGGTGCCAATAAACGTAATGGCAAGCACGATGCGTTCATGGCTGTGGCGTTTGATGATTTCACCAATGTGGTGAAAATCAATCAGGCTCCAGGCCACGATGAACAGGATCGCGGCCATCGATGCAACAGGCAGGTAAGCAGCAAGCGGCGCGACCAGCAGCACAATCAGTAACAGGAAAACCGCCGACATTGCAGCAGCCAATGGTGTCTTTGCGCCCGAAGCATAGTTCACACCGCTGCGATTGAACGAGCCGCTAGATGCGTAACCCGAGAAAAAACTGCCTGCGATATTGGACAGGCCTTGCCCCACAAACTCCTGATTGCTGTCGATCCTTTGATCGGACTTGACCGCAACCGAGCGTGCAATGGCAACCGCTTCAGTTAGCGCCAGAATGGCGATGATGGTGGCAGGAAACAGGGTTTGCTTGATGGCCGTCAGCGAAAAGTCGGGCAATGACAGCGGCGGGAAAGAGGCTGCCAGGGCGCCTACGGTACGGATGCCGGTTTGCTCGGCGCCCATTTCATAATTCAGAAATGCGGCGACCAGGCTGCCCACCACCATGGCGACGATCATGTAGGGTAATTTGTTTAGATAGCGCTTGGCCAACATGCCCGAAATCAGGGTGGCCGCCCCGACGGTCAATACCCAGCCCTGGGTATCCAGGATGTGCAAGCCGAACTGGATGAGTACTTCGTGGAAATGAGCGCCGCGAGCAATGTCCAGCCCGAAAAAGTTCTTGATCTGGCTGGTAGCGATCAAAATGGCCGCCCCTGCCGTGAATCCGATGATGACGGTATGGGAAATGAAATTAACCAGCGCGCCGAGTCGCGCCAGCCCCATGGCGAGTTGGATCAGTCCGGCCAACAGCGTTAATGTGAGCACCATTCCGATAAATTGGGCACTGCCAGGTTCGGCCAAGGGACTGATTGACGCAAAAACCACAATGGAAATGGCAGTGGTGGGACCCGATACCAGGTGCCAGCTTGAGCCCCAAAGTGCACCAACTATCGCCGGGACCATGGCAGCATATAAGCCATATTCGGGTGGTAAACCCGCAATGGTTGCAAAGGCGACTGCTTGCGGCAGGACAATCATGGCGCCGGTTAGCGCGGCAACAGCATCGCTTTTGAAGGTCTGCTGCGTGATGTTCGGCCACCAGCGCAGAAAGGGGAAAAGGCGATAAAGCCAGAGCGGACAGGCTTTGAGATCGATCACGAAAACTCCAGAAGAATATTACCGAATAATACTATATACCTCTACCATAAAAGGATTTAAGGCGGGCAGGAAGCGTTCTGACAGGGGTATACGGTTTTATAATGGATATTAAATCCTGCGTCAGACAGGGGCCTTATGACAACTCAACCAGAGAGAGCGAGGAAGATGAAAACCACCACGATTACGCTGTGCGCATCCGTGCTGTTGGCGTTGGCTGTGCCGGTTCAGGCAGCGGGCGATCCCAAGGCCGGTAAACTGAAAACTTCTATGTGTGCCGGTTGTCATGGCATCCCGGGTTGGCGTACTGCCTATCCCAGTGTCTATAGCGTACCCAAGCTGGGTGGGCAGCATGCAGAATATATCGTGGCTGCGCTGAAAGGATACAAAAATGGCGAACGTAGCCATCCCAGCATGAAAGGGATCGTCGCGAGCCTGTCCGAGCAGGATATGGAAGACCTGGCGGCTTACTATGAGTCGTCATATAGCGGCCCTGCCAACTAATTGAGGACAACATCATGAAAAAAACATTGTTTATCCTCACAGTTGTTGCTTTGGGTTTGTCGGTGCAGGCCCACGCCAAAGGCAACTATGAAGCAGGCAAGGCCAAATCGACAACCTGCGCGGCTTGCCATGGCGCCGAGGGTGTAAGCACCGTGCCGTCTTTCCCTACACTGGCGGGACAACATCGCGATTACATTTATCATTCGCTCAAGGATTACAAGTCCGGCAAGCGTACCAATCCCATCATGGCAGGTCAGGTACAAACCCTGTCCGATGCGGACATGCTGGATCTGGCTTTATTCTTTTCGAAGCAAACCGGTCTGACATTGAAATACTGAGTCGATTGGGCAATCAACAAACGGGCGCGGCCATGCAAATGGTCGCGCCCGTTTTTGTTTGATTCATTCTTCAAATTAACAGGGCTTGTTGTGTGCAAGCCTGATTACGGCCCTGTTGTTTGGCGATATATAGCGCCCGGTCTGCTGTGTTGACGAGCGCATCGATATCGATGGTCGACGTTTCACGTACTGCCACGCCTAAGCTGGCCGTCACGACTTGTTCATTCTGACCAATCGCGATGTGTTTGGCCTCTAAACTGGAGCGCAAGCGTTCTGCCGATTTCATGGCAGCCTGCAAAGTGGTGTTGGGGCATATGACGAGAAATTCTTCACCGCCAATTCTGCATACGTAGTCTTCTCTTCGGGCAGAAACGCGAAGAACGTCTGCGACTTCACGTAGTACCAGATCACCCATCGCATGGCCATAGGTATCGTTGATGTGCTTGAAGTGGTCGATGTCGATCACAATTACGGACAGGGTTGTATCGGATCGGGTGGCTGCACTCCAGGCCTGCGCAAGCTGATCCATGGCTGCGCGACGGTTGGGTAAGCCGGTGAGCAGATCGGTCAGTGCGGCATTGGCCAGCCGGCGGTTGGCAACCGCCAATTCAGCAGCGGTTTGCCTGAGCTGCGCACGGTCTTTTGACCAGGCATTTTGCAAGTGCACCTGACGTTGGGCTGCGTAGAGCCGGGCTCGCAGGCCGGCAGCACTGATGGAAGAAGGCGCATACGCATCGGCACCCACTTCGTAGGCGCGTGCCATGTGCTCCTCGTCGTGATCATCCGCCATCAACACAATATGCATACGCAAGCCTTCATCGGTAGACCTTAAGGTCTCACACAAATCGGCTCCGCTCAATTTGGGCAGGTTGTGATGCGCGATGATGACATGGGGGAGGACTTCCATGGCTATGGCCAACGCCGCGTTGCCATTGTCGACGGGATAGACGAAATGGTCGCCTTCCTCCACCAGCAGATTCATGATGCGATGACGTGTGAGCGAGTTGCCGTCGGCTACCACGATACGCATGGGTGCGGATTCGGTTGACTTGCCGGGAGCACGTTGCGCCATTTCACTGAAACTGGGCAATGATTCGGTGGGGATGTTGAGTAACATGCCCCAGTCGCGCCAACTGGTAATGACTTCGTCGATGAAGCTGCCTGAAGTTTCGAGCGGGATGTCGAGTTCGGTTGCCAGGGCCATCCAGTCCCGTGCCAGGGTCGGACGCACATCCGCTTCGGCCAGTCCGATGTCTGCCAGACGATGTGCGAGACGCAGCATGAGCGTGAGGCTGTTGGATCGGGAGTCCTGTGGAAACTGGGGTACTCCCGTATCTTCGTACTGGGCGATGGGTCTGATAAAGGCCTTGGGAACCCCCCAATCGCTTAACAACACACTGCCTAACTCGATATGATCGGTTTCAAGATGGGTGCGTTCATGGGCCGTGAGCGCTTGTTTGCCATCAGCCTGGTGTTGAAGCACAACCGCGCTGTAGATTTCCGGATAGGCGGTTGCCAGCGCCAATTGCCCCACTTGAGCCAGTAAACCGCAAATAAACATTTCATCGGATGCCGCAATGCGTACGCGCTCACCCAGGGCCTGCATGGTCAAGGCCATGAGTAGCGAATGCGACCAATAGGCCTGGTAATCAAAGGCGTCACAGCCCCCTTCGCGGTATTGGTCCAGCAGCGAAAATCCTAATGCAAGCTGCCGCACACTGGACATGCCCTGACGCACCACAGCTTCCTGTACTGAAACGACTGGTCGGGCGATGCGTGAGGCCGTATTGGCCAGTTTAACCAGGCGGCCAGACAAAGCGGGATCGGTCTGGACCACGCGTGCGATCTCACCTAGTGTCACGTTGTCACGTTGAGAAAGTTCAAGTACAGCGAGTGCGACCCCTTTTGGAGAAGGCAGCTGGTCACTGGTTTTAAGGTGTTCAACCTGCGTCATCTATCAATCAGTATCAGAAACGATTAAAAGGCCATAAAAACAGCCAGATGAAACATCTGGCTACGCTAGAAATGGGGCTCGAATCAGGTGCTTCAGGCCTCGCTGCGTCGAATTTTTGCCAACGTTATGGTCGCTACAATAGGTTAACGACTCAAACGCGCAAAAATTAAGTCAAAGCGTGCTTGAAAAGCCTTTTCAGGCGAGTTTCAGGTTTTCCCAAGTTTGAGATCGAGGCACTGGAGGTAGGCAGAAGATTCGAATGGGGTCTGGTGGCGTTGTGCCTGCCAGATCATTTCAGCCAGACAATCCATAACCGCGTGCTGGGCATCCATTTCGTGGCCATGTTGCTTGATGAGCTGCTGGTAGCGTTCGCGTATGCCCGGCGGCTGGTCGACAGACACCTGCTCGGTAATCGCCAGATGCATGGATAAGTGCAAAAAAGGATTGGTTTCGCCCGCTTCGGGCAGGTAGTCGCGATCCTGATAACGCTCGGGATGGTCGAGGATGGCGTGGTATTCGGGATGCGCCAGCACAGCGTCGAGCGCGGGTTGTTCAGCACCTGCCAGCGGTTGGCCCGCGCGATATTTGGACCATACGCCAAAGAAAAACTGGCGAACCTGATCACGGCTGGGATTAAACACTTTTACCCTTGAATTCGCACAGGTCGGCAATGATACATACGCCGCATTTGGGCTTGCGTGCCTGGCAGGTATAGCGTCCGTGCAGAATCAGCCAATGATGGGCATCGACGCGGAATTCGGCGGGGATCGTCTTGAGCAGTTTTTTTTCCACTTCCAGTACTGTTTTCCCGGGTGCAAGACCGATGCGATTGGATACACGAAAGATGTGTGTATCGACCGCCATCGTTGGCTGGCCGAATGCGGTATTGAGAATGACGTTGGCCGTTTTGCGCCCTACGCCGGGCAGCGCTTCGAGCGCTTCCCGGTCGGCCGGGACTTCGCTGCCATGCTGTTCGATCAACATACGGCAGGTGGCGATGAGATGACGCGCCTTGCTTTTATAGAGTCCGATTGTCTTGATCGCGTCGGCCAGCCTGGCTTCACCCAGCGCGTACATGGCCTCGGGGGTATGGGCTTTCGGGAACAGACGGCGGGTGGCCAGGTTGACGCCCTTGTCGGTGGATTGCGCTGACAACACCACCGCCACCAGCAATTCGAACGGGCTGCTGTACTCCAGTTCGGTAGTGGGGTGAGGGTTGGCTGCACGCAGCCGACTGAAAATTTCGTGTCGTTTGGCCGGGTTCATCGTGGGAGATTCATGGTGCTGATTTCATTGTTCGCTCAGCCGCTGCTTCAATGCCTGCTTCTCGGCTTGCCGCCTGGCGCCAGCTGGTTTTTCGTGTTCGCCTGCGCGGCGCTGCAAAGCGAGTGCGACATAGGGGTTACGTGGTTTGGGTACGCGCCGTTTCAGCGGCGGCTTCATGCCGTAGCGAGGAGGGCTGTATGGGCACGCTGGTCGGCTCGCGCCTTGTTCCAGTTGTGCGCGGCGATCAGCAGCCCCAGTGCGATGAAGGCGCCGGGCGGCAGTATGGCCAGCAGAAACCCCTGGTAGTTGGGCAGCACATGCAGCACGAACTGCTTGGCCGTTTCGCCGAATACCAGGTCAAGTCCGGAAAGCAGCGTGCCCTGGCCAGCGAGTTCGCGCAGACCCCCCAGTACCACCAGCACCATCGTCAGACCCAGGCCCATCGCAAACGCATCAATCACGCTGTGCAGGGGATGGTTTTTCGATGCGAACGCATCGGCGCGCGCCAGCACAATGCAGTTGGTGGTGATGAGGGGAATGAAAATGCCCAGCACCAGATACAGGCGGTGTACATACGCATGCATGAACAGATCGATCACCGTGACCAGTGCGGCGATGATGAGGACAAAAACCGGAATGCGGATTTCATGCGGCACGAAGTTGCGCACGCTGGAAACCGCACCGCTGGAAAAAACCATCACCAGCATCGTGGCCAGACCCAGCGCCAGCGCATTCACCAGTGTATTGCTGATTGCCAGCAGCGGGCACAAGCCCAGCAGTTGCACCAGGCCGGCATTTTGTTTGTCGAGACCGTTTTGAAACAGGTTTTTGAATTCACTGGCGGTGATCATTCGCGTTCTCCTTGGCGATGGCAGCCTTGTTAGCGGGTATCGGTGCGAGTATCGCTTCGCGATTACTCGCAAAATAATCGAGTGCGGCCCCAACAGCCTTGACTACAGCGCGAGGGGTGATGGTGGCGCCGGCGCGGGCGTCGAAAGCACCGCCATCTTTGGTCACTTTCCATAGTTGGGGAGCAGGCAGCCTGATTGATTTGCCGGCAAATTGTTCAATCCATGGGCTTTTGCTGCGATCAATATAGTCGCCGAGTCCGGGTGTTTCGCGATGCTCGGTCACGCGCACACCGGTGAGACGACCATGGATGTCGATACCGATCAGCAATTGGATATCTCCACTGTACCCATCCGGCGCGATGGCTTCCAGCGCAACGGCTGTAACGGCCTGGTTTCGGCGCGCGATCCATAGGGTTGATGGCCGACGGGTACCGAGCCGCGAATCAGGGGCAAGCACGCGATGGCTATCGAGCAGGTCATTGTCATATAGCGCATGCGGTAGTACCTGGTTGAGCAGCGCCAGTTTTGCGGCCTGTTGACTGCGTTCAATGTAAGGCTGTGTGCGATTGAAAGTGAATACCAGCAAGGAGGTGGCGATGGTCGCGAACGCAAACAGAATCATGCCGGTGCGCAGGGCATTGCGCATGGCTACCTGTATTAAAGTCGGCGGCGTCATGTTGGCGGCGCCTTGCGTTGACGTGGCTGTTCTCCGTAGATACGGGGCTGGGTCCAGGTATCGATCAACGGTACGCTCAGGTTCATCAGCAGGATGGCGAAGGCCACGCCGTCCGGATAGCCGCCCCAGGTGCGGATGATGATGGTGAGCAGGCCTGCGCCAAAACCAAATATCAGCTTGCCGCGCGGGGTGGTTGCACCTGATACCGGATCAGTGGCAATGAAAAATGCGCATAAAGCAATCGAAGGCGTGAAGAAATGAAACCAGGGCGCGCCAAAGCGCCCGGCGTCGAAAAAATGCAGGAAGCCGGCGGTGAGCCAGATGCCGGCGAGAAAGGCCATGGGAACCTGCCAGCTGATGATGCGCATCCCCCACAGAATCAGGCCGCCGATCCAGAATGCAAAGGCCAGCCATTCAAATCCGATGCCGCCATAGTGGCCGAAAATGGGCTGGACTTTGATTTCGTCGACAGTCAGTTGCTGAGTCAGGCCGGTACGGAGTATGTCTAGCGGCGTGGCCATGGTCACCGCATCAAGTGTGGCCTTGGGTAGATCGCCGCCAAAAATCACGATTGCGCTTTGCGTCAGCGAGAGGGGGGTTGCGGTGAGTTCAAGCGGCCCTGCCCACTGCGTCATTTGCACGGGAAAGGACACAATCAGCACCGCATAACCGACCATGGCCGGGTTGAAGATATTCTGTCCCAGCCCGCCGTACAGATGCTTGGCAACGACGATGGCAAACAGCGTGCCGGTCACGATCAGCCACCAGGGCGCAAGCGACGGCAAGGAGAGGGCCAATAGCCAGGCGGTGACAATTGCGGAGAGGTCAGTCAGAAATGGCGTGGCTGGATAGCCGCGTGCCTTGAGCATGACGGCTTCTGCGGCTAGAGCCGTCACGGTGGCAAGCGACAGCGTGATCAGGATGCCGGGCCCAAACACCCAGACATACACCGCGATGCCGGGCAGCAAGGCGGCCAGTACCCAGGCCATGACCTGGGTGACGCTTGAGCGGTCGAGAATGAAAGGGGCGGGCATTATTTAGACTTCTCTTCGTTTTCCAGCGGTTGGTGCGCCAGTTCACGAATTTTAGCCCGACGCGCCTCAATTTCCTCGATCTCGCGCTGAGTGGCTGGCGATAGGCTGTCAGTGTTTTTGGGCGCGGCGTCGGTTTTTTTAGCTTGTGCACGAGCCAGTGCAGCGGCAATCAGGGCTTTCTTGGCATCGGCCTCGCTGGTGACAGCACCGTCTGTGGGCGCTGCGGTCAGTTCGGCGCGTTTGGCTTGAGCCTTGGCGGCAAGCTTTTCAGCTTTCTCGTGCTTCTCGCGTTCGAGTCTGAACTGGCGGAATTCGAAGCGTTCACGTGCCAGATCGGCTGCGCGTTTTTCTTTTTCGCGCGCCCAGATCTCGCTCTTGGCGTAGCGATAAAAATCAACCAGCGGAATGTGACTGGGGCAGACATAGCTGCAGCAACCACATTCAATGCAGTCGAACAGGTGATATTCCTGCGCACGGCCAAAGTCGGCTGCCTTGGCAAAGCGGAACAGTTCCTGCGGTTGCAGTTCGGCCGGGCAGACATCCGCGCAGCGGGTACAGCGTATGCAAGGCAAGGCACGTGGCATCACAGGAAAGTGCTCGGGAGACTTCACCAGAATGCAGTTGGTGGCCTTGACGACTGGGACCTCCGGATTGGGCAGCCGTATGCCCATCATCGGGCCACCCATCAGCACGCCAGTGGCACCGTCGCGTTCGCCTGCGTGCTTGATCAGCGTGTGCATGGGGGTGCCAATCAATACGTCAAAATTTTGTGGCCGCAGGACATGGCCGGTGACTGTCACCACCCGTGAGATCAGTGGTTCGCCGTGGTGTACTGCTCGCGTCAATGCATGAGCGGTTCCGACGTTGAATACCTGGATACCGATGTCGGTGGACAGCTTGCCGCTGGGGACTTGTTCGCCGGTGAGCGTCTGGATCAATTGCTTGGCACCGCCGCCCGGATAGATCGATGGCACTGCGACGATCTCTACCGCACTTTGCAGCTTGGCTGCCGCGGCTTGCATGGCGGCGATCGCTTCCGGCTTGTTGTCTTCGATGCCGATCAATACTTCGGTGCTGCCCAGCAAATGTTGCATGATGGCCACGCCTTGCAGGATGGAATCTGCACGCTCGCGCATCAGCATCTCGTCACAGGTAATCCAGGGTTCGCATTCGCCGCCGTTGATGATCAACGTTGCGCAGGAGTGAGCGGCACCCGGGTTGAGCTTGACGGCACTGGGGAAGACGGCACCGCCCAAGCCCGTCAGGCCCAGGTCGCGCAATTGCATGCGTAACGCAGCGGGGGACAGTGACAGATAGTCAATGGGCGCATGGTCGACCCATTGTTCCAGGCCATCGGTCACCAGCGTGATACAGAGGTCGGGCAAGCCCGATACATGAGGCACCGGCTGCATGTCGATGTTGGAAATCACACCTGAAGTGGGCGCGTGAATGGCGGCCGAGATATAGCCATCGGCCGCGGCGATCATCTGTCCTTTCAACACCGATTGCCCCACATGCACCAGCGGCTTGGCTGGATTGCCAATGTTCTGGCGAACAGGGATGACCAGAAAAGGGGGAATAGGCGCGTCGGCAATTGGACGCGTGTTCGATTCCGACTTGTGGTCAGGCGGGTGCACGCCGCCCTTGAACGTGAAGAGTTCGCGGCTCATGCGACGCGCTTCATCATCACCACCGGATGCTTCCATTTCCAGTGTGGCAAGTCCTCGGCGATGGGCTCCATGGTGATGCAATCGACCGGGCAGGGCGGCAGGCAGAGCTCGCAGCCGGTACATTCGTCGGCGACGATGGTGTGCATCTGCTTGGCCGCGCCGACAATGGCATCGACCGGGCAGGCCTGGATACACAAGGTGCAGCCGATGCAGGTTTGTTCGTCGATGAAGGCTACCGATTTGGGTTTGGGCGTGCCGTGGGTTTCATCGAGCGGCTTGACTTCCACACCCAACAGCTCGGCCAGTTTCTTGACACCGTCTTCGCCGCCTGGCGGACACTGGTTGATGTCGGCTTCGCCTTGGGCAATGGCATTGGCATAGGGCTTGCAGCCGGGAAACCCGCACTGACCACACTGGGTTTGCGGCAGGATGGCATCGATTTTTTCAGCCAGCGGATTACCTTCCACCTTGAGCTGGATCGCCGACCATCCGAGCGCCAGTCCGATTACGACGGCGATGCCGACCATTACCAGAATGGCGGTCAACATTATTTCACCAGCCCGGAGAAACCCATGAAGGCGAGCGACATCAGGCCTGCGGTGATCATGGCAATACTGGTGCCTTTGAACGGGGCGGGCACGTCACAGGTATCGAGCCGTTCGCGTATCCCGGCAAACAACACCAGCACGAGGGTGAAGCCGATGGCACCGCCGGCACCGAAAAACAGCGACTCGATCAAGTTGTGCTGAGCCTGCACGTTGAGCAGTGGAATGCCCAGTACGGCGCAGTTGGTGGTGATCAGCGGCAGGTAAATCCCCAGCACCTGGTACAGCATCGGGCTGGTCTTGTGTATGAACATTTCGGTGAACTGGACGATTCCCGCAATCACGACAATGAACGACAAGGTTCGCAGGTAGAACAGTTCAGTGCCGAGCAGGTATTCGTTGATCAGATAGCTGGCACCCGACGCCAGCGTCAGTACGAAGGTCGTCGCCAGCCCCATGCCGATGGCTGTTTCCAGTTTTCTCGATACGCCCATGAACGGGCATAGACCGAGAATTTTGGCCATCACGATATTGTTCACAAACACCGTGGAAATAAGGATGAGGAGATAGGTTTCCAAAACAGGTAATCCGACGCAATACCGCATTATCCGTCGCGGAAGGCCTGTGCTTCAACCCTGCGCGCGGAAGAGGTTTTAAGCTAGCAGAATGGGCTAGACGTGTGTGATCGAGATTTAGCTTCCGCAAAGCTGGGCGGCGGGGTTGTCCGGTGCCCAGAAATCGTAGCCTTTGCTGAGGAATTCGTTCCACGGCAGGTAGTGTGAGCCGTCGCACGAGAAGGTGAGGCCAACCATGCCGTTGAAGATGTTGAGTGACCCGGCACGCAGGTAAAACGTCTCGTCCATGAAGCGTAGCGCGCGCAGTCCTTCAAAAATCGCTTCGATCTTGTCCTTGGGAATCATCGCATCGGCCGGGTAAGGGCGATGCGGGTAGATCAGGCAGGTGTCGGGATGGGTGAGCGCATCAATGTCGAGCAGGCGGTAGCGAAACGGGTCGTCGACCAGCCAGATGGTGGCGCGGCTGCTGGAAAAATGCAGCTTGCCGTGGAATACCCCGCGGTCGGTCATCAGTTCCGCCATCACACCGAGCACGGTATCGATGTGGATATCCAGTTGGCTTTCGCTGCGCGATTGCTGGAACACCGAACCGCGTATAGAGGGGTCGCCCTTGATCTGCCGCCAGTAGGTGGGCTCGTCATAGAGTTTGCCGGTAATGGGCAGGTCGCGCAGGTCGAAATCGGCGCCGACAAACCCGAGTACCCGGTCGTTCTCGTCACGCACGATCTGGATCGCGGTGAGCGAAGGCCGTTTCACGCGCAGGCTGATGTAAGCCTGCGACAGCAGAAAACCCTGGTTCGGCACCGCTTCGCGCATGTAGGGGCGGTCGGCACGTTCGCGACCGAAATCGGCTTCGATCAGGCCGTCATGGCTGATGTTGTCGGAAAGCTGGACGGCCTGCGTGTCGAGGGCATACAGGTACTTACACGCAGGAATGGCACTGAGTGCATGCGTCAGTGCGGCGTTGAGTCCATCGCGGCTGGGCCATGCCTGACCGCACGCCCGGGCTGCCAGCGCCAGCGGTTCACGCAGCAGGTTGGCCAGGACTTCACGTTGGTGGGCAACGCTTTCAGCGAGAGTGGTGGGTGTGGACATGGGCGATCGATCCGAATCAACAATGGTCATTATGGATGACGCAGTGAAATCACAGGCCAGCCTTTTTCCTGTGCGGTGCGCTTGAGTATGGGATCGGGGTCGACCGCGATCGGGTGTTGCACCTTTTCCAGCAGTGGCAGGTCGTTGAGCGAGTCGCTATAGAACCAGCTGCTGCTGAGGCTGTCCAGCCGCGTGCCGTGTGCGTTGAGAAAATGTTCGAGGCGGATGACTTTTCCTTCACGGAAGCAGGGCGTACCGGCGACCTCACCCGTAAAGCGACCGTCCTTTTCCTCGGGGTCGGTGGCGATCAGGTGGGAAATGCCGAACTCGCGGGCAATCGGGCCGGTGACAAAGCTGTTGGTGGCGGTGATGATGGCGACCAGATCGGCTGTGTCGAGGTGCGTGTTGACCAGATCGCGCGCGGCTTGCGTGATCATCGGCTTGATGCGGGTAGCCATATATTCGGTGCGCCAGGCGTCAAGCTGTTCGCGTGAGTGGGTGGCCAGCGGATGCAACGCAAACGCGAGGAAGGCGTAAATATCGAGCCGGCCGGCCTTGTAGTCATCGTAAAAGGCCGTGTTCCTGGCTTCATAGTGCGGGCCGTCAACTGCGCCTTTGGCGATGAGAAACTGGCCCCATTCGTAGTCGGAGTCGCCGGCGAGCAGGGTGTTGTCGAGATCAAACAGAACAAGATTCATGGCAGGTGCAGCTTACAAGGTTCAGGTTACAAAGCGGTTAATTACGTGGTGCCTGGCCGCGGTCGCGCCAGAAGTCGCGTAGTTCGTAGCAACTCCAGATTGCCATCGCCACATAGTCTTCGCGAGCGGTCTGACGCTCTTCATCGGTCCAGTCTTCAGGCGGGGTCATCAGTACGTAGAGCGGGTCTAGCATTTCGTCGGCAAAGGCTTCGTCCTTGCTGTCAGGCGGTAGTTCCCAATCGACTTCCCAATGTTCCACTACTTGCAGAAACCCGGCCGCCCAGATGCTGGCATAAGGCGGCACGCCTTCGGCCCGCAGGACCGCCGCTTCCTGCTTGGGCATCGCAGCCAGCATGCCTTCCCAGTCCATGATGAGTGGAACCAGCGCGTGCGGATCGGACAGACTGTCGATCGGCGCGGCCAGTGCGCGCGTAATCTCTTTCCACCGGCGTGTCAGCAGCGAGTGGAACTGCTGGTAATCGGCTGCGTTGCTGAACAGTGCGGCGGGGTCAGCTTGCCCGAACAGCACCGGGAAATAGTCGGCTTCTGCGATGGCGCGCGGCGCGCATTGCAGGGCCGTGATGAAGCCGTCCAGCCCTTCGAGCGACAAGGGCTCGTCGGTGCGCGCGGCGGCCTCATCCAGGAGGTCGGCCAGCGTGGCAATGTCGTCTTCGTTCAGGGTGGTTTTCGTGTTTTTGGGTGGCATGGCAGCAGCTCAATACAGGGCACGGCCGCGAGCAGGAGCATCGCGTAAAATCCGTGTATGGATTCTACCGCGCTTGTCCTTCCGCAATCATTTCATCTGTTCGGCTGGCTTGCTCTGACCTGGCTGGGGTGGCGCTGGCTGATGTCAGGCGACTGGCGCAGACTGGCCGTGCCGGCGAGCCTGAATCTGTTTCTGGGCGCCACAGTGGTATTGCTGGCACTCTGGCAAATCCGCACCAGCGTGACGCCGGGACTGGCGTTCCATCTGTATGGCATATCGGCCCTGACGCTGATGTTCGGCTTCTGGCGCGCAAGCTTTGCGGGTACGTTGATTCTTCTGATCACGGCCCTGTTTGGCCGCGGCAATCTGGCTGCTTTGGGGATCGATGCACTGCTGCAGGCCGTGTTGCCTGCAGCAGTGAGCTGGTACGTGCTTCGCCTGCTGGAGCGACATCTGCCGAATCATTTTTTCATCTACGTGCTGGGCAACGGGTTTTTGGGTGCCGCGCTTGCGGTATCGTCGATCGGGCTGGCCACCACCGCCATGATGGTGTGGGCCGATGCGTATTCGCTGGATTATCTGTTGTACCACTACACACCCTATGCTTCGCTGCTGCTCAGCTGGGCCGAGGCTTTTTCAACTGGCATGGCGATCACCGTCATGGCGGTGTATCGGCCAGCCTGGCTGGAAACATTTGATGACGTTAAATACCTCCAAAACAAATAGCGCAGCGAGCATGAGCACGCCCATGCAGCCTGGCCGTATCAATTATCCGGATCTGCCGGTCAGTGCGCGCCGCGACGACATTCTGGCTGCGCTGCAGCAGCATCGAGTGGTGATTCTGTGCGGCGAAACCGGCTCCGGCAAAACCACGCAGATTCCCAAGATGTGTCTGGAAGTTGGGCTCAGGCCCGGCAAACTGATTGGTTGCACCCAGCCACGCCGCATTGCCGCTCGCTCAGTGGCGACACGTATTGCGCATGAGCTGGGAAGCGAGTTGGGTGGCCTGGTCGGCTACAAGGTGCGCTTTACCGACAAGGTGCGTCACGACACCCAGATCAAGATCATGACCGACGGCATTCTGTTGGCCGAAAGCCAGGGTGATCCGATGCTTTCGCGTTACGACACCATCATCATCGACGAGGCACACGAGCGCAGTCTCAACATCGATTTCCTGCTCGGCTATCTGCAAACCCTGGTTCAAAAGCGCAACGATCTGCGTGTGGTGATCACTTCCGCCACGATCGACGCCGAGCGATTTTCCAGGCACTTCAACAATGCGCCGGTGATTGAGGTATCGGGGCGGACCTACCCGGTGGAAATCCGCTGGCGACCGATTGAGCGTGATGAGCCTGATGCACCTGTGGCTTCTGGCAAACCCGGTCGCGAGAAAAAAGACAAGGACGCACCCGACATCGTCGCAGCGATTCTCGATGCGACCGACGAGCTGGCGCGTTTGGGTCCCGGCGACATTCTGGTGTTCCTGCCGGGCGAACGCGAAATCCGCGATACCGCCGAGGCGCTACGCAAGCATCATCCGCCGGGTACCGAAATCCTGCCGTTGTTTTCCCGCCTGTCGGTGGCCGATCAGGATGCGATTTTCAAGCCGACTAAAGCGCTACGCCGCATCGTGCTCGCCACTAACGTAGCGGAAACCTCGCTCACCGTGCCGGGCATCCGCTACGTGATCGATCCCGGTACCGCGCGGGTCAAGCGCTACTCGGCACGCAACAAAGTCGAGCAGTTGCTGATCGAAAAGGTGTCGCAGGCCTCGGCCAACCAGCGTGCTGGTCGCTGCGGCCGGGTGAGCGATGGCGTGTGTATTCGTTTGTACGACGAAGCCGACTTTGGCAATCGCCCTCGCTTTACCGATCCCGAGCTGCTGCGTTCGTCACTGGCTGGCGTGATCCTGCGCATGAAGTCGCTCGGTCTGGGCGACGTGGTGGGATTTCCGTTCATCGACGCGCCCAGTTCGCGGCTGGTCACCGACGGCTATCAACTGCTGGCTGAATTGCATGCGCTCGACGAACAAGGGCAGTTGACCGACATCGGCAAGAAGCTTTCGAAGCTACCACTCGACCCGCGCATCGCGCGCATGCTGCTGGCTGCAGACAAGCAGCGTTGCGTGCGCGAAGTGCTGATCATCGCCAGCGCCTTGTCGGTGCAGGACCCGCGTGATCGTCCGATGGAGCGTGCGCAGGCTGCCGACGAAAAGCACAAGTTGTTCGCTGATGAGCGCTCCGACTTCATGGGTTGGCTCAAGCTGTGGCGCTGGTACGAGGAGCAGGTGCAACACAAAAAAACCAACCGCCAGTTGCAGAGCTTGCTGCAGGACCATTTTCTGTCGCCACGGCGGATGCGCGAATGGCGCGATATCCACGGTCAGCTGCACGCGCAGACAAGCGAACTGGGCTTGAAGGAAAACGAGAAAGACGCCGGCTACGACACGATTCATCAGGCGCTACTGACCGGCCTGCTGGGCAACATCGGATTCAAGTCGGACGATGGCCGAGCCAATACAGGTGGTGGCCGACCTAAACCGAGCGAGGGCAACTACCAGGGCGCGCGCGGCATCAAGTTGTCGATTCATCCCGGTTCGGCGCTCGCACGCAAAGGGCCGAAGTGGATCATGGCCGCCGAGTTGACCGACACCGGCCGGCTGCTTGCCCGCACCGTCGCCGAGGTACGTCCTGAATGGATCGAAGCCGCGGGACGCCATTTGCTGACCCGCATGTACATCGAGCCGCACTGGGAGAAGGACGGCGCGCGCGTGGTGGCGTTCGAGCGGGTGAGCTTGTATGGCATCACGCTTGCGCCGCGGCGCAAGATTCACTACGGCAGTATCGACCCCGAGCTATCGCGCGAGCTGTTCATACGCGGTGCGTTGGTGGCAGGCGAATACGATACGAAGGCGCCGTGGTTTATCCACAATCGTGCACTGGTCAAGGAAATTGAGGATCTTGAGCACAAGGCGCGCAAGTCGGGCGTGTGGCTGGACGAGGAGCGTATTTTCCGTGTATTCGATGAACGTATCCCAGCCGGGCTGCACAACGGTGCGGCGTTCGAAAAATGGCGCGAGGAAATCGAGTCCACGCATCCGATGGCGCTGTTCTTGCAGCGTGACGACATTCTCGGTGAGGGTCTCGGTGCCGATCACAATCTGTTTCCGGAAACGCTGGGGGTAGACAGCGTGACGTGCAAGTTCACCTACCGCTTTGAGCCCGGCCATATGCTCGATGGCGTGACGCTGACCCTGCCGCTCTATCTGCTGAACCGGGTGGAACCGGCAGTAATCGATTGGCTGGTGCCGGGCCTGATCCGAGAAAAGCTGACCCTGTTGTTGAAGTCTTTGCCCAAGGACAAGCGCCGCCCCCTGATCCCGCTGCCCGATACGGTGACTGCCTTTCTTGGCGTAGCGAAGCCCGGTGAGCTGATTTTGACTGATGCACTGGCAGGCTTTATCCGGAAAAAAACTGGCGCGGACATCCGGCCCGAAGACTGGACCAACGACCTGCCCCGCCACCTGCAGATGAATCTGCGCGTAGTGGACGACAGCGAACAGGAACTAGCCAGCGGTCGCGATCTGGTGGCCCTGCGGCAGCAGCTTGGGGGGGCGGCCAGCATTACCTACGGCAGTCAGAGCGATTCAAACGACTTCGAACAGACGGGGCTGACCAGCTGGACGTTTGGCGACTTGCCCGCGCAGGTGAAATTCTCGCGCGGTGGCCGCGAGCTGATCGGATTTCCGGCATTGGTTGATGCGGATGAAGCCGTCGATCTGCGGTTGCTTGACACCGCAGAAACCGCCGGGCAGGCCACCCGGCGTGGCGTGGTGCGCCTGCTCAGGCTGGCGCTGGCGGCACAGTTCAAACAGCTCGACAAGGATCTCGGACGCGAAACGGCGCTGGCACTCAAGTACCGTAACCTCGGCAGCGCCGACGTGTTGCGTAAAGAGCTAACCGACGCCATCGCCACCCGCGCATTACTCGGCGACGACGAACTGCCACGCACCGAAAAAGCCTTCGGCAAGCAAAAGGAGCGCGCCAAGCCGCGTATTGCGGTGGTCAAGCAGGCATTGCTGCGCGATGTGGCCGAGATCCTGGACCTGCATGCCCAGGTTGCGACTCGCTTAAATACCAAACCTCAGTTTGTCGCCGCCATGCGCGACGAGACCGCCCACCTGGCAGCGCTGGTGGCACCCGGTTTCATCACGGCCACACCGTGGGCCCATTTGAAAGAGATGCCGCGTTATTTGCGCGGCATTCTCAAGCGGCTGGAGAAGCTGCCTGCATCCGAACAGCGCGATTCACGCGCCATGGCCAATGTGCTTACGCTGCAGAATAAATATTGGGCACGGCGCAGCCAGGTCATGGGAGATATCCCGGCCGCGCTGGACGATTTTCGCTGGCAACTGGAAGAATTGCGTATCTCACTGTTTGCACAGGAGTTGAAAACACCGTATCCCGTGTCAGCCAAGCGGCTCGACAAGCTGTGGGATGGGCTTGCCAGACAGCCCATTCATTGACTAATGTTCGGGCATGAGCGAGCGCATACTCAATCTGCCGAATAGTATTACCCTGCTACGGCTTGCAGCCGTGCCGGTGGTGGCATGGCTGATCACGCAACAACGATGGGAGGCCGCCTGCTGGTTGTTTCTGGCGGCAGCCGTGTCGGACGGCATCGATGGCCTCTTGGCGCGCTGGCTCGACCAGACGACGCAACTGGGTGCAGCCCTCGATACCGTGGCCGACAAAGCGCTGGGCGTGGTGACGCTGGTGATGCTGACGCTGGCGGAGGCGATACCGCTATGGGTGGCACTGGCAATCCTGATACGTGACACCATTGTGGTGGTGGGTGCCCTGAGCTATCGCGGGTTGGCGGGTTATCTGAATATTCAACCGACGTGGCTTGGCAAAGCGCATATGTTTGCCGAGTTTGTGTTGTTGGCGGTGGTGCTGGCCAACCTGGCTCAACTCTGGATGGTGGAATCCTGGATCAATATCTTGTTTGTGGTTGTGTTCGGCATTGCCGTGATTTCCGGCATTCAATACGTGTGGATATGGGGTGCCAAGGCGCGTCGCGCGCGTGCGGCAATGCGCCTCAAAACGCGCTGAATCGGATGATGGGGATGACCTCGATAACTTGGCGCGTAGTAGTAACTATCGCCACATGTTTAAGCTGCACACGCCCAGTTGTCGACTAATCAGGAACGGGCGGCTTGCTGCAAACCCCTCAAAGTACGCGCCACTTCCTGCACGTGGTTCGCTGGATTGACCTTGTCGAAGCGGGCGGCAATCCGGCCGTCTGGCGAAATGATGAAGGTATGGCGGCGCGCAAACCGCATGAACCCCAGATTCAGCAGACTGTCGTAGTCGGCTGCGGTCTGGCCGTCAGGATCGGAAAGCAGTGGGAAGGGAAGCGTGTATTTGCGTGCGAACTCGGCGTGCGAGGCCGTATTGTCGACGCTCACCCCGACGATGGACGCGTTGAGCTCGCCCAGTACGCCGATGTCATCGCGAAACCGGCATGCCTCCTGGGTGCAGCCCGGCGTGTCGTCCCTAGGATAAAAATACAGCACCAGCCAGCGTCCCGCATAATCGCTCAGACGATGGGTGTGGCCATCTTGATCGCGTAACTCGAAACCGGGAGCGTGGCTGCCTTCTTCCCGCAGTGTGCCGGGCCGCAGCATCCAGAAAACCGCGCTGCCCAGCACTAACAAGACGGCAAGGCCGCCGAGTACAATTTTCATCATCTGGCTTCCTGTAAAACGGTCAATGTGTGCATCATAAGCCCGTGTGGGTTCAGGCCGTCCGGAAAACCAGGGGGATTCGGTAGAGTGCGCGCCCCGCTCGGGCAGCTTAGTGGATAGAGCATCCCCTTCCTAATGGCCAGGCTGCACGTTTGATTCGTGCTCGGGCGCCATTTCCCGAATCATCAAAATCTGGCATGAACGCGTCCCAGCGCTATTCGAGGGGTTGCAAGTAGAGATCGTTTTCGAGGTTTCTAGGATTTGATTCATTGGGGCCCGAGCACGCGAAGAATCTCTTCGAGAGTAGTGACGCCTTTCGCGACCTTATCCCGAGCGTCATCTTGAAGCGTCCTCATGCCCTTGGATTTGGCCATCAGGGTGATGTCTCGAATGCTGCCGTTACTGGTCATCAGGTGTTTAAGCTCTTCGTCGGGAATCAGAACTTCGTACAATCCGAGTCGACCGCGGTAACCACTGTTGTGGCAGTGGCCGCAGCCCTTGCCGTGAAATGTCGGCAAAGGACCAGCGGAGAACAGGCTACTCAGGCGCGTTCGCTGTTCTACAGTCGGTGGTGTCGGCTCGCGACAATGCTCGCAGATCTTGCGTACCAGCCGCTGCGCGATGATGCCCTCGAGCGCCGACGCGATAACATAGGGCTTGAGCCCGAGGTCATACAGGCGAGCGATCGTCGCGATGGCTGAATTGGTATGTAGAGTTGAATAGACGAGGTGACCTGTCAACGCGGCATGAAACGCAACTTCTGCAGTTTCCATATCGCGAATTTCCCCGATCAACACAACGTCTGGATCTTGCCGGAGGATCGAGCGCAAAACAACGGGGAAGGACAGTCCGATCTTTTCCTTGATGAGGACCTGACCCGCCATGTCCATGTAGTACTCAACGGGATCCTCGATGGTCACATAGTTCTTGGCGGGCGTTGCATTATGCTGCAGCAGGGCGTAGAGCGTTGAGGTTTTTCCGCTTCCGGTGGGACCTGTCGTCAAGACAATTCCCTGTGGCTTGTCGACCAAATTCAGTATCCGTGGCAAGTCCTGCGATGAGAACCCCAGGGTTTCCAGGTTGAGGATGGCGGAGTTGCGATCGAGGATCCGCATCACCACTTTTTCACCATTGATTGTGGGCAATGTCGAGATGCGAAGATCCACCATGCGAAGGCTGGACTTGACGGTGATTCTGCCATCCTGAGGTCGGCGTCGCTCGCTGATATCGAGCTCAGACATGATTTTGAGACGCGACACGAGTGACTGATGCAAATGGTGAGGAATGTGAATCTTGTCTGAGAGAACGCCGTCGATTCTGAGCCGGACCACAACGCTCTTGGTGCGCGGCTGGATATGGATATCGCTTGCGCCGAGTCGAATCGCCTCGAGAATGATGGCGTTGACCAGGCGGATTGCTGGCGGCTCTTCAGTGCCGCGCAGCAACTCCTCTAAAGAAGTATCCGACTCATCTTCAATGACGACTTCGATCCCTTCATAGGGGTCGACCCCGCCAACGATCGCTTCGAGGTCGCTGAAGTCGACCGATTCCGAATGACCGTAGACGGCGACAAGCTTGTCGCGAATAGCAGAAATGTTTGCCATGACCGGTTGGATCTCGAGCCCCGACACGAAGCGCAGGTCGTCGAGCAGGCCGGCATCCAGTGGATCGGCCATCGCCAGCAAAAGACGCCGTTTATCAATACGTAGCGGGATCACCAACTGACGTTCACAGAAACTCTTCGGGATCAGAGACGACGCGGCGGGATCAACCTGGATTTCGGGCAATGCGACTTCTTCGATCAGCATTTCTTTGCGCAGAATGTCGCGGATTACGTGTTCGGATACCCAGTCACGTTCCAGCAGAAGCTTGATCAAGGGCTCCTTGCGCTGTTGTTGCAGGCGGTGCAATTCCTGGACCTGTGGGCCAGTGAGAAGATTTCGGTTGCACAACATGATCGCGATTTGACTGCGATTGTTGACGGCCAATTTGGAGAGTGCAGCGATCTCTTTTGATTTGTCGGCGCTCTCGCGTTGCAGCGCCTTGTTCTTACCGATCAATTCATACTGTTCGAGCGCCAGGGCCACCGTGATGCGAAGTTCGTCATCGTTCCAGGGCTTGATAATGAACTTGTAGACGGCGCCTTCATTGATGGCGGCCATGATAGCGCCGGTGTCGGCATGTCCAGTCAACATGATCCGGATGAGTTCGGGACACACTTCCTTGGCTTTGCGGAGGAGGTCGCCGCCGTTCATGACTGGCATCATGTAATCTGAAATGATCAGATGGAACGTTTCGCGGCTCAGCAGCTCCAGCGCCTCCTGGCCGTTGCTGGCCGTGACGACCTGGTAGTTTTCCTGCTGAAAGACGCGTTGCAACGCCCGCAGGACATTGGGCTCGTCGTCGACCAGGAGAATCCGGTAAGGGGTGGCTGCCTTATCGGATAGAGATGTGTCGCTCGCGTTACCGGTAAACAGTGAGGCGTATCGGCTCATGACATGCTACTCATCGTGATCGGGGTTGTGCTTAGCATCGTAAGGTAAGGACTACTCATTTGTGCTGGCCGGAAGCACAACAGTAAAGACGCTACCCTTGCCTGGCTCGCTCTGGACGGTGATTGATCCGCCTTGGGCAGTGACCACGTCGCGGCTGACGGTTAGCCCGAGCCCTGTTCCTTGTCCGACGTCACGAGTGGTAAAGAAAGGATCGAATATCCGGCTGATCACCTCGGGCGCAATGCCCCGACCAGTGTCTGTGAACTCGATATGGATTTCATTCTTGGCATGGCGGCTGCGAATACGAATTTCGCCGTGTGCATCCATTGACTGCGCAGCATTAAGCAGCAGGCTCAGAAAAACCTGGTTGAGTCCACTCACCTTGCACCGCAGGCTAGGCAGTTCACCCAGGTCGAGGATTACGTTTGCCAAGGGGCTGACTTGTGCTTGGGAAACGTTGCAAATGGAACGTAGACATTCGTTGAGATCAACGGCGTCGTCCTCGGCACGGTCCACACTGGAAAATCCTTTTAGATCCGCAACAATGCGGGTGACTCGGGCGGTTCCCTCCAAGCTTTCGGTTAGCAACGCTCTGAAGTCTTCAATCATAAAGTCCATGTCGGATTGTTTCCAGATGGCTGCCAGAGGAGCGTGGTTCCGGATAGTCGGGGCGAGTGTGTTCAGACGATCCACATAGCCCCGTGCCGTACTCAGATTACTGTGGATGAAGCCAATCGGATTGTTGATTTCATGTGCCACCCCAGCAGCGAGTTGTCCGACCGAGGCCATTTTTTCGGCCTGATAAAGCTGACGCTGGGCTGTTTCGATGACCTCCACCTGCTGTCGCACTCTTTCTTCCAGTTGCTGTGACAGTTCACGGTAGCGGGCTTCCGATTTTTGCAACGCCGCATACTGTGTTTGCAGCGTTTCATAGTTGGCCTGGACCACTTCCATATGGAGATCAGACGCCATGTGATAGCGTGCGCCTTGATGACACAGCAATTCAAGGAGTGTGGCAGCGGCCTGCGTTTCTTCTTTGCTGGCCAGTGCTTCGAGCCACCCCAGCGCTTCAAGATCATGATTGACAGCGACTCGCACCGTGCCGGTCAACGCTTGGGGAACGCCCAACAGAACGTCACCAGACCGGGACAGCAAGCGAAATTCACCGCCCAGCAGCGCTTTTAGGGCCGCATCGAGGCGCAGAGGCGGTATGCCAGCAAGCAATTCGCCTAAGGTTAGATCCCGCTCAAAGCTCGGGGGTTGAATGCCCATCGCTCAGCTTCCCGCCACAGCCAGGACAAAAGACGCTTGACTCATGCCATGGGTTTCGCTCAAAGACAATTGCTGGTCGGCGTATGAATAAACTTGTTCCAGCAGTTTGACAAAGGTTTCACGTACTCCGCTACCTGTCAGGGCTGTCGCAAACGTCAGCGGCCAAGGCGCCTGGGCCCAGCGTGATCGAACTTCTTCCTCAGTAAGGATCTGCGGCAGATCTCGTTTGTTGAACTGGACCACCAGCGGCAGACTGTCGAAGTCCAGGCCGACGCGTCGCGTGTTTTCTTCCAGATTCTGAAACGATTCCGAGTTGTTGACGCTTTGGGTGCGTTGGGAGTCGGCCACGAAGACCAACCCGTCAGCACGCGAGAGCACCGCCTTGCGCGTGGCATCATGAACGACCTGTCCCGGAACGGTATATAGCTTGAGTTTGACCAGCCAGTCGGTAGGGGTGCGAAAGCCGAGCGGAAGCAAGTCGAAAAACAAGGTGCGATCATTCTGGGTTTCCAGTGTCAGGATGTCGCCTTTGAGCTCCGGAGCAAGCAGATCATGCAAACGCATCAAGTTGGTCGTTTTCCCACTCATGGCCGGCCCGTAATAAACCAGCTTGAAGGTCATCTTGCGATTCATTTCGTCAATGTCTGCCATGACTGTCAGTCATCCTCGTCGAGCAATACAGAGCCATCCGGGCCCCAATTGACTTTGGTGATGCCCGGGGTTTCCTCCTCGAGCCGGCGCAGTTCCTGCTCCTGGAGGGACAGCGTCCCCTGCTGGACACGCACACGGTCGGACAGGCGTTGGTTCTCAAGCAGCAAGGCTTGAAACGCCAGTGCCTGCGTGATCGCCGCGCGCAACTCGAAGTCTTGCCATGGCTTGCTGATGAAGCGGAAGATCTGGGCATCATTGATCGCCCCGATTAATGCGTTCAGGTCGGCATATCCACTGAGGATCAGGCGAACGGCGTTAGGCTGCACACTGCGAACAGCCTTGAGAAACTCTACCCCGTTGAGGTGTGGCATCCGGTAGTCCGAGATCACGAGATCGAACTTTGCGTCTCGTGTCCGGCGCAATGCGGCTTCCGGGTCTGCGAACAGCTCGACTTGAGTCTCGAACACATCATGTCCGTCTGTCACGCTCGTCCCAAGCGTGCGGCGCAACGCGCTCAGAATGTTGGACTCGTCATCCACTACCATGATTCGATGCATGGTTCCTCCCATTTTTCTTGGTGAAACGACTAAAGGCTGCATCCCATCGGCCTGCGGTAATCTCATCTCCACTCATACTTCCGCCGCCTCGTCCGCCGTGTGATGAATCGGTAGCCAAACCCGGAACGTGGTACCTCGTCCGATTTCACTACTGACGTCGATTCGCCCGCGGTGTTTCTGCACAATGCTATAGGACAGAGAGAGTCCCAAGCCGGTGCCGCGGCCCACCGGCTTGGTGGTGAAGAACGGCTCAAAAATCCGCTTGAGATTCTCTTTTGGGATCCCCGCCCCTGTGTCTGCGACCTCGACCCAAACTTGATCATTACTCATTCCGGTGCGGATGGTGACTTGCCCATATCCTTTGATGGCGTGCGCAGCGTTGATCAGCATATTCATGAACACCTGATTCAGTTCGGAGGGCAGGCATTCGATTTCCGGAATGTCTCCGTATGCCTTGATGATCTCGGCCTTGTATTTGATTTCATTCAGGACAATGTTCAGTGTGGAATCGATCCCAATGTGCAGGTCCACCCACTGGGGCTTGTTGGACGTGTCTATTCTCGAAAAATCTTTAAGATTCTGAACGATGACCTTGACCCGATTAATGCCGTCCTTGGATTCGTTCATCAGAGCCGGTATGTCTTCCCTCAGATATGCCAGATTAATCGTGTCCTTGAGCTTTGTGGCTTCACCTAGTTTGGCGGGGTCTCCTTCTGCTTGCTCGTAGCACCTCAGTATTGCGAAGAGATCCTCGTGATATTTTTCGAGTGAGCTCAGATTGGAGAGGACAAACCCGATCGGATTATTGATCTCGTGGGCAACGCCCGCTGCCAGTTGGCCGATCGATGCCATTTTTTCGGATTGCAGCAATTGGTTCTGAGCGTCTTGAAGCTTTTTGTTCAACTCCGACAGGGCCTGTATGCGGGCCGCCTGTTGCAAGTGGAGGCGAGTGTTTTCGATAACGATGGAGATCATGTTAACGAGCGCGTGCCCACGTTCCCTGTCGTTTTCTGTGAAGGGTGGGCGACCGGCGTTTCGGTTCAGGCACAAAGCGCCTATCAGACGCGATTCCTGTTGAAGCGGCCAGCAGATAGCCGAACCAGGAACGGTTGACTCGCGGCGCGGTACCGGGTTGGTAAAGCGTGGATCCTTGGCCGGATCGTCGGTGATGAGGACTGAGTCGGCATGTTCGAATACCCAGCCGATCACGCCCACACCTTTTTCGATCCGCTTGCCGATGGCCTGTGCTGGGATACCAATTCCCGCCGTGAGTTCTAGCTCATCTTCGTTATCCATGCACAAAGACAAGGAGCCTGAGTCGGCGCCGATCCCTTCGACGATATGCTCGAGTATCTTGCGCTGTACCACGTCGGGATTTGCATGCAGAGCGCTATCCTGTCCCAAACGATACAGATCGTAGACCCAGGAAAATTGGGCCATGTTTTCGAATGTCATAGCGCTTACCCTTGTACACCGCCGACGCCCCGGCGCGTAATTCAACTCGGTCCGGACTCAGGCATAACCTGGCCATATGACTGAGTATCGGCATGTGGCCGGGAAAATTGATGATGCTGGCTAACTACGCTAGTGAAATAGGCCACCCACGCTTCTTGCATGTTCTCCCTTCGTTGGTACCGGGCCAGCGTTGTACTCAGGTTCTTGAGCAATCAAGCGGCAGGTGCAAGGCACGTTTATCCTAAGCGCCGCGTCACGCGGCCTCACAAGGCGGTTCGTGACAGCAGTCTCTGGGTGTGCTCGCCCCGAGTTGTACTTTTAGGCGTGGGGATGGAATCCCATATGGAATTAAGCGCAGCTGGCTCAGTCTGAGGACAGGTGGCGAGGAGTGGTTCGAGTCTAATCGAACTGATGTCGAGGCGACAGCCCCTGTCGACCATAGACACTTTCGTAAAGCTGAAATCGCGCGCGAGTCTTGAGCGTGCCGGATCGCTGCATCCAGAACGCCATCATAGTCGGCTGTTTGGTTTTGCTTGGCGGTTCGGCAATCAGCGCGGGTTTCGGTAGAATGCGCAGCCACGCCCCGGTAGCTCAGTGGATAGAGCGACCCCCTCCTAAGGGGTAGGCCACACGTTCGATTCGTGTTCGGGGCGCCACTCCAGTCAACACATAATGCACGCGCAACCAAGCCTCGCGTGTGGCGCTGTGCCGTGCATGACGATTCTGAATGATTTTGATCGCAACCCGGAATGAGTTGGATTTCAAGCACCTTATCGAAAATAAGGTGGCGTCCCCACGGGGATTCGAACCCCGGTACCTACCGTGAAAGGGTAGTGTCCTAGGCCTCTAGACGATGGGGACCCGGACGACGGTTTGATCCGTCTACTGACTACATTGTGTTACTCAGGCTTGCGCCCGTCCTGCTTGTTTGACAGCTGGGTCAAGGTGACGCCGATAAATAATCCGACGAAACCCAATGGTATCAGTGAGATCCAGACTTCGGCGTTCTCACTGCCATTCAGCATCTTCCAAAAGCCGACTACCAATCCCACGATACTTAGTATCAACCCCAACAGTGTGGTGATGACGCCCAGCTTATGCATCGCGCTTCCTGTTTGTTGGTGGAGGTAAGCGGGATCGAACCGCTGACCTCTTGCATGCCATGCAAGCGCTCTCCCAGCTGAGCTATACCCCCAACGAAGCCGCGCATTTTATAGAGGCCTGGGGATCTTGTAAAGCCTTCTGCGTAAGATTAATCAGGAAAAAGTTTGCCGGGGTTGAGGAGTTGGTGTGGGTCGAACTGTTGTTTGATGCGGCGCATCAAGCCAAGTGTTGGGGGATCGATTTCCTGTGGGACAAAGCGTCGTTTTTCAGTGCCGATGCCGTGTTCGCCCGAGAGGGTGCCGCCCAGTATCAGCACGCGCTGCATGATGGCTTCCAGCGCGGCGTGGGCACGGGCCATTTCATCCAGATCGTCGGGATGCACCATTAAATTGACATGCAGGTTGCCGTTGCCGGCATGACCAAAAGACACCACCGCGAGTTGATGTGTATGGGCTGTTTCGTCGATGAAGTCGACGAAATCGGCAAGATGCGACACAGGGACCACCACATCTTCATTGATCTTGAGCGGCGCAATTTGCTTGACGGCTTTCGACAATGATTTACGTGCGGTCCATAGCAAGGTAATGGCCTCACGCGTGAAGCCGCTGCGCAGGTCGAGCATGCCTTCGCCTGCCAGAACCTTTTCCAGTGCGGCAATCTGACGTGGCACGTCCGCTTCCGCACCATCGGCTTCCACCATCAGCAATGCGCGCGTGCCGGAGGGCAAGTCGTCTGCCGCGCCAGTCGGGCGGATGGCTTCGATGGCACGTTGGTCCATGAATTCAAGCGCGCAGGGCATGACAGGCTGTTGCATGATGCGGCTGACCGCGTCGAGCGCTGCACGGTTGCTGGCATAACACACGCGTAAAGTGGCGACCGCTTCCGGTGCGGGCAATAACTTCAGTGTGGCCTCGGTGATGAGTGCGAGCGTGCCTTCTGAGCCCACCAGCAGGCGGGTGAGGTCGTAGCCGGTGACGCCTTTGGTGGTACGGCAGCCGGTGCGGATTGCCTCGCCACTGCCGGTAACGGCACGCAATCCCAGCACAAAGTCGCGGGTGACGCCGTATTTGACTGCGTGAGGGCCGGCGGCATTCATCGCCAGGTTGCCGCCGATGCGGCAATACGGGCTGCTGCCGGGATCGGGCGGATAGAACAGGCCGGCGCTGCGCGCGAGGCGGTCGATTTCTTCGGTGACCACGCCTGGCTCAACGACGATCAGGCGGTTGGCCGGATCGAATTCGAGCACGCGCCGCATGCACTCGAAGCTCACCACCACGCTGCCCGGCGTGGGCAGGGCGCCGCCCACGTTGCCGGAACCGGCGCCGCGCGGGGTCAGACTGATGCGGTATTCGCAGGCGACACGGACCAGAGCAACCACGTCTTCATGCGAAGCCGGGAACAAGACAGCATCAGGGTCTATCCGTCGTGGTGTTTCGTCCTGAGCGTATAACGCGCAGGTAGCGGGGTCGTCAAAAAAACGATCCGCTCCCAGAGCAGATCGGAAAGCCGAGCGTGCAGAGTCGGACAGCATGAAAAATGGACCGCTGATCAGGCCGGGTGTTCGGGAGGGAGCTGGGCAAGCAGTTGCGCGGCCATGTCGGCATCGAAGTCCATGCCGACATCCCAGCCGGGATTGAGCGCAATCGGAACCCCGCCGCCAATGCGACGCAGCAGCCAGGACAGTTCGGTCAGGATGCCACCGGCAAATTCCGGGTAATGCTCAACAAAAGGTTTGGCGCGTTCAGGGCTGGTGAACACGGCCAGAACACGGTTGCCTTCTTCATCTTCAATAATCAGCGGTTCAGCTTGAGTGGAACGCTGAAATCCCTGAATGGGGTTTTTTTCATCACGAACCGGCATGAACAATTGCTGATCAAGCAGACGCAGCACAAAGGTTTCCGGCTCCAGTGTGCCGGCATGGACGGCTGCGAGCTGTTCTTCAAGTGCGTTATGGGGGATGAAATTCATGTTGGATGCCCTGTTCTAGGTGAATGTCAGTGTAACCGAAGCCGTCGGCAGCATGAAAAGTAGCCTATACACATTGCAGCAGCGACAAGGAAATTCCGGGTAGGATTCAACCATTAAATAAATGTAACCACGGGGGCGCCATTATCATGGGGCGTATTACGGGTTATGCCGGCCTGCATGATTACAATCGGGCCATACGCGATATCGCGACCAGCGCCGACTGGCAATCCGGCAAGCTGGCACGCCAGCTTGAACGTGTGGTGCAGGTTGCCGCACGCTACATGGGCGTCGGGCGAGTGGGGATCTGGCGGTTACGGACTGATCAACAAGTGCTGGATTGCGTATGCCAGTTTGATAGCCGGGTGGGATTGATCAGGCCTGAACAGTCACTCGATGGCCAACACTATCCCAAGTACTTTGCCGAGTTAAGTCAAAATCGGGTGCTGGCCGTGAGTGATGCCTTGCAGAGCGCTAACACTGCCGAACTGGTTGATTCCTATCTCAAGCCCAGCAGGATTACCTCCCTATTGGATGCGCCTATTTGGCTGGATGGTGTGTTGGCAGGTGTCGTGTGTCATCAGCATTCCGGGGAGCCTCGAATCTGGCGTGATGAGGACGTGGCTTTTGCCGGTTCAATGAGTGACTTTGCCGCCATGGCGCTGTCGCAGGCGCGCTATCTGCAGGTTGAATCCGTGCGGGATCGGCTGGCGCGCATCATTGAAGCGACCCCGGATATTGTGGCCATCATGGCGGCAAATGGATATTTGATCGAGATGAATTCGGCCGGTCGACAACTGCTGGGTTTATCCGAACAGGCCGATGTAACACGTTTTCGGGGCCGTGATTTTCTTGGCAAACAAACCACTTACTTGCTGGAAACGGAAATCCTGCCCGCTTTGCATGACAGTGGGCGCTGGGTGGGTGAGGCGTTGTTGCGAGAAGGTACGGCCCAGGCGTTGCCGGTGTCCGTCGTCGCACTGGCGCACCATGATGAGCATGAGCAACTGGAATATTATTCGGCCACTTTGCGGGATTTGACCGCACAGAAAGCGATTCAGCGCGAAATTGAAACACTGAATAATGAGTTGGAGGCGCGCGTCCTGGCGCGCACGCAGGATCTGGAGTTTGCCAACCGCAACCTTGAATCGTTTGCCTACTCGGTATCGCATGACCTCAAAGCGCCGTTGCGCGGGATCTCGGGCTATAGCCGGCTGCTGGTTGAGGATCATGCGGAAAAACTGCCGGACGAGGCACGGGAGTATGTGGGCTTGATTCTGGATGCCAGCATGCGCATGGATCAGATGATCGAAGGTATTCTGGCCTATTCGCGGGCGCAGATTCGAGAGATGAAACCCATGCGTACGGATGTTGAGCAGCTGGTGAATCAGGTAGTCAGTGAATTTGAGCAGCAGGTGCGAAATGGGGTTGAGCTGGTACTGGACATCGAGCCGGCTGAGCTGGAATGCGATCGTGAAGGGTTCAGCCAGATCTTAAGAAATTTCATGGCGAATGCACTCAAATTTTCGCGCAGTCGTCAGCCGCCGCGCATCCGTGTCCGGGGGCATGCACATGCGAGCGGATATTATTTTTCGGTGCATGATAATGGCGTGGGATTCGATATGCGATATCAAGCGCGCATCTTCGAAATATTTCAGCGCTTGCCTGCTGAAAATGATCAGGGAGGCTCGGGTATTGGCCTTGCTTTGGCTGCGCGTGCTGCAGAGCGTATGGGCGGCCGGGTGTGGGCTGACAGTACGCCTGGGCAGGGCTCGACTTTTTACTTTGAACTGAACGGCAGGACACTCATATGAAACTGCTTTACGTTGAAGATAATCCGTTTGACCGCGATCTGACGCGACGCGCATTGCTGAAGCAGATTCCCAGTCTGGAGTGGGATGCGGCGGGGAGTGTGGACGAGGCCATCAACAAACTGGGTAGTCAGAAATATGACGTGCTGCTGCTCGATATGTGGTTACAAGATGGGAGTGGCATGGATGTGTTACTCCATGTTCGGCGTCAGAAACTTGATCTGCCCGTCGTGATCATCACCGGATCGGGCGATGAAGGCAGTGTGATTCAGTACCTTAAGGCAGGGGCGCAGGACTATATTCCCAAACGTGGCATGTATCTGGAGCAATTGGGGGGTCATTTGGCGCGCGCGCAGGAAAGAATGCGCGACAATATTCGGCCGAATCCTGTTCTGACTGTTTTATATATTGAATCCAGCCCGGATGACACGGAATTGACCCGCCGGCATTTTGAGCGACGTGCTCCGCATATCAATCTGGTGTTCAAATCAGATGCGCCCGCGGCCCTGGACTGGCTGACTCAGCCCAACCATCGTGCGGATGTGGCGCTGCTGGATCTTCGATTGCCCGGCATGTCGGGACTGGAGCTCCTGGAAAAACTACTGACCCGCTATAAGTTTCCTTGCATATTGATCACCGGGCGGGGGGACGAGACCATCGCCGCACAAGCCATGGGTCTGGGAGCTGTGGATTACGTGATCAAGGAACATGGCTATGTAGCCGCCTTGCCTTGCATTATTGAGTATGCCCATTTGTTGTCGGCCTATTCGATTTTGAGGCAAGCTCATGCACGCCTTCAGGAAGGGTGTCCTGGCTGATCCTGTTCGGGTGCGGTTCGCGGTTTCAGCGCTTCCAGCGTTCAGGATGGGCCCAGTAGCGT
The DNA here is from genome assembly GCA_036568265.1 of Thiobacillus sp. Classification (GTDB taxonomy): domain Bacteria; phylum Pseudomonadota; class Gammaproteobacteria; order Burkholderiales; family Thiobacillaceae; genus Thiobacillus. The sequence continues at coordinate 272,251 of DATCSW010000036.1, forward strand.
GCATTCAGCCAGTCGGGCACGGTCTTGTAAGTATCCAGGTCGTATTCATACAGATTGATGCCATGCTCGCGGTCGCTCGCGCGCATGCTGAATCCGAGTGAACGAAATATATCCGCATCGAGGGTGCCCGTGATGGGTTCGGCCAGCAGGAGGCGAGGCGCGCAATACAGCCGTGTTCGGTTGAGCAGATGTTGTGCTTCTTCAGCACTCAGGCCGGTGAGTGATTGGATGCCCAGGGCGATATCACAGGGGTGCGGCGGCATCTCGCCTGGCGGGCAAATGACGGTTTCGGGTAGTACGTTTGCGATCAATTCGAGTGCCGCCGAGTCCATTGCATAGACACTTCTGGGCTGTAGGGCCAGCAGGCAGTCACGCAAAAACAAATCCCAACTCATGAATTCAGGGCGCACGGGGTACGCGTATCAAACGGGTTTTGGCGAGTCTGTCATGCAAAAACTGGTGGTCCCGGTCAAATATTGCCCACCAGAATCCGAGTCCAGCCAGCAATAGTCCGGCCCAGGCGAATGTAAACCGCAGCACCGCCTGCTTGAATGAAATGCGGCCACCAGTCTGGTTGACCAGCCTGATGCGCCAGGTTTTCATCGCCAGCGTTTGCCCGCTACGGAGCCAGAATGCGCTGAAATAGGCAAACAGCATACCCAGAATGTAGACCTGATAAAGGTGACGCTGCCAGGGCACATGCATATCGCCCACAACGGGGATCATAATGAACGAAGCCACGAACACGACAGCGGTGACCAGTAATAACTCATAAATCATGACGGCGAAGCGCGCGAACAGTGAGGCAGGTGAGGGTGCTATTGCGTTGTCTTGCATGGTGGCTCTATATTGCAACTTGGCGCCGCAATATGCCATAGCGGCGCTAACATAATCAAAATCATGGAGGAAGCTCGATGCATATCATAAAGCAGCTCATGTCTATTCCTGGCGTCATCGCTGCCGGGGAATATGCCTATCGCGGTGACCGTTTTTCGTATGAGGGCGCGCTCACGGATGAATTTGCACGCATGGCTTCCATCTTGTGCCGGGGCAATACCTTGTCGGTCAACATGCAGTCGGAGATCATCGACTCTTTTGCTGACAGCTGCGGCTACAGACCCGTTCAGGGCTGGATCGCGCGCGGCGAGCAGGTCACTGTGTGCGCAGTCGGCAATTATTTTTCTTTTATTGAAAATCGTGACGAGCTGTTGAATGACGTCATGACCATCATGCGTGCCAAGGTGGGCGACGTGGAGGATGATTTGCTGGTCAATCTGTACGCCAAACTGGGTGGCGACACTAAAGAAGCCTTGTATTGAACTAATACCAACCAAGGGAGAGAGAATATGAATCTGGACAAAATGATGGATCTGCCGGGCGCGTTAGCGGCCTTTACTTACTCTGACAAAGGTGAGCTGCAATCGCATGTGTTGCGTGAAGGGACTGAGTTGTCCGAACAGGTACTCGATCTGCTGGCACATTCCTGCGTGGCCAATCAGGCCATAGCCAGTATGGAAGCCCGTGGATGGGAAGCCGTGACCGGGCAGGGCGGGTTTCAGCCGCTGAAGGGATTTTCGGTCGTGGGACTGGAGTGGTCGGTGGTGGTCAATGGCAATTGCGGCGTAGTCGTGCGCAACCGGGACATTGATTACGAAGCAAGCTTTAAGGCCGTTCAGGCCGGTTGAGGAGCGCGTATGTCTTTAAAAAGAATTCTCGTCCTCGATGGCGTGACTGCTGTATGCCGGTTTCGCGACGATGGGGCGTTGATGGAAGCCGAGGGTATGTTGTCGCAAGAGTTGATGGAACGTTTGGCGAAATTTGCGCAATGGTATCGACGCATGGTGTCGAGCAATACTGACCTGTTGTCGCTTTTTTCGCAGATGCGGGGTTGGTCGCCGTCACAGGGATGGATTGTGCAAGGGGCCTCAGTGACGGTTTGCAGCGTGGGCAACATGGTTTGTCTGGTGGAGAATACTCAAGCATCACTGAATGAGCTGATGAAAGTGCTCGGGGAGGCGGCTCACGAGTAAACCTGCTCAAAGTGTGAGCAGGCCGACAAGCCCCGATTTATTGGGGTTTGCGTGAAGTAATTGAACGCGTTTTCATTTGTTTTCAATTGTTTGCTGGGCTTCTTGCTTTGGGGTTATTAACCTAGACCTCGTAACTTCCATGGTCTAGGCTGATTCATAGCCTCAATAAAAGGAGTTCGTAATGCGTATTTCCATCAATACTTTGGCTGCAGCGATGCTGGCCGTTGGGTGTGGCGGTTTTGCCGCTTCCGCCATGGCGCAGCAGACGCCTTATTACAATCCGAGCAACGTTGGCGGCAAAACGACCGACTATGAAACCTTTAGAACCATTGGTTGCCCAGGTCAGGGTCTTTTTAGTACGCCCTGTAAGGTCGATGAGCCCAAGCCGGCCCCGAAACCTGCACCTGTAGTGGCCAAACCCGCTCCGGCGCCGGCCCCCAAACCGATTGCCACTAAAGCCGAATGCATGGCCAATGCCAAGCCGGGTGAGTGCTATGTCACGATCATCAAGGAGCCAGTTTACAAAACCGAAAGCACCAAAAAGCTGGTCAAGGAAGCCAGTGAGCGTATTGAAATTGTGCCGCCTGTCTACAAGGCCGTGAAGGTTCATGTTACGAGCGAAGAGACTCAAGTTGTGGTGCCCGCCGTGTATGAGACCGTCAAAGAACGTGTGATGTTGAAACCCGCCACGACCCGTCTCGAAAACGTGCCGGCTGTATTCGAAACCGTCGAAGAAAGCGTGATGGAAAAGCCAGCCACCAAGAAGGCGACGGAAGTGCCGGCTGTCTACGAAGATGTGACCGAACGTAAGTTGGTCCGTGCAGCTTACAACACCTGGAAACCGGGTACGTCCACCAATATTCAGAGAATTGATGAAAAAAGCGGTGAGATTTTCTGTCTGGTTGAAGTGCCAGCTGAATATCAGAATGTGACGACACGTGTGTTGAAAACACCTGCCAGCATTCGCTATGAAGATGTTCCGGCCGTTTATACGCGGATCAAGAAAACCGTGCTGAGATCCCCGGAAACAACCCGTTCTGTCCCCGTTCCGGCTGAGTATGGTGAGCGCGAAGTGACCAAACTGGTCAAGCCTGCAACAACCGTTTCCAAAACTGTGCCGGTGGATTACATGCGTGAAGTCATGACCCAGGTACAGTCCGCAACCGAGAAGCGTGTGGTTGTGCCGGCCGAGCATGAAAGCGTTGAGCAGAAAGTGCTGGTCAGTGGCGCGACGGAATATTGCACCCAGATTCTGTGTGATGTGAACGCAACGACAAGCAAGGTGGCTGAATTACAGCAAGCCTTGCAAGCGGGTGGATACAATTCAGGCACGAGTGGCACGCTGGATACGCAAACCATGACTGCAGTTGCAGCCTTCCAGAAAGCCAAAGGCATTCCGCATGATGGCTACATTAGCGTTGAAACCATGAAAGCACTGGGTGTTTCACCGCAGTAAACGCAGTTAACCCCTTAAAACCCTTCCATAAACGGAAGGGTTTTTTGTTTTCTGGTAAGCCTAAATGGGCTAAACCCGCTTAAACCTGCCATTTCAGGCATGATTTCTTGACCGAAACAGGGCAAACCGATTACTCTCACAGGTCCACCATCGAATTGATTTATTGCCAGTTTATGGAAGCCACGGGCGCCGAGATTGTTGTACGTTGTTTAGCCGAAGAAGGGGTCGAGTTTGTATTCGGCTACCCGGGCGGAGCCGTGCTTAATATCTACGACGAAATTTTCAAGCAGGACAAATTCAAGCACGTGCTGGTTCGGCATGAGCAGGCTGCCGTGCATGCGGCCGACGCGTATGCGCGTTCCACGGGGCGTGTGGGCGTGGCATTGGTGACATCGGGTCCCGGCGTCACCAATGCCGTGACCGGTATTGCCACGGCGTATATGGACTCGGTGCCGATTGTGGTGGTGACTGGCCAAGTACCCACGCCGGCGATCGGGCTGGATGCGTTCCAGGAAGTGGATACCGTTGGAATTACGCGTCCTTGCGTTAAACACAACTTCCTGGTCAAGGATGTGAAAGACCTGGCTGTAACGATGAAAAAAGCCTTCATCATTGCCGCAACGGGTCGTCCCGGCCCCGTCGTGGTGGACGTGCCCAAGGACGTCACCTTCCATGTCACCGATTTCGAATATCCTGCCACGATCGAAATGCGTTCTTACAACCCGGTGGTCAAGGGCCACACAGGTCAGATGAAACGCGCTGTGCAGATGCTACTGGAAGCCGAGCGTCCGATGATATACGCAGGCGGCGGCGTGGTGCTGGGCAATGCCTCGGAACAACTGGCGGAATTGGCTCGTTTACTGGGTTTTCCGGTGACCAACACCCTGATGGGTCTGGGCGGCTATCCGGCCACCGATAGGCAGAACCTTGGCATGCTGGGCATGCACGGCACCTATGAAGCCAATATGGCGATGCAGCACTGTGACGTGCTGCTGGCCGTAGGCGCACGCTTTGATGACCGCGTGATCGGCAACCCCGAGCACTTTGCGCGTGAGCAGCGCCGCATCATTCATATCGACGTTGATCCTTCCTCGATCTCCAAGCGCGTCCGGGTGGACGTACCCATTGTGGGCGACGTACAAAGTGTGCTGACCGATATGTTGGTGCTGTTAAAGCAAGCCAGGGAAAAGCCCAATGCTGCCGCGCAGAATGCGTGGTGGACGCAGATTGAATTGTGGCGTTCGAAGAATTGCCTGAATTACAACCGCAACAGCCCGATCATCAAGCCGCAATATGTGGTGGAAAAGTTGTGGGAAGTGACCAAGGGCGATGCTTTTGTGACTTCTGACGTGGGCCAGCACCAAATGTGGGCTGCACAATATTACAAGTTCGACAAGCCGCGTCGCTGGATCAACTCCGGTGGTCTGGGCACGATGGGCGTTGGTTTGCCGTATGCCATGGGCGTGCAGCTCGCGCATCCCGATGCGCAGGTCGCTTGTATCACCGGCGAGTCGAGTATCCAGATGTGCATTCAGGAACTCTCTACCTGCAAGCAGTACCGCATCCCGGTCAAAATTGTCACGCTTAACAATCGTTATATGGGCATGGTGCGGCAGTGGCAGGAGTTCTTCTATGGCAGCCGCTATGCCGAGTCGTATATGGAGTCCCTGCCCGATTTCGTCAAACTGGCCGAAGCTTATGGGCACGTGGGCATGCGCATCGACAAGCCCGAAGATGTTGAAGGCGCATTGAAGGAAGCGTTTTCACCCGCGCTGAAAGAGCGTTTGGTGTTCATGGATTTCCAGACCGACCAGACCGAAAACGTTTTCCCCATGGTGGAAGGCGGCAAAGGCTTGTCCGAAATGATTCTGGCGGAGGAACTGTGAACATGCGCCACATCATTTCATTGTTGATGGAAAACGAGGCGGGTGCGTTGTCACGGGTCGCTGGACTGTTCTCGGCGCGCGCCTACAACATCGAGTCGCTCACGGTTGCCCCGACCGAAGATGCGACCCTGTCGCGCATGACGATTGTCACCATCGGCTCGGAAGAAATCATCGAACAAATCACCAAGCAGTTAAATAAACTGATTGACGTGATCAAGGTGATGGATCTGACCGAAGGCAGCCATATTGAGCGTGAATTGATGTTGGTCAAGGTTAAGGCAGTGGGGTCAGGCCGCGATGAAATGAAGCGTACGTCCGATATTTTCCGTGGCCGTATTATCGACGTGACTGAGGCGACTTACACCATTGAGTTGACTGGCGCCGGCTCCAAACTGGATGCATTTCTGGAAGCGATCGATGCTGCCTCCATTATCGAAACTGTGCGCACGGGCGCGTCCGGCATCGGACGTGGCGACCGCAGTCTCAAAATCTGATTCTGATCCATTATTCTTTAATTTTTTACCTGGGATTCCATCATGAAAGTTTTTTACGACAAGGACGCTGACCTTTCTCTAATCAAGAAGCGCAAGGTCGCCATCATCGGCTACGGTTCGCAGGGCCATGCCCACGCCAACAACCTGAAAGATTCCGGCGTGAAAGTCGTCGTCGGCCTGCGCAAGGGCGGTGCCTCATGGGACAAGGCCAAGAAGGCCAAGCTGGATGTCAAGGAAATCGGCGATGCAGTCAAAGGCGCCGATTTCGTGATGATCCTGGTACCCGACGAGCTGATGGCTGCCGTTTATCATGAAGAAATTGAGCCCAATCTGAAGAAGGGCGCCACGCTCGCTTTCGCTCACGGTTTCAACGTTCACTACAACCAGATCACGCCGCGCGCTGACCTCGACGTCGTGATGATCGCCCCCAAAGGCCCTGGCCATCTGGTGCGTTCGACCTATACGCAAGGCGGCGGCGTGCCGTCACTGATTGCTGTATTCCAGGATCAGTCCGGCAAGGCACGCGATTTGGCCCTGTCGTATTCCTGTGCAAACGGCGGCACCAAGGGCGGCGTGATCGAAACCTCGTTTCGCGAAGAAACCGAAACCGACTTGTTCGGCGAGCAGGCCGTGTTGTGCGGTGGTTGCGTTGACCTGGTGAAAGCCGGCTTCGAAACCTTGACCGAAGCAGGCTACGCACCGGAAATGGCTTACTTCGAGTGCTTGCATGAGCTGAAGCTGATTGTCGACCTGATGTATGAAGGTGGCATCGCCAACATGAACTACTCGATCTCCAACAACGCGGAATATGGCGAGTACGTGACCGGCCCCAAAATCATCAACGCGCAATCCAAAGCCGCGATGAAAGAGTGCCTGGACAACATCCAGAACGGTAACTACGCCAAGCAATTCATTCTCGAAGGCCGCACCAATTACCCCGAGATGACTGCGCGTCGTCGTCTGAATGCTGAGCATCCGATTGAAGTGGTCGGTGCCAAGCTGCGGAAAATGATGCCGTGGATCAGCAAGAACAAGCTGGTTGATCAGTCCAAAAACTGATTGATTCAAGCTGGACGGGGTGAGACGCGAGCGTGACTTGGACGAACGCGTCTCACCCTTTTTTACTTACGCATTGATATATTTATGACACATCCTCTTATCGCCCGCGAAGGCTGGCTGGTTTTGCTTGCCGCCTTCTCGGCCGCTTTGGTCGCTACCTGGCTGATTGGCTGGTGGTCGATCCCATTCTGGATCTGGGCGGTGTTCGCGTTACAGTTTTTCCGTGATCCGACACGTGTACCGCCGATGGACGAAGATGCAGTCATCTCCCCTGCTGATGGGCGCATCGTTGCGGTTGAAAAAGTCAACGATCCTTATCTGGAGCGAGAGGCACTGAAAATCAGCGTGTTCATGAACGTGTTCAACGTGCATTCGAACAAGAGCCCGGTTGATGGCGAAATCAAAGGCCGGTGGTATACCGCAGGCAGTTTTGTCAATGCGGACCTCGACAAGGCTTCCACCGACAACGAGCGAAATGCCATCTGGATCCAGACTGCCCGTGGAGATGTCACTTCGGTACAAATTGCCGGTTTGATCGCACGTCGCATACTCTGTTACGTGCGGACGGGCGATACGCTGGTACGTGGCCAGCGCTACGGTTTCATCCGCTTTGGCTCGCGGGTGGATGTTTATTTGCCGATCACAGCGCGCGCCGAAGTCTCGATCGGGCAAACAGTCTCCGGTGGGCGTACTATATTGGCTCGCTGGTAACTGATATCCCTCATGTTTGAATTCCAACACGGCAAGAATCAAGGTAAGCGCTCCCGAATGCGCGACCGGGGTATTTACCTGCTTCCCAACCTGTTCACCACGGGCGCGTTGTTCGCCGGCTTTTATGCGGTGGTTCAGGCGATGAACGGCCGTTTCGAACATGCCGCAGTGGCGATTTTCATCGCCATGGTGCTAGATGGCCTGGATGGGCGTGTCGCACGCATGACGCATACGCAAAGCGCGTTTGGAGCCGAGTACGACAGCCTGTCCGACATGGTGTCGTTTGGCGTGGCGCCCGCGTTGGTGATCTATGAATTTGCCCTGCAAGGCATGGGCAAGCTTGGCTGGATTGCGGCATTTGTGTATTGCTCTGGCGCAGCCTTGCGTCTGGCGCGCTTCAATACCCAGCACGAAGTGGTGACCGACAAGCGTTTTTTTCAAGGCCTGCCCAGTCCGGCGGCAGCGGCTTTGATTGCGGGTTTTGTCTGGGTCATGGTGGAGTACGGCGTAGCGGGACAGGACGTACGCTGGGTGGCGGTGGTGCTTGCATTACTGGGCGGGTTGACCATGGTGAGCAACTTCCGCTATTACAGCGGGAAAGAAATCAACTTACGCAAGAGCGTGCCTTTCTTTGTCATTCTGCTGATTGTGCTGGCATTTGTCCTGATTTCAACCAGTCCGCCCGAAGTGTTGTTTGGTGCATTTATCTTGTATGTCATGTCGGGTTATGTGGATGCCTTGATGCGGTTGAGCCGCTACAAAAAACCGGCTGATTCCGGCGCCCCCTTGCAGAGTGATGAAAAATAGATAGAATTTGCACTATGCCTATCCAGAAGCTCACGCTCTGCCTGACCTACCTGTCGAACGTTCTGTTCGGCGGCCTGCTGCTGCGCTCTGCGCACACAGACTAACCCCCCTCCCCCTGTAGTTACCTTGCCGCAAGTATCTCGCGGTTACGCCCTTATAATTCATCGGGACAAATGCGATTGTACAATCGCCCCCGACCCACCATGGAGCCAGCCATGAACGACCGTTTGTTTATTTTTGACACCACTTTGCGCGACGGCGAACAAAGCCCCGGCGCGGCTATGACCAAGGATGAAAAGTTGCGTATTGCGCGCCAGTTGGAGAAGCTGGGCGTTGATGTGATCGAAGCCGGCTTTGCCGCAGCCAGTCCTGGCGACGCCGATGCGATCCGCGCCATTGCCGAGACCATTCAGGGCTCGACCATCTGTTCGCTGGCGCGTGCCAACGAACGCGACATTCATGCTGCCGGCGGCGCCATCAAGCCGGCCAAGTCGGGACGCATCCACACGTTCATCGCCACCAGTCCGATCCACATGGAAAAAAAGTTGCGCATGCAGCCGGACCAGGTGGTTGAAGCGGCGATCAAGGCGGTGAAACTTGCACTCGAATACACCGACGACGTCGAGTTCTCGGCCGAAGACGCCGTGCGCTCCGACATGGATTTCCTGGTTCGCATATTCGACGAAGTCATCAAGGTAGGCGCCAAGACCATCAACGTCCCCGATACCGTGGGCTACAGCATTCCTGCACTGTGGGGCGAGCGGATGAAACAGTTGATCGAACGCGTACCCAATGCCGATCAAGTCATCTGGTCGACGCATTGTCATAACGACCTCGGCATGGCTGTTGCCAACTCATTGGCCGCCGTGATGAATGGTGCGCGTCAGGTCGAGTGCACCATCAACGGTCTCGGCGAACGCGCCGGGAATGCCTCGCTGGAAGAAATTGTGATGGCGGTGCGCACCCGCAAGGATGTGTTTAGTTGCGAAACCCGTATTGATGCGACCCAGATCGTGCCGGCGTCCAAACTGGTTTCCAGCATTACCGGCTACCCGGTGCAACCCAACAAGGCCATTGTGGGTGCCAACGCCTTTGCGCATGAATCAGGCATCCATCAGGACGGCGTACTCAAGCATCGCGAGACCTACGAAATCATGCGAGCAGAAGATGTGGGCTGGCACGCCAACCGGTTGTCGCTTGGCAAGCTTTCCGGCCGCAATGCCTTTCGCACCAAGCTTGGCGAACTCGGCATCGTGCTCGACAGCGAGGAAGCGCTCAATGCCACTTTTGCCCGATTCAAGGAATTAGCCGACAAGAAACGCGAAATTTTCGACGAAGACTTGCAGGCACTGGTCTCTGATGAAGGCTATGCGGCCGAACATGAGCGCTTCAAACTGGTATCGATGAAAGTCTGTTCCGAAACCGGTGAAACACCGAACGCCCAACTGGTATTCACTGACGATGGCGCCGAAAAGCGCGCCAGCGGCGGGGGTTCGGGTCCGGTCGATGCTACGTTCAAGGCGCTCGAATCGGTCGTCAATAGTGGGTCCGACCTGTTGCTGTACTCGGTCAACAACGTGACCAGCGGAACCGACTCCCAGGGTGAAGTGACCGTGCGCCTGGCGCAGGAAGGCCGCGTGGTGAACGGGCAGGGTGCGGACACCGACATCGTTGTGGCTTCAGCCAAAGCTTATCTGCATGCGTTGAACAAATTGCATAACAAGCGAGAACGCGCACATCCTCAAGTTTGAGCCCGACCTGAAAACGCCCCTTGCGGGGCGTTTTTTGATGGATGGGATCCGGCTATACAACTTCACGTGCCGCGCCGCTAGGCTGACTGAACTTGCGTCCAGCCCAGAATCATTTCATGATCAAGGCAACGTTCAGGATGCAGGAGCCATGTCGATGAGTTCAGCTGACCCACCCATTCCCACCCGGCGCCTGTTTACGCGCATACCTTTTGCAGCCCGTGTGGTGCTCAATACCTTTCCCGATCAGCATGAGTGCACGCTGGTCGATATATCCTTGAAAGGCGCACTGGTTGAACGGCCGCATCCTTGGAATACAACAATAGGTGAAGCATGCGGGGTCGCCGTTGAGCTGGCGGCAGATGGTACTTCGATCCACATGACTGGCGAAGTCGCGCATGTTAAGCAAGGGCGGCTGGGTATTCGTTGTATGGAAATTGATCTGGAGAGCATGACCAACTTGCGACGTTTGGTGGAATTGAATCTAGGCGATGAAGCAGCGTTGAACCGCGAGATTCACGCCATGGTAAACGCGGGGCTCACGGATTAGATTAGTGAGTGAGCCGCGACGGCGCACTGAATTTTGCGTAATAAATGGCGGCAAAGAAAAACAGCACTGACAAGATCACCTCACCGCCGGCCAGCCAGGCTGACAGGCCGGTGTCCGACCATGCTCGTGCCACCCCTTCGGTGAAATAAGCCAGGATCAGCATCGGCGCCCATTGGTAGGTATAGCGGCGTCCTTTGAGTATGCCCATCAGCGGCAGCAATAACGGCAAGGCTTTCAATACCAGCCATGAGCCGCCCGGACGAATCGGCGCCAGCCACAGCTCCCACGCCACGCAGAGAAAAATCAGGGCGATCAGGCTGATGCTGGCAATGTTTTGCAGGGATTTCATGCGCTCGGTCTCACCCAGGTCATCGCCCGATCATACGGTCTCAGATCGGCCTCTGCAGTATTCGCCTTGCCGTCGATTCCGCTGCGCGGGCCTCTCGCCGGGTGGCTCATGCTGCCAGTTTCATCGCGGTTTCAGCCAGTCGCTTGCCGAGGGCGATGCACAACGTGCGTTCTTCATCGGTCAGCGGCTTGTCATCGTTGGCACCCGCCCAGTGAGTGGCGCCGTAGGGTGAGCCGCCGCTCGTCGTGTGGGTGACTTCGGGCAGCGTGTAGGGCAGGCCGATAATCAGCATGCCGTGATGTAGCAGTGGCAGCATCATGCTGGTGAGCGTGGTTTCCTGTCCGCCGTGCAGGCTGGCGGTGGAAGTAAATGCTGCGGCGGGTTTGCCGACCAGCGTTCCCTTGGCCCACAGCGCGCCGGTGGTGTCGAGAAAATACTTCAGCGGCGCGGCCATGTTGCCAAAACGGGTAGGCGAACCGAGTGCGAGGCCGGCGCACTGTTCCAGATCGATCAGTTCAACATAGGGCGCACCTTCATCCGGAACCGGTGGGGCGGCCACTTCGGTGCGCGGTGCCACGGGCGGAACGGTGCGCAGGCGAGCCGTAGCTCCCGGTACCTGATTCACGCCGCGCGCAACCAATTGCGCCATGCTGCGTACGCTGCCATGAGCGCTGTAATACAACACTAGAATCTCGGTCATGTTTTGGGTGGTGTGTCAGCAAGGGTGAAATCGATCAAATCAAAACTGGGCGTGAGCTCGGCGCGCCGCACAAAGGCCACGGTATAAAGCCTGGAGGCCTGCAAAACTTCTGCCTGCATGCCTTTTTGGTAGACCCGGCTGGGTAGCAGTAAACGGTCGGGGCGTTTCAAAGTCGGCGCGCCGGGGATGAACAAGCCGGGTTCGGGCCCCGCTTTGCGACGGCCTTTTAATGGCCGCACCCAGACGGGCTGCATGGTGGGTGACAGGCGTTCCAGTCCCAGCTCGACTTGTCGTGCGTCCAGCATCTTGATCCAGCGGATGACTGCCAAAGACCAGGCGGCCGTTTCTTCGGTGCGCAGTGCCAGGGCGTCACCCACTTTCAGGTTCAGTGGTGTGTCGGGTGTGCCGGTCAGCGCCAGGCCGGCAGCGCTGTCATTGCTCAACGTCCAGTGGCTGGCATTGACGGAAGGGTGGGGAGAGAAAGTGGGTTGCCCATCACGGGACGGGTGTGCGTCCAGGGTCACGGGCGTGAACTCGGCATGTTGCGGAACGAGTTCCAGCAGGCGGTGTATGGCACTGACGCCTGCCACGATCTCGACTCCGTTTCCGGGTGCGTCATAACGTTTGAATGCGCGTTGCGCACCCGGTCGCCACAGTTTCAGCAGATGCCTGCTGAGTGCCAGGCTCACTTCACTTTCCATGCCTGATGGCAGGCCGATACGACGTGGGGTGTCACCCGTGCGGAGTCGTATGGCAGTGTCGTGCAGATGTCGGCAAATGGCTTCGGTGTCCAGCCACAACTGACTGGCTTCGATCTGGGCAACCTGTGCGCCGGGTCCGCGATTGGCATGCGGATCGATGGGGAAGCCGTGCGCCTGGGCGCTCGTCGGCGGTGAGCCTAGCACTGCCAGCTTGCCAAATGCGTTCAGATACAGCTTGATGTGGGCAAGCTCAACCCGGCTCATGTGGGGCGGATCAGCCAATTCCAGCAGCAAGGATTGACTGTAAACCAGGTCGGCTGGCAACACGTCATGTACCATTTTGTCGGACATGCCATTGCTTTTCGCCAACTGGTAAGTCTGATGCATATCCAGCCAGAAATTGGCCGGCATCGGGCTATAGGTCAGGTGACAACAAAACTGGACGTCTGCCAGTGCAGCCAGTAAACGCGAGGTGACCTCGGCGATGTGCTTGATCTGGCTGCGTCCAAAACGGCGGGTAGACAGGGAGCGAATGAGATGTTTGCATCCGATGCTGTATTCGAGTTGAAGTTCGCGCAGCAAAGTGCCGGCCTGACGGTGTTGCGGTGGCGGCGGCACGCCCGCTTCCAGCAACAGGACTTCCAGACTGGCCGCCGCGCGCGTCACAAAGGGGTGATACTGAGCCAGCAATGCGCTGCGGGCATCTTCGTCCAGCGGCGTCCGGTTCAGGGTATAGAGTGCCAGCCCCAGTTGTTGAGCGGTCTCGATCGGACTGGCGAAGGGCAGGCGAGACAGCCATTCCAGCGTCGCCTTGGGCCGGGTTTCAATCTTGTGGTTCAGCAAAGTAGGATCGGTTTGCGGGACGTCGAGAGTGAGCATGGAGTCAGTCGAACACGACCGTTTTGTTGGCGTACACCAGTACGCGGTTGTCCAGGTGCCATTTTACCGCACGCGACAGCACGACCTTTTCCAGATCTGCGCCTTTATTGATCAGGTCTTCAAGATGGTCGCGGTGAGACATCCGCGTCACATCCTGTTCGATGATCGGGCCGTCATCCAGCGTTTCCGTTACGTAATGCGCCGTCGCACCGATCAGCTTCACGCCGCGTTCGAATGCCCGATGATAAGGCTTGGCACCATGAAATGCCGGCAAAAATGAGTGGTGGATATTAATGATGTGATTGGGAAACTGGCGGATGAATTCCGCCGACAGCACCTGCATGTAGCGCGCCAGTACGATGAAATCGATCTGCTGGTCGCGCAGAATCGCCAACTGATTTTTTTCGGCCTCGACCTTGTCATTCTTGTGGACGGGCAGGTGCTGATAAGGAATGCGGTAAGCCTCCGCCAGCCAGCGCGTGTCTTCGTGGTTGCTGATGATGATCGGCAGCTCGCAATGCAACTCGCCGCTCTGGTAGCGGTAGAGCAGATCGGCCAGGCAATGGTCAAACTTGGAGACCAATATTGCCATTCGGGGTTTGCGGCTCGACTCGGCCAGTCGCCAGTCCATGCCAAAGCGCTCGGCTATGGGCGCAAATGCCGGCGCAAACGCTTTAAGATCGAGATTAAATCCTTCCAGATCCCATTCCACACGCATCAGGAATAGCTGTAGTTCGGCATCCTGATGTTGGTCAGCGTGTAGGATGTTGGCATTGTGCAACAGCAGAAAGTTGGCAATAGCCGCAACCTGACCCTTCTGGTCCGGGCAGGAAATCAGCAGTACAGCGGTATGGCGCATGGGTTTTCCCGATCAGACGGGTAGGGGCTTTTTACTCATCTTAACCAAAGTTCGCCTATCTTTCCTAAGGGAAAGGCTGTGTCATGCCATTCGCAAATGCAATCGAGTCAAAGAATTTTGTGTTTATTGACTCACGTTAATAAATCTATTTGATGGCCCGTCACCTTTTCAGGTGCGTGTCAGTCCATACACAGAGGCTTACTCGCATGTCTTTTCTCACTCATTCCATCGCCGTCAACCTGACCCTGGGTGTGTTGTTTGTGTTTTCCGTGGTGACCTGGATGCTGATCCTGTCCAGGTTCTGGCAAAACGCACGCAGCAGCAAACAGGATGCGGCATTCAAGCAAGCCTTCTGGGCCGCCAAAGACCTGCACGAGGGCGAAGCGATTGCCCGGTCCCACGACGGCAGCACCGCCGAACTGACCGCCGCCGGCTTTGCCGCACTGGCGCAAACCCAGGAAGCCAGCCTCAGCCTGGATAGCCTGGGTGACCGCAAGGACATCCTCGAGCGCACCCTCAAAAGCGAACTGCAACAGGTCCAGCATCGCAAGGAGTACGGCCTCATGGCGTTGGCCAGCATCGGCAGCACCGCACCGTTCGTCGGCCTGTTCGGCACCGTGTGGGGCATCATGCACGCGCTCCAGGACATCAGCCTGGCCAATTCCGCCAGCCTGGATATCGTCGCCGGTCCGGTTGGCGAAGCGCTGGTCGCCACCGCCTTTGGTATCGCCACCGCGATCCCCGCTGTGCTGGCCTACAACTATGGCGTGCGGCGCGTGCGTACCAGCGTGGCAGCGCTCGACCAGTTTGCCACCGCCTTCCTGCATCTGGTGATGAAAACGTCTTACCGTCCCGGTCCGGATGGGGCCGACAAGCCAGCCGCCGAGGGTCATCCATAACATGTCCCTGCTACCTCAATCCGATTACGCGCCCATGAGCGAAATCAACGTCACGCCGCTGGTCGACGTGATGCTGGTATTGCTGGTGATTTTCATGGTGACCGCGCCCTTTCTGTTGCAGGCGATGCCGGTCAACCTGCCCAAAACCGCGCCGGTGGCGAAGTTGCTGCCGGTGAAAAAAGTCGAGCTCATCATCGACGCCCAGGGTCAGGTCTATGTCGATCAGGATCAGGTGGCCGGGATGGATCTCGAGTCTCGTTTGAAAACCCTGATAGCGGCCGATCCGGAACTGGGTGTGCAACTCAAGGCGGATTACCGCGTGAATTACGGCCATATTGCAGATGTCATGGCGGCCGTGACTCGTGCCGGCATTACCCGGCTTTCTTTCGTGACATCGTCAGACAGGGTAGATGACGCACGCTGAACGATCCCGACTGTGGCGCGAATGGGCGCCGCTGCTCATTTCACTCGCCCTGCATGTGGTGTTGCTGCTGCTGATTGCGCCCTGGTTATACCTGCGTACGATTCCGGCGCAGCAGATGGAAATCGAAGTCATGCTGGAACCGGATGGCTCGCAACCGGCCAGCAACCGGCCCGAGCAAATGTCGCGTTTGCGGGCGCCCGAACAGTTGCCCAATCTGCTGACCAAGCCGACCATCCTGCCGATGCCGCCGCGTCCGGTACGGCCGGTGCCCTCGGCTGCACCCACGGCGCCGCGTCCTCCGCAATCCGCGCGTCCGTCAGCGCAAGCCGGCCGCAGCGGTCGTGCGGCACCGGCGCCACGTGAAGCCGCAGCCTTGTCGGCCCCCAGTGCAACACGCCCGGCGGTAGCGCCCAGCAACGTCGGGCCCACTGCCCTGGCACGCGGACCGTCACCCAGTGCCGCCGCGCCAGGCGTGCCAAGCCAGCGTGCCGCCACGCAACCCAGTTCAAGCGTGGCGGCCTCGTCGTCGCGCCCGGGCGAAGATCGAAATGCGGGTCTGGTCACCCTGGATGGCCCCACCGCCCAGGTCCGGGCAGCGCAACCGGAATTGCGTCAAGCCGCCCGGTTGGGGGGGCAAGCCCGTGTCCGGGGCGGTAGCCAGGCCCCCGATGAAGGAGAGGCCCGTCCAACCGGCCGGCCGGAGCAATCTGCGCTGGTCGCTGCGCGTGACGAGCCGCTATCGCAATCGGGTAGCACGGCCAGTCGCAGCGGGACCGCACCACAAGTCACCGTACCGGCTGCGCACTTGAGCGGGCAGGGCGGGGTGGCCGCAGCCGAAACCGTGGCGTCCGGATGGGTACAATCCACCGCACCCGCGTCTGGCGCGAATGTTGCCGCGGCCAGTCGCACGCCGGCAACCAGCGGCTCCACAGCCAGCGCGGCAGCCGCAAGTCAGTCGCGTTCGCAACGCCCCGCAGAACGAGGCAGCAGCCTGCTTGCCGCAGCCGCTACAACTGGAATGGGGGCGGATGTCGCCGTCGCCAGCCGGGTACCCGCCAGCAGCGGGGCCAGCCGCACCGCGTCGGATGCGGGCCCGGTGGGCCGGGCCGTCAGCCCGGGCGAGCGCGGCAGCGGCCTGGTTGCTGCCGCTGCGCCGGGCCTATCGACCCCAGGCGCGGTGTCCAATGGCGCCGGCCCGGCCACCAGTGAGGCCGGCGAAAGCCGCGCGCCATCCCCGGGTGGGGGCAGCAGTGCCGCGCGGGATGCGGCTGCCGCCATGTTGGCCGCATCAAGCGGCGGCACACCCGTCGCGCCTTCCGGATCCGACCCTGGCGCAGGCCAATTGAGTGTGGCTGGCACCGAAGCGTCCGTGCCAGCCACGCGTGAAACGCGCACCGCGCCGATGCCAAAACAGACACCCAACGGTCAGGCGCGCGTCATTGAAGAACGCCTCACCGCTTCGGCGCTGCAGGCGGATACGCCCAGGTCGATTGGTGAAATGCCGTTGTTGCTGGCCGGTTTTGATCGCAAGCCCCTCCCCAGGGGACTGGGCTCGATCAATGTCACTGCCACCCGTTTGCCGGGCGAGATTCCGCCGAGCCATCACCCCGGCAACGACGCGCCGCGTTATCCCATGCAGGCGCTGGGCTCGCGTGTCGAAGGGCGGGTGCTGGTCCGTGCCGAAATCCGCGCCGATGGGCAGATCGGCAAACTGTGGATCAAGCAGGGGAGCGGATCGCAAGTGCTTGACCTCGCCGCGCTCGACACCGTGCGTGCCTGGCGCTTTACGCCCGCCCAGTACCACGGCATGGCAGTACCCATGTGGCTCGATGTTCCAATTGAATACACGTTACCCAAGGAGTGAACCGATGAACCGACTGATACTCGCGCTATTGTGCGCAGGCTTCATCCACACTGCGCAGGCGCAGGCGCAGGCGCAGACGCAGACGCAGGCGCAGACGCAGACGCAGACGCAGACGCAGACGCAGACGCAGGCGCAGACAACCGCTACACCCGCCATGCCCGAGTGGCTGCGTTATTACCAGATGGCTGCCGAACGGGGCGACCCCGAAGCGCAGATGAAAATGGGCTGGGCCTACGACAAGGGCGATGGCGTCGAGCGTGACGCCAACAAAGCTGTCGAGTGGTATCGCAAGGCTGCGCTGCAAAATGAGCCGACCGCGCAATACAACCTCGCGCTGCTGCTGATTGAAGGCCGCGACGTGCCGAAGGATGCCGCGGCCGGCGTCGACTTTCTCACCCGTGCCGCTTCGCAAAACCTCACCCTGGCGCAAAGCTTTCTCGCGTCCTTGTACGAACAGGGCCGCGAAGTGACCAAGAGCGATGCCGAAGCCGTGAAATGGCTGACCCGTGCCGCCAACAATGGCGACGCCGCCGCCATGAATAACCTCGCGTTGAAATATGCCCGCGGCGAAGGTGTCGCGCGTGACCCGGCACAAGCCCACAAACTGCTGACCGCAGCGGCGCAGCAGGGCAACGCGCTGGCCCAGGTCAATCTGGGGACGCTGTATCGCGAGGGCCTCGAAGGCACGACGGTGGATTTTGCCCAGGCACTGACCTGGCTGACCCGTGCGGCCGAACAGGGTAACGTGGCGGCCCAAGGCAAACTGGGCTGGATGTATCTCAAGGGGCAGGGCACCGAAGCCAAGCCGAAAGAAGCCGTGAAATGGTTTGTGCTGGCCGCCAAGGCAGGCGATACCGATGCCCAAACCCAGCTCGGCTGGATGGCTGAGCAGGGCCTGGGCATGTCGCGTAACGAAGCGCTCGCAGCACAGGCCTATAGACAGGCCGCTTCGCGCAAACACCCCATTGCGGCCAATAACCTGGGCACGCTCTACCGCGATGGCCGAGGCGTCGAGGCCGATCCAGCCGAAGCCACGCGCTGGTTCCGGGTGGCCGCCGACAGCGGCGACGCCATGGGCCAGTACAACCTCGCCACCATGCTGGAGGCCACGCCCACCAGCGTGGACGAAGCGCTGGACTGGTATCGCCGTGCCGCTGAGCAGAATCTGGCCGCCGCCCAAAGCCGGCTCGGCTGGTTATTGCTGGAACGCAGCCAGGATGCCGATGCCGTCAAATACCTCACCCGCGCGGCCGAGCAAAACGATGCTCAGGCGCAGAACAACCTGGGCGTGCTGTATGAAAGCGGCCGGGCGGTGGAAAAAAATCCGGCCCATGCCGCCGGCTGGTATCGCCGTGCGGCTGAGGCCGGCGACGCGGCCGCGCAGAACAACCTCGGCGCCTTGTTGCGCGATGGCCATGGCGTGCCGCAAAACCTGGAGAAAGCGGCCGAATGGTTCAAGCGCGCGTCGGAACAGGGTTACGCCAAGGCCATGCTGAATCTGGGCGCGCTCTACGAGCAGCAGGCCCGTGCCGCCGCAGGCAAGCCACGGGCGGCCCATTCACCTGCACCCGCACCCGCTACTTCGGCCCCCACGGTGGTGCCTTTGCCGGCCCAAGTGGCACCAGTGGCCGAACCCCTGAAATAACGCGCTCAAACGCCAAACGGGCCGACCGTTTGATCGCGGTGGTGGCCTGAGCAAACACGCCCGGGTCTCGGGTGTGTTTGTGTTCGCTTTTCATCACGTGTGCATCAGGATTCAGCAGTTTTTGCGCGCTGCAAGCCATATCCGTGCTTGCTAATACGCTGAAGTTCGACGCATTCATCGCGTTAGCTGGTCGATATCCGACGCTAACCCGCATACAGCCATCCCACTGTTCAAAAATTAGGCGTCCCATCCGGCAAAAACTTTGATTTTCATTGAGTTTTTTGGGGAACCGAAAAAACACCGGCAAACATACCAAGTGCAGGTTGACATGTACCGCCACGAAACTAGAATTTGTATCTGCTCTCGTTATGCACCACAATATGTTGTGAATAACCGTGTGTACGGGGGCTGGGTAAGTTGTGCATAAGTTGTGGGTTTTATGCGTAATGCCCGTTTTTTGTTTGACCCCATCAAGTTATACACGTCATCAGGAGAGCCATCGATGTTGAACGTTGCCACCGAATCCGCTGCATCAAGCCCAATTCCCTCGCGCGATACCGTAGCCGAACCGGCCGTGATCGATACCCGTTACGCCGATTACAAAATTATTCGCCGCAATGGCGCGGTGGTGGGGTTTGCCCCCAACAAAATCGCCATTGCCGTGACCAAGGCGTTTATTGCGGTGCAGGGTGGGCAGGCTGCGGCTTCGGCACGCATCCGCGAGCTGGTCGAATCGATCACCAGCCAGGTAACGGCTGCCCTGTTGCGCCGCACCCCCAATGGCGGCACCTTCCACATCGAAGACATCCAGGACCAGGTTGAACTGGCCCTGATGCGTTCGGGCGAGCACGAAGTGGCGCGCTCGTATGTGCTCTACCGCGAAAAGCGCACCCAGGAGCGCGTCGCGCAAAAAGCCGCCGGCGTGCCCGACATTCAGCTGCACGTGATCGAAGACGGCGTTAAAAAGCCGCTCGACATCGAGCGCCTGAACATTCTGCTGGGTGATGCTTGCGCTGGCCTGGGTGATGGCGTCAGCGCCGCACCGATCATGCACACCGTGTTGCGCGACCTCTACGACGGCGTGCCCATGGCCGAAGTCGAAAAGGCGCTGGTGCTGGCCGCGCGCTCGCTGATCGAGCAGGACCCGGCCTATTCCCAGGTCACCGCGCGTCTGCTGCTCAATTCCATCCGCCACGAAGTGCTGGGCGAAGCCGTGCTGCAGTCTGACATGGCCACCCGCTACGCCGAGTACTTTCCGCAGTTCATCAAAAAAGGCATCGCCGCCGAACTGCTCGACGAGAAGCTGGCCCAGTTCGACATCGCGCGTCTGGCTGCCGTGCTCGACGCCGATCGCGACTACCAGTTTGGCTACCTCGGTCTGCAAACCCTGTACGACCGTTACTTCCTGCACATCGAAGAAGAGCGCATCGAACTGCCGCAGGCGTTCTTCATGCGCGTGGCGATGGGCCTGTCGATCAACGAAGTCGACCGCGAAGCGCGTGCGATTGAGTTTTATCAGGTGCTGTCCTCGTTCGACTTCATGAGCTCGACGCCGACCCTGTTCAACGCCGGCACCCGTCACAGCCAGCTGTCTTCCTGCTACCTGACCACCGTCACCGACGACCTTGACGGCATCTATCAGGCGATCAAGGAAAACGCCATGCTGCAAAAATACGCCGGCGGTCTGGGCAACGACTGGACCCCGGTGCGCGCCATGGGCGCCCGCATCAAGGGCACCAACGGCAAGTCGCAGGGCGTGGTGCCCTTCCTCAAGGTGGTCAACGACACCGCGGTGGCCGTGAACCAGGGCGGCAAGCGCAAGGGCGCGGTCTGCGCCTACCTGGAAACCTGGCACCTCGACATGGAAGAATTCCTCGAGCTGCGCAAGAACACCGGGGATGACCGTCGTCGCACCCACGACATGAACACCGCCAACTGGATTCCCGACCTCTTCATGCAGCGCGTGATGGAAGGCGGCGACTGGACCCTGTTTTCGCCGAACGACGTGCCCGACCTGCACGAAATCTACGGCCGCAAGTTTGCCGAGGCCTACACCGAATACGAACGTAAAGCCGACCGTGGCGAGATCAAGGTGTTCAAGCGCATTCCCGCCCTGCAGCTGTGGCGCAAAATGCTGTCGATGCTGTTCGAAACCGGCCATCCCTGGATTACGTTCAAGGACCCGTGCAACATTCGCAGCCCGCAGCAGCACGTCGGCGTCGTTCACAGCTCCAACCTGTGTACCGAAATCACGCTCAACACCAGCGACACCGAAATCGCCGTGTGCAACCTCGGCTCGGTCAACCTGGTCAACCATCTGCAACATAATGTGGAATCCGGGCAGCTTGCGCTCGATCTGGACAAGCTCAAGGCCACCATCCACACCGCCATGCGCATGCTCGACAACGTGGTGGACGTGAACTACTACGCCGTCGGCAAGGCGCGTAATTCCAACCTCAAGCACCGTCCAGTGGGCCTCGGCATCATGGGCTTCCAGGATGCGCTGCAGGAACTGCGCATGAGCTACGCCTCGGATGCCGCGGTGGAATTTGCCGACCGTTCGATGGAAGCCGTGTCTTACTACGCCATCTGGGCCTCGACCGAACTGGCGCAGGAACGTGGCCGGTATTCCAGCTACGAAGGCAGCCTGTGGAGCCGTGGCATTCTGCCGCTGGATTCGATCAAGTTGCTGGCCGAAGAGCGCGGCGGCTATCTCGAAGTCGACAGCTCCAGCTCGCTCGACTGGAACAGCCTGCGTGCCCGCATCAGCGAGCACGGCATGCGCAACTCGAACTGCATGGCGATTGCGCCGACCGCCACCATCGCCAACATCGTCGGCGTGTCTGCCAGCATCGAGCCGACGTATCAGAACATCTACGTCAAATCCAACCTGTCGGGCGAGTTCACCGTCGCCAACAAGTACCTGGTCAACGACCTGAAAAAACTCGGCCTGTGGGACGAAGTCATGGTCGCCGACATCAAGTACTTTGACGGCAGTCTGGCCAAGATCGACCGCATTCCGGCCGACATCCGCAAGCTCTACGCCACCGCGTTCGAGATGGAAACCAGCTGGATGGTCGAATGTGCAAGCCGTCGCCAGAAATGGATCGACCAGGGCCAGAGCCTGAACATCTACATGGCCGGCGCCTCGGGCAAAAAGCTCGACGAAACCTACAAGCTGGCGTGGATACGTGGCCTTAAAACCACCTACTACCTGCGCACCATGGGCGCCACCTCGGCCGAGAAATCCACCGGCAAGGGCGGCGAGTTGAATGCCGTGTCGTCGAGCGGCGGCGCCAGCGCTCCGCACAGCGCCATGAGCAAGGCAGCGGCGAATCTGCCCGAACCCGAACTGGACGGCATTGCCTGCACCATGCGTCCGGGCGATGTGGGGTTTGAGGAATGTGAGTCGTGCCAGTAAAGAGCAGGAGGAGGAGCGCCCGGCAGCGGCGGTAAAAAAGAAGAGGCCAACCTGGCCAATGGGGGTTTCGCCATGCGCGAGGATTCATTGGCCGGGGGTTGCCCTTCAACAGTCAAGTTAAAAGTAGTGTGGGCCCAGCCCACTTGGGTTAAACCAAAGGAGAGTTAGAACGATGCTGAATTTTGAAGATGATTTCACACCCGCCGCCAAAACCGTCGATGTGCCGGCTTTTTTGCGCAAGGATGCCGAACCGGCGCAGGTAGCCGCTGAAGAAGCGCCCGCTCCGCAAGCGCGTCGCGTCAACGCGGCCGACAAGCGCGTGATCAACGGCACCACGGATGTGAATCAGCTCGTACCTTTTAAATACAAATGGGCGTGGGAAAAATACCTGGCCGGCTGTGCCAACCACTGGATGCCGCAAGAAGTGAACATGAGCCGCGACATCGCGCAGTGGAAAGACCCCACCGCGCTCACCGATGACGAGCGCCGTCTGGTCAAGCGCAACCTCGGCTTTTTTGTCACCGCCGATTCGCTGGCCGCCAACAACATCGTGCTCGGCACCTATCGCCACATCACCGCGCCCGAGTGCCGCCAGTACCTGCTGCGTCAGGCGTTTGAAGAAGCCATCCACACCCACGCCTACCAATACATCGTCGAGAGCCTGGGCCTGGACGAAGGCGAAGTCTTCAACGCCTATCAGGAAGTGGCCAGCATCCGCGACAAGGATGATTTCCTCATCCCCTTCATCAACACGCTGACCGACCCCAACTTCAAGACCGGCACCCCCGAAGCCGACCAGGCGCTGCTCAAGTCGCTGATCGTGTTTGCCTGCATCATGGAAGGCATGTTCTTCTACGTCGGCTTTGTGCAGATCCTCGCCCTGGGCCGCCAGAACAAGATGACCGGCGCCGCCGAGCAGTATCAATACATCCTGCGCGACGAGTCGATGCACTGCAATTTTGGTATCGACCTCATCAACACCATCAAGCTGGAAAACCCCCACCTCTGGACCAACGAGTTCAAGAAAGAACTCACCGGCCTGTTCCAGAAAGGCGTCGAGCTCGAATACCGCTACGCCGAAGACACCATGCCGCGCGGCGTGCTGGGCCTGAACTCAGCCCAGTTCAAGGAATACCTGCGCTTTATCGCCAACCGCCGCTGCCAGCAGATCGGCCTCGACGAAATGTTCCCCGGCGTCACCAACCCCTTCCCCTGGATGGCCGAAATGATCGATTTGAAGAAGGAGAAAAACTTCTTCGAGACGCGGGTCACGGAGTACCAGACGGGCGGGGCGTTGAGCTGGGATTGATTGACTGGAATGGAAAAAGGCGCATGTGAATGCGCCTTTTTTTATATAAACATAACAATCAGAAACTACGTATATGAGCCCACCTCAGTTATTACTTCCGATCCATGTTATCGCAGCAACGCTGCTTATCCAATTGATCCTCATGATCATTTTGGCGATTGGATTGTTCTTATTTGTTCGAGGAGAAAGGTTAATCGATGTGGCCCAACCATTTCGGGCGGTTAGCATGTTCAGCCTCGCACTGCTTCTTCTCGGGGCAACGTTAGCATCGTTTTCTTTTATCTTGCTTTCTAATGACTTTTACAAAGTTTGGGGGGCACTATTTCCGGGTGTCACTTTTTCCACGATAGAGGCACGAACGGCCCTTTCGATCGTATTTGTAATGGATTTGGCGCTCACTGCCATTCTGATGATGGTTACGGGTGGGAGCAAACATAGCCCATTTAGTGCCGTCCTTTTCATGATTCCTGCCTTAGCAATATTTCTTCGTGAATCCGCAGGTTGGTTCATTGCTTATGCACTTATATCGGCCAGCGTTTTTCTTGTTTTGTTAAACATGCCCGCACGGAATCCGGATTCCGATAGCAATCCTTTCTACAAAAAAGCTTTCGCGTTTATCTCATTAGCTTGTCTAGCGTTACTGATGTTTATTGGATACATCACACGCCCACTCTCCCTCGATGAGATTGCGGGACATGATCTTCCCGTTTCTGTATTACCTCCGGCTGATAAAGCTATACCTTAGACATTTGGGGACCCCGGGGTCAGGTATTGCAATGACACTTTTCCATCGATGAGCGGAATCAAAGGGGCCAGGTTCGGATTACCCACCATGGGATCAAAGTGACCAGGGTCGAATTGTTCTGTGCCACCGGTGATATTAAAGGAACTCGATCTTGGACTTAAAACAGAACCCATTTTCTTTATATGACTCACTCGGATATTTCACGCCAGGCGCCATATTCGTCTATGGGCTGATGGCTGCATACGCACACGTCCAACCTGGTGGAGACTCGCTGCAACACATCGCAACGAGTCTCAGCTTTGACAGTGCGGAAATCTACATTCCTTTTATTCTCGCTTCCTACGCGGTAGGTCATTTCCTTAGTTTTGTTTCTTCAATCACGGTTGAGCGCTACTCCATATGGACATTCGGCTACCCGTCGAAAAGCCTTCTCGATCTACCCAACTCTGGATACTGGGCAGTCAGTGAGAAGACGTTTCAACGGAGGGCAATTAGGTTGTTGGTGGGCCTGTTGCTGGCTCCGATATCCCTCCTTGATTGGCTGCTGGGGTCATGTGCAGGACTTCGTGATGTATATGTAAAAAAATTAGACCCGCTACTTATTTCGGCCATAAGTCTGAAAATTAAGCACCTTGTTCGTGAACACGCACTGCTACCAGATGCGGATGAATTAGGTAAGCCGGTAGAACACGATTTCTTCCGTTACGTTTATCACTATGCTGTTGAGAACGCACCCAGCCATTTACCGAAAATGCAGCAAACAAACTTCGGGGTCAGGTCTTGCCTTTTGCGGCAAAAGACAAGACCTCGTATCCTTCCCCAGCCGACTTTGAAAGCCTCGGGAGTAAACTTTCCGACGTGATCGAGCCGGCTGAGTTGGGAGACATCGGCAAGACTTAAGGTCAGCCTTTTTTAGGTCAAGCCTGTGGGTCAGATAGGTGCCCGACTCATTTCTCGTTTCTCACAAACCGAACGGTAACTTGGGCCAGCGCTGCATCATAGTGCCAGAGCCTGCATACGAGGAAGGTTAAAACGATGAACGCAGCCACGCATGTCATATCCACCTATGTCGGAATTGATGTTTCAAAACGCAAGCTTGATTGTGCCATCCTGTTAAACGGCAAGATCAAATCCAAAGTAGTGAGTAATGATCGATCGGGCTTTGCGCTGCTGGATACCTGGCTGAAAGAGCGCAGTGCTTTCGTCAACAACACCCATATCTGCATGGAGGCGACCGGTCCCTATAGTGAACAGGTTGCTTTGGCATTGGTTGATCTGGGATGGATCGTCAGCGTTGTCAATCCGGCCCGCATCAAAGGCTTTGCCCAAAGCGAACTGGCTCGCAACAAGACTGATTGCGCAGATGCTGCCTTGTTGGCGCGCTTCTGTGCTGCCATGAACCCCAGTGTGTGGACGCCGCCGAGCCCGGCCTATCGGCAACTGCGTGCCATGGTCGAGCGGCTGCAAGCTCTGAAAGATATGCATCAGCAGGAGGTCAACCGATTGGAGGCGCATCACGCCAGCGGAGAGACCACCGTATTGCCCAATGTTAAAAGCCACATAGCCTGGCTCGACAAGCAGATCGCCAAACTGCAGCGCGAAATCAACGACCACATCGATGGGCATCCTGAGCTCAAGCAGGATGCCGAGTTGATAGCCAGTATCCCCGGCATTGGCGAAACCACTGTGGCGAAGGTATTAGCCTATGCGGGTAATGTTCGCCGCTTCACCAACGCCAAGGCGCTAGCCGCTTTCATTGGAATTTGCCCACGTCAGCGTCAGTCTGGAAGCTCGGTCAAGGGACGCACGCTGATCTCGCGCACGGGCCATGCGGAGCTGCGCAAAGCCTTGTATATGCCGGGGCTGGTGGCGTTACGCCACAACCCTATCCTACAAATATTTGGCGCAAGAATGAAAGCGAACGGCCTGGCACCAAAGGCAGTCGTGGGTGCGGCGATGCGTAAACTGGCCCACTTGATCTACGGGGTGGTGAAATCAGGAAAACCATTTGATGCAAATTTCGCTATGAACGGGGTTGCTATTCAAGACGGTATCTGACCCC
>DATCSW010000037.1:0-12038 GCA_036568265.1 Thiobacillus sp.
CGCAGGGTGAACAGGCTCTCGGTGAAGGTGTCGGGTCCGCGCATGAAGGGGGGCTCTGGCTGGGTCAATGAATCAGGATCAGTTTAACTTCTGAGGGGCTGCTGATGTGGTCCGGTTGGGAGGTATTTCAGCAGCCTGTTAGGGTGGTAAGCCCGCGGGCTTTTCCCTTTACGTTGAGCGGTATATGTCAGAACAAGAATCTCCACGTGTTGCGGCCACACCCAGTGCACCGCTGGACACCGGCCTCACCTGCCTGGTGATGTTGGCGCGCTTTCACCAGATTGCCACCGACCCCGACCAGCTTGCGCATCAGTTCAAGGCATCGGGCGCGGCATTCGGCCAAACCGAAATCCTGCTCGCCGCCAAGCACCTGGGGTTGCAGGCGAAGCCGGTCAAGACCACGCTCGACCGTCTCGACCGGACTCCGCTGCCTGCCATGGCGGTGGACAACAACGGCGGCTATTTCATCCTCGCCCGGTTCGATGCCGACAAGGCGCTGATCCACGATCCCAAGGCCGAACGGCCCCAGGTCATTTCGCGCGAGGAACTGCTGGCGCGCTGGCCTGGCGAACTGATCCTCTTCACCTCCCGCGCCTCGCTCGTCGGCGACATGGCGAAGTTCGACTTCTCCTGGTTCATCCCCGCTGTCGTCAAATACCGCAAGCTGCTCGGGGAAGTGCTGCTGGTATCGTTCGTGCTCAATCTGTTTGCGCTGGTCACCCCGCTATTCTTTCAGGTGGTGATGGACAAGGTGCTGGTGCACCGGGGGCTGACCACGCTCGACGTCATCGCCGTCGGGCTTCTGGTGGTGTCAATCTTCGAAGTGGTGCTCTCGGGTCTGCGCAGCTATGTGTTCGCCCACACCACCAGCCGCATCGACGTCGAACTCGGCGCACGGCTGTTCCGGCATCTGCTCGCGCTGCCGCTGGGCTACTTCCAGGCCCGCCGCGTCGGCGATTCGGTCGCCCGCGTGCGTGAACTGGAGAACATCCGCGCCTTCCTCACCGGCAACTCGATCACCGTCGTGCTCGACGTCTTGTTCTCGGTCGTGTTCATCGCTGTGATGCTGTTCTACAGCGGCTGGCTCACGCTGGTGGTGCTGGCGTCCCTGCCGCTGTATTTCGTGATTGCGCTGCTGGTCACGCCGCTGCTGCGCGCGCGGCTGCACGAGAAGTTCAACCGCGGCGCCGAGAACCAGGCTTTCCTGGTCGAGACCGTATCCGGCATCGATACCCTCAAGAGCATGGCGGTGGAACCGCAGATGCAGCGTCGTTGGGATGCGCAACTGGCGGGATATGTGTCGGCCGGATTCAAGTCAGCGACCGTTTCAACGCTGGCACACGAAAGCACCAATCTGGTGGGCAAGCTCGTCACCGTGGGCACCCTATGGCTGGGCGCCAGGCTGGTGATCGAGGGCCAACTCACCGTGGGCCAACTCATCGCCTTCAACATGCTGGCTGGCCGCGTCGCGCAGCCGATCATGCGTCTGGCGCAGCTGTGGACTGACTTCCAGCAGACCGGTATTTCGGTCCAGCGCTTGGGTGACATTCTCAATGCCCCCACCGAAGCAGCCGGCGCCAAGAGCAGCCTGCCGCCGATCGCCGGCCGTATCACCTTCGATCAGGTCCAGTTCCGCTACTGGCCCGACACCCCCGAAGTGCTCAAAGGCATCAGTCTGGACATTGCGCCCGGTGAAGTCATCGGTATCGTCGGCCGCTCCGGTTCGGGCAAGAGCACGCTCACTAAATTAATTCAGCGCCTGTACGTGCCAGAGCGCGGCCGGGTGCTGATCGACGGAATCGATTTGACGCTCATCGATGCCGCCAGCCTGAGACGGCAGATCGGGGTGGTGTTGCAGGAGAACGTGCTGTTCAACCGCACCCTGCGCGAGAACATCGCCCTGGCCGACCCCGGTGCGCCGCTGGAGCAGGTGATCCAGGCGGCCAAGCTGGCCGGGGCGCACGAATTCATTCTGGAACTGTCGGAAGCCTATGACACCATGGTCGGCGAACACGGCTCAACCCTTTCGGGCGGCCAGCGCCAGCGCATCGCCATTGCGCGTGCCCTGATGAACGAGCCGCGCATCCTGATCTTCGACGAAGCCACCAGCGCGCTGGATTACGAATCGGAGCGCATCATCCAGCAAAACATGAAAGCCATTTGCCAGGGCCGCACCGTCATCGTCATCGCCCACCGCCTGTCTGCGGTGCGCCATGCGAACCGCATACTGGTGATGGATCACGGCCAGATCGTCGAATCAGGTACGCACGACGAGCTTTTGCAACACGAAGCGGGCCATTATTCCCGCCTGCATCGGCTGCAACACGCCTGAGATCGACTGAAATGAAACGCCAAGCCTTCGCCGACCTCTTCAAGCGCTACGCCAAAATCTTCCGCCACGCATGGTCGCAGCGCAAAGAGACCGACGCCCCTGTGCTGCAAGCGCACGAGGCCCAGTTTCTGCCGGCCGCGCTCGCCTTGCGCGATACGCCGGTCCACCCCGCGCCCCGCATTACGCTGTGGCTGATCATTGCCTTTGCCGTGATTGCGGTCCTGTGGGCCAGCTTTGGCCGCATCGATGTGGTCGCCACCGCCGTTGGCAAGATCATTCCCAACGACCGCACCAAGGTCATCCAGCCGATGGAGACCGCCGTGGTCAAGGCGATCCACGTGCGCGACGGGCAGGAAGTCACGCTGGGGCAGGTGCTGATCGAACTCGATGCCACCATCACCACCGCCGACAGCGACCGACTGCGCAACGAAGCCCTGACGGCGCGATTGGAAGCGCTGCGTGCAGAAGCGCTGCTGGCGGCGCTGGCAAGCGGCAGGGCACCCAGGCTGAAACCGCTGGACGGCGCAGATACCGCCCGCCTGGTTGCCGAGCAAAGTCAGGCCAGCGGCCAATATCAGGAATACCAGGCGCGTCAACTGCAATTGCAGGCCGAGATCGCGCGCCGCCGGGCAGAGCTCCAGGCTACCCAGGATCAGGTCGTCAAACTCGAACAGACCGTGCCCATCGCCCGACAGCGCGCGCAGGATTACCAAAAGCTGGTGAAAGAGAACTTCATCTCCCAGCACGGTTATCTGGATCGTGAACAGGTGCGCATCGAACAGGAACAGGATCTGGCCAGCAGCCGATCCAAAGTGTCTGAAATCCGCGCCGCCTTGATGGAAGCGCAGCAGCAGCAAGCCACGCTCACCGCCGAGACGCGCCGGGTTTTGCTGGACCAGCTCAATCTGGCATCGCAAAAGGCTGCGTCGCTGGAACAGGAACTGGTCAAGGCCGACCAGCGTGGCCGTTTGATGCGCATGACTGCGCCGGTGGCGGGCACCGTACAGCAACTTGCCGTCAGCACCGTGGGCGGAGTGGTCACCCCCGCCCAGCCCCTGATGGTGATCGTGCCCAAAGACAACGTGCTCGAAGTCGAAGCCATGCTGCCCAACAAGGACATCGGCTTTGTCAATCCGGGACAGGCTGTCGAGGTGAAGGTGGAGACCTTCCCCTTCACCAAGTACGGCACGATCCACGGCACCATCACCCAGGTGTCATCGGATGCCATCCAGGACGAGAAACTGGGATTGATCTATTCGACCCGGGTGAAGCTCGCCAGGGATACGTTGCAGGTGGAGAACAAGACGGTGCGACTCTCTCCGGGCATGGCGGTGACGGTTGAGGTCAAGACAGGCAAGCGGCGGGTGATCGAGTATTTCCTGAGTCCGCTGATGCAGGTGACGAGTGAGAGTCTGCGGGAGCGGTAGCGACATGTTCCATCAGATAGAAATAACAACCAAATGCAATTTCCGTTGCTTCTATTGTGCAGGGCGCACCATGCCTCTTCCGTTGCTTCTATTGTGCAGGGCGCACCATGCCTCAGCGTCACATGACGGAGGCAACCATGAACGATATTTTTGGGCGTCTCACTCCCGGCAGGCATGCCGTATCGTTGCAGGGTGAAGGTGAGCCCACGATGCATCCGCGTTTCTGGGATTGGGCAGAGCGTCTACGCAAAGCCGGCTACATCCCCTACACCATCACCAATGCAAGTCGAATCGACGCCGAGCTGGCCAACCGACATCTTCCGAACTTGGGTATTTCTTTGGATACCGTGGATGAGGTCGAAGCAAATCGAATCGGACGTCTCAAACTTGATTGCGTACTCCGAAATGTCGACGACCTGCTGAAAAGCTTGGGGCCGAAGCGGCTCATCATCCATACCGTCAATTACGGGCAACCTATGGATGCGCTGAAGGACTACTTGCGGGTGCATGGGCTGACCCGGCATATCATCCAGCCAATTCAGCCCAAATCAGACTATGCCCGACATTATCAAGACCGTCCTGTCGTCAACCCCCCCGTCAAACATGCGGCTGGAACCTGTCGCTACTTGTCGAGACCGCTGATGCGTTACTTTGATGTAAATGGCAAGGAATTACCTTGTTGCTTCATCAAAGACGCACGTGACTTTCCTGGCGTGGAAGTTATGCGCCAGTTGATGTCTCGAGGAGACGTACCCACTGTTTGCGATGGGTGCAGCGAGATACCCGAGAGACAGCCCATGAACCGTGTCGTGTTTACTTGACGTGAAACCTTGGTTTTCATGCCACCTTATGGCTTTGCGCCGGTGGCAACTTTTCCGGTTGTACGCATCCAATCTGTCCACCAGAAATCAGCCGTCCGCGATTCGGCAAGACAATCAGACTCCCATCAACCACGAAGGAGTCTGACATGGAAACCAATCAAACTCGGGAACCCTGGAACAAGGGCAAGCTGGTCGGCCAAAAGCCACCGCTCAAGCCAAAGGACATCTGGGCTATCCGAATCCATCTTCAAAACGAACAGCGCGTTCGCGACCTGGCCATGTTCAACCTGGCAATCGACAGCAAGTTGCGTGGCTGCGATCTGGTGAATCTGCACGTTCGGGACGTGACGCACGGCAACCAGATATTGCCCCGCGCGATGGTCGTGCAGCGAAAAACCCAACGTCCGGTACAGTTCGAGTTGACCGAACCGACCAGATCTGCCGTCCTGGCATGGATCGAAATGGCAAGTTTGAGGCCGGAGCACTACTTGTTCCCAAGTCGCCTGGCGAATTCGCCCCATGTTTCAACCCGCCAGTACGCCCGCATCGTGCATCAGTGGGTTGCGGCCATCGGACTCGATTCGACGGTCTATGGCACGCACACCATGCGGCGGACCAAGGCGACACTGATCTACAAGCGGACCAAGAACCTAAGGGCCGTCCAGCTCTTGCTTGGTCATACCAAGCTGGAGAGTACGGTTCGATACCTTGGGATCGAGGTCGATGACGCACTGGAGATATCGGAGCAGACTGAGGTATAGCAGCGAGAGCGTCGGCCGCACGAAGGCCATCAAGGTGCCCTTCGTGCGGCGGCTTTCTGGCCTCATCGGCATTCTGGTCTGGCCGGTCTGCGTTGTATAGCTGACATCTGTGGCGCAGTACGTCAACGGCAGCAAAGGCCGAGGAAGCGACAGTAAGCAGGCTAGTCTCCACCGGCGGATTATCGGCCAAAACCGCCGGTGACCATTAGGTAACAGTGAGTGACTGCAATTGAACTTGACACCAGCGTGTACGACCGATTGCCAAAACGGTGTGGGACTGCCCGAACGAAAGTGGCCGATCTTTACTGAGATCAGCTCCAGAGTTCCCCCAAGACCGCTTTTGCCATTGGATCGCCGCACAGCCCACATCTTGGCTCACTAGGGAGAAGCCTTCGGTTCCGCGCAAAAGGCGTGTGCCAAGGACTAACCTTCCAGTAATTAAACGACTGATCGTGTTTGCCTCGGGTGTGGCGCCGTACCAGCTCCAATGCCAGCAGGATGCCGGCCAAGGCCGAAACGAAGGCGAACGGAGTGACGGTCGTGTTTTCTCGCTCACGTGACAGCTTGCCTGTTCCGCACAAACTCTTGAACAAGGTGTCATACGCCAAGCCAACAATCGAATCCGTCCCGGGAATATCCTGAGGATACTTGCGGATGATTGCCTCGGCTGCCTCGAGATCGATCACAGACTCCTGTACCTTTTCAACGGGGATGCCAAGCTGGGCGGCAATGTGGGCTTCAAACTCCTGCTCCACGGCATCTTCGATATAGATGCAGCTGAGACAGGCATGCTCAGTCGGTTGGCGATGATAGTGCACCACTACTTCAGTGATGTCCGTGGTGGATGCATCGAAAACTTCACCGGGCAGAACGTCTTCCTGAAGTCGGCGACGGACCCGGCGACTATCGACAGCAACTATGAGCTTGGACAACCAAGCGCCGCGGCTTTTTTCGGGAAGACACTGAAGTTCGCTGTTGCGTGGGATCAACTTGAGATCGGGGAAGTGCGGCTGCGCTTTATCGACCAAGCAGTTGCACTTCATTTTTCCAAGATCCTGTTCCTCGAACCACACCTGACGCTGAAGGTTTCCGTTCTCTATATGATCAAAGTCGACAACATGCAGTTCGCCACTTACGTTGAGTCCCTGCATCGCCCAGAGGAGTGCGTTGCCGATCGCGCCCGCACCCGCAAGATAAGCCTTACCTAGCGGAATTTCATCATTGATGACGGCGAGGTCGATTCCGAGACTATCGAAAGGCAGCGTCAGCGGATCCACTCGCGGATATTCGAGCTGGGGAACAACTCGCTTCATGGCGGCTGCGCAGACATAGCAAGCAACCATACGGCGCAGGATTGGAGCTACTTTCGCCAAGCTACCCCAATTAGTAAGAGCACTGCCAATCGTGGCATGCGTCGTCGAGACCGCGACACGGAACACTTCTGTCTTAGCGAGGTGCGGTTCTGCATCGCCGATGACGATTTCGAGCGTGGGCGATGCGATTCCCGAGAGCGCAACCTCGTCAATGGTTCTGGAGAGTAGGACGATCACATCTTCCGCTAGTTGGATGGCCACTGGGTCGTCATGGGATATGGTCACCAGGACAGATACAGCAAGCAACTCCGCTGCGTGCTCAGTTTCAAGAAGTCCGAGGGCGGATGCCAATGCTCGTGCGTTCGCGTGACGTACGGCCGGGATTATTGCGATATTCGGCATATGTCATCCTTTCTGTTTTCGGGCACCTGCAGCCAGCGATTGGTTGCATTGAGCTGAAATATCGCAGCGTCCTCGAAAAACGAGTCCGTGCTTGTATTAGCGGCGAAGTAGGGCAGCACAATGGATACGGCGCCTACATGTCGAATGACCGCCCATGTATCGTCCGCTCGGGAGTGGAAAGCCTCCATGGGATGGGAGTGCACCTGTGCTGCGATCATCAGGCGCTTTGTTCGCAACTCTTGCTGCAATGCCTGCATGCTTCGCGGCGGAATATGGAAGTAATCGGCTTTCGCTTCGTGCATTGGTTCGTACACTTCGGCGATGTCGATGCGCTCACCCGTCCGGCGACCGAGCCAGAACACGATGCCTTCTTGGCGGCGCTGCCCGCTCCTCTGAAGGTTTTGCAGGGTTTGTGCAATGCCCGGTGGAGGGATGAAGATTGTGGAAGTCATGTTTGTCCGTTCTGCCAGGCGTGCCACAATTGCGTCAGGATGCCGCCCAGGGTGTAATTGTCCGAAGTTCGCAGACCTTCCCAAGGGTCGGAGAGATGGCTCGGATGCGTGTGGTATTCAAGCGAGCCCCTCATACATACGAACGGGCGGCCCGTTCTTTCATGCGCTGAAGGGTTGAAGACCAACGACATGCCACCCGGCAGCTTCTGCAGGTAGGCCCCCGCCGAGTCAAGTAGATCGATGGAGGGAGGCTGCGTATTCCAATTCTGGCAGTTGAGCCTCAAACGGATGGGTGTACGCCCCTCTGTCTGGAACTCAAAATCGAGAATCGGATACGACACTTGGTGAACCACCCAGCCGCGCGACTGAGCCAAGCGCGGGGTCAGGTGCTTCACCTGCTCGTCGAACAACCGCTGCGACAGCAGTTCATGCATCGCGCTGCCCGCCGCCGCCTTCGCGCGGACCCCAGTCGATCTCTACCTCACCGGATAACTGGTTTTCGGTATAACTATGATTGGGATCAATCGTGCGCCCGGCCACCTTGACCACCCAGTTCGACGTATCCGTCAAATTGAGGGATTTTGCGGCCTTTTTTAGTTCGACTTCGACCTTCTGGTTGGCCGGTACCTGGATGAAGCCCGTTTCCGGGTAAAAGCCGCTAGTGGTCACGATCGCAACCTCCACCTTGTCGCCCTGGTCATGGCCCTTCTGCTCGTGTTCTTTGTCAGCTACCGTCATTATTTGAACCCCTCCGACTATCCCAGCCTCGCTTATCAAGACCTCAGTGGCGTCGTTTAGCGTAGTATTTCAAGCGCCGCAAAGTCTGTCAAGCAAATACTTAGCGGCGCTTGAAATACTACGCAAGGCAACTATGCTGGTACTATCCGAAAGTTCTTCGTGAAGGAGGTGCTATGGCGACCAAGCCGATCGGGGCTGAAGCCAATGCAACAAGTGCGCTGGCTTCTTACTTGGCGAGTTTGCGGCAAGTAAAAGGATTGACCCTAAGAGAAGTGGAAGAGGCGACGGGTAAGGAAGTCTCGAACGCCTACCTGAGCCAGTTGGAGCGCGGGAAAATTACCAAGCCGTCCCCCCACATGCTGCACAGTCTGTCGGAGGTTTACGGTGTGGCATATGAAAAGCTTATGGAGTTGGCTGGCTACATCACCACGTCCAGTGCGCGCAGCAGTAATGTGAAGCACGGGAGTGCTGCCACATTTGCTTCCGATAACTTGACAGCAGAGGAAGAAGTCGAGCTTCTGAAGTACCTCGGATATATTCGATCGCTAAAGAGTAAATCTTGAGAGCGGACGACAGCAGCCTAACGCCTGACCAATACCGGAAGGTCAGAAAAGAAGCCGAAAAGCTGCTGTACGAAGCAGGCGCGATCGGTCGTTTTCCGACGCCTGTCGACGACATCATGTCGGCGGCGAAGCTGCTTGTTGCACCGGAGAACGTACTCGACGAGGGTTTTCTCCACCGGATGCGGCGCAAAGCCAGCGCCGCATTGAAACAGGCGTTGTCCAAAGTCTTGGGGATATTCGATGCTACCGCAAGACTGGTGTTCGTCGACCATAGCCTCGGGGCATCCAAGCAGACCTTCATCAAGTTGCACGAAGCTGGTCATGGCGTACTGCCATGGCAACGCGGACTGTATGCCGTCGTCGAGGATTGCGAAAAATCTTTAGCCCCCGATGTGGCGGAGGCCTTTGATCGCGAGGCGAACAATTTCGCGACGGAGGTGCTGTTTCAACTGGATGGCTTCATTACCGAGGCTCGCGACCATAGTTTCGGGCTCAAGTGTCCGATGAATCTGAGCCGAAAATACGGCGCGTCGATTTATGCATCGCTTCGCCAGTACGTCCGTAAAAATGACCATGCATGCGTGGTAATCGTTCTTGATCCACCGGAGATTGTGGCTTTTGATGGTTTCAAAGCAGGGCTCCGCCGGGTCGTTTCCTCACCTTCGTTTGAAGAAAAGTTCGGCCAATTGGAACTGCCGGCAGAGTTTACGCCCGACGACAAGATCGGCGCCATGATTCCGGTCGGTAATCGCAAAATGACTGGGCCGCGTGAGCTTGAACTCACGGACCGTAACGGAGATAGGCATGAATGCCTAGCAGAGGCGTTCAAACACCCATATAACGTTTTCATCTTAATCTGCGTCAAGACAGCACTGACGAAAACCACGATCTTTCTTGGTCCGAACGGAAGTCATTAGTCGCTTTAGACCTATGTCGTTAGAGATTCGCCTTAGGCCACACCGTCATTGCATGCCATATTTGCACTCGCGAATTAAACTTTCTAAATGACCACTCTACAGCTGCGGTTAGCGGCCATAATTCCAAGACTCGACTTACGGCGGGAAGAGGCTGAACTGTGACCGCCCGACGCCCAACCCATCATTCCACCGGACCTGCGCAAAAAGCCGCGCAGGCCGGTGAATTCAAATGTTATACGGCTCAGGAACCTCAGACGTGAACAACCGAGGAGAAAGCCCAATCCCGGACACACATCAGAAGTTTAAAGAGGCGGCCTATTTTCTCGGGAAGTGCGCCGAGTACTACCACGTCCCCTTGGAGTTTCAGTTCAATTTAAACGCCTTCATCCAGGCGCTGCGGAACATCACCTTCATGTTGCAGAGCGAACCGAAAAAGCCCGAAGGCTTTGAATCCTGGTACGCGAGCAAGCAAGCGGACATGAAGCAGAGCGATCTGCTACGACGATTTGTCCAAGCGCGGAACATTGTTGTGAAGCAGAGCTCGCTGAAAGCACGGAGCACCGCGTGGTCCGGTCTCTTTCGCGGCCGTAGTTTCAAGCTTGGAATGCAGCACCCTGTGCCGCTCCTCACCCCGTCAGCGTGGGCCTTGGAACGGTTGAAGGCAAATGTTGGCTTCTTCCTCGATGATGAGCGCTCGCAGCCATGGGAGCAGTTTGGAGTTCACAGAACCTGGGTCGTGGAGGAACTTGGCGAATTGGAGGTGCTAACTTTGTGCCTCCAAGCTCTAAACTGTATGGGTGCAGTGGTTGGGGACGCGCACCGCTTCTTCGGAGCAGACATTGGGATCACTGAAATGGAGCTGGACATGGTGCGAACTCAAGTTCTTCTCGAGACCGACGTCGATCCGTCGCTCATTGTGAAGTGGCACTGGAATGACGTCATATAACACTGCGCTCCAATAGACGCTAGCCGAATTTAGGGCGGAATGAATGGCTGTTTTCACCGGAATACGCAGCCGGACTACATCGACCATTGCATGAAGGGAATTAGTTCGTGAAGACAGTGACGATCGACCTCGAAAATTGCTACGGCATCAGGAAGCTACAGACAACCTTCGACTTCTCGAAGACAAAAGCCTGCGCAATCTATGCGCCGAACGGTTCGATGAAGTCTTCGCTGGCACAGACTTTTCAGGACATCGCAGACGGCGTTGCATCCAAAGACCGAATATTCCCAGCGCGCGCGAGCCAGCGCGTCATCAGGGATGAAACCGGTACCGATTTGCCGAATGAAAGCGTCCTAGTTGTTCGCCCTTATGACGAAGCCATGAAGAATTCAGCAAAGACCTCAACGTTGCTTGTCAATCCGGCACTGCGCAAAGAGTATGAAACCCTGCATGCGGAAATCGACATCGCAAAGGGCGCGCTGCTGAAGGCTTTGAAGGAGCAATCAGGTTCAAAGAAAGACTTGGAGAAGGAGTTGTCATCCACGTTCACAGCGCGGGAAGACCAATTCTATATTGCACTGAACCGCATTAAGGATGAAGTCGAGGCACAGCCAGACGCACCGCTTGCCGGTGTCCCCTACGACGTGATTTTTGACGACAAAGTGCTTGGTTTCCTGGCCACCAAGGATTTCAAGACTGCAATTGAAGAGTACATCAAGAAGTACAACGAACTCCTAGCAGCCTCCACGTATTTTAAGAAGGGTACCTTCAACTACTACAACGCGACGACCGTCGCGAAGCAGCTCGCTGACAACGGGTTCTTCGAGGCAAAGCATACGGTCAACCTAAATGCCGACGCGAAGCTTGAAATCAATAGCCAGAAGGAACTTGAAGACCTGATTGCCAAAGAGAAGGATGCGATTTCAAACGACAAGGATCTCAAGAAGAAGTTCGCAGAGATCGATAAGCTGATTCAGAAGAATGCCACCGTTCGAGATTTCGAGGCCTACCTATCGAGCCACGAGGAGCTGTTGGTTCGGTTGTCGAACATGCCTGCCTTCAAGCAGGAAGTGTGGAAGTCCTACATCAAAGCCAGGTTTGAGCTTTATCAGGATTTGCTAGCTAAGCACCAGGCGGCTGAGGCCCGACGCAAACAGATTGAGGATCAAGCGGCTAAGGAACGCACTCAGTGGGAAGAAGTGATCGACATGTTTAACGACCGCTTCTTTGAACCGCCCCGGGTTTCGTGGAGGCCATTTGGTTTAAGTGCAGGCCGTTGACTCGGCCTGTTCGGCGAGTTGCCTGTAGTAGTTTGCCTCAGCTTCGGCGGGCGGGATATAGCCGATGGGTTCGAGCAGCCTGACGT